>CAZQOB010000037.1:0-52094 GCA_964594885.1 uncultured Acidobacteriaceae bacterium
GGAATGGATATTGACTATGCGATGCTTCATAAGATTTATGGAGTTCCGAGCGAAGAAGAAATCCGGCGCTATAGCCCGGCCCGTTGCATTGGCGCGGAAATGAAGCCGATTATTGGCGACCCTGATTATCGCCATGTGAGCACGAGCCATGTTGAACGCCAGAATCTCACCATGCGGATGCACATGAGGCGGTTTACTCGCCTGACCAACGGATTCAGTAAGAAGATTGAGAATCATGCCCATGCCGTCGCCTTGCATTTCATGTTTTACAACTTCTGCAAAATTCACCAAAGCTTACGCGTCACTCCCGCAATGGAAGCCGGACTCAGCGACCACGTTTGGTCTCTTGAGGAGCTGCTTTCCCTTTTGAACGACTAATGAGCTTATGAGCTTCGCTGATTTGAATGTGCCGAGCTTTTAGATCAGCCCATTCTTGGCGCTGCTCAAGCATCTTTTGGTCGAAGTTCTGTAGGTTAAGGGCGAAATGCTCATCGGAAAGCTCAGGGTTGGCCAAATGCGCGAATAAGCCCCAGGTCTGCATTTGATATACACCGAACCATTTCTCAATCGCTTTTAAGTAGTCATCTCCATACAACTCTATGAGTGATCCGTCATGGCCAATATCAATAAAAAGGGACGCACCACCACATTTCGTAATTCGTTTTTTCACAGAGCCGAGAACGTAGGCAGCCAACGTCAAATAATTACTCCGCGATACTAAGCCGATTCGTGCAGCATCTATAAGTTGGTCAGCAAATACCGCTCCGATTCCAACTGTTACGTGGAACTTTTCGCGGCAGATAGCCGTCGCGTCTGTGAAATACATCTCTACGGAGCCTTTGGGGGGCTTATAAGCAACTATCAATGAGAAGTCATGGGCGTCATGGAATTGGGCAGGGTGGCACAGCACGAGTCGTTTGTATTCGTTATCTAATACATGCTCTATAACGCCCATCGCATTCTGTTTTGAACATTTAACTTTTGTTTCGATTTTCTGGAGTGTCGCAATCGCATTGTGTACATTCCCTGCAAAGACAAAAGCCAAGCGTCCCAAAGAACAATCAAAATGAAAAATCTTGCTCGCGTGCAGCTTGCGGTCTCCGGCAGTTAGCTCCGTATCAGCACAGAGCAAAACGCCTTCACGGTGGACGAAACCAGCGGCTATGGTCATATGCTTCCCTTGCCGCCGATCCGGTAAATGAGGGGGCATCAGCGGACGCAAACCAGCATACTGCTTGCCATCCTGCCCGCGCAAGTATATAGGCTTATTTGAAACTAGACCACTACCCGGTGCGAGGTCGGGATGCTGGCGGCCTGCCATCCTGTCCTTAGGTACAGGTGCGCTTTCGTCAGTACAGTTCATCATCGGCTCCGCTTTGCGGGGCCGCCGTTGACGCTGCCACCGCCGGCTCCTACCATGGAAAATGACCAACTGCGGCCATGGCCACCATTGACGAAGAATTGGGTGCGCTCGAGCGCGACATCCGCCAGCTGAAGATCGAATACGATCAATACTTCGGCGGAGGACGAAAGCGTCCGCCCAGCGAAATTGAGTGGCGTATTGACCTGATCTGCAAGAAGTACGGCGAGCGATCCGGCGACATGAAGGTCAGCCAGCGGTTCCGGTTCAATAACCTCACGCAAACTTACGCCAAATACAAAGATATCTTCCGCAAACGAATGAAACGAAAGGAGGAAGGCACCGTGCAGCGGCATTTTGGCGCGGCGGCCAAGGCGATTGAAGCGGAGCGCGCGCAACGTCTAGCAGAAGCGGAAGCGCGCTATGCGACGGCGGTTGCTGAACTGGCCGAGCCGCAGATCTTCCGTATGACCTGTTCGGAGCCGGAGCGCGAATCAGAGAAGGTGGACAAGCTATTCCACGCCTTCGTGGAGGCCAAGAAGTTGGCCGGGGAAGATACTAGCCGCGTTTCTCACGCCGGCTTCCTGGAGTTTGTCCGCAAGAAGACCAAAGACCTGCAACAGCAAAAGAACTGCACCGCGGTCGAGTATATCGTCGAGACAGTAGAAAATCAGGTTAAGCTGAAAGCTTTGGTGAAAACGTAGGTCCGTGCAGCCTCGCGTTTCCCGCCGCTTGTTTCCGCAAAGTTTCCACAGACCGGCACTTTCCCTGAGACTTCATAGCGCTTACACTGAGCTGTTTCGATCTCACGGAGGAATTCGACATGGCGGTGCAGCGCGCGCTGATCAGCGTGTTTGAGAAAACGGGTGTGCTGGATTTTTCGAAACGGTTGGCGGCGCTGGGGATTGAGATTCTTTCCACGGGCGGTACGGCGAAGCTGCTGCGCGAATCCGGCGTTGCGGTCAAAGACGTAGCGGAATTTACGGGCTGGCCGGAGATGCTGGGCGGCCGCGTGAAGACCCTGCATCCCAAAGTGCATGGCGGGTTGTTGTTTCGCCGGCACTTTGCCGGGGACGTGAAACAGGCCGCCGAGCACGGGATTGCGCCGATCGATCTGGTGGCGGTCAATCTCTATCCATTTGAGGCCGCAGCCGCGAAATCGGGTCTGACGGTGGAGGAGTTGATCGAAAACATTGATATCGGCGGACCGACGATGTTGCGTTCGGCTTCAAAAAACTGGGAAAGCGTGACCGTGGTAACCGACCCGGCCGACTACGACCGGGTAGCGGCTGAGCTGGAGGAGAATCGCGAAACATCTTTGGCAACGCGGCTGGAGCTGGCGCGCAAGGTTTTTGCGACGACGTCGCGTTATGACGGCATGATTGCCACGGCATTGGAGCGGCTGTCTGCGGCATCGGGAAAAGTGGAACTGGTCAGCGAGGAGATTCTGCCTAAGCGCGTTTCCATTTCGTTGGAAAAGCAGCAGCCGCTGCGTTATGGCGAGAACCCACACCAAGCCGCGGCGCTGTACGCTCCGGCGGGAAAGCCGGCTTCGGGTCTGGCGGCGGCCAGGCAACTACAGGGCAAGGAACTTTCTTACAACAACTACGTTGATCTGGAAGCGGCGCGCAGCATTGCTGCGGAATTTTCGAAGCCCGCGGCAGTGATCATCAAACACAACAATCCGTGCGGAACCGCGGAGCAGGGCTCGCTGCTGAATGCGTATTTGCAGGCTTACGCATGCGACCCAGTGTCAGCTTTTGGCGGCGTGCTGGCGTTCAATCGCGTGGTAGACGCTGCGACCGCGGAAGAAGTGGTGAAGCTCTTCGTCGAATGCATTGCCGCGCCGGGCTTTGACGCGAAAGCGCGTGAGATTTTTGCGACCAAGAAAAACCTCCGCCTGCTGGAATTGCCGTCAGGCGGGCTGGAACCGGAGCGGGAGTTGCAGCTCAAACGCGTGCTGGGCGGGATGCTGGTGCAGCAGTCCGATGCAGGTGAGCTTAATACCAGTGAACTGAGAGTGGTTACGCAACGCGCGCCGAGCTCGGAAGAGCTCGCGACGTTGAAATTTGCGTGGAAGGTCTGCAAACACGTGAAATCCAACGCGATCGTTTTCGCCAGGGATGGCGCGACGCTCGGAGTGGGCGCGGGCCAGATGAGCCGCGTGGACTCTGTGAAAGTAGCGGTAATGAAGGCGCAATCGTCGTTGGCCGGTTCGGTCGTTGCTTCGGACGCGTTCTTTCCATTCCCAGATGGCGTAGAAGAAGCGGCGAAAGCCGGCGCGGTCGCAGTGATTCAGCCCGGAGGTTCCGTGCGGGACAACGATGTGATCGCCGCAGCGGACCGGCTGGGCATGGCGATGGTGTTTACCGGTACGCGCCACTTCTTGCACTGACCGCAAGGGTTCCGGTTCGAGGTTCTCAAGAGCGGCCGACTCCTGCGACCTTAGCTTTCATACCGAGCATCGGAACAGCGCAATTCTCCGCTCGAGGATGAAAAAGACTTCGCGAAACGCGCGTTCGACTTCCTTCGGAGTTCCTGTGATCGCGGTGGGGTCGGGGACGCTCCAGTGGCCTGTAACCGGGTGACCGGGCCAGATCGGGCACACCTCGTTTGCGGTGTTGTCGCAGACCGTAAAAACAAAATCCATTTGCGGCGCGCCGGGGCTTGCGAATTCTTCCCAGCTTTTGCTGCGCAGACCGATGGTAGGCAATCCTGCCGCAATCAGCTGCTTAACCGCGTTCGGATGAATTGTGCCTTTGGGAAAACTGCCTCCACTGAAGGCTCGGAATTGCGGCCGGCCACGATGGTTCAAAATGGCTTCAGCGAAAATTGACCGAGCGGAATTACCCGTGCACAGGAACAGAACATTGTAGGTATTTTGCATTGCCCGCCTCACTTGCAGCAGGAAGGGCGATGAACCCAGGCGGGCAGTCGCATTTCGCAACCGGAGCTTTCTTAGCTTCCGTGCCGGAATGGCTCGAGCCGTCTTCCCGGAAGATTAGGTGAGCCCTTGGTCTGGGGGCTTCAGCTTGTCTGCTCGTTGGCCTTTGTTCAAGTCCATTTTTGTCCCTTGCAAGATGGCCCGACGACCGTGCCGCGGCCGGCTGGTTTGATCGCGCGAACGAAAGCGCTGATGAATTTGCCATCGACCAGCGGAGCGATATTCCCTACGCCGAACCCGGCCGCCGCTAAAAAGTCGCGCGCATCTTCGATCTTGTACACCCGAGTCGGCTCGATCTCGATGGATTCAAAGCCGGCGTTAAAAAGCTTCTCGTGATATTCGTACTCCTCGAGGGCGCCGGCGATGCAGCCCACCCACAGTTCTATGCTTTTGCGAATCTTTGTTGGGACATCGCCGCGGACGACTACATCGGAAATCGCAAAGCGCCCGCCGGGCTTCAATACGCGAAAGGCTTCGCGCAGAACGCGGTCCTTGTCGCCGGAAAGGTTGATCACGCAGTTGGAGATGACGACGTCCACGGAATTGTCAGGCAGCGGAATGCTTTCGATTGCGCCCTGGAGAAATTCAACATTGGTGACGCCGGCTTTTTTCTGATTTTCGCGCGCCAACTCCAGCATCTCGTCGGTCAGGTCCAGTCCGTAAGCCTTGCCAGCCGGGCCAACACGTTTTGCTGAAAGCAGGACATCGATGCCGCCTCCAGAGCCGAGGTCGAGAACGGTTTCACCGGGTTGCAGTTGCGCCAGCGCCGTGGGATTGCCACAACCAAGGGAAGCGGCCAGTGCTTTTTCCGGCAGGCCTTCGGTTTGGGTCGCGTCGTAAAGATCCTTGCTGACGGGGTCGCAGCAAGACGTTTCTGCTGCGCCCGCTGCCGCTTGTTTCGCCGCTGCCGCGTATTTTTCCTTTACAGCTTCTTGGATATTTTGTTCTTGCATTCAACTCCCTACCTAAAACATCACATCGAAATCTGCACGACGGACTCCGGCGCCACGGCGCGGCTGCGCGTGCAGCACTCCTCGTAGAGAAAGCCCAGCACTTCGCGCAGGGCGTCGGTGTTTGCCGAATACCAAAGAAAAGTGCCTTCCCGGCGAACCGTCAGCAAGCCGACTTGTTTCAGTTTTTCCAGATGATGAGAGAGCGTAGAAGCCGGGACCTCCAGTTCGTCCTGAATCTCGCCAGCGACCGCGCCGGTCGGATGGACGGAAAGCAGAAAACGAAGAATAGCGAGGCGCGGCTCGGCTCCGAGGGCGGCAAAGCGATCGGCGGAGCGAGTGACCAGCAAGGGATCGGCTCTCTTCATAGTTCGATATTTGCAGAAATATGGAAACAAGTCAAGGGCCCGTGCAACGCCTCTCACCTCGTCGGCGTCGAACACAAAGTAGCTATGGCACTTGCTCGTCAGGTCTTGACCCGATCGGCCTTCCACCTGGCCTCTGGAAACGGCGGGCAAAACGCTTTTGACCGTCCCTTGCGCGCATGGGATACTTTTTATTTCCAGGGTAAATATGAATCTCTTGAAGACCAACACACTTCTCGTTGCTACGAGTTTCGCCGCCACTTTCTTGGCTGGTAGCACGCTCGCGCAGTCTGAACCGGCGGCCCAAGGGTCTGTGGGTTCCGGCTTCGATCAAAAAGAGAACCAGGCGCAGACCAATTCCCGTGCCGACGCCTATTTTAACTACACCATGGGCCATATTGCGGAAAGGCAGTACGAAGAGACCAGCCGCAGCGAGTACGCGACGCAGGCGATCGAATATTACAAGAAGGCTTATGCGCTCGATCCCAAGTCGCCGGTCATCGGCGAGCGCCTGGCCGAGATGTACTGGAAGGCCCAGCGGGTTCACGACGCCGAATTGGAAGCGCAAGCTTTGTTAAAGCGCAATCCGGAAGACGCGCAGACTCGCCGCCTGCTTGGTCACATCTATCTGCGTAGCCTGGGCAACGCCAGCGAATCCGCGGGCCAGTCGGAAACGGTGAATCGCGCGATTGAGCAGTTTAAGGAAGTGGTGCGCCTCGATCCATCCGACTCGGAGTCCGCGCTTTGGCTGGCTCGCCTTTATCGCCTGCAGAACAAGCACGAAAAAGCCGAAGAAGTGCTTCGCGAGCTGTTGAAAAACGACGCCGACAATGAAGCCGGCGTTGAGCAGCTGACACAGTTGCTGCTGGACCAAGGGAAATCGGGCGAAGCGATCACGCTGCTGGAGGGCATCACTACGAAATCTTCCTCCGGCACGCTTTTCGATCTGCTTGGCGATGCCTACACGCAGGTGAAGGATCTGCCGAAGGCCGAAGCAGCCTACCGCAAGGCGGAAGAGCTCGAACCGAGCGAACTGAATCATCAGCGCGGCTTGGCCCAGACACTTTTAGCGGAAGAAAAATATTCCGAGGCACTAAAGGTTTATCTAAAACTATCTGACTTGATGCCGGACGATGCCGACATCTACTTGCGGCTGGCGCAGGTTTACCGCGAACTGCACCAGATGGACAAGGCCGAAGAGACGTTGGTGAAAGCGCGGCAATATTCGCCTGGCAGTCTCGACGTGATGTACAACGAGGCGATGGTGTACGAGGCTCAGGGTCGCTACGAAGATGCCATTCGCGTACTTTCCGAGGCCGTGACGGGTGTAAAGGGCCAGTCGATTTCGATTCCGTCGCGCAAGCGATCGCTGGGCGTCCTGTACCAGCAGCTGGGCCAACTGTATCGTGACACCCAGAATTTCCAGGCGGCGATCAATACCTACGAAGAATTGAGCCGGTTGGGCGAAGAGGAAGATCGCCGTGCGCGCTTGCTGACTATCGATACCTACCGCTCCGCCAAGGAGTTAGCCAAAGCGCTGCAGGCCGGGAAAGAAGCTTACGCCAAGTATCCGAAGGACGCTGCGATCAAGTCCAGCTACGCGTTGCTGCTCGGCGAATCGAATCAGACTGAAGAAGCGGTGAAGCTGGTCCGCACGCAACTAAACGGCACGGAAGCAGATCGCGAAACCTATTTGAACATCGCCCAGATTTACGAGCGCGCACGCCGTTATAAGGAAGCAGAACAATCGGCGCGCACAGCCGAAGCGGTCCCCGGCGCGCCGCGCGACAACGAAATGACCTGGTTTTTGCTTGGCGCCATTTACGAACGCCAGAAATTTTTCGCCAAGGCCGAAGTCGAGTTCAAGAAGGCGCTGGACGCGAATCCCAAGAGCGCTTCGGTTTTGAACTACTACGGCTACATGCTGGGCGATCTGGGCATTCGCCTGGACGAGGCCCAGTCTTTGGTGCAGCGTGCCCTTGCTGAGGATCCGTACAACGGAGCGTATCTCGACAGTCTCGGCTGGGTCTATTTCAAGCAGAACAAGCTGGCCGACGCCGAGGCTACGTTACGCAAGGCTTTGCAACGCGATTCGCACGATCCGACCATACATGCGCATTTGGGCGACGTGTACGCAAAGACCGGGCGGCCGGAACTGGCTGCCGCCGAATGGGAAAAGTCGCTCGGAGAATGGAAGCGCGTGCTGCCCGCCGATGTAGAGCCGGACAGAGTCGCGGAAGTAGAAAAGAAACTCGGGCAGTCCAAACATCGCCTAGCGCAAAAGTCGTCTTCGGATTCGGTGAAAAACTAAAACCGTCCATGCCTGAAGTCCGCCTTCCAGCCTTTGCCAAAATCAATCTGCGCCTGGAAATTTTGGGCCAGCGCCCGGATGGTTTCCACGAACTGCGCACGGTCTTCCAGACCATCTCGTTGAAAGACGAACTCCGGATGAAGTCCACGCGCAAGCGCGGAATCGAGCTTGATATTTCCGGCGACGAAATGCTCTCCAGTGAGCCGATGGAAAAAAATCTTGTGTATCGCGCGGTTGCCGCGCTGCGCAGCGAATTTGGTTGCGACGATGGCGTTGCGATTGAGTTGCGGAAGACCATTCCGGCAGGACGGGGCATGGGCGGCGGATCGAGCGATGCCGCCGCCGCGCTGCTCGGGTACCTTCGCCTCAGCCGAAAGAAAATCTCCCGGGAGGGGCTCTTTGCGCTTGCGGCGAGTCTCGGTGCCGATGTCCCGTTCTTCCTTGAAGGCGGCCGGGCGCTCGGTGTTGGCAAAGGTGACGAGATTTATCCGCTGCCCGATATTCCCAAACGCCACATCCTGGTGGTTTCGCCTCCAGCGATCCACGTCCCCACGCCAGACGCTTACCGCTGGATCAACGCGCAGCCCCTTTTCCCCTCGCGATTGACAAATCCGGGCACAAACCCTAAACTTTATAAGTTCTGTGCTCTCGCCTGGAGCCTGCAGGGCGGTCCTCTTCTCAACGATTTCGAAGAAGCGGTCTTCCAGCAGCACCCCCGTCTGGCCGAAATCAAGCGGGAATTGCTTCAAAACGGAGCGACAGAAGCCTTGCTGGCGGGTAGCGGTTCGGCGGTGTTTGGAGTTTTCCCGAGCCCAGCAAAGGCGCGCCGAGCCGCTGTTGGGTTTCCGCTCGATCAGACTTTCGTTTGCGAGACGGTGTCTCGCGCTTGGTATCGTGGTCTGGTCCACAGTCGTTCCGTGATTGGAACGCGTCGCGTTTAATCCTCGGCGATTCGGAAAAATCGGTTCTAAATCCTAAGTTGTCGGTACCAGCACTAGGTTTCCTGGGCTGCCTCGGACTCCAGGCTTGGTACGTGCAACTTAGAACTGCACATGCGGAGAGAGCGTGAACGACGAGCGTTTCAAGATTTTCACGGGAACCGCTAATCCGGTGTTAGCAGAAGCCATCTGCAAGCATCTAGACGTGCCGTTGGGCAAGGCCATGCTGGGCCGCTTCAGCGATGGCGAGATCTATTTTCAGGTCTTGGAAAATGTGCGCGGCGCCGACGTGTTCGTTGTGCAGCCGTGCCACTATCCAGTGGACAACCACCTGCTCGAGCTTTTGCTGATGATCGATGCGTTCAAGCGGGCATCGGCATGGCGCATCACGGCAGTGCTGCCGTACTACTGCTACGCCCGGCAGGACCGCAAGGACAAGCCGCGGGTTCCGATTTCCGCCAAGCTGGTTGCGGACCTGCTGGAGACTGCGGGTGCGAGCCGTGCTTTAACGCTCGACTTGCACGCGCCGCAGATTCAGGGCTATTTCGACGTTCCGGTGGACCACCTGTATGCTTCGCCGGTGCTGGTTGAGCATTTCCGGAACTTGAATCTGCCGAATTTGACGGTGGTTTCTCCGGATGCCGGCGGTGTGGAGCGCGCGCGGTTTTTTGCCAAGAGACTCGATGCGCCGCTGGCCATCGTGGACAAGCGCCGCGTGGATGTGGACGTCAGCGAAGTGATGCACCTGATCGGCGAAGTAAAAGGCCGCAGCACTCTGATTGTGGATGACATCATTGATACGGCGGGGACGCTGGTGAAAACGGCGGAGGCGCTGATCAAAGAAGGCGCCACGCAGGTTTACGCCGCTTGCACCCATGCGGTGTTGTCCGGTCCAGCGATCGAGCGCATCGCACAATCGCGCATCACAGAAGTGGTGGCGACGGATTCCGTGCCGCTCACAGATGCAGGCCGAGCGCTGAAGAAAATTCGTGTGCTCAGCGTGGCTGACTTGCTGGCGCGCGGCATTCGTTCAATTCACGAAGAGTCCTCCATCAGCGAACTCTTCATTTGAATTTGTAGCAGCGGCTTTATGCCGCTGGCTCTTGAAGTTGAGTAAAAAAGGAAGAGGCAATGGCAGAAAAGATCGTAGTTACAGCAGAATCGCGGGACTCCCGCGGGAAGAATGAAGCTCGCCGTCTGCGAGTTGGCGGCAGTATCCCGGCGGTTCTCTACGGCGGCAAGGACGCCGCGTTGTCGCTCAGCGTCAACGCCAAGCAGGTCGGCCAGATTCTCCGCTCGCCCACCGGCCACAACACGTTGTTCCAGGTTGCATTCGGCGGCAAGGAGCAGCCGGCCATTGTGAAAGACTGGCAGGTGGATCCGGTCACCGGCAGCCTCTTGCACGTGGACCTGCTGCGGGTGGCGATGGACGTTCGCATGCGCGTCAAGGTTCCCGTACACACGTTCGGCGATCCCGCGGGTGTGAAGGTGCAGGGCGGCGTGTTCGAAGTCGTTTCGCGCGAAGTGGAAATCGAATGCTTGCCCGCTGAAATTCCCAGTGAGTTCAGGGTGGACGTCAGCGGCCTGATGATGAACCAGGCGGTGCGTGCCGGCGATATCCAGATGGACGCCAACAAGATGAAGCTGGTGACCGAGCCGGAACGCGTGCTGGCACACGTCGTGGCGCTCAGGGTTGAAGAGGAGAAGCCTGCGGAGGCAGTTGCAGCCGAAGGCGCAGTGCCGGCCGAGCCCGAAGTCATCAAGAAGGGCAAGAAGGAAGTGGAAGGCGAAGAGGGTGCCGAGGGCGGCGAAAAGCAGGAGAAGAAGAAGTAGCTTTCTTCCTGCGAAGCGAGACTTATGCGGCTCATTGTCGGCCTTGGCAATCCTGGCCCGGAATATCAGTGGACGCCGCATAACCTCGGGTTTCTCGCCGTGGATGAGCTGGCCAATCGGGGCGGCATTCGCGTCGAGCGGCCGGAAGCCAAGGCACTGGTGGGTTTGGGCAAGCTGGCCGGGCAGGAAGTGATCCTGGCCAAGCCGCAGACCTACATGAACCTGAGCGGCATCTCGGTGCGGGAGTTGCTTGAGAAGTACGAGCTTGGTCCGCAAGACCTGCTAGCGATGTGGGACGAAGCGCAGTTGCCTTGGGGCGGAATTCGCATCCACGCCGAAGGCAGCGCGGGCAGCCACAACGGCGCCAAGTCCATCATCGGTTCGCTGGGGACGCAGGCTTTTGCCAGACTTCGGCTCGGTTGCGGCCCGGATCATCCGCTGAGCAACCGTAAAGAGTACGTGCTGCGGCCGATGAAAAAGGCGGAGCTGGAAGTTGCAGCGGAAATGATTGCCGACGCGGCCGATGCTGTAGAACTGCTATTGACGCAGGGAATCGAGACGGCGATGAACAAATACAACCGCCGCGAGCTGCAGCAGGAAGACGGCGAAAGCGCGGCGACCTGAGGGTTTTGTAGCGGCCGGTCTTTAGATCGGTTTTTTTAGAAGTTCGGTTGCGGGATTTCTCCGTGGCCATTGAAAGAGAAACGAGGAAACATGGAAGAGCGTCTGTACGACCTTATTTTTATCGCCCGTCCGGCGACGCCGGAGGATGAGATCAAGAAAGTGGAGCATGCCGTCGAGCACGCCTGTGCTGACAAGGGGGGCAAGATCGAAAAGACCGAGCATTGGGGCACGCGCAAGCTTGCTTACCGCGTGGCCAAACACCGCGAAGGCATTTACGTGTACTACCAGATCCGCACCACGCACGGCGAACTGATCCACGAACTGGAACGCCGCCTCAAGGTGCAGGACTCGGTCATCAAGTACATGACCATTCGCCTGGACGAAGATATCAAGCGCCAGAAGAAGCTGGCCTCGATCCGCGAAAAGCGCGCGGCGCGCCGCCCGAAGCGCCCGTCCCCTTCGCCTACGGCTCCGCATGGTGTGGAGCAGCCCGCGGCGGATTGAGTCTGGTCGATTGGCTCTTTTGAGGATTTTTCGAAGGTGAACGATTTCGCCGCGGCCCTGGCTGCGGCAGCGAATTGAGAAAGAAAGGGTAAACGTTATGGCAGACGAACAAAATCAAGCACCAGCACCGGCGGCGACAGCAGCCCCTGCTACGCCGTCTCCGCGGCGTGAAGGCGGACCCAGCGGTCCTGGCGGCCACGGCCGTCGCGAAGGCGGCCCTGGCGGAGGGCGCCGCGAAGGCGGCCCCGGTGGTCCGGGCGGTCCCGGCGGACGCCCGCGCGGCAAACGGCAATTTTTCCGCAAGAAGAAAGTCTGCAAGTTCTGTGTCGAGAAGATTGATCTGATCGACTACAAGCGCGCGGACATTCTTTCTCAGTTCGTGCAGGAGCGCGGCAAGATTCTTCCGCGCCGCATGACCGGCGTCTGCGCGCGTCATCAGCGCTGGCTCGGAGTGGCCATCAAGCGCGCCCGCAACATTGCGTTGCTGCCGTTTGCTGGCAGCGCCGTCGGCAGCACCGCGCCGCGCGCTGTCGAGGCCGCCAAGCCTCAACCGCAGGCATCAGCGTAGGTGATTCTGGCCTCCGCAGATTTTGTAGCGGCCCCATTCTCCAGACGGGCGTAGAACATGTTGTGCCGGGCTTAGCCTGGCCTGGTATCTGACGAGTTTGCACTAGAAAAGGAATATGATCATGCAAATCATTCTGCAGGAAGACGTTGATAAGCTCGGCCACCGCGGCGACGTCGTGACCGTCAAACCAGGTTACGCGCGCAATTTCATCATTCCGCGCAAGCTGGGCATTGAAGCCACTCCCGGCAACATGAAGGCGCTGGAGCGCATCCGTACCGCTCTGGCCAAGAAGACCGCCAACGAATTGGAAGCCGCGCAGAAGCAGGCCGCTCTGTTGAACGGCGTGGCGCTCAAGTTCGCCCGCAAGACCGGTGAGAACGATCAAATGTTTGGCTCGGTCACCTCCGCCGACATCGCCGAAGGGCTGGAAGCACAGGGTTTCAAGATTGACAAACGCCAGGTTCAGCTTGCCGAGCCGGTCAAGACCATCGGTGAGCGCGAAGTCACAGTCAAGGTCTTTCGCGACGTGACCGCCGGCATCAAGGTCACGGTCGAAAAAGAAGCCTAGACTCACTCATTCCGTTTTTCTCGAAAGGGCGCGGCTGGCCGCGCCCTTTTTGTCAATTCTTCTCGAACGCCTCGCCGATGGATTCGATGTCCTCGCGTGTCCAGCCTCCATCGCCTTCGAAATTACAGACCATCGCCACGACGACGTGCGCGTCGGGGTACAGAATCAGCTGTGAACTTCCGCCCGCTGATCCTCCGGAATGCTCGTAAACTCGCTGCCCGCTTTTGGAGTTGTGGATGAACCAGCCCATTCCGTAACCGGTCTCTTTGCCCGCGAGCGTCTTTTGCGACGTAAACAGCAGCCGCAGCGATTCCGGCTTCAGGAAGCCCGGCCGCAGCAGCGCCGATCCAAAGCGTGCCAAGTCTTCGGCGCTCGATAAAAAGCCGCCGCCCGCCCATTTGTAGCTATTGTCCACGAACGGCGCATTCAGCACCGGCTGGTCCTTCAAGCGGGTATAGAACCGCGCGCGCTGCGGAATGATTTGTGCCGGTTGGTCCTCAACCGTGTTGCGCAACCCCAGCGGCCGAAAGACGTGCTCGTGCACGTAGCCGAGAAAATCCTGGCCCGACGCGTTCTCGATCACCACACTGAGCAGGTTGAAGCCATGGCTCGAATAGCTGAATTTCGTCCCCGGCGGCGCGACCAGCGGATCATCCTGAAAAATCTTCAGGCCGTCCGCGACATGGTCATAGTGCTTGGCAATGAAGAACTCATCGCCCCTGTAGTGGCGGATTCCCGCCAAATGGCCAGCCAGCAGTCGCGGCGTAACCTTGGCTTCTTTTTCCGGAAACGTCGGCACGTATTTTTGCACCGGAGCGTCGAGATCGATCTTCCCGGCGTCCACCAGTTGCACCAGAGCCACCGCGGTCAGCGGCTTGGAGACGCTGCCGATGCGGAATTTTGTCGTCGGCCACACGGGAACGCGCTCTTCCAGGTCCGCAAAGCCGAAACCTTCCGAGTAAACGATTTGCCCATCCACAGCGACCGCGATGTTGAATCCGGGAATTCCGCGTGCCAGCAATTCTTTGGCAATCGAGCGGGCATGCTCCTCGGCTTGCTCATATGGACTGCCGGCCGCAGCCATTGCCCGCGCAGCTTGAGCCTGTGCGAGTGTGGCTGAAGAACCGGCGTACGTCACTGGAATCAGCAAGGCCACAATGGCCAACGTCCGCCCCGGAGAAATTTGCCAAGCGATTTTTCTTTTCATGAATTCCACCATTTCAGCTCAACGCTTGTTGCGGCCCTATCATGCCACATCACCTCGCGCAAAATTTTCTTCCACACTTTTGCACCGCCACGCAAACTTTTGCACAGTACTTGGATTGACGTATACCGCGCGGCCGCGCACAATTCGTGCACTTGATCGCGCTACGTTCTGCTCCTGCAAAGTCTGGTGCACTTCGGTCTTGCGCGTTGCAAACAAAATTGCTATAAAGCGAATAAAAGGCGAATATAGACGCTACCCTTATGGCTGCCGCACCCACTCTCGAACGCCCGCTGCCCCAGAACCTGGAAGCCGAACGCTCCATTCTCGGCGCGATTCTGCTGGACAATCACGCACTGAACGCCGCCATCGAAAGCCTGAAGCCCGAAGACTTCTTTCTGGACCAGCACCGCCGTGTCTTCAACCAGATGATCGCGCTCGGTGAAAGCCAGCAGGCCATTGACCTGGTCACGCTGACCGAATCGCTGCATCGCTCTGGTGAACTCGAGTCCTCCGGAGGCGCGCCGTACCTGGCGTCGCTGGCCGACGGCATGCCGCGGGTCACCAATGTTGAGCACTACGCGCGCATCGTCCGCGAAAAGGCGCTACTGCGCAATCTGATTCACGCCACGCACAACATCCAGCAGAAGGCGCTCGAAGGGGAAGACGGCGCCGACGCCATCCTCGATGGTGCTGAGTCTTCCATCTTTCAGCTGGCCGAAGATCGCGTCAAAGTCGGCCTGGTGCCGGTCAAGGACATCGTCCGCGACAACTTCGAGCGCCTGGAAAAGATCTTTCGTGAAGGCAAGAGCATCACCGGCGTCTCCACCGGCTACACGGAGCTGGACAAACTGCTATCCGGATTTCAGCCTTCCGAATTGCTGATCCTTGCCGCACGCCCGTCGCAAGGGAAAACCGCGCTGGCGCTAAACCTAGCGGAAAATATCGCCATCCGCGCCGGCCAGCCGGTGGCCATCTTCAGTCTGGAAATGTCCAAGGAGTCGCTGCTGCAGCGCCTCGTCGCCTCGGTGGGCCAGATTGACGCTCACAAGTTCCGTACCGGCCACCTGAGCCGCGAAGACTGGCGCCGCATGACTGAAGCGCTCGGCACCATCTCCTCCGCGCCGCTGTGGATCGATGACGCCGGCTCAACCAGCGTGCTCGAAATTGGCGCCAAGGCCCGCCGTCTCAAGCGTGACAAGGGACTGGCGCTCGTCGTGGTGGACTATCTCCAGCTCATCACCGGCCGCGGCCGCTTCAACAATCGCCAGGAAGAAGTCGCCAGCATTTCCCGCGGCCTGAAAGGCCTGGCTAAGGAACTAAAAATTCCGGTGCTCGTGCTTAGCCAGTTGACTCGCGCTCCCGAGCGTGACGAGCGCGGCCCGCAACTTTCCGACCTTCGCGAATCCGGCGCTATCGAACAGGACGCCGACGTCGTCATGTTCATATACCGCCCGCATTGGGGCAAGTTCGACTCCTCGCCGGAAGAGCGGGACCAAGCTGAGATTCAGGTCGCCAAGCAGCGCAACGGCCCCACCGACAAAGTGCGTTTCGTTTTCCGCAGCCGCCTCACGCGCTTCGAAGAAGCGGCGCCCGACGCCTTCTCCCAATTTGCCCCGGACGACATGTAGGGCGGCAGTGTGTGCTTTTGCCATGGCCGCGTCAGTTAAGACACGCCTTTCCGTGCCCGTCAGCTCTAACTCCTTTCTTTTCAAGCATCAAACGCACATGCTCTCGGAACAACGCGTGCATATTGGCCTGTTGTCATTCTCGCTGCAGCGTTCTGCACAGTCGAATGGCCGCGCGAGGATGCCGTAAAATAGAGACTCACGAATTTTTCGAACGGAACCGCAAGAGAAAATGTCCCTGCAAAAGAAAACAGAAGATTGTAATGGCCGCCCGGTTTGGGCGGATGTTTCTCTCTCCGCGTTGACGCATAATTTCAACGCGATTCGCGGTTTTGTAAATCCGAAATCGGAGAAGCGCGCGACGCCGCGCAAGGTTCTCTGCATCGTCAAAGGCAACGGCTATGGCCACGGGGGTCCGCAAGTTGCCAAAGCGCTGGAAAAAGCGGGCGCGGACTGGTTCGGTGTCACCGGTGCGGCAGAAGGCGAAGCCGTTCGCAAAGCCGGTGTTCGCAATCCGATCCTTGCGCTTACCAGCTTCTGGCCCGGCGAAGAAGCCCAGCTTCTCGCCAACAAAATCTCTCCCGCCGTGATCCGCTGTCAGCAGCTTGGCAATCTGGAAACTGCCGCCAAACGCCGCAAGCTTTCCAACCGATCTGTCGGCTTCCATCTGAAAATTGACACTGGCATGAACCGCCTGGGCATCGCGCCAACCGACATCGATTGCTTCGCCCGTCAATACGAAAAATCCGTACACCTGAAACTTCAGGGCGTGTTCACGCACTTGGCCTCCTCGGAAGTCTTTGAGGGGCCCGTAGCCGAACAGACTCGCGAGCAGGAAGAGAACTTTCACAAGGCGGTTGCACGGCTGCGCGCGCTCGGGATCGATCCCGGTTTGATTCACCTCGCCAACAGTGCCGCCATCGCGTCTCGCCCTGAAACCTGGGCGGACATGGTTCGCCCGGGCGCGATTCTTTATGGCTACCACCCCGGCTACGACCCGATCGAACGCCGTAGCCAAGCCGAAGAACAGCTTCCGTTGCGGCCAGTCATGAGCTTACGTTCCCGCATCATCAGCTTGCGCGATGTACCGGCCGACCAGGGCGTGGGTTACGGTTCGAAATTCCTCACCGATCGACCGTCCAAAATCGCCGTGTTGGCTGCAGGATACGGCGACGGAGTGCATCGCTCTCTTGGCGGCCGGGGTCACGTTCTCGTTCGCGGTGTCCAGGCGCCAATCGTTGGCATCATCTCCATGGATGTCACGATGGTCGACGTCACCGACGTTCCCGGAGCCGCCGTCGGCGACATTGCAACCATCTACGGCGCCGACGGCCAGCACGTCCTGGCCGCAAACCTGATCGCCCGCAGCATCGGCACAGTTACCTCCGATCTGCTTTGCGCCGTCAGCGCCCGCGTCCCCAGAATCTATCGCGCCTGACGTTACTCCGTCCGCTCTATTGACGCATTTCTTCGTCGCCGTATATAAATACTGGGGTCTTGTCTCAGCCAGTTAGTTCCTGTCGGCCGCGATGATTCCGCTCGCTGGGCAGGAAAGCGGTGTTGATTTTTGTAGTGACCGAACATCCAGCGAGGTCGCATGAGCCGCGCAACGCCCGAGTTGTCAAAACCTGACGACGTCTCTCGAACCGCAACGAAACTCGCATCGGTCCCGCGCGTCGCGAATCCGGCGTCGTCGCGCAATGTCTGGATCTTCCGCCTTCTTTTTCTGATTTTTGCTTGCGCAGCCGGTGTGAGCTTGGCCCCGTTTGGCCTGCACGGCTGGTCCGCTGCGGTACTCGGAGCGATCGTAGCCTTCGCCGTTCTGATCGCAGAGGTTCTCCTTCGCGCGGCTTCTACGGTCAGCCTTGTCGGCGGCGCGATCGGCGCCCTCAGCGGCTCGCTGTTGGCCCTTCTCATCTCCCTGATCATTTTCCGCACTTCGCTGAGCGAGGCTGCCAGGTCCTTTTGCTCCGTCGCGGCGCTGCTGGCCTTCGGTTACCTCGGTGTAATAATCGGCTCCCGGCGCGCGCATCTGCTGAGACTCGAACCGCTGTTGGGCGTGGTTCGCCCCGGCGCATCTTCCTCCCGCGCCGAGTCCAAGTTGCTCGACACCAGTGTGCTGATCGATGGCCGCATCGCTGACATCTGCGAAGCCCATTTTCTCGATGGCCCGCTGCTGGTCCCGCAATTCGTTCTCCACGAACTGCAGATGATCGCCGACTCCGCCGACTCGCTGCGCCGCCAGCGCGGCCGGCGCGGCCTGGACGTGCTGGACGGTATCCGCAAAATGCCGCACCTCGAAGTCCGCATCATTGACGACAATCCCGGCTCCTCCAGCGAAGTGGATCGGAAGCTCATTGATCTGGCTCAACGCTTGCATGCCAAGATCGTCACCAACGATTTCAATCTGAACAAAGTCGCCAGCGTGCAGGGCATCAGCGTGCTCAACATCAATCTACTGGCCAACGCCTTGCGCCCCGCCGTTCTTCCGGGCGAGGGCATGCGCGTTTTCATTCTGCGCGAAGGGAAGGAAGCCAATCAAGGCGTCGCCTATCTCGAAGACGGCACCATGGTCGTGGTGGATGGCGCCCGGCGCCTGATCAACAAAACTGTGGACATTCTCGTGACTTCTGTTCATCAAACTCCGGCCGGCAAAATGATCTTTGGCCGTCTCGATGAACGCAAATGACGCCACGTCCAGCGTGCGACAGGCCGCTGTGGGAGGCCGCGGGCCTCGTCCCGCTATCCCGGATTCAAACGAGTGACTTTCACGTCATTAGCTTCGCCTCGCAACCTGACTTCGCGACGTTCCCGATTTCCCACTGTTCGCGGCTTCAGGTAAACTCAATTTCTTGGGGTAACGGCTTCCAGTCATTCTGAGTATCCTGCCCCCAAATCCGATGATCAAAATCACTGCCATCGTGCCCGCCGCCGGAATGGGCACGCGCATGGGCGGCGAAACGCCCAAGCAGTTCCTCGAACTCGACGGCGCCCCCATTTTTCTTCACACTCTTCGCCGCCTCGCTTCGTGCGACCTCATCACCGAAATTATCGTGGCCACCCGCGCTGATGAAGTGGAACGGATACAGGAGCGCTGCCGCCAGGAAAAGCTCAAGCAGACCTTGCGGGTGATCAAGGGTGGAGCCACTCGCCAGGATTCTGTCGCCGCAGCATTGGCTCTGGTTGCCGACGACGTTGACTTGGTAGTCGTGCACGACGGCGTCCGCCCGTTCGCGACTCGTGAACAGATCACTCGGGTCATCGAGGAGGCCCGCAAGTGCGGCGCCGCCATCCTCGGCGTCCCTGCGATGGACACCGTCAAAGAAGTCAAGCGCGGCAGCCTTCCCGAAGACACCGCGCTGATTACCGCCACCATCCCGCGCGAACGCCTCGTTATGGCGCAGACTCCGCAGGCCTTCCGCAGCAAATTGCTGAAGGAAGCCTTCGCCAAAGCCGCCTCCGATGAAGTGAATGCTTCCGACGAAGCCGGCCTGGTCGAACGCCTCGGCCACGAAGTCCACGTCGTGCACGGCACCGAGCGCAACATCAAAATCACCAAGCCTGCGGACATGGAGCTCGCGCGCTTTATTCTCGACCTGGAGCGCGGAAAGGCCCACAAGGCATGAACTCGCGTAGTATTCGCTGCGGTATCGGCTACGATCTGCACCGCCTTGCTGAAGGTCGTCCTCTGGTCATCGGCGGTATTACCGTGCCATTCGGAAAAGGTCCGGTCGGCCACTCCGACGGCGATGTGGTCGCGCACGCCATGTGCGACGCGCTGCTCGGCGCCGCCGGACTGGGCGACATAGGCAAGCACTTTCCGGACACCGATCCCCGGTGGAAGGGCGCCAACAGCCTGCAGTTTCTGCAGCACACGCGAAAACTGCTTTCCGATAAATGCCTGCATCTGGAATACGTGGATGTGGTCGTCATTCTGGAAAAGCCAAAGCTCGGCCCGCACTTTCCGCAAATGCGCGAAGCCCTTGCCAACTCACTCGGCGTTTCGCCGGAAACCATTCACTTAAAAGCTAAAACTAACGAAGGTGTTGACGCCGTTGGCCGCGGTGAAGCCATCGCCGCCCACGTCGTCGCCACCCTCGCGTCCGACTAAGCAGCACAGCTACTCCTGTTTATCCTGACGCAGGAAGGGGCCGTGCACCGATGTAAGCCCGGCGACTGTCCGCTCCCATGACCACCGAATCTCAAGCCAGCGTTCCCGAAAACAAATTCACCGCCGCTGACGTTACCGCAATCCTTCGCGAACGCTCTTGGCAAACCAGCGAGCTGACCGAGCCACAATACGCCTGGTGTCAACGTGCCGCCGCGCTCCTCGGCCCACACTGCCGCGACCGAGCGGCACTAGAAGACCTGCTTTCTCTGGTGTTTGACTACGACGCGCAAGAAATCCTCGCACAAGTGGAGTCGCACCTCGTGCTCTCGCGTTACGCTGCCCGCGACGCCCTGCGCGAACTCGCCGCGCAACTCCTCGATCCCGCTCCGCTCACCACCGAACGTTTCAATCTCATCATTGACGCCATCAAGACCCGCCTCGACGTTCGTGGCCGCGAGCTCTTTCATACCTTACGTCTCGCATTGGCAGGCCGCGTCGGCGCAGGCGAACTCGACCGCGTTGCCTTGCTCCTCGACGATGGCGCCGCCGCAAATTTCTCCACGCTCGTCAAATCCGCTCGCACCCGCATCATCGAGTTTTGCGCCGCCCTGGATTGACTTGGCGGTCTCTTGCTACTTCGCCCCGGCCGCTGAAAGTCCCTTCAATCGCTCTTTGTTGATCTTCAGGACGATTCCCGCGTTGCGGTCCGCCACTTCGCTGACGCGATACTCGGCCGCGCTGCCCAGCACTTGCGCCACTTCCGACGGCGTCAGCTTGTAGTCCGTGCCGAGCCAATCCGCCATGCTGCCGGTGGCTCCGCGCATGGCATCTTCCAGCGACCCGCCCAGCCCCATGGCCATGATGTGCGTCGCCGATTCCACTCGCGGAGAAGCGATTCGCTTGTCGGGAATCACATCCACCGTGAACTCCACTTCCATCGAAGTCTCCAGCGCGTTCCCATTCAATTCACCATCGCCTTGCGCTCCATGACCGTCACCGACGTAGAGCAGCGCTCCCGGATTGTCCACCGGCAAATACACCGTCGCGCCTTCAACGATTTCATTGAAGTCCATGTTTCCGCCGTAGTGTCCGGAGTCTCCCGTTCCCGGCGGCGCTTGTGCTGGTCCCGGCGCCGTCGCCACGCAGCCCAGCATCGGCCGCAGCGGTACGGAATAGTTCGCCATATGCTCCCCTGGTTTCTCCGGCGAAGCCGTCCCTTTCACTGCATCCAGGTGCCAGCGCACATTCTTCCACAGGTCTTTATTCTTCTTCGCCAGATCGCTGTCCACGGCCCGGTCCACAATCCCGTCGTCGCTGATGGCCCAGTCGCGATTCAGCCGGATTCGCGTGAAGTGCACCACCAGCGTATCTCCCGGCTGCGCGCTCTCGATGTAAAACGGCCCCGTCTCCGGATTGCCTCCCAACACTCGCGTCACGCCCTTTTCATCCGCTCCGCCTGCATCCACCGTTGTCGTATGGATTGTGTCTCCGGGCGCGACCGTCAGCACCGGCTTGCTATCAAACGAAAATCGCCGGTAGAAAACCGTCGGCACAAACTCGTGCCGGCGCGGCGTTCCTTTTTTTCGCTCGGGAACCAGCGTCGCTGTGAATGGGTGCGTCTCCGGATGCTCTGGGTCGTCGCCGCTGGTAAACACGAACCTTCCGGTCAGGACTCCGTCCTTCAGCGTGGCTTTTGCTTCACCGGTTCCGCCATGTTCGTCCTTTGACAGAAACTGAATTGCCGATCCGTTTACCGTTCCTTCCAGCTTATCTCCGTCCACATTTCCCGTCAGCTTGTCTCCATGCTGCTCTAGCTCCAGCTTGACGTAGATTGGCGTGCCGTTGAAGTCCGCTGTTATGATCCAACGGCCGCTCAGAGGTCCTTTGGGCGCCTCTTGCCCAAGCGCCACTCCCGCACACCCCACCAGCATCGCCACTAAAAGCTTCTTCATCGAATCACCTCACCTAACTGCCCGAAAAGGTTGGTTCTATCGTAGACGACCCCTCCCAGCCACCGTTAATCCTTTCGCCTGAATCAGATACGGTGATCCCCGGCAACACGTTCCCTGCCGCCAAGAAAACTTGCCTGGCCATGTCGCTTTCCTGCCCCTTCGTTCGTCATATACACGAGAGGCAGAAATAGCAGGAGAACGGACATGACAAGCCAGATCGCCAACCTACAAATTCTCAAGTCCATTGGCACCCTCGCCGCAGTAACCTTGGCCGTCAATTTCGCGTCCTGCCAGCTCTCCCGGTTCGCGTGGTTCGCGGCTCGCCAAGCCTTCAACCTTGCCTGCGGAGTTTCCTTGGCGATCTGGAACTCCCAGTCTCAGGTGCTTGTTTTTCAACATGTTGTCGGTTGCCCGGTAGCGGCACTCGGCCTTCTTCGCTCCATTCTGGGCGTTGTCGCGGGAGCCTTCTAAGCAAACGCATGATAGACTCGCCGCCGCTCACCCTGGGGAGGCCCTTCTTGCGCAAAACCGGCAAACGCACTCCAAAACCCGCTGCAAGGCCAAAATCACCACCGAAATCGGCTTCCGCCGGCTCGGGCGCAAAAGACGTGGACGCCTATCTGGCCAGAGTCCCCGAACCGGCTCGCTCCACGCTGAAGAAAGTGCGCGCCGTAATCCGCTCCTCCGTGCCCAGGGAAGCCGTCGAAGCCATCAGCTATGGCATACCAGCCTTCCGGTACAAGGGCTTTCTCGTCGGTTACGCCGCCTTCGCCCGACATTGCAGCTTTTTCCCCGGCAGTGGCAGCGTCCTTCAGGAATATCCGAACGAGCTGAAAGGTCTTGAAATCTCCAAGGGCACCATTCGCTTTTCCCAGGACCAGCCCCTGCCCGCTGGCCTGCTGAAAAGACTGGTTAAAGCCCGTGTCGAGAAGAACCGCGCCAAGAAGGCAACTCTGTAGCAAAGGTCCCAGCTCTGCGGATGTTGGTTATTGGCTCTAGCCGTTTCGCCCTGCTCCCATGGCCCGCCCTTTAGAGAAGCACCGTGATGTCGATTCCGGCCTTGGTTGCTCGTCGTCTAGATGGAGGAACCAACATTCTGCAAGGAGTAACACCATGCGTTTCATGATGATCGTCAAAGCCAGCCAAGACTCGGAAGCGGGCAAAATGCCTGGCGAAGAGCTGCTTTCCGCCATGGCCAAGTACAATGAAGAGCTGGTCAAATCCGGCGTCCTGCTGGATGCTTCCGGCCTTCAACCCAGCTCCAAAGGCTTTCGCATCAAATATTCTCCCGGCAAGCGCACCATTATTGATGGTCCGTTCGCCGAAACCAAGGAGCTGATTGCCGGCTACTGGGTGATCCAGGTCAAATCCCGAGAGGAAGCCCTCGAGTGGGCTCGCCGCGCACCTGCCCCAATGGGGCCCGATGCCGACGGCGAAATTGAAGTCCGGGAATTCTTCGAGCTGGAAGACTTCGGGCAAAGCGATGCCGTGGACCGCCATCGCGAAGTTGGCAAGCAACTCGGCCAGAAAAAGTAGAGCTTTTCGACGCAAAGAAAGATTTGTTGTCGATTTTGGGTTCGGTCGTTCGACGTACCACTGGAGCCGTAAAATTTGAGAGGAGCGAGACCATGAAATTCCTTAGCATGTACAAATCTCAGGAACGCAATGCGCCACCGTCCCAGGAAGAAATGAACCGGATGGGCAAGTTGATCGAGGAGGGCATGAAGGCCGGCTGGCTTGTAGCCACTGAAGGTTGCTTGCCCAGCGCCCTCGGCGCCCGCGTGCGTATCTCCAACGGGTCGCTTTCGGTCATCGATGGACCCTTCACGGAATCCAAGGAAGTTGTCGGCGGCTTTGCAATCCTGAAGGCCAACTCCAAGGCGGAAGCCATCCAGCTGGCGAAAGATTTTCTGAAAGTCGTGGGCGAGGGCGAGTGTGAAGTTCGCCAGATCTTCGAAGCGGGCGAAGCCAGTTGCGTCGAACGCGCCGCCCAAGCGTGATCCGGGCCCTCTTGTTGTCATCCTGGGAGGCCCGGCTCTCGCCGGGTCGTGAAGGATCTGAACTTCTCACTAACGCACCATTCAGCCGAGTCGTCGGATCTTGCTTCGCCCGGATCGAACGTGCTGTCATGACTAAGGATGAGTACCGACATCCATCGCACTATCGACGCCGTCTGGAGGATCGAGTCAGCGCGCATTATCGCCGCGCTGACCCGCATCACCCGCGACATTGGCATCTCCGAAGAGCTGGCGCAGGACGCACTGGTCGCAGCGCTCGAACAGTGGCCGCAATCCGGCGTCCCGGATAATCCTGGCGCCTGGTTGATGGCCATCGCCAAGAACCGCGCCATCGACCGTTTCCGCCGTAACAAGCTTGTCGAACGCAAGCATCAGGAACTGGGCCGCGATCTGCAGACCCAGCAGGATTCCGCCGTGGCCGATTTCGAATTCGCTGCAGACGATGACATCAACGACGACCTGCTGCGCCTGGTCTTCATCTCCTGCCATCCGGTGCTTTCCACCGAAGCCCGCGTCGCGCTCACGCTTCGCTTGCTGGGTGGCCTCACGACTCAGGAGATTGCCCGCGCTTTTCTCGTGCCCGAGCCGACCATCGCCCAGCGCATCGTCCGTGCCAAGCGCACGCTGACCGAAGCGCGCGTTCCCTTCGAAGTCCCACGCGGGTCCGACCGCGCCGCGCGCTTGTCCTCGGTGCTGGAAGTGCTCTATCTCGTCTTCAATGAAGGCTATTCCGCAACGGCTGGCGACGATTGGATGCGCCCGGCGCTCTGTGACGATGCCCTTCGCCTCGGCCGCGTGCTTGCCGAGCTTGCGCCGCAGGAATCCGAAGTCCACGGCTTGATCGCGCTCATGGAAATCCAGGCTTCGCGCTCCAAGGCGCGCGTCAGCGAATCAGGCGAGCCGATTCTTCTGCTGGATCAGGACCGCTCCCGCTGGGACCAGCTGCTCATTCACCGCGGCCTGGATGCTCTCGAGCGTGTGGAAAAACTGGGCGGAACAATCGGTCCGTACGCGCTACAGGCAGCCATCGCCGCCTGTCATGCTCGGGCGCGCACTTCCGCGAATACCGACTGGCCCCGAATCGTCGCACTCTACGACGCCCTCGCCCAGCTCAATCCCTCGCCAATCGTCGAACTCAATCGCGCCGTAGCCGTCGCCATGGCCTTTGGCCCCGCTGCCGGTTTGGAACTGGTGGACGCACTCAACGGAGAGCCATCACTCAAGAACTATCATTTGCTACCGAGCGTCCGCGGCGATTTTCTCTTCAAGCTCAGCCGATTCGCCGAGGCTCGCGCCGAATTCGAACGCGCTGCCGAACTCACCCGCAACGCCCGCGAACGCAAACTCCTTCTCGACCGCGCCCAAGCCTGTTCCTCCGCCTCTTCAGCGCCCATATAGTGGCCGGTCTTCAGACCGGTTCCTTTCTGCTTGATTCGGCCGGCGTCGCTTTGTACTTCCGACTAGCGACGTTAAACTGTCTCGACGATGGACAAACTCACAGGAATCCACGCGGTGAAAGAAGCGCTGGAAGCCGCGCGGCCGCTGGAATACGTCATGGTGGCCAAAGGCCGCCAGGACACTCGCGCCGAAGAGATTGTGCAGCTCGCGCGCCGCAATGGAATTCCTGTGCGCTTCGAAGACCGCGGGCAGCTGGACCGCGCTGCTGGCACACCAGATCACCAAGGGGTCGTCGCGATCGGCGCGGCCCGCTCCGCCGCAACCCTGGAAGATATTCTCGCCAGCGCCAATAAAGAGCACGGCCAGCCGGGTCTGATTGTTCTGCTCGACGGTGTCGAGGATCCGCACAACCTCGGTGCGATCATTCGCACCGCGCTCGGTGCCGGCGCGCACGGCGTCATCATTCCAGAGCGCCGCGCCGCGGGACTCACGGACACGGTCGCGCGTGCATCGGCGGGAGCGCTTGCGCACTTGCCCGTAGCGAAAGTCACCAACCTTGCGCGCACCATGGAAGAGCTGAAGGAAGCGGGCTATTGGCTGGTCGGGCTCGACGAACGCGCTGACAAAAACTACGCCGAAGTGGACTACACTTCACCAACCGGAATCGTCATGGGCGGCGAAGACGGAATGCACGACCTGACTCGCAAGCGCTGCGATTTTGTGGTTTCTCTTCCAACCGTCGGCCCCGTGAAATCACTCAACGTTTCCGTAGCCACCGGCGTCGTCCTTTTCGAAGCTCTCCGCCAGCGCAATAGTCACCAGCGCTAAATTTACTTGTCGTATTGGATGAGGGAGAAGACATCGAGGCCCGGGAGCTTGGCGCGGCCGTTTAGAAAAGTCAGTTCGACCGCAAAGGCCAGGCCTTCGACTTTGCCGCCGAGTTGCTGAACCAATTTTGAAGTGGCAGCCGCGGTGCCGCCGGTGGCGAGCAAATCATCGCAGATAATCACGCGCTGGCCGGTCTTGATCGCGTCTTCGTGAATCTCCAAAGTATCGGTGCCATATTCCAGGGCGTAAGAAATCGCGGCAGTTTTCGCCGGAAGCTTTTTCGGCTTGCGTACCGGAACGAAGCCCGCATTCAGGCGATACGCGAGCGCGGGACCGAAGATGAATCCACGCGCTTCAATGCCTGCCACAATGTCAATGGTATGGCCGTTGAAATGATTGCACAGCCGGTCGATCAGAACGCGGAAGCCCTGCTTGTCTTTCAGCAACGTGGTCAGGTCGTAGAACAGGATTCCCGGCTTCGGATAATCCGGCACTTCGCGAATCAACTGTTTCAAATCGTCCATTCTCTATTCCCTCGAACTATGCATTCGCAGCAGGCTGCGTAAATTGCGCAGACAGATGCATCTCGCAAAAATCGCGAGATGGGCCAGAAAAGTGCGCTACCGATCGTAGGTGATGCTGAAATCTTTGGCGAATTTGGCCTCCACGTCCGCGTGTTCTTCCGCGACGTGTTGGACCATGGCGCCGCGTGGTCCGCGCTCGAGCATGGCCCGCAAGCGCGAAAGACCTTCTGCCGCCCCGATGGCATAAACTTCGACTCGCCCGTCGCGCAGATTGCGCACGTAACCGCACAATTTCAAGCGTTCGGCTTCATCCTGTGTGTAGTAACGGAAACCGACGCCCTGCACAATCCCGGAAACGAAATAGCGGCGCGCGATCGAACCGGAATTCATGGGACGTAGAATTGTAGCATCTCCTTTTCGCGAGGTGAGTGCAGCGCGGAGCCGCCTGCGCAGCGATTCCTCAACCCAAACAAAACTGCTGTAAACTGCGAGTGAGTGCGTGCGACGCGCCGGAAACAGCGGTTTTGCCAATCAAAACGGGCTGCTTTTCGCGCGTGGCACGCATCTTACAAATAGATGAAAAGGCAACCAGATCACACTGCGATGAATGCAGGCAAAGCGTCGACGCGACGGGCAAGCTCAGCATTGTCAAGATTTTTCCTTGGTCTATTTTTGCCAACCGGCATAGCCGGGTTTCTGGTCTTCGCGGCCGATGCCCAGCAACCCGTTGGACCACAAACTCCGCCGCCTGCCGGAGAACACAATGTGCACCGGGTGACTACGACCGATGTGGCGGAGCCGCCTCCATCGCTGCCGCCCGCGGAGATCATCAAGAGATTTTCGGCGAAGGAGGAAGAGTACCTTCGCGCGCGCATCCAGTACGGTTACAAGAAGACAATCAAGGTCACGGAGTACGGAACCAACGGACAACCCAGCGGTGAGTTCCAGATGGCGTTGCAAGGCGTGATTGACAGCGAAGGCCATCCGTTTGAAAAGCTGGTGTCGGAGCCGCCCTCCACGCTGCACACGATGGAAATTACGCCGGTGAACATGAAGTTCCTCTCCAGGATCCCGGCTTACGCTTTGATTCCAGGCCAGCTGGCGAAATACGATTTGCGGTTCGTCGGCTCGGAAAAAGTGGACGAAATTGACTGCTACATTTTCGAAGCCAAGCCGAAATTCCTGGCTCGCGACCAGCGCCAATTCCAGGGCGTGGTATGGGTGGACAAGCAGTACCTGGAAGTGGTGAAAACCTACGGCAAGTGGGTCACCGACCTGGGCGACGAAAAAGGGGAGGGGCTGCCGTTCACCAATTTCGAAACGTACCGAGAAAACGTGGACGGTAAGTACTGGTTCCCGAACTACATGCGCGCCGACGACTACCTGCATACAAAAGACACCGGCGACGTTCCGGTGCGGGTGGTAATCAAGTGGACGGACTTTAGGCCGTTTCCGGTGAAAGTAGTGATCGCGCCGGAAGCGCCACCGGCTAAGCCGAATCCTTAACGAAAGTGTTAGCCCTCGGTTTTTCTGTAACTGAGATCCGCCGGAACGCTGCCACCAGCCGCCAGCCTGGAGGCTTAGCAACCGGTGCGCGGGCCTAAGCCTGCCTTACCCCCAGTCAACGAAGCGAACCGACCTTTTCGCAAAAAAAAAAAAAAATGCGAAAGGCTGGGGCACCCGCGCTTTTTGCCGGCACTATTCGCGGGCGAATTCGTAAACGATTTGGCGGGAACCTTTGCCTGCGGCGAAGGATCTGGGGTAGCTGCGGCCGGTGAGATCGAAGCAGAGGCGAAGCTTGCTGGCCGAGAGTTCGTAGATGCCGGTGAGTGTACCGCCGATATAACCCTTGTTGGCCAGCGGGTTGTCGTGATGCTTGACGAAGATGGTGTTGCGGCCGCCGGTCCCGAGCTTGAATTGCGAAGTTTCGTCGGCGCCGTGAGCGCGCATGATGTAGCGATCGCCGTCAAACGTGAGACGAACGTCGTCGGAGAGTTCGCCTCCGTCGTAGAGGCAGCGAGTGAGCCTCCAACTGCCTTGCAGGCGCTGGGCGTCGTCGTCGGCACTGGAGAGATTGGAACAGCCGAGCGAAGCGAGCAGGACGCAGACGAGTGTAATGAGAAGTGAGCGCATGGCACCTCGCAACCGTTAGCCGGTGGCCGGATTGGAGAATCGAAGAAGAGCTGCGGGAAGCTGCTCGATAGAGTCGAGCAGAAGATCGGGGTTGGCGGCGCGCAGGCGCTTTTCGGTGGGGAAAGGGCCGAGGACGGCGATGGCGGCGCGAACGCCGGCGCCGCGGGCCATTTCGAGGTCCTCGGGGGAGTCGCCGACATAGACTGTTTCGCCGGCGCGGAGATTCATGTGACGAAGCGCGAGGCGGAGCGGCGCGGGATGCGGCTTGCGCAGACGGGTGTCGCCGCTGCAGATGCGGGCGGAGAAATGCCCCCAGAGCCGGAAATCACGGAGCTGGCGGTGAACGCGATCGCGATCGCCGCTGGTAACGAGGCCAAGGGCGTGGCGGCGGGAGAGTTGGGAGAGTACGCGGCGGGCGCCGGGGAGGAGTTTGGGGGCGTGGCGGGCGTAATGCTGGCGCCAGAGCTTGTCGGCGAGATCGAATTGTTGGCGCTTTATTCCCGCGGCCCGGTAAACCTTGTACCAGTCGGGCGAGTAGTGGGCTTCGAGTTCGGCGAGACCCCAGGGAATCTCGAGGGCGCGGAACATGGCAAGGTAGGCGGCGGAGTCGGCGGCGTAGGAGTTGAGGAGAGTGCCGTCCCAGTCGAAGAGAACGCCTCGGAGGGTGGCGTTGGATGGTTTTGTGGTTCCCATGACGGCGAGTTGGTAACAGTTTAGCGTGCTGGGGAATGAGCGACCAGTCTCCACGATCGATGATCGAGAGAGATTCATCGAGCAAAAATCGCTCGATGGAAAGACCGCACCTCGACCAGGCAAGCCGGCAATCGTTGTGGGATTGCAGATCATTTTCGGCTTGCTCTGCTCGGAATAGCAACTTGGGACTCAATCGCAAGCCGTCGTACTCAAAAAAAAGAAGGGGCGCTTTCGCGCCCCTGTCTTTTGTGAAGTGGAGTATAGGGCCGCTTAGAATTCGAAGCGGACGGACAGTTGCGCTTGGCGCGGGTCGCCGACGCCAACGCGGAGGAAGCCGTTGAAATCGAACAACGCTGGTGTTACGAGCGGGTTGACGTTGTTCTTGCTGTTGAAGGTGTTGAATAGCTCGACGGCGGGCGTGAGGGTGTAGCGATCTCCGAACTTGAAAGGCCGCGTCGCCCGCCAGTCGAACGACGTATATGCGTTGTCTTTCCACAGCGAGTTGCGCTTGCAACCCAACGGAGCATTGTTGCCCGTTAGGTCCGGGTCGCACCCGGCAGAGGTAATCGGCTGAGGTGTGTGGGCTTGCAACCGGCCATCGAAGTTGATGCCGCCGGGAAGTTGGAAATAGCCAAAAAGGTTGAATTTGTGGCGCTCGTCGCGGTCCGAAAAACCGTAATTCATGTCCGGAAAGTGCGCATTCAGACGACGGTCGGTGAAAGGGTCGCGCTCGTTGGAGTCGTTGTCCAGATCTTCCGAAAGGACGTAGTTCCACTCAAGCTGGAAGCGATTGCTGAAGTGCTTTCTCATGCCAACGGTCAGGCCGCGATACAGCGATTTGGCCGTGCTTGAAGTAACGAAAACATCGCCCAAGAAGGGTGCGAAGGCGCCTTCAGGAATCACCGTGTTGCCCTTTGCGTCGAACAAACCAATATTATTCACGTTGAAGAAGGAGGTGAGGTGAACTCCTTTGGACATGGTGAAGTCGGCGTAGGCCGTCAGACTAGGAGCAATTTCTTGCTCGTACGCCACGTTGGTGGTGTAAATCCGCGGGTTCTCGTAATCCTTGCTGAACACCCGAACGCCGTCAAAGCAAGGAAACGGATTGGTCACGCCGCCGGAGGTGCAGCTGGCGACGCCGGGGGTCGGTGTAAAGTCACCGGGCCAGGCTGGACCGCCGCCAAAGGCAGAGATGGTAAAGATGGTGCTCTGTTGGACGCCGTTGGTGGTGATCGAACCGACTTGCGAGAGCATGTTCTGGTGGCCGTAGTAAATACCGTAGCTCCCGCGCAAGACTGACTTGTGGTTGTTAAAAACGTCCCAGGCAAAGCCGACGCGAGGCTGGAACTCCTTCTTCGGGCTGTGCAGTTTGCCGTCGGATGGGAAGATGGGGTTGGACAGGAACATGCCGTAGGCTGTCTTGTCCGGCGGTGTGACCAATCCGGGGAAAATCTGGGCTTCCCACCGCAGACCGTAGTTGAAGCTAAAGTTCGGAGTGACTTGCCATTTATCCTGAGCAAAGAGGGCGTAGTCTTCGTTGTTGATGCTGGATTGGCCGGGCGGAATGTTGATGAGGCCGGTTGGCACGCCGTCTTGCAGGTAGAAGATCAGTGGACCGACAACGCTACCTGTGCAGGATTCACCGAGATCCTGGGTAACAAATGATCCATCCGAACATTCACCGACTGAAGGACCGAAACCGCCGGCGGCGTCGGGTGAAGCATAGCGCAGGAAGCCGACGACACTATCAAAGATGTAGCGGCCGGTGAAAAAACCGCGGAAGGTCTGGGAGTTGTTGGTATGCAGCCAATCGCCTCCGAATTTGAAGGTGTGCTTGCCGCTGATCAACGTGAAGCTGTCGCGAAGCTGAGTGCGCCAAATGGTTTCGTCTATGTTAGGCTCCAGGAAGAATGGATTGCCGAAGCGGAAAGTGGTGCCGAAGCCCATAGCGGTGTCGGCGGGGATATTGGATTTAGTTGCTGAGCGCGGACGGACTTCGCGCTGGTAGCTGAAGTGAGCTTCATTCAGCTTGTTGGTGGAGACCGTCGTAAAGTAGTTGGCGTTGATGACGTTAATCTTGGACGGGCCCTCGGTGCCGTTGGCAGAGGTACCGTATGTCGGAACGTCGAAGGTCTGGTTCTCGTTCTTTGAATAGTCGAAGTTGTAGGAGACAGCGAACTGATTTTTCGGCGTGAGGTTCCAGTCGAAGCGCCCGAGCACGGCGGAGTTGCGGAGGGGATGCTTGACGGGCTGGCCGTCGTCCTGACTGAAGTTGTTCTTGAGGAAATTAAGCAGCGCGACGCGCTGGCATTCCGGGCTGGCGCCGATGACTGCATCGTCTACACCGACTACCGGAGCAGCAACCGAACAGGGCGCACCGAGGGCCGCGCTCAAATTGGGCCGCGTGAGTTCGGAGCGGATCTGTTCAAAGGCTCCGAAGAAAAACATCTTGTCTTTCACAAGCGGACCGCCAATGGTGCCGCCATATTGGTTGCGCCGAAAGTCCTGAAGAGGCTTTCCATCTGAGGTGGCTGCGGTGAGCGCTTCTGTGCGGAAGTATTCGAACACGCTGCCGTGAATATCGTTGGTACCGGACTTGGTGATGACGTTGACGACGCCACCGGCCGTGCGGCCGAACTCGGCGTTGGCACCGCTGGCGATCACCTGAAATTCCTTTACGGCATCGAGTGTGATGTCAATCGCCGCGCGTTGGCCGCCAAGCTGCTCGCCGAAGAAGCCGTTGTTGTAGTCGCCGCCGTCGAGGCTGATGTTGTTGAAGACCCCACGCTGGCCGTTGAAGTTGATTTCATCACCGTCCGGCCCCTGGGTGATGGCGACGCCGGGCGTAAGCGTCAGGAGGTCTTCAAACTTGCGGCCAAGAACTGGAGTGTTGGAAACCGTAAGCTCCTCGAGCGTGGACGAAGATTCGGTCTTGGTAAGCTCGATGACGGGCACGTCGGTGACTAAGATCTGCTGCGCGACCGATGAAACCTTCACCGTTACCGGGATCGAGAGCACCTGGCCAACGGTGAGGTTGATGTTTTGCTGAACGATGGTTGAGAATCCGGTCTTGGTAATGGTCAGCGTGTAGTGGCCTGGAGCGAGATTGACGAACGCGAAGTGCCCGTCATTGTCGGTCGTTTCGTTACGAAGGTAGTTGGTGTCAAGGTTCTTGGCTTCAACGCCGGCGCCCGGAACGGTGCCGCCCTTTTCATCGAGTACGTCCCCTTGAATGGTTCCAGTGGTGTATTGCCCCTGACTCCGGGCGGCGGAAGAAAATAGAACACACAGCACCATCAAAATGGCGCAAACGAGCAGTTTTTTCACAATTCCCCCGTAATTGAGTTCCCGTCGCTGCAGGCGAGACACACTCCAGAGGCTTAAGAGGCTTGCAGCTCAGATGGACCAGATTTTAGGGTTTGATGAAGGACGGCGCAAGGCACAGGCTGTGGAAAGTCTGCGGATTTCCGGCCAATATGGCCGGGATTTGCGGGGAGGTGTGGGTGTCAACAGCCGAGAGCCGCTGGAGTCACCTGGTCGTCGCGGCCAAATTCAAGGTCGCCAAAAGAGGCAGCAATGCCGAACCATCCGGGCATGCTGGCAGGCTCAACGCGCAAAACGCGAGCGATGCTGACCATTACCACGTTGCCGCGGCCCATGGGTCGGCTGACGAGTACCACTTCGAGTTCGATTGGGGAGCCGACGGTCAACTGCCGCGGGCACAGAAAGAACACGCCGCTGGAGCTGATGTCGCGGGTGACCAGGGTGATGGGAAAATCTTCGTCGCGGCGGTTCACGCTGCGGAGGCGCAGGGGCAAGCGAAGGGAGGCCCGAGGATATTCGCGCTGCTCGTGAAAGACGCCGACCGCATGAGTCGGGACGCGAGCGAAGCGGCGCATGGGGTTGAGTGGTTGGAGCGGTAACACGCGCAGGGAAGGTGTGCGAGGCGCGGTAGCACCGGTGGCGCTCCCATTCGGATGCAGCGATGGGACAGCGACCGGTCCCATCGTGACGGGTTTAGTGCACAGAGGCTCAGCTAGTTGGCGTACGGCACTCGACTGTGAGTTCATCTCGCCCTCAGAGATGCTTCGAATTCTGTGTTCAGGCCCGACAACCGTACGCAAACGCGAGCTGCGAACTCGCCCACTGGGCAAAAGCTGTTCCGAAGCGGGATGCGAGGATGCCACCCTAGTACACGTCACGTCAACCTGTGGAAATCACTGGAAGTGTCCTATCTTCAAACAGATGGTTGTAGTACCGAAACTTTGTTTCCGCCCAGTGGATTTCATGGCGAGGTGAGAGCCGGCTGCCCGGAGTTTGCGCGATGATTTCGGATAGTCGGCTGAAGCAAGGTTCCCAAGATTAAATGTTGTTCCAAATTGGCGCTCGACGCCGACTCGCCGGCCGAGCTAAAGTTTGAGTTTCACGTGGTACAGATCACCGACCAACCTGGGCAGGAACAAGCCACCGAATCCAGTACGCCCGTAGGAGTTCTGAGAAAGCCATCACCGTCTGGCTTTTTGGCTTTGAACTTTTTGGCGGTTTACATCCTTTGGGGCAGCACGTTCTACGCAATGCGGTTGGGGTTGCAGGGCTTCCCGCCGTTGCTGCTGGCAGGCACTCGCCATCTTGCGGTAGGGCTGCTGCTGTACCCGCTCGCCCGATGGGGATCGAAGGCCCGGCCGACGCCGGCGCAGTGGAAGACGGCTGCGATATCCGGTGTACTGCTGCTTTGTGCCGGAAATGGAGGAGTTTGCTGGGCGGAGTTGACGGTTCCTTCAGGAATTGCGGCGTTGCTGGTGGCGACGGTGACCTTGTGGATGGTGGTGGTGGACTGGCTGCGACCAGGCGGGCACAGGCCTTCGGGAAGAGTATTGTTCGGCGTGGTTTTGGGATTCGCGGGAATGGTCGTGTTGGTGGGTCCGGCTGGGCTGGGGCAATCGAGAAAAGTCGATCCGGTAGGCGCAATGATCCTGGTTGTGGCTTCGTTGGCATGGGCCTGCGGATCGTTGTGGTCGAAGCACGGCGAGCTGCCGAGTTCGCCGCTACTTGGCGTGGCGATGCAGGGTTTGTGTGGCGGCGGAGCATTGTGGATTCTAGGGCTGTTTACCGGTGAGGTCGGGCGCTTTCATCCGACGCAGATTTCGTTACAGGCGTATCTGGCGGTTCTCTACCTTTTCATTTTTGGTTCGTGCATTGGATTCACTGCGTATCTCTTTATTTTGAAAAAGAGCACCGCGGCGCGCGTGGCGACTTACGCGTTTGTGAATCCGATCGTGGCGCTGGCGATCGGATGGCTGTTGGGCGGCGAGGCGCTGACCCAAACGACATTGCTCGCTGCTGCAGTCATTTTGACCGCCGTCGTTCTGGTGATTACGGCGCCGCACAAGACCCGGCAAGAAGCCGAAGATGCGCTGCCAGCTCCGGGTGAAGCCTAAGGTCTTCTAAAATTCTCTCCCTGGCGCGCAATTTTATTTGAACGCCGATTCCGGATAGCCACCCACCGCGCACTGCGGTACTTTTAGCCATCATGAGAACGGGAATGGCTTCGACCCATATACAACTGCCACCGCAGGCCGAAGCACGCTATTGGAAAGCGACGCTGGCGCGCGATCCGCGGGCGGACGGAGCATTCTTTTTTGCAGTGCGCTCAACGCAGGTCTATTGCCGGCCGAGTTGTCCTGCCCGGCGGCCATTGCGGACCAACACGCTTTTCTTTCAAACCCCGAAGGATGCGGAACGCGAAGGCTACCGGCCGTGCCGGCGGTGCAAGCCGAATGAAATTCCCGAAGCTGTGCGAATCGTAAAGCGTGCGGCGCAAGTGCTCGAAAGCGATTTGGACGTGCCGGTAAACGTGAACACGCTAGCCGGCACGCTCGGCGTCCACGTGGATGCGCTGCGGCGTGCCTTCCGGCAGCAAACCGGGCTGGCGCCAAAGGAGCTGGCTGCGGCGCTACGGCTGAAAAAATTCAAGACGCTGTTGCGACAGGGCCAGAGCATTACCGATGCACTGTACGCGACAGGATACGGATCGCCGAGCAGGGTTTATGAACGAAGCGACGCGCATCTCGGGATGACGCCCGCGACGTATCAAAAGGGAGGAAAGGGAATGAAGATCAAATATACGACGGCGAAATCGTCGTTGGGAGAGGTGCTGGTGGCGGCCACCGAGCGCGGTGTTTCTGCGGTGTATCTGGGTGACGCAGCTTCAAAACTCGTGAGTGAGCTGCGGGAAGAGTATCCCCGCGCGGAGATCACCGCAGAAAAGGGCGCGTTTTCGCAATGGGTAGACGAAGTGGTGGCGCGGTCGGAAGGGAAGGCGCCACGGAGAGAACTGCCGCTTGATCTGCAGGCGACGGCGTTTCAGCGGAGGGTGTGGCAGGAACTACAGAAGATTCCGCGCGGAAGCACACGGACGTACGGCCAGATTGCGCGAGCTGTGGGAATGCCGCGCGGAGCCCAAGCGGTCGCGCGGGCCTGCGCGACGAATCCGGTTTCGATTGTTGTGCCATGCCATCGCGTCGTGCGCGCAGACGGGAATATGGCGGGCTATCGGTGGGGGCTCGCACGGAAGGAAAAGTTACTGGAGCGGGAGCGAAGTTTGTAAAAGCTCAAGTGGTCCAGGGAAATGTGCCGAGATGGGCCGCGGCTTGCTGCGCCCCCACGGGGAAAGCCGGTCTAGCCGCGGGGCTTCACTCTGCTGGCGTTTTTGGGCCAGTCCGGCCTAAACCTGGATTCTTCGATTTTGAGATTTTTCTTAATGTCGGTGTAATGAAAGATCAGGTAGTCGGCGGAGCCAGCTTCAAAAAACTTCTGTTGTATCGGCAACCAGGAAGACTCGTCGACCCACATCTGAACTTTGCTGATTTGTGAACGAACTTCATCAGACTTGGGCGTGAGCTCCAGAACTACGACTTTCTTGCCGTCGAGATCCTGCTCGCCGTTGTAGGCCACGAGGTAACTTTTCCTCACGTTTTCACTGCGCGTGCCGAACCCCAGCAACACGTATTGGTCTACCAGGGCTCGATTCTTGCCGAGGTTGTACTCCTCGACGCGGTTGATTTTGGGATTGTAGAGGAACAGCAAATCGCCGGAACGCAGAATGGTGCGCTTGTCGGGCTTGGAAAATTCGATCCGCATGCGTTCGTCTTTTCTTTCGATCCACATCTGGCCCGATTCTTTGGAAGTGTCGTCAACGACCGCGGTGTACTTAATGTGTTCGATGGAAGCACTGAGGGAGTGGAAATCGCGGGCGGAGCTGTCCATCAAGGCAAGCACGGAGTCTGCCGTCCATTTTTGTGCAAACAGACCTGGGACAAAAACGACCAACGAGCAGACCAGCAGGCATCCGAAAAACGAGGTTTTCCCTCTCAAACCAACTCCAGTCAAATATGAAATTGCTGCTAACGCGCCTTTAAATAATCGTAGCACACATAATAAGACGCTCCGCCGCGGCGGGGAGTTACCTCTTGCGCCTAGCCGAGTGCAAGCTCCAGCTGCGCTATTTCCTGTGCAGGGTCACTTCGTAGGCGGTCACGCCGCCTTGCGCGTCACGGATGGCTTCCACGTTGATGATTTCAAAGCGGCCATTTTGCAGTGAAGTTTGCGCCTTTTGCAGGGCGCGATGCAATTCGTTCTGCAACTGCGGCATGCGTTCGGGCGGCGTGAGGATGCTGGCATCGACACGGTAGGTCTGTTGGCCGCCGGAATCGCTCAAGAGTTCCACTTGCGCCGCGACCGCAGGAACCTGAGGCGTGGGCTGATCGTGGAACCACTTGCCGGGAGTAAGCAGCACAAAAATCAATATGGCGACGACGGCCAAGTCGTATTGCCATGAGCCGCGCTCGTAGGACCAAAAGAAGATTCGGGCAAGGATTTGGCCAGGAGAAGCCATCTTAGTCCGATGGTACCCCGTCCACGATAACGCCGTCGCGCATATGAACGACGCGGTCGAAATAGACGGTGGCCTCCGGATTGTGAGTGATCATCACGATGGTTTGGCCGAGGTCCTTGTTCAGGCGGCGCAGCATTTCGAGAACGATCTCCGAATTCTTGGTGTCGAGATTGCCGGTGGGTTCGTCGGCGAGAAGAATTTTCGGTTCGTTGATGATGGCGCGGGCAATGGCTACCCGCTGCTGCTCTCCGCCGGACATTTCGGAGGGCTTGTGAGCGAGCCGGCCATCGAGACCGAGCATCTTGGTGACGACTTCGAAGCGGTGCGGATCAAAGCCGTCGCCATGTATATATTGCGCGATGGCGATGTTGCCTTTGGCAGTCAGCGTCGGGAGCAAGTTGAAGCGCTGAAAGACAAAGCCGATCTTGCTGCGGCGCAGTTTGGTGCGCTCGGAGTCGCGCATCGTGGTGAGATCGTTGCCGTCCACCAGCACCTTGCCGCGGGAGGCCTGGGCCAGGCCGCCGATGACGTAGAGCAGGGAAGACTTGCCGCACCCTGATGGTCCCATGACCGCCACCGATTCGCCGGGTTGCACCTCGAAATTGACGCCGCGCAACGCCGGAACTTCGACCTTCCCGGCGTGGTAGAGCTTCCACAGGTTTTCGGTTTTGAGTATCGGCTCCACGCGTCGTTTTGCTAACCCCTGCCCTTCAGCACCCCGCGCATTTGCTTGAGGCGCCAGTATTGTAGCCGCGATTTCCATTCGTTCCTAGTGAACCCGGGCGTTTTGCATTTTCAGTCAAAACTCAGTGCTTCCACGGCATCCTTACGGCTGGCGATCCACGCCGGATAACTGGCGCCGACCAAGGTTCCGGTAAGGGCGATCAGTCCCGCACGGACGATCCAGCCCGGCGTGATGAGAATCGCCAGAGTTGGAAAGCCCGCAATGAAAGCCGCGCGGGCGCAATAGCTCAGGGCCACGCCGGCCGCGATTCCGCCCAGGCAAAGCAGCGCCGATTCCATCAACAGCGCACGGACGATCAGCGGCGGATTGGCGCCAAGTGATTTCAGAACGCCGATGTCCCGCGTGCGCTCGATCACGGTCGTGTACATCGTCAGGAAGATCACCAGGAGTCCGATGGAAACGGCCAGAGCGATCATGGCGTCAATGAAAATCTGCAAGCCCGGAATGTTGGTGGAGGTGTAGATCGAGAGCATGTCCTTGACTGGACGAACGGTGTAACCGGGCACCAGCGAGCGCATCTCCGCCATTACGTCTTCGGTGTGCTCCGGGCGTGTGCAGCGCACGAAAAAAATGGACGCTTTATCATGCGCGCCGATCAGGTCTTGCAGCGATTCGATGGGAAGAAAAACCCTGGAACCTTTGCCGTGTTCCACGATACCAACGACCCGCCAATCGTGATTGAAAAGCGAGTAAGTATCGCCGACCTTGAGGTGTTTGGCCTTAGCGGCCCAGTCATCCACCAGCATATCGTCGGGCGTCTCCATGTCGCGGCCGGAGAGAAAGACAAAGCCTCCGCTGACATCGCGGAAAGAATCCCGATCAATGCCGTAGATGACTTCGACGCTGCCAGTGGCGTTGAAGTTCAGCAGAACCGGCGCCACTGCCTGAACGTATTTGAGTTCCCGGAGCTTGTCGGCGATCTTGCTTGGCATTGGGGAGTTGCTAAAGCTGAGCAAAGGAGAGGCGCCTGGGGGCTGCAGCATGACGTCAGCGCCGACGCCTTCGATGCGCTTGGCGGTCTCTGTGAGCAAGCCAGTGCACAGGCCGACGATGAGCACGACTAAAGCGACTTCGACCGCGATGGCGACGACGCCAATGAGAGTGCGCACCGGGCGGTGCCACAAGTTGCGGAAGATGAATTCGCTCATCATTGGTTTGGTTCCTGGGGCCGCAATTCCTGGGGATGCGATTCCTTACCGGGCGATTTGGAGCCGGTTTCCGGCTGAACTTTGAGCAGTTCGGAGTTTGGAGGTTGCGCAAGCTGGAAGCGATCTGCAGCGAGATTCACATTGAATTCGACCTTCGTAACCTGCAAATCGAGCTTGTAGTCGTCATGCGGACGATCAATACGTATGGAGCGCGGGAAAGATTCGGGACCGCCGGCCGATGGACCTGGATCGGTGAGCGGCACCCAGTTGGAATAGCGCACGTCGGAGAGCAATGTACCTTTGGTGCCGTAGGCTTGCAAGCGAACGATGCTGAGGTCGGCGCGGTCGAACCAGATCTTGCGGTAAATTTCGGTCTGGCGGCCGCCCCGCAGGACCGTCAGGACGTAGTAGCGGGCATTTTCGTCGTTGAACTCTTCGAGCAGCGTGGTTTCTTCCTTGCGGACTTCCGGCCACAAGAAAGCGTCGAGCAGATGCTGCGGGCGCAGATTTTCCAGCGGTTTTTCGCTGTTGCGTTCCAGCGCGACTTCGCCCGTCAGGAATTTGTTCTTGGTCGGAAGCCACACGTGAAATTCCTTGCCATCACTGGCCATATCGAAAATGGTTTTGCCAATCACAGGAGCCTGGCCCACCATTCGCACCTCCGCAGGCCGAGCTGCGAGCAGAAATGCTTTCACTTCGTGATACTCCTGAATCAGGCCGGAGTATTTCGAGCCAGCGGTGGTCTTTAATTCAACGGTGGAATTCAACGATTTCACGCTGCCGGCCATCGCATTGTATTCTTCCAGCAGTTCTTCGCGGCTGGCATCCTTTGCAACGGGTCTTTCCGCTGGCGGAATTTTGCCCGTCTTGGAAATGCCGTTTGTGCCGGCGCAGCCGCCGGAAATAGCCGCCAGTGTCGCCACAGCCATCCATAAATTTGAGTGTTTGTTCCGCAAATTCGGCACACTTTTGTCCAAACTAGCAATCTAGCAACCACAATTTGTAGCGTCAATCAGGCGAAATAGGGCAGTTCCAGGGCCGGCCGCCGCTTCTTTATTGGGGCCGGGAGATGTATACGTCGAACGACTGCGCGGCCGGCCGCACTCGACGAATCACTTCGCTAGCCCAGAGTTTTTCACTCAGGAGTGTGACCCAGCCGGCCTCGAACTCACACACCGCGCAGAACGAATAATGTTTGTACGCGTCCTGGTACGCATCCACACCGCGGCGCGAAAGTTCGCTGGTCAGGGCAAGGTCACCTTGCTTGGCGCGTTCGCCCGCGCGGCAGCCGAACGTCTCCCCTTCGAATCGTTCAAACAGTTGCAGCAGTTGCTGGTCTGTAGACTGAGAAATTACGATACAGCCCGAGCCGGCTTCGTGAAACGCGATCTGTTTTGCAGCGCAGAAGTCGCGCACTCGATCGAGATGGCCGAAGAAATCCAGCACGAAAGGATCGCCGGCCGTGAGCAGCGGAAAAACTGCGGACCAAAACTCCGCCGCCTGTTTGCCACGCACCGGTTCGCGGCTTTCGGTTTCGAGAATTTCCAGACTCAGTGCTTTGACCTCGGAGCCAAGGTCCAGGGCTTGCACGTCGAGAGAGAATGCCGGCAAGTCGAGTTCGTTGGGATGGAGTTCGCCAGCCCCGCTGGAATCTCCGGAACCATTCGGCAGGCGGCTCATTCCTGGTCTTCCGCGTGAGGAAACTTTTCGCGAAATTCGGGCGACTGCTTGCGCAATTCGAGCCAGTCAAAAAACGGCTCAGGATTTTCCAGCCAGAGCCGGAACCAGTTGGCGATCTCTTCTTTTTCCGCGCGCTTCTGCGCTTCCACTTTGTGATTGCGGGCGATCATCTCGGCGCGACGTTTGCCCAGACGGGCAATCTCCAGTACGCGCTCCGAGGCGGCGCGCTCTTCGTGAGCTTTGAAACGGCGCAACAGTTCGTCCAGGCGCATCAGGCTGACTTCCGCATCGTTCAGGGTCTTGAAGTGCAGCAGATCCTCAAATTCCTCTTCGAACTGCTCTTCGGCTTCTTCCTGCTGGCTCAGGATGACTTTCCATCCGGCGCCCTGCAGTACTTCTGCGATGTACTCCGAACCGGTTTTGCCTTCTGAGCCGTGGTCCGCCAGCAGTTTTCGCCGCAACTGATCGATTTCAGCAGGCGTCCACTTTTCCGCGCCGATGGCCGCGGCGGCGCGCAGGATCATTGCTTTCTTGGTTTCCAACGTTCCGTTCATCGTCCTGAACCTCGGTGCGCTGCGCTGCGCTTTCCGGAACTGCCCAGCTTTTTGCCGCGCGGCTTGCTTTTGCTCGGCGGCGGTGGCGGAGGATCCGCAGGCAAGCCAGCCAGCAAACGATGATACCGGTTTACGTTCTCGTTGTGTTCTTTCAGCGTGGCGCTGAAGAAATGCCCGCCCTGGGTGTTGGCGACGAAATAGAGGAATTGGGTGTCGGCGGGCGCAAGCGCCGCGCGCAACGCGATCGCGCCGGGATTGCCAATCGGTCCGGGAGGAAGGCCGCCGTGCATGTAGGTATTGTACGGCGAGCCGTCGTGCAAATCTTTTCCAGTGAGCGCTCCGTTGTAGCGGCCCTCCTGTTCGAGCGCGTAAATCACCGTCGGATCGCACTGCAACGGCATCCCTTTCTTTAGGCGGTTTTCGAAGACGCCGGCGACTAGCGGACGCTCATCGGGCTTGGGCGTTTCGCGTTCGACCAGTGAAGCCAGGGTGACCGTGGAAAGAATCGGGTGGCCATGGGCTTCGGCGGCTTGCAGAGTTCTGTCCTGCGCGATTTTCGACCACTCTTCGCGGAATTTCTGGGTCATCTGTGCCGCGAGTTCATTGGCAACGGGGTGCCGCGGCAGATTGTACGTGGCCGGGTACAAAAAACCTTCTAAGGATCTGGCATGCGGCGCCAAGTCGCGGACCATTTCGGGGTTTTTCGCAGCGGCGAGGAAGTCGTCAGCCTGCAGGAATTTGCTTGCCTGCAAATTGCGCGCGATGTCGAACATGGTTTCGCCCTCGCGCACGGTGAACGGCTGCTCGTAGATTTGGCCGCTGGCCAGCTTCCAGAAAACATCCTTGCCGCTAGCCGGCTGATCGAATCTGTATTCGCCGGCCTGCATGGTGCGGCGCGGATGGCGGCGGGCGTAGATTTCAAAAGCGATGGCATTGCGGATGACGCCGTTCTTTTCCAGCAGCCGGGCCACGCTGCGCCGCGATGCGCCGTGCGGCACATCGACGAACGTGCCTTCTGCGGGGAACGTGCCGTACGGTGTTTGAATGCAGTAGTAAACGTAACCGGCTGCGGCTCCGGCGACGAGCAGCACCAGCAGGAAGAGTATCGCCAGAGTCTTCATTTCAGCGGGCCTCCGGTGGTGCGCTTCGCTGCAGAAATGCGCGGAGAATGATGGTCGCGGCCACCGAATCCGCAGTAATCCGGTCCGCACCCTTCTTTTTCCGAGTGGCCGTCGGTTGCTTCGATTTGCGGCCGAACTCTTCTTCCATTGCGCGTTCGGCTTCCCAGCTGGTCAGCCGTTCGTCCGCCATTTCCACGGACACGCCGATTTGCTTGCGCACGCGCTGCGCAAAGCGCTCGGTCTCTTCGGCCATTTCGCCACGAGTCCCGTCGAGCCGCAGCGGCAGTCCCACCACGACTAGCTTCACACTTTGATCGCGGATCAGTTCGCGCAGGCGGCGCAGGTCTTCGTTACGATTGATCCGTTCGAGAGTGCATAGGGGTCGCGGGATGCTCTCCAGCGATTCGGCAAGCGCCAGGCCAATGCGCACACGGCCGTAGTCAACGGCGAGAATCTTCCCACTGGCGCCAGCGGAAAGCTTCGCGGACGCCGCGGCCTCGGGGGACAGTTTCGGCGCAGGGTTCACATCTCAATTATATCGCCCTACGGCTTGCGCCCTCGCGCACCGCTTTGCCATTGCGGCCAATAACCCAACAGCTTCATTTGCTCATCGAGGCCGCTTTCTTTCACAAGGATGTCGAGTTCGGCGCGGGACAGCCGCTTACCGATGGGTTCGCTGCGGTCGGCGATGCCCCAAGCGGTCAGCGCTGCAATCATCGTGTTGAGCTTCAATTCGCGCTGATCCACCTTGTCGAAAGTATCCGAGGCTGCGTGGTAGTTCGCCAGGTAATTTGCGACTTCCTGATTGGCCACAAACGTCGGCACACCTTCCAGCAGAAAATCAAAGTTGTCGGTGCCGAACGAAGCGTCGGCGGTATGCTCCGCAACACCCCAACTGTCGAGTGGTTCCAGGATTTGCGTCAGCGCGGCTTCAGTGTCATGACGGCCGCCCAGCGAAAAGCCAGTGGTGCGTCCGCTGCCATCGTCAAAAATAATCACTGCGCGAATCTTGTCGAGTTCCGCGGCGTGCGATTTGACGTAGGCATGGGAGCCCAGCGTCCCCTGCTCTTCGCCGCTGAAGAGCACGAAACGAATGGTGCGCTTGGGGAGAACGCCCAGCGCCTTGATGCTGCGTGCCGCTTCGATCACTAGTGCTGCGTTGCAGCCGTCGTCCAGCGCGCCGGTACCCATTTCCCAAGAATCGAGATGCGCGCCGAGAATCACGACTTCATCCGGCTTTTCATAGCCGCGAATTTCGCCGACCACATTCTCTTGTTCGGCTGGCCCGCCGATTTCGTTGGCAAGCACAAGCTTCACTCGCACTTTGGCCGGATTCGCCGCGAGCAGACGCGCCAGCCTCAGGGCATCTTCGCGCGCCAGCACTGCCTGGGGAATCTTGTCGATCTCGCCATCGAGGGAATTGGTGTGCCGATACATCAGCAGGCGTTCCCGCGCTCCGGTCCACAGAATCGCGGCCGCCCCTTCTTTCACCGCACGCGCAATGATTCCCGGCGGCCGCAAGTACTCACCATTGAGATCGGCCCAAGTCGTTCCAATGTCGTTGTTTGCCAACAGGATCGCGCCTTTGATGTTTCCGGCTCGCGCAAAGTCCGTATCGGTTCCCATGCCGATGTCGACCAAAGTTGCTTCGAGCCCGTCCCGCGGCGTGGGCGGTCCCCAGCCCACAGAAATGGCCCGCACGGTTGCGCGGGTAGCAGTTGGCGCTGTGATCGTCAGCCGTGTCGCCCCTTCTTTCCAGGTCACCGCGAGCGTGTATTTTTCAGTGTGCACCTCCACGCCCGCGGCACGAAATCCCGCCACGCCCCACTCGACCGCCTTGGCCATCTCCAGCGTGCCGGTGACCCGCCCGCCGATTTCGTCGGTCAGCCGCCGCAAATTTTCGATCATCGGTGAATCGCCCAAAATGAGCGGCAGCAACTTGCGTGCAGCTTCGGCGCACGAGGAAGCGTCCGTCGCCGAACAAGCCGCAGCGGACTGCGACGCCTGCAGCTTGCCGAGCGCATCGGGCTGCGACGGCGTGAGCTGAGCGCTTACACAAGAAGAGAACCCACAGCAAAGAATCGAAAAAATTCCGGCGCGAGATCGCATACCGAGTAGACCTCGTTATGGTGAGAAACCAAGCTTGTGAATTATAACCAGTTTGAACCACGCAAAATCTGGTCGGTGACGCGGGCGACCTGGGCCATCTCTGCGACATCGTGCACGCGGACAATGTGGGCGCCGTTGAGGATACTGGCCGCCACGGTCGCCGCGGTGCCCCAAATGCGCTCCCCCGGGGGAGCGGGGTTGCCGTTCTTCGCCAGTGTTTCGCCCAGGAAGCCTTTGCGCGAAGTGCCCACGACCAAGGGATAACCAAGCTTCGCCAGTTCCGGCAGCCTCGCCAGCAGCTCGTAATTCTGCGAAAAGCTTTTGCCGAAGCCGATGCCAGGATCGAGCACGATCTGCGATTTCTTCAAACCGATCTTTCGCGCGACGGCGATCGAGCGCTTCAGTCCGGCGGTGACATCTTTGAGTACATCCCGCGCGAACGGCCCTTTCTGCATGGTGCGCGGCATCCCGCGCATGTGCATCAGGATGAGCGGCGCCCCAAGCCGCGCGGCTACCCCCGCTAGCCGGGGGGCGCTTCGCAGCCCGGAAACGTCGTTGATGATCGCAGCACCCGCACCCAGCGCGATTTCCGCAACGGAAGCCTTTTGCGTGTCTACCGAAACAGGAATCTTCAGTTTCCCGCGCAACGCTTCCAATAGCGGCAGCAGCCGCTGCAACTCTTCGGCCGCGGAAATTCCCACCGAGCCTGGCCGTGTCGATTCCGCGCCAATGTCAATGATGTCCGCGCCATCGCGCTGCATTGCCAGCGCCTGCTGCAGGGCGCGCTTCGGGTCAAAGAACTTGCCGCCATCCGAAAAACTGTCCGGCGTCACATTGAGCACGCCCATGATAAGAGTGCGCTTGCCAAGCACCAGCTTGCGAGACGCGAGAATTAGCCTGAAAATTGTGCGCGGCCTCATGGAAAGAGACAGTGATTGTAGCTCAGCGAGGCAACAAGAAATGCAGGGCTAAGTTCTTACCCGATCTTGTTCTGCTGTTCATCGAACGCAGGCAGGTGTCTGTCACCGAACGCAGCGAGGCGAAAATCGAACGCATCGGCAATAAGCTGCTCTCGAAAAGCCTGAAGGTCGAACTCATGCAGGCAGATGAGAAGCGCAAAACCGAAATGGCGTCTGCTTGCGTCGCGCGCTAGCAGGCGTGGCTAGGGCAAACAACACTCGAGTGACCGGGCGACACGCGGTGTCGTGGCTTAAAACGACAGCCGCTCCGAAAAGATCCAGCGGTGGTTATAGCTGTGAAAGCGGGTCGCAGCGATCTGCATGCCCGCCGCCGAAGAAAAGCGCAACCTACGGTTCAGGTGCACGCGCCCGAAGCCGATTCCAGGTGTCAGGAACAGTTGCTTCTCACCGGCGTACTTCCCGGTCTGGTAGAAGGTCGAATTCGCTTCCAGTTCTGGCCAGAGCTTCCATGCCGCGCGATATTGCAGAGCCGTGTTCCACTGCAGTTGTCGGCCAAGCTTGGTGCTATGGCCCGTGGGCAGCGTTTCTCCGAATGTGGACTGAACATCGAACCGTCCCCAGCCTTTGCCCGCGGCGATCGTCGGCGCGAGCACGCCGTCTCCGGCGCCATAGCGATGCGAACCCGTGGGCGCCGTGGCTGCAAGAATGAACGTCAGCAGATAGTTGCCCTCACTGCGTTCCGCCGACGCAATCCGGAACTTCAGCTGCAGCGGCAGATCGCCAAAACTTGCCGGCGGGCCGGACGGCGACTGCACCGTATAGCTCGGCACGCCAAGCAGGATCTGGGTGCGCGGGCCGGTAATGAACTCGAAGCCCTTGTTGCCGCCCAGTTGATACACACGGTTCCCGCCCGGCGCGGGCTGATCAAACACGTCGTAGCGCAGCTCTTGCTTCAAGCGACCCGAAGTAGTAGCCAGAGGCGAGAGCCAGTCCGGCTGCTCCGATTGCACCTTGTCGGCCATGCGCAGCCAGCGCGCAAGCAGGCTGGGTGACTTTTGGTCTTCCTTTTTTGACTCGTCCTGAACTGAGTTTGCCTCCTGCCCGTCGGTGCACGCCGCCAACCCCGCCGTGAGTAAGATCAAGCTGAGAGCTTTCCGGATGGCTTTCAAGTGAATTCTCCCGTGTGAAATCTGCGCACAAAAACAAAAGCGGCTACAGATCAGGTATGCGCCTGGCCGTAGCCGCTTGAGACGAACTCGAAAAACGATTCTAGTGCTGCGTCATCATGCTCCACGCGCCAATTCGCAAAGAATTACAGCAACAGCAACAAACGCTGCTGGTAAGCGAACCGGGTGTGCGCGTGAAAATCAAATACTCCTCATGAGCTGAAGCCAGAGTATACCGTCGGTGTCATTAAGGTCAAAATCGATCCTTTGCATTCGAAGAATCAAGAAAAAGAGGGCGCGGTCAGTTAATCCAGATCGAAATCGCGAATCGGCTTCCCGGCGGGCATATCCTTGGCCTTTTTCATCGCCTCTTCGAACTTCTTGGCCAGGATGTCTTCCTTGTGCGTTTCCTGAAAGAACGAATCGGCAAACTTGTCTTCGCGTTGCCGTTTTTGTTCGTCGAGGATGCTGCCGGCCTGCGTCAAGTCCACGTCCGGCCCGGGCCTTACGTGCGCTTCGTGCGCAAGCACGGTGCCAAGGATCGGGTCAATCACCAGCTTGGCTTGGCAGCACGGGCAGGTCAGCTTGAGGTTTTCGCCGTCTTTCAGTCCCATGCCCGTATTCTACGCCTCCGTTCCGAAAAAAGTAGGGGCACGATAAATCGTGCCCCCTGCTGGCTTCGGATAGAAAATTCTTACGCTTTGGCTGGCGAATCGCCGCGCGTAAATCCCGGCGCCGGCCGCAGTTCCGGACGCACCACTTTGGGATCGGCAGCGGTTGCACCTTGGGCCGGAGGCGCAGTTGGAGGCGTGCGCGGCTTATCGGGCAGCGGCGTGCCTTCGATCAACATGCGCACTTCGTTGGCGTCGAGGACTTCGCGGTCGAGCAAAGCTTGCGCGATCCTTTCCAACGTTTCGCGGTGTGTATCCAGGATGTACCGCGCCCTTTCGTAAGCCGAACCGACAATCCGTTTCACTTCCTTGTCAATGTCCACGGCCGTGGCTTCGCTGAAGTCGCGATGCTGCGCAATTTCCCGGCCCAGGAAGATTGCTTCTTCCTTCTTGCCGAACGCCAGCGGGCCGAGTTCACTCATGCCCCATTCGCAAACCATGTTGCGCGCGATGTCCGTCGCGCGTTCGATGTCGTTGCCCGCGCCGGTGGTGAGGTGGCCGAGGAAGAGTTCTTCCGCGGTGCGCCCGCCCATCAGCACGGCCAGCATGCCTTCCAGATGGTCCTTGGTGTAGGAGTGCTTGTCGTCGGTCGGCAGCTGCATGGTCAAGCCCAGCGCCATACCGCGCGGAATGATAGTCACCTTGTGCACGGGATCGGCGCCCGGGGTTATCGCCGCTACCAGTGCGTGACCGGCTTCGTGGTATGCAGTGTTCTTCTTCTCCTCGTCGGAGAGGATGAGCGACTTCCGCTCCACGCCCATCAGCACTTTGTCCTTGGCCATTTCGAAATCGGCCATGGTCACAAACTTGCGATTCTGGCGAGCGGCCCACAGCGCAGCTTCGTTCGCCAGGCTCTCCAAATCGGCTCCGGAGAAGCCCGGCGTGCCGCGCGCGATGATGGAAAGATCCACATCGTCGGCAATCGGCTTTTTCCGCGTGTGCACGCGAAGGATCTCTTCACGGCCCTTAACGTCAGGACGCGCAACCACCACCCGGCGATCAAAACGGCCTGGCCGCAACAGCGCCGGGTCGAGCACATCCGGGCGGTTGGTCGCTGCAATCAAGATCACGCCTTCGTTCGATTCGAAGCCGTCCATTTCCACCAGCAGCGCGTTTAAGGTCTGTTCGCGCTCATCGTGCCCGCCACCCAAACCTGCGCCGCGATGGCGTCCGACGGCGTCAATTTCGTCGATAAAGATGATGCACGGCGCATTCTTCTTGCCCTGTTCGAAAAGGTCGCGTACCCGGCTCGCTCCCACACCTACAAACATCTCCACGAAGTCTGAGCCGGAGATCGAGAAGAACGGAACATTTGCCTCGCCGGCAATCGCCCGAGCCAGCAAAGTCTTGCCCGTTCCCGGAGGGCCTACTAACAGCACGCCCTTCGGAATCCGCCCGCCCAGCTTCTGAAACTTTTGCGGATCTTTCAGAAACTCAATAATCTCCTGCAGCTCTTCTTTGGCTTCATCGGTACCCGCGACGTCTTTGAACGTCACTTTCTTCTGTTGCGCGGAAAGCAGCCGTGCCCGCGACTTGCCGAAGCTCAACGCCTTGTTTCCGCCGGCCTGCATCTGCCGGAACATAAACAGGAAGAAGCCAAGGATCACCACCAGCGGCAAAACCTGCACCAACAGGATCAGCCAGTCCCCGCTGGCTTTTTCTTTCACTTCGATTCGCACGCCCTTGTCGCGCAGCGCCTTGGTCAGGTTCGGAGCATCTTCCTTGAACAGCGTAGTGTGGAATTTCTTGTTCTGCTTTACGTATTCACCCTGCAGGTCGTAGCTGTTGGGCGAAAGGTACATTGTGACTTCCTTGACATCGCCCTGATCCACGTGCGCCATGAATTCGCTGTAGCTCGGGTTGTCCTCGCGCGCGGCCTGGCCGTTTTTCGACACCAGCTGCCAGAGCACGACACCCAGAAGCACGATCGAGATCCAGAATAGAATTGTCTTCGCTGTAGAACTCGGGTTCACGTTTTACCTCGCTAAGCCACTAGCCGAAACAGCTGCAAAATCACTTGGGCGCCTGGCGCTGCTGTTCCCTGCTGCGCCCCTTCTTCTTAGACGCCACTTTGCGGCCCGCAGTTAAAGCCCGGCCGTTGCTTCCCGTGGCGTTTGCCCCTGCCAGGCCGTAGCCCACCCACATCAAATTAGATGCGGTCCGGAACGCGAAGTAATCCGGCTCCAGCGCCACGCGCCGCCCGGAGGGCTTGTCCAGCAGCACCGCCAGACGCAGCGATCGCGGTTTGTTCTCGCCGAGGCGCCGTAGCAGAAACTCCTGGGTCACGCCGCTGTCCATTACCGCGTCCACCAGCAGCACGTCGCAACCCGCCAGATTCGGCTGCTTGCCAAAGAAGACTTCGCTCCGCGCGTTCTGCCCCTGCCGCACTTCGCGGATCTGTTCTTTCACAAAATGGCAGACCACCGGGTTGCTCACGCTGCGCAACAGGTCCGCCGCGAAGACAAAGCCGCGGTCCATGGTCACCACTACATCGATTTTCTCGCCCCGAAAGTCCCTGCCGATCTGCCTGCCCAGCGCCGCCACTTTCGCTGCTATGCGCTGCGCCGAATAGGAAGAAACTTTTCCCACGCTCACTGTGTACACTCCTGATTGCGTTCGAAAACGTTTTCCGGGTGCCACGCGGGCGCTGCCGCCCCTTCCTCTCTACTTATTAGTGTCTCGCCTGTGAGAAATGCAGTCAATCGTTCAGAACACCTTTGCGCTTGGTGTGGCACTCTGGTGTCTGCTACCGCCGCCGAAACATCAGGGCGTCGCGCTCTTTAACCACATCGACGCCGCCCGAAATCTGGACGCGTTTGCCCGGTTCGCCGCTTTTCGCCAGGCGCACAATGGATTCGAGATGTGCTGTCAAAACCTGTCCCGGCTTCGCTTTGACGCGTTCGATGATTTTCAGTAGTAGCCAGCCCTGAATCGTCGCCGAGCTCTCGCCCGCCCCGAGCGAAAGAGGATCGAGAACGACACGGAGTGCAACGCGCGCGGAATCTCCGGCAAAGGTTACCCCGCGTTCGAAAACCTGCTGGGTCAATCTCTCGACGAACGACGCCTGTTCGCGGGCCCGTTCAGCGAGCGCGGCCAGGTGCTCCACCACCGCGGAGTTGAATTGTTTCTCCAGTAGCGGCAGCAAATTCTTGCGCATCCGCGCGCGGTTCCTGGTCGTGTCGCGATTGCTCGCATCCTCGCGCCATTTCTGTTTGCGCTGGCGCAAGAATTCCCGCAACTCCGCCCGCCGCATTGCGAGCAGCGGTCGCACCACACATCCCGCCATGCGATGAATTCCCGCCAGTCCCGCGATGCCGGTTCCGCGAAGGATGTGCGCCAACACGGTCTCCGCCTGATCGTCCATCGTGTGCGCGGTCGTCACGACGTCCACAATTCCTTGTTCTGCCAGGCGGGCAAAAAAAGCATAGCGCGCCCGGCGCGCCGCATCCTCAAGGTTGGCCTTTTCTCGCTTCGCTTTCGCCGCGACGTCGGCGTGGCCGACGTGCAGCGCGACGCCAAGTTTATGGGCCAGCTCGGCCACGAACTTTTCGTCGCTATCGGAAGCCTTGCCGCGCAGCCGATGATTGAAATGCACTGCGGCAACGACCAGCCCCAACTCCGCCCGCAGCTGGAACAGCAGCAACAGAAGCGCCACCGAATCTGCGCCGCCAGACACCGCTACGCCGACGCGCATTCCCGCGCGCAGCACCTTTTTTTCGCGGATTTGCTTCAGCAAGTTTTCTGACGGTGAGGGTTTCACGGTTGTGCACCGGCTCCGAGCGGCAGAGTCGGAGGGCTAGCTTACTGTTTCTAAAGCACTTATACTAGTGTGTGAACCGGCTCTCGGAAACCTGTGGAAAAACCGAAATATCTTGTTTCCAGGTGTTGACATACAGGCCAACTCCCGCTAGTCTTACAGGGTTGTTTGGTTGCCACTCTGCTTGACAGGGAGGCTTTGGCTCTTTGACAACTGAATACGATTTGCCAGAATCCGTTCGAAATCATTCGGCCTTTTTCGAGCACGAATGATTGAGTAACATCGAGCGATCAACAATTCGCTTGGCAGGCTGATCCCGCGAAAGTTGCGGGATATTTTTTTCGCCAAGCAACAGGCTTCAAACGAGAGTTTGATCCTGGCTCAGAACGAACGCTGGCGGCGTGCTTAACACATGCAAGTCGAGTGCGCGGTTGTAGCAATACAACTGGCGCACGGCGCACGGGTGCGTAACACGTGGGTAACCTGCCCTTTGGTGGGGAATAACTCCGCGAAAGCGGAGCTAATTCCGCATAAGATCCGCAAGGATGAAAGCCGCAAGGCGCCGATGGAGGGGCCCGCGCCCGATTAGCTTGTTGGTAGGGTAATGGCCTACCAAGGCTTTGATCGGTAGCTGGTCTGAGAGGATGGCCAGCCACACTGGAACTGAGACACGGTCCAGACTCCTACGGGAGGCAGCAGTGGGGAATCTTGCACAATGGGCGAAAGCCTGATGCAGCGACGCCGCGTGGGGGATGAAGCTTCTCGGAGTGTAAACCCCTTTCGATCCGGACGAATGCCCGCAAGGGATTGACGGTACGGATATAAGAAGCCCCGGCTAACTACGTGCCAGCAGCCGCGGTAAGACGTAGGGGGCC
>CAZQOB010000038.1:0-51824 GCA_964594885.1 uncultured Acidobacteriaceae bacterium
GGTTAGAGCCGATGAAGAAAGTTGCCAGCCTGTTGAAACGGCGATTCGAGAACATGATTACCTACCTAACCCATCCCATCATGGACGATGCATCAGTAGCGCGATCCCCACGCCGATCAATACTCCACACAAAAGAATCGCCGCGCCCCAGCCGTTCGTAAGAAGGGCCGCAAATCTTTCGCTGATTATTTTTCTAGCGATGATCGGCGATGCCTCTTCATGCGCTGTCATCTTGTCCGCAGAGTCAGGCGCCACAATCGTCAAGGCGCCGGAGGTCTTCAACAGTTCGTTCTCGCGCTCGACGTTGCCCAGGAAGCAATATCCCTTTCGCGGTATCGTCTCCACGTATATCGGTTTTTCCGGCGAATCTCCCAGGGCCAGCCTCAATTTATTTACGGTGGTATTTACGTTGGCGTCATAATTCACAAACGAGCCTTCTGGCCACAGCCGCGCGCGCAACGCCTCGCGGGTCACAGTTTGGCCGGGCCGTTCAACAAGTGCCAACAACACTTGGAACACTTTGGAGGGGATGTGGACTCGCGATCCTTCTTTAAACAACTCCTCGCGTTGCACATCAACCTGAAACTGGCCAAAACGCAAATACCGTTCCGCTGGCTTCGTTTCGCTCAGTTGTTGTCTGGGAGCGCCTAAAGCCGATTTGGACGTCATCGGCGTTAACATGGATCCACCCTCCTAAGCAGCTGCCGCGCGTGGTACTCACGGATATAGACGGACTCTTAGTTCAGCGATACCGCCGTCCTGCAACTTGTTTCTGAGACGGAAGAGAAATCGAGGGAATCCAGCACGGACTCCCTCGCTCATTCGAAACAGTCGAAGCGGCTACCAGATCAAGCGCAAGCCTAGCTGCATCGTTCGGCTTCCGCCATTGAACTGGTGGTTGTTCAGGAACAGGTTGCCGGAAGTCACGAAAATATATCCGGAGCTTAGTGGGTTGGCGTTCGTGTTCTGATCGATCGTGCCGTTATTTGTGGGCAAGCCGATGCTGAAATTCCGGTGGTTGAATGTGTCATAAGTCTCGGCGCGGAATTGCAGCGAGAACCGCTCCGAGAGTTTTGTGTTCTTAAGCAATGACATATTCCATATGTTCAGACCCGGCGTAGACACTGTGTTTCGTCCCGCGTTTGCTTTGGCTCCCACTCCCGCTTGGATAAAGTGCGCCGTGGGATTCGCAGCGACGTAGCCGACGATATTGGAGTCATCGCCACTGCCACAGGTGGCGGGATCGGTGACGATCGTGGTCGCCCCGCCGGCTCCGGCATTGCACACAAAATTGACGGTGCTGCCTGTTAGGCCAACTCCTGCAGGATTGATGACGGTGCGGTCGCCCGCAGAGTCTCCGTTATCGTTGGAATCGATGCCCGACAAAGGAGTTACAGGCTGCCCAGATTCCGCGAGATACGTACCTCCCCATTCCCATCCGTGAGCCAGAGTCTTCACAAAGGCATGTTCGGTCTGCACGTTTGGAATTTCATACAGGAACGAGAGTGCGAACTTGTGTCTGATGTCCAGGGCCGACAAGCCTCGCTCAGCCGCGAAATCGAATCCATCCTGCGCGCGCCGTGGGTTCACACGACTGCTGAACAGCTCGTTGGTGGCGTTGTCGATGTTCTTCGAGTAGGTATAATTCGCCCGGAGATAAATTCCGCGAGCGAAGCGATGGATGAAATCGACGGAGCCGGCATGATATATGCCGCTGCCGATCGGTGGGAATGTCGTGACGCTTCCGAAGAAGCCGTCCCCGGAGAGTCGAAGCGGATTGAAGTCGTCAAAGCTCTGCAACGTGCTCGCCGGGCTCACAATCACTGCCGGAACGTCAGTCGGACTGATAAAAGTGGGAAGCGGCGCGATGCCTCCGCCTGGAACATTCGGGTCAAATGCCGACGCCGAATTCAACCGCTGTTGAACCGGCAGTTCTAGGCTGCGCGTCCCCACATAACGCACTTCGACGCTGCTGTCACGAAACAGTTCGTGTTGTACGCCCAAGGTCCAGGTGATGACCTTTGGCGACACATGATTGGGAATGAGCGAAGAGGTTGCCGCTCGAGCATCTGCTTGCGTCACCGGCGGAACGTTTACCTGCAGCAATCCGCCGAATTGCAGGAATCCCTGTCCGGCCGTTGGATTGGTTGGATTGGCCGGGTTGAATGTAGCGCACCACTGAGGTGCACCGGGCAGCGCGCACGTCAGGCCGGGGTTTTGTTCCGATTGCAATTGTGGCGGCAAACTGTTGATGGCAAAGTTGTTCGGCACGACGTCATACGCCAGGCCGGCGCCCCCCCGGACAGCCCACTTGCCGTTGCCGCGCGGGTCCCAGGCGAAACCGAACCTGGGCGCAAAGTTGTTCGTGTCCGGTTTTGGCGCGCGGAAAAACAGCCCGAGCGCTGGATCATCCGAAATACCGTTGATGGCTTGTAGGTTTTCATCGCGAGGAACGCCATTGTACTCGTAACGCAGTCCAAGGTTCAACGTTAGCCTTGGTGTTATTTTCCAGTCGTCCTGCACAAACCAATAGAACGCATTGTAGTTTTCTGCCACGCTTCCCGAGCCAGCTCCCCGCAGTGCGCCATTCGCGCCGGTCGGTACGAAGTCATTGACGAATTGGCTGAGCGACGCGTAATCCCATTCGCCCCGAGCGCGAGGCAGGGTATTGGTCGGCGAAATATACTTCCGTGCTTCCACACCGAACTTGAAAGTATGCTTTCCTCGGATATACGAAATGTTGTCCACCCACTGGTACACGTTTTGCGTGTAACCCTGTGGCGCGAGCCCGTTGGGCCCGAGATTGCTCCCCAGCTCGTCAACCTCCACGTTCGGGAAATTCGTAAACGCCGAGGGCACGATCAGGTTCGGTCCGTTCAGGCGCGAATACGACGTACGGAAATCATTGATCACGCTGTTGGAAATCGACCACACGTCCGTGAAAATCACTTTCCTCACATCCTCATTGTGGGTTCCCAGAAACTGCTGTTGTGGTTGCGATGGATTGAAATCGGGCTCGCGGAGCCTGTCATAAAGAAAACGCCCGCGAAGTTGATGCCTTCCCAGGCTCGCATCGAGGTTGACGATAAAATCGTGCTGATTGGAGAAATTGGGAGCAACAGATTGAATCGTCCCAATGGGAATGAGCGAGCCGTTCACATTTACGGTGCACGGCTGATTATGTTGCGGGCCGCAATTTTGGTCCTGAGTGGCGGCGACAGGAAACTGGCTCAAGATGTCGGTCACGGCGCTGTCATGCGCTAGACCCATCACCGTCGAGAGACCATCGGCGGTGGGCGAGGTGATCGAAGGACTCGTGGAGGCCAAGCCGCTGTTCTGAAATTCATAAGCGCCATACGTAAACAGCTTGTTATGGATAATCGGCCCGCCCGCGCTCGCGCCTGCCCGGTTGTAGTCAAACCGATCCTTATCGGTTGCCTGGCCCGATTCGATTCGCTGCTTCTGCAGATTGTCCGCCGCATCATAATTGCGGTTCCGGTTATATCCCCATGCCGCGCCATGCCAGTTGTTGGTGCCGGACTTCGTCACGATATTGAACTGGCCTCCCGCCGAATGCCCGTTTTCCGCGGTGAACTGGTTCGTCAGCAGCGTGAATTCGGCAACCGATTCTTGGATCACGGGTTGTGTCGGGCCATTGGTATCAATCTTGTTGTCATCCACACCGTCGATCGAAAACCCGTTGAATCGGGGACGCGTTCCGCCGATCGATCCGCCTGAGCCCAGCACTCCGCCTTGTTGTGTAGTTGTTCCAGGCGCATACACCGAGTATTCCTTTACATCTCCGCCTGTCGTGTTGATGGGAACGTCCTGCACGGCTCGCCCGCTGAACGTCGCCTCCAATGTGGAAGACTCCGTCTTCACCAAATCCGCGCCTGCTTCCACTTCCACGGTCGCGGTCACCTCACCGAGCTCCAGATCAACTTTCGCTTCGGTTACCTGATTCGAATTCACGATGATGCCTTTTTGCACCGCTTTCTTGAATCCGTCTTTCTCTACCGTCACCGCATACGTCCCGACCAATAAATTTGGAAAGACATACGTTCCCGAGCTTGAAGTTGTTGTTGTCGCTGAAACTCCGGTGGCCTGGTTCAATACGGTTACCTTCGCATCTTCGATACTTGCCTGGCTTTTGTCGGTGATGGTAACGCGAAGCGTTCCGTCCAGTCGCTGCGCCCGGGCCGCGCTGCCGAACAGTATGCAGAGCATCCCTGCTAGCGCCATGACGATCAGTCTGCGCATTGAATTTTCTCCTTCAGCTATAGAATTGTTTTGTTTACATCCCGCGCATCTTTCTCCACCACTCGCTGCAAGGGATGAGCGCGGAAGATGCACGCAGCACTCCACTCTAGGAAATTCGATTTGCGATTGTTTTCAATGACTTGGCGAATGGTTATTTCTGAACGGCTATGAGTTCACGGAGGGAGCGAACGCGTTTCATCCCAAGATGCTGGCACTTTGAATTAAACAATTGTCTTATCGTCACAGCCCATCATTAACTGACAACTGACGAAAGAAACTCCATGCCAAATTCCAGATTCTGGATACTCTGCTCGCCGAAGATTCGAGCCGACGCTCAGCAATCGGAAGTTGCCGGCAGGTCAAATCGCTCGAGCATTTCCTGTTTCTCGACCAGCCGTTTCGAAGCACCTGAGAATACTGAGACATGCCCGCCTCGTGCGGATGCACCGTGTTGGGCGACAAAGATTGTTCGAGCTCAATCCTGGCCCGCTGAAAACTGTCGATCTTTGGCTCAGCCACTACCGCGCCTTCTGGCAAAACGAACTATCGAATTTGAAGCACTTAGTGGAATCATCGCAGGCAAAGGAAATGTCGAGCCAGGGCACTAAAGCTGATAAGAAGCATGCCGGAGGCAAACATGACAGCTTGGCAACAGACCCCAAACTCAGACGAAATCGTTAACGAGATTCACATTGATGCTCCAGCCGAGCGCGTTTTTCAGGCGCTGGTTGATCCGCTCCAAGCCGTGCAGTGGTGGGGTCAGACTGGCATTTATCGTTGTACCGAATTCGAGAGCGACTTACGCGTGGGGGGCACCTGGAGGACGATCGGACTGGACGGCGATGGTCACCACTTCGAAGTCATCGGCGAATACTTGGAACTCGATCCGCCGCGGCTCTTGTCGTCAAGCTGGGTCGCAACTGGGACTGGCGACGCAAAAACGAAAGTGCGATGGGAACGGAACCATCTGGAAACGGAACTCTCGTCAGGATTCGTCACAGCAGCTTTACAAGCCATCCGGAACTTGCTCAAGCGTACCGGGGGTGGCCAAGGATGCTCGTGTGGTTGCAAGCTCTTCTGGAGAAAGGTGAAACAGTTGAACAACGAAAGCTGGCGTCGTGGAGCTAGTCGCCGCAGATTTGCAACGGCTCGACGGCGGTCTAAACGGTCGTTACTTCGACCAAATATTGCTTTGACAGCGGTTGAACAAATACTGGCAACCAGGCGTATTGCGCACCGAAATTGGGCATTTGGCCCCGAACATAAGCTGTTGATTCCGAACATCAGGCTGCGGAATTGGGAATTTGCTAAATCGTTGTTCTTCGCAAATTCCACTAACGCCTCGGACCAAGGTTCGCCCAACTGGCGACGCGAATGCGGTGCACTCTTGGTGCACTCTTGGTGCACTATGCACTGCAAATCGAGACTTTCGACGCTAATGAGAGCTTGCTAAGTTGCTGAAAACAAACGGACGGATTTGAATACAAACAGAAAAAATTAGCAAACCGCTGCCACTCTGATGCTGGCCTTCCACGAGTCGCTCGCACGGGAAACAAAAAAACTGTGCCATAACTGTGACACAAAACCTGGCCTGGCTGACGAAACTGACTTCTTTGACGAGATGCGTTTGTTGATTCTACGCAACTTATTGAAAACAAAAATCGGCCCGAAGAATCCGGCTTACGAGGTTCGCCCGCTTCTTTTCAACCCGAAGATTGGTCCACCAAAAATCTCGCAACAAAAAAACGCGTTATAGCGTGTCGGCATAGCTATATACCTGCGTTGAGTTAAACGCTCTGCGCTCGCGTGATCATCCGTGTCACGTCGTCATTCGCATTCATGAATTGCACGGCAATACCGGGATGGCTTCGTGCGAAGACGCGGAAGATTTCGTCAGCGAATGCCTGCCCGATCCGACAATCCGAGTGCGGAATTCGAGTATGAAATCTCGTACAGCCTGGGCTCGTTAGCGACCAAATCGTGTGGGTGCTCGTCCGTGACCAAGCAAAATGCATCTTATCATCCACAGGCCCAGCGCACGCAAAGATCTGCCTGAAGACTTCCATCGTATGGTCAATGAAGTCAGTTTTGTCAGCCAAGACAGGTTTTGTGGATAGTGAAAATAAAATATGTAATATAATTGCAAAAACAACGAGATATGGTGTATTTTGAAAATGAACTTGCAGGTGAGAATGCTCCGTGCTGTCGCGCGAGATCGTCCAGGAGAAGATAGAGGAGGAAGGCAAGACCTCTCTCATCCCCGCAGCCTCGCGAGACTACTTGCTGCTTCAAAAAGCGGAATCGTTTGTGTCGCGAAGGGTTGTGAAGGCGAGGGACGCATTTGATATTCGTCTGCTGTTGCTGAGAGGCGCAAAACTTAACTCATTGCTGAAAGCGCATCTGCATGACGCCTTGATGTGGCGGGAAGTGGACGGGGAACAAATTAACGAGCGAATCCAGAGAGTCGATGGAAAGCTGTGCCGGGCAGAGCTTAAACCGGTGTTACCGGATGAGGCGTACGAAGAACTGGAGAAGGACGACTTTGAAATTCTGAGAGCAGCGGTAAGAAGCGTGTTTGCGGAGTGGTTGTAGGGAGGCGTTACAGTTTTGGACTGGGCGAGAACACTTCGGAAGGAAGCGTCGCGGTCACCGATCCTGCGTTCGGATGACCTTGCAAGGCGCTACGGAATTGCCGAGGCCGTAGTTGGCAATGCTTTGCGCAGGCAGGAACGCCGCGGCCTGGTGGAACACGTTTCCCGTCGGCTTTATGTAAACAAACTGGCGCATGACTTTTCTGCAAGGGAGCTGGTGAGCATTCTGAGGCCGGAGGCGTACATCTCACTGGAGTCGGCACTGGCCGAATGGGGAATTTCGACACAAAGCCCTTCGGCGCTGACCTGTGTGACGACGGGTTTTCCGCGCAAATTCCACCGCGCCTCCGTGCGCATCATCTACCGGCACATCGGGAAGAAACTTTACTGGGGTTTTGAACGCAAACGCACCCGGCATGGGTCCTATCGAATTGCCGAACCCGAGAAGGCTTTGCTGGACTGGCTCTACCTGCAACGCCAGGAGGGGCTGCCCACGGCGTTTGACGAGTTGAATCTAAAAGGAATCGACAGGAAGAAATTGCTTCGATACGCGGTGAAGTACCCGAATTCCGTTCGGCGAACCCTGCAAGAAGCGCTTGTATAAGCAGGGGATCGCATTTCAAGGGTTTGCGTCAGGAAGGTCCGCACGCGGCGCAGCTTCGGACCGGGAGCTTGTTTTCTGGATTGGCACGAGCGGCGAGGCGCGTTTCTTCCGGTTGCCCCATTCAAGCTGCCGCTAGATACCGATGCGATTGTTAACTACTGTGTCCGCTTTTCCGAAGCGGGACCGAAGTTTCTATTTCTTTTGACGCGACTCCGGAGGAATCATTCCGGCCATGCGATAGTAGACGGTCAGCTGGCCGTAAACTTCGCCCGAGTGTTCGATGATGTTATGCGCGAGATCGCTCACAACAGGGTTTCGAGGTTCCGCCCCGTGCAACAGCAAAGTTGATTGAGGACACGACCTACCGAATCACTGATCTCTTCACCATCGTTGTGGGCCGAATCGAAATCCTGATTGATAGGCTGCCAACCACGTATCGCGACGATCTGGCGGTGATTCGCAAAGTCGTGCTGGACGGCGTGAAGTTGAATGAGCAGCTTCTTTTGGCATCGCGGGCATGCCGACGCGACATCGGCCTCTAAACCGGCCTTGGCGCAAAAGCGAGCGCCAAGTTTTGCCAGGAGACTGTTGACCGGATCGCGCTGCGCTGCGTCGCGCCGGTCTTCCACTCGTAGGAAATTGACCGTCGCCCCGACGAAATCGGGCGACGCCGACACTTACAGTTGCAGGCGGAGCGCAATCACGGAAGCGGGGGGAATCTCCACGACCAGCCCGCCTGACTCCACTTCCAAATTTTTTGATTGGGGCACGACCACGTCGTGATGTTCGAAGCTGTTGTAGGCGTGAATGTCGCTGTGAGTGAGCAGCATCATGCTGGCGGAGCGCGGCGCGGCGCTCTTCAGGACAATTTCTGTTGCGCGGGTGTCCGACGGGCTCGGATTGACCGCGGTGATGGTCAACTCCTTTTCGCGCAGTGATGCGGAGCCGTGCAGTCCCCAGAAGGATGCGGTCTTGTCATCGCGCTCGTAACGCGGAGCAGGAGCCGAAAAGACTGTGCGCAATGACTGTCCGCCCTGATGGCTGGCGTAGAGCTCGAAGAGCCAGCCAACCGGCGTGATGACGAATTTGTCCTGGTGAGCCAGGTACAGGCTGTTGAGGCAGTTCACCAGTTGCGCGCAATTGGCCATGGCTACTTTTTCCGGATGGCGATTGAAAATGTCCAATGTCATGCCGCTGAACACCGCATCGCGCAGTGTGGGCGTTTGCTCCAGCGCGTCGCCCGGCGTCATTTCGCTACCTGGGCGGTACCACGGCCCCCATTCGTCAACGATCAGCTTGATGTGATGTTCGTGGTCGAATTCGCTCATCACCTGCCAGTGGCCGGTGATCAGCCCTTCCATGCGATCGCCTTCACGCAGGAGTTCGAACCAGTCAACTTCGGCAAACTTCAAGGCGTCGCCTTTGCCTGCGTCCCAATCGGCATGCTCCTTGCGACTTAAGTTCCACGCGTAGTGATGCAGCGCCAAGCCGTAGATGCGGTGCAGCATCCCCGGGCCTTTGCGGAGAATTTCTTTCAAAAAGTCGCGCGTCCAGAACCACTCGTCGGTGTTCGGGCCGGAGGCAACGAGCTTCAGCTCGTCGCCGTAGGAGGGCAGCCACGAAGTGTAGCGGCGGAATTCCGTCGCGTACTCTTCCGGAGTAAAGTCACCGCCGCAGCCCCAGGATTCGTTCCCCACTCCCCAAAACTTCACGCGAAAGGGTTCGGCAAATCCGCCGGAGGCGCGCAGTTCGGCCAAAGTGGTTCTGCCTGCGGGTGAGTTGCAGTATTCGACCCATTGATAGAACGCTTCCGCGGGCAGGCTGCGAACATTGGCCGCGAGATACGGCTCAGCGCCGACGAGCTTGCAGAAATGGACGAACTCATTCGTGCCGACGGCATTTGGATCGTATTTGTGGCTGGCGGGGGCTTCAGCGCTTTCCACGCCGTGCCAGAAATTCGTCCGGCGGGGGCGCTTGTCGCGGGGACCGACGCCGTCGCGCCAGTCGTAGCTGTCGGCAAAGCAGCCACCGGGGAATCGGACTACGGGGGCCTTAATCTTGCGCATGTGCTCGACGAGCTCGGCGCGCAGTCCGTCGATGTTCGGCACTCTAGACTTTTCGCCGACCCACAGACCGTCGTACAAAACGCCGCTCAGATTTTCCGTGAAATGGCCGTAGATATTCGGCGAGATTGTACCCAGCGGCTCGTCGAAAAGGACTTCGATCCGGGAATCGGCTTGGCGAGAGGCGAAGTGGCTCCAGGCAGTTTTGCTGGCGATTACGAATCCTGCGGAGCCCAGGGCGGCATTGTGGACGAATTCTCGGCGGTTCATCGTTGTACTCCCCAGCGAGTGCAAGATTGAGGGCGCCACAGTCTACGTCACAACGCGATGGATAGGAATGCAGAGAGATTGCGATGTTATTCGAAGTGGATCAGAACGATTTCGGGATACGAGCCGATCCGCAACGGCGGCCCCCAGGTTCCCGCGCCGCTGGAGGTGTACACCAGCATGTCGCCGAACTTCTGCAGGCCATAAACAAACTGCTTGTAGATTCGTTTGGTGAACCAGGTCCAGGGGAAGAATTGACCGCGATGGGTGTGGCCAGAGAGCTGCAACGAGATTCCCGCTCGCTCAGCCACTTCCAATTGATCCGGCGTGTGGACCAGCAACACGCTCGGCTGTTCGCGATTGATGTCTACGCTTTCCAGCACCGCATGCAGACGCAGCGGATGCGCAGACTCATAGTGATGAACGCCGATAATTTGCACGCCGTCCACGACGACTTTTTCGTTGTTCAGCAGGCGCAGGCCGGCGTTCTGCGCGGCGGCAAGATGCTCGGCCCGATTGCGAATCTCTTCGTGGTTGCCCGCCACGAAGTAGTTCCCGAGCGGAGCGTTTAGCCCACGCAGCGGCCCGGCCAGCGCGTCCAAATCGGCGTAAGCGCCGTCGTAAAGATCGCCGGCCAGAAATACGATCGCGGGACGCAGTTGCCGGATGCGCGCCACGATGTTGCGGGCAAAGTTCGGTCCGCGTACGTGGCCGAGGTGGAGGTCGCTGATCATCGCGGCGGTGCGGCCGCGCCAGGTTTCGGGCAGATTCGGGAGCTGAACTTTTACCTGCTTCACGCGGGTAACGCTTGCGTTGAGCAAACCCCAAAGCGCGGCGAGTACCGCCAAACTGAACCAAGCTGCCGTCAGCGTCCGTTGGTCGGGATGCAAACCAACCAATCGGGCTGCGCCGAAGGAGATCCACGCGCCAATCGCTGCCAAAAAAAGAAAATTGAAAATGCCCAGCCAAACTGCTGCGACGCGATACACGAAGCGCGTTGCGGCGTTCCAATAGCGAAACGTCAGCAGAGAGGCGGCGACAAAGCTGAATGACGAGGCAAGAAAAGCAACCGTCACAACTCTTGCCGTGGCTGGATGCCCAAATCTTAGCCAGGTCTCAAGCACAAAAAGATGCGCTATGGATACGATGGATTGGAAGATCCCGATGAATGCAGGGAGGCCGAGTCTCATGAATTCTTAGATGACGAACTGGGCCAAAAGTATTCATGGGATAAATGGCGGCTATTTCTTGGTTGGATCCGGCGCCCGGGTGCTGGAGGGAGCAGCCGCAGTGGCCGGCGCGCCAGTCAACTCGGCCTTCACCGCGGGCGATATTTTGTCGGCGTTCTTTACCAACACTGCGACCTGCCAAATCTGCTTTTCGCTCAAGTTATCCTTGAAGCCCGGCATGCCGGTCATGCGGATGCCGCCTTCCACTTTCCAGTAGCTTTCCCAGGCGTCGTCGTCGGTGACGCCAACGCCCTTGAAAAGCTGCGGCGGCTTGGGGGACATGCCCGAGGCGATGGCCGTTCTATCCGTACCTGGTATGCCGTGGCAAACCGCGCAGTTTTCTTTATAGACTTTTGCGCCCGCCAGCAGATTCTTCTCGTCCGCCGGCACTTGCGGTTCCGGATGCGGCAGTTTGTCGAGGTAGGCGTGAAGTCCAATTCGCGCGAAGGTGCGCTCAAAGGGAATGTCTGGCGCGGTCACCGCAACCGGGGCTCGGCCCGTCGAAAAATAGAAATACACACCGGCCGCAACGCCAGCCACGCCGAGTACGACCCCCAGCAGAATCCCCTTGATCATGCTTTCTCCTCATTCGGCTTAGCACACCAATTCTCGCTGGGACGCAGCAGCGTAGCGAGACAATTTCGGTTGCCGGATTATTCTAACTGTAGCAGGCCTAAAAATGTCCCCGATTCTGGGTAGTCTAGTTCTCAGGCGCCGCAACTCCATGTAATTCCGAATGTATCGTATGCGGCGGGCGGACCCGGGTTCGCGTAACCAGTTTCTCTCCCAAGCCGTCCTATGAATGCGCACCATACGAATGATGTTGTACTGCGTCTAGGCAGGAGAGCCCTCAAAGTCGCACCCGACGACGGCCATGGCCATGCTCGCTCTCTTGCAAGCCCGCGAGACATGATTTAGGAGTGATTGGATGAGTCATTTGAAATCTCTGGATTTGCCTGAAACCGGGCAGACGCCCACGCGCGACACGACGCACGGCGGCTCGAGCAGTCGTGTTTGGATTTGGATAGTCATTGTTGCGCTGGGCATCGGCGGCTTCTGGTACTACCGATCGTCACATTCGAAGGATGCGAGCAATGCGGCAGCGCCGGCAGCGCCGGGTAAAGGCGGAGGCCGCGGTCCGGGAGCAGGTGGCTACAGCGTGCCGGTCGTGGTTGCGACCGCAGCAAAAGGTGACCTGCCGGTTTACTTAAATGGCCTTGGCACGGTGACTCCGCTGAATACGGTCACTGTGCGCAGCCGCGTGGACGGCCAGTTGATCAACGTCGCGTTCAAGGAAGGGCAGTACGTGAAGCAAGGCGATCTGCTGGCAGAGATTGATCCCCGTCCGTTTCAAGTGCAACTGGAGCAGGCCGAAGGGCAGCTGGCGAAGGATGTCGCTGCGCGCAAGGACGCGCAAGTGAACTACGAACGTTACCAACTGCTGTTCAAAGAAGGCGTGATTGCCAAGCAGCAGCTTGATACGCAAGCCGCCTCGGTCGGGCAGTTTGACGGCGCCATCAAATCGGATCAGAGCCAAATTGACAATGCCAAGCTTCAGCTGACTTACTCTCGCATCACCGCACCCATCTCCGGCCGCGTTGGATTGCGCCTGGTGGATCCGGGCAACATCGTTCACGCCACCGACGCCAGCGGACTGGTGATCATTACCCAAGTGCAGCCGATCGCGGTCATCTTCACGCTTCCGCAGGATCAGCTGCCTCAGGTCTTCGACAAACTGCACAAGGGTCCAGGAGGTTCAGGGCGGCAGCTTGTGGTGGAAGCGTTCGACCGCGACAACGTGGCCAAAGTTGCCAGCGGCAAGCTGCTGACGATTGACAATGAAATTGACACCACAACCGGCACGTACAAATTGAAAGCGGTATTCAATAACGAAAAAAACGAGCTCTTTCCCAACCAGTTCGTCAACGCGCATTTGCTGGTGGATACCAAGCGAAATCTTAGCCTCGTTCCGCTGGTTGCTTTGCAGCGCGGACCGCAGGGAACCTACGTTTACACGGTGCAAACCGGCAACACGGTCAAAGTTCAGAACGTCACCGTGGCGCAGACGACGGGCAACACGATCGGGATTAGCGACGGCGTGAGGCCTGGCGATGTGGTGGTCACCGACGGCCAGGACAAATTGCAGGACGGCACGAAAGTGGTTCCGAATCCGGCTTCAGGATCACCGGCCGGCGCACCAGGCTCGCCGAGCGGTGCGAACGCGCAAAGCCAGTCACCAGGCGCTACTCCGGCTCCAGCGGACTCTAACAAGCGACCCTCCGGTCATCAGCAGGGCAGCAAACCATGAACCCATCACGGCCGTTTATCTTACGGCCAGTCGCGACCACCCTATTGATGGTGGGAGTGCTTCTCGTTGGCTTCGTAGCGTATAGGCAACTGCCAGTTTCCGCGCTGCCCCAAGTGGATTACCCGACAATTCAGATTCAGACCTTTTATCCCGGTGCCAGTCCGGAAGTGATGGCTTCATCGGTCACCGCGCCGCTAGAGCGGCAGTTCGGGCAAATTCCCGGACTGAACCAGATGACTTCGAGCAGTTCGTTCGGCAGCTCGCTCATAACGCTGCAGTTTGATCTCGATCTGAACATTGACGTCGCGGAGCAGCAGGTTCAGGCGGCGATCAATAGCGCGTCGAACCTTCTGCCACAAGGGCTGCCAAATCCGCCGATCTACAGCAAGGTCAATCCGGCGGACGCTCCGATTCTTACGCTGGCGCTGACGTCGAGTACGCTGCCGCTTTCCCGTGTTGAGGATCTGGCCGACACGATGCTGGCGCAGAAAATTTCTCAGCTCCCGGGTGTCGGACTGGTCAGCATCAGCGGCGGCCAGCGGCCCGCGGTTCGCATTCAGGCCAATCCCACGGCGCTGGCCTCCTACGGGCTCAGCCTGGAAGATTTGCGCACGGCGCTAAACAACGCCAACGTGAACCAGGCCAAGGGCACGTTTGAAGGGCCGCAGCAGTCCTACACGATTGGTGCCAACGATCAACTTTTCAGCGGGGATACTTACCGGCCCATTGTAGTGGCCTATCGAAACGGGGCGCCGGTGCGCGTGCAGGATGTCGCCAACGTAAACGATGGAGTCGAAAACTCTCTGCAGGCCGCGTGGGCCAACAAACAGCCGGCGGTGCTGATGAATATTCAGCGCCAGCCCGGAGCGAACATCATTGGCGTGGTGGATCGCATCAAGAAGCTCTTGCCGCAGCTGCAGGCTGGTCTGCCGGCGTCGGTTTCCGTCAACATTCTTACGGATCGCACCACAACGATTCGCGCATCGGTCGAAGACGTTCAATTCTCGTTGATGCTTACGATCGCCTTGGTTGTGATGGTGATTTTCCTGTTCTTGCGCAGCATTCGTGCGACCGTCATCCCCAGCGTTGCTGTTCCGCTCTCGCTCATTGGCACGTTCGGTGTGATGTACCTCCTGAACTACAGCCTCAACAATTTGTCGATGATGGCGCTCACGATTTCTACCGGCTTCGTGGTGGACGATGCCATAGTGATGATCGAAAACATCAGCCGTTACATTGAGGAGGGCATCCCCCCGCTGCAAGCGGCGCTGAAGGGTTCAGAGCAGATTGGCTTCACCATTCTCTCGCTGACGGTGTCGTTGATCGCCGTGCTCATTCCACTGCTGTTTATGGGCGACATCGTTGGCAGGCTGTTCCGCGAATTTGCCATCACGCTTGCGGTGACCATCCTAGTTTCGGCGATTGTTTCGCTGACCTTGACGCCCATGATGTGCGCCAAGCTGCTGCGTCATCAGAGCCGGGAAGAAGAGTCGTGGTTCTACCGGAAGTCCGAGGACATTTTTAACGCAGTGATCGCCTTTTACGGCCGCACGCTGAAATTTGTGCTGCGCTTTCGCACAACGACATTGTTGGTGACCATCGCTACGCTCGTCGGAACCATTCTTTTGTACATTTACGTGCCCAAGGGATTTTTCCCAGTCCAGGACACCGGCGTGATCCTCGGTGTTTCCGAGGCGGCGCAAAGCGTTTCTTTCCGCGGCATGGCCGAGCGTCAGCAATCGCTGGCAGACGTAATTCTGCAAGATCCCGCGGTGGACAGCCTTTCTTCGTTCATCGGCATTGACGGCACCAACTCCACGATGAACAGCGGGCGCATTCAGATCAACCTGAAGCCGCTCGCCCAACGAAGGATAAGCGCCTCCGACGTCATCCGGCGGTTGCAGCCGGAACTCGACAAGGTTGACGGCATCACGCTGTTTATGCAGCCGGTGCAAGACTTGAGTGTCGAAGACCGCGTCAGCCGCACGCAATTTCAGTACAGCCTGGAGGATGTGGATCCCAAAGAACTCGCTTACTGGGTGCCACGCTTTGTGGATCGCTTGAAAAAAGAGCCGGAGCTGCGCGACGTGGCCACGGATCAGCTGAATGGCGGCTTGTTGGTGAATCTTACGATTGACCGCGATTCCGCCGCGCGCCTCGGTGTGCTGCCGGCCGACATTGACAACACGCTCTACGACGCGTTCGGCCAGCGCCAGGTCTCGACCATCTACACCCAGCTTAATCAATACCATGTCGTGTTGGAAGCCGATCCGAAGTTCCAGCAGACGCCCGACTCGCTCAAAAATATTTATGTTCGCTCGTCCACCAGCACCCAGGTGCCCCTCAGTTCCTTCACTACGGTAACCACAGCACCGGCGATTCTTTCGCTCAACCATCAGGGACAATTTCCTGTGGTAACGCTCTCCTTCAACCTGGCGCCGGGCACTTCGTTGGGTGATGCCGTGAACTCCGTCAATCGCGTCAAAGCCGAACTGAACATGCCGCCGAGCATTCAGGCGACGTTCCAAGGTACGGCCGCGGCCTTCCTGAAATCGCTCAGCAACGAACCCCTACTGATCCTCGCCGCGCTGGTTACGGTGTACATCGTGCTCGGCGTTCTGTATGAAAGTTTCATCCACCCCATCACGATTCTGTCCACGCTGCCGTCGGCTGGCGTCGGCGCGATCCTTGCGCTGCTTTTGTGCCGCACGGAATTCAGCGTCATCGCGTTGATCGGCGTCATCCTGCTAATCGGCATCGTCAAGAAAAATGCCATCATGATGATTGACTTCGCGCTGGAGGCCGAGCGCGAGGAAGGGCAGTCTCCGCTCGACGCCATCTACGAAGCTTGTCTGCTGCGCTTCCGCCCAATCATGATGACCACGATGGCCGCGCTGCTGGGTGGCTTGCCGCTGGCCTTGGGCGCGGGTGTCGGTTCTGAACTTCGCCGCCCGCTTGGCATCACCATCGTTGGCGGCCTGATCCTCAGCCAGATTCTGACGCTGTATACCACGCCGGTTGTCTATCTGGCCTTCGATTGGCTCTCGAGGCGCCTTAATTTCGGCTTTACCAATCCCGTGGACGAACCGGCCACGGAGCACTCCGGAGACTGAAGCAGGGAACAGCGCATGAATTTTTCCTCCAACTTCTCGGCTCCATTCATCAGGCGGCCCGTTGCCACGACGCTAATTACCATTGCGATTTTTCTGTCCGGCGCGGTCGCGTTCCGGTTTTTGCCTGTCGCACCGCTTCCGCAGATCGATTTCCCGACCATTTCCGTTGGCGCAGGTTTGCCCGGCGCTAGTCCGGAGACCATGGCTTCCGCTGTGGCCACCCCTCTGGAGCGCCAGTTCGGCCGCATCGCGGGCGTAACACAAATGACTTCGTCCAGCGGCTTCGGAAATACCGGCATCGTCCTGCAGTTCGATCTCAATCGCGATATCAATGCCGCAGCGCGCGACGTGGAAGCCGCAATTAACGCCGCACGTAGCCAGCTTCCAGCCGACCTGCCCGGACAGCCTACGTATCGGAAAGTGAATCCAGCGGACGCCCCGATTCTTCTTCTCTCGCTTACTTCTACCAACATTCCTGGTGCACAAATCTATGACGCCGCCGATTCCATCCTCGCGCAGAAACTGGCCCAGGTCGAAGGCGTGGGCCAGGTATTTACTTGGGGCAGTGCGCGGCCCGCGGTTCGGGTCAGCGTTAATCCGAATCTGGTCAACAGTTATGGCGTCAGCCTGGAGACCATTCGTAAGAGCCTGCAATCGGCCAACGCCAATCTCGCTAAAGGCGCGTTAGCAGACTCCACCAGCACCTGGGCCATCACGGACACCGATCAGCTTTTCAAGGCCTACGAATATCAGCCGCTCATCGTTGCCGGGCACGTCGGTGCGCCTGTTCGCTTGCGCGACGTCGCCCAAGTTGCCGACTCCGTCGAAGACACGCGCAACCTCGGGCTGTCAAACGGCGAACCTTCGGTCATCCTGGCCATTTTCCGCCAGCCCGGCGCCAACATGATCGAGACCGTCGATCGCATCAAAGCGATCCTTCCCGAACTGCGCGCTTCCATTTCGCCGTCACTGCACCTGAACGTTGCGGTAGACCGCACCACCACCATCCGCGCCTCGATTCATGACGTCGAGATTACTTTGCTCATCTCCATTTCGTTGGTCATTCTTGTGGTTTTCGCGTTCCTCCGAAACGTTCGTGCAACGATCATCCCCAGCATCGCCGTCCCGCTCTCGCTCGTCGGCACGTTTGGCGTGATGTACCTCTGCAACTACAGCCTCGACAATCTTTCGTTGATGGCCCTAACCATTTCCACCGGCTTCGTCGTAGACGACGCCATCGTAGTCATCGAAAACATCGCCCGGCACATGGAAGGCGGCATGAAGCCGTTCGCCGCCACCATGCTTGGCGCCAAGGAGATCGGCTTTACCGTTCTGTCCATGAGCACGTCGCTCATCGCCGTGTTCATTCCGATCCTCTTTTTTCCGACCATCATTGGCCGACTGATCCGCGAGTTCGCGGTTACGCTCAGCGTCGCGATCGTGGTGTCGCTCTTTGTTTCGCTCACGACCACGCCCATGCTCTGCGCTCGCTTCCTCCGAAGCGACCACGGCAACCATGGGCTCGCCTATCGCATTGCTGAAGGCGCATTCAACGGCATGGTCCGGATCTACGATCGCGTCCTGCGAGTCGTTCTGCGCCACCAGTTCGCAGTTCTGCTGATTACTCTGGGCACTGTCGGCCTGACGGTCTACCTCTACACAGCGGCCCCGATGAGCCTCTTCCCCCAACAGGACACTGGCCGTGTCAACGGCTACATCCAGGGCGACCAGGACATCTCGTTCGCGTCCATGTCCGAAAAGCTGCAGGAGTTCAACAAGATCGTCATGGATGATCCCGCGGTGGACACGGTCACCGCCTTCACCGGCGGAGGCAACGGCACCAGTACCGCGCGTATGTTTGCCCAGCTTAAGCCGCTCGAGGAGCGCAAGGTCAGCGCCGATCAAGTCATCGCGCGCTTGCGCGGCAAAACCTCGAAGATTCCAGGAGCAGCACTGTTCATGCAGGCGGTACAGGACCTCAGCATCGGCGGCCGGTTCGGCGGCGCGCAGTATCAATACACTCTGCAGGCGGAAACTGTTGCCGATCTGAACCACTGGGCGCCGATCATCATGCAGCGTATCCAGAAAATTCCGGGCATCAAGGACGTCAACAGCGATCAGCAGGTTCGCGGCCTGCAAAGCTCATTGGTGATTGACCGCGACACGGCTTCGCGGCTCGGCGTCAGTATGACTGACATAGACAACACTCTGGGCGACGCCTTCGGCCAGCGCCAGGTCTCCAACATCTACAAGGGCCTGAACCAGTATCACGTGGTGCTGGAAGTTTCCGACCAATACACGCAGGGGCCAGAGGGGCTCAATCACATCTACGTGCCCTCGAACACCGGCAAGCTCGTCCCGCTGGGTTCCTTCGCACACTACAAGCCGGGCAACACGTCTCTGGCCGTCAACCACCAGGGCCTTTTCCCCTCGATTACGCTTTCCTTCAACGTTTCGCCGGGCGTCGCGCTGAGCACGGCCGTCAGCGAAATCGAAGCGGCGCAGCGCGAACTCCACGTTCCGCCCACCGTGCACGGAGGTTTTCAGGGCACAGCGCAAGCCTTTAAGGAATCGATCGCCAACTATTTGATTTTGCTGCTGACTGCTCTCGGCGCGGTGTACATCGTTCTCGGCATTCTCTATGAGAGCTACATCCATCCGATCACAATTCTTTCCACCATTCCCTCAGCCGGCATCGGCGCGCTGCTCGCGCTCAAATTCACCAACATCGAGCTTTCGCTGATCGCACTGATCGGGATCATTCTGCTGATCGGCATTGTGAAGAAAAACGCCATCCTCATGATCGACTTTGCGATTCAAGCGGAGAACTTGGAGGGGAAGTCGCCGGTGGACGCCATCCATCAGGCCTGCCTGCTTCGTTTCCGGCCCATAATCATGACGACTATGGCCGCGTTACTCGGCGCGCTCCCGCTCGCGCTGGGCACTGGTGTCGGCTCGGAACTTCGCCGCCCGCTCGGCATCGCCATCGTTGGCGGACTCATCCTGAGCCAGCTGCTAACGCTCTTCACAACGCCAGTTGTCTATCTGTATCTAGATCGCGTGCAGGCATGGCTGCGCCACTTTTCGTCGGCGCACCGCCAGCACCCGGCTCACGCTCACTCTGACTAAGGAATCGCTATTTTTGCGCTTCGATCTTTTCAATCACAATAGCCTTTGATCCGCCGCGGTCGTACACTTTTCCGCTCGCGGTCACTTTGGCTCCAGCAAAGGGCAGCAGTTTCGGATTCTGGCCGCTCGAGGGCGTCGTGTCCGCGATCGGCCAGTAAATCTTGCCGTCGTCGGAAAGAATCACTAGCGGCGAACCGGCATTCGCGCACGACATCGCGCACTCTTTGCTGATTGGCTTGCTCAAACCCTTCGTGAACGCGCAGGCCGAATCGAGCACGTAGCCCTTCACCGTTACGGTCGGGCTGTCTGCGGCATGCGCGCAAACTGCAAATCCCAGAATTACCGCCAGCATCAATTTCAGGATCGTCGCAAAGCTCTTCATGTCCCATCTCCTCATTGTGTCAAATGTCCTGAGTATCATTCCTTGCCGCTGGCGGCATCCTATCAGCGCCTCTCCCAAAGGCCTCCAACTTTTTTCTACTGGTCAACTTTGTTCTTGCGAGGGTCGTTCCGCCTACCGACGGCGCGCGGTCCAGAGACCAGTTTTTGTTCCCTAAAGAATTTTCAAATTCCCTGTTGACAACATATTCCTATATGGGTATATATTGATCATGGCTCGCGCCTCTACCACTTCCGATGCCTTTAACGCCGTAGCGGAACCGCGCCGCCGCGACATACTGGCCTTCCTGGCCGACCAGGAGCGCTCGGTCAGCGAAATCGTGGACGCCCTTTCCATGGGGCAGCCGGCAGTTTCCAAACATCTGCGCGTTTTGAAAGAAGTCGGCCTGGTAACCGCCCGCCGGGACGGCCGTAACCAGTTCTATCGCACCGAAGCCGTGGCCCTCCGGCCATTGCACGAATGGACCGGCAGGTTCGAGCGCTTCTGGCGCGATCAGCTCAGCCGCATTAAGGAGCGCGCCGAATCCATGGCTAACCGTCCGCCCAGCCCGCAGCGGCAAAGTTCCGTTCCAGCTACCGAATCCAAAAAGGAGAACCCATGAGCACGCTCACCATCCCAAGCATCGAGAATCTGACCCTTTCGGTTGTCCAGGAGATTCGCGTCAACGCTTCGCTGGAGAACACCTTCGCGGCGCTGATCGAACAGCTAGGCGCTTACAACGAACATCCCGGCGGAACGCCGATGCCGATGGTCTTCGAAGCCTGGCCCGGAGGGCGCTGGTTCCGTGATCTCGGCAACGGCAATGGCCACAATTGGGGCCATGTCCAGGCCATCAAGAAGCCCACTCTTGTGGAAATCGCCGGTCCGCTCTTCATGTCCTATCCGGTTGCCAACAACGTGCAATATCGCCTCAGCGAAGAAAATGGCGTCACGGTCATCAAGTTTCACCATTTTGGTTTTGGCCTGATCGCGGAGGAGCACCGCGCCGGTGTCGTCACAGGATGGAGCTACATTCACCAAATGGCCAAGAAACGGGCCGAGACTGGCCGCTCCAAATCCGCCGTCCAGTAGCGCTCCAAGCGGCGCAGACAATTCTGTCTGTGCACGCTCCTCGAGCAAGCGAGACCGGGCCATCCCGGCAACCAACGACCGTGGTGGTTTGAATTTTGCTTTGTACTTGATCGAAAAGGGGAACCAAAAATGTCAATTGCAACTTCACTTCTCGCTGAATTCGAAGTCCAGGCGCCCATCACTCGAAGATTTATCGAGCGCTTGCCCGAAGACAAGTTGACCTGGAAGCCGCACGAGAAATCCATGACTGCGGGCCAGCTGGCCTACCATCTGGCCTTCACTCCCGGCGGCGTGATTCGCTTCGTGCAAACCAATCCTGCACAGGCGCCGGACTTCGCGAATTTTCCTCAACCCGCCAGCTGCCAGGAATTCCTGAAACTCCATGACGACAACGTGGCCGCTGTCCGCGACCTGCTTCCCAAATTCACCGATGCCCAAATGAACGAAACCTGGCGCCTGGTGGCGGGGAGCCGGGAAGTGCTCACCCAGCCGCGCGGGCTCTTCGTGCGCGATGTCATGTTCAGCCACTGGTACCAGCATCGCGGCCAGTTCAGCGTTTACCTGCGGCTGCTCGGCGTACCGGTGCCTGCCAGCTGGGGTCCAAGCGCAGACGAGCCGCCTCTGTTCGCTCAAAAGGCCCAAGCCGCCTAGTAGCGCAGACTTTCCGCTTCATCTCGCATTTTGTGCGAGATGAAGCTTGTCTGCGCCCTGGGCTCACTGCCGCTATAGGATTGGCCTATATGCTCATCGAGATTTCCATCATGCAAAGGTTTATGATTTTTCTCGGTCACCCTGTATATACGCTGGCCGTAGTCCTGTTTGTCCTTTTCCTATCGAGCGGTGCCGGGAGCTAGGTCACTCAGAGGTTAAAACCGATCGGCCCCGAGGGACTCGCTGGTCTTTTCTTGCTCTTGGCCGTCGTTTTGCTGGTCGGACTCTCTCTGCCTCGATTGTTAAACGCGTTCGTTTCTCAGCCCGCCGCAATACGCATTGCGATTTCTTCTGGAACTCTCACCGCCACGGGATTCTTCATGGGATGGCCTCGCCACTTGGAATGAGATTGTCAAACCGGGGTCAGACTCTTTGTTGCCGGCTCTCTGGAGGAATTAACGGCGCAGCTTCAGTTCTGGCCTCGGTTTTAGCCGTTTTTGATTGCAATGAATATCGGAATTTCGAGTGCCTTTTGGTCGGGATTCACGTTCTACGCGATCGCGGTCTGGGCCTACGTTTGGGCCAGCAGGACCGACAGGGTCCTGGCGGCGGATGGACCAAAATAGTCGTTGTGATCAGGAAACGGTTCTTGGGCTTTCGAAGAGTCACGAGCTCCCGATCAAAATTCCCGTCACAAATACCAGCACGCCGCCCACCACCACCTGAAACGCTGCCTGCAAGAACGGCGTGTCCATATACTTGTGGCGCACGAAGCTGATCACGCCCAACTCCACCGCCACCACAATCATCGCCACGGTCATAGCCAAGCGAAAATTGTGAATCAGAAACGGAAACGTGTGCCCCAGCCCGCCCGCGGTGGTCATCGCGCCGGTCACAATCCCGCGAATCCACGGCGAGCCTCGTCCCGTCAGCGAGCCGTCATCGGAAAGCCCTTCCGCGAACGCCATCGAAATTCCCGCACCAACCGACGCCGCCAGTCCCACCAAAAACGCATCCTTGGTGTTGTGCGAAGCGTAAGCCGCCGCAAACAGCGGCGCCAGCGTGGAAACCGACCCGTCCATCAGCCCCGCCAGCCCCGGTTGAATCACCTGCAGCACGAACAGTCGTTTGTGCGATTCGGCTTCTGTCGCCCGCGCGTGCTCCGTCAGATGTTTCTGTTCCAGATTCCCCGCCGTTTCGGTGTGCTTTCTCTCTTCATCCGCCAGCCTGTTCAGCAACTCCCGCGTACCAGCGTGCCTCACGCGGTCTGCCGCCTTCTGATAAAAGCGAGCCGCCTCCATCTCCATAAGCTGGGCATGTTTGCGCGCAGCGTTCACGCCCAGCGGCCGCACCATCCAGAGCGGTCGCCGGTGCAAGAATCCCTTTACATCCTCGCGCCGGATCGGCGGAATCTGCTCTCCAAACTGCTCGCGGAATTGCTGAAGTAACCGGTCGCGATGCCCAGCCTCCTCGACCCTCATCTCCTCGAACATGTCAGCCGTCGAAGGGTAGGACTCCCGCAGCGCGTCCGCGAACTCGCCATAAATCCGGCCGTCCTGTTCCTCGTTCTGGATCGCTAGCGCCAAAATCTCCCGCTCCGTCAACTCCTTGAATCGCTTCTGCATCACCCTAGCCTTTTGCTGGTTTAGTCTTAGTGTCGGCTTCAGGCCGGCATCCCGGCGCAGCAGAATCGCACACTTTTCCCGCCCAAACCACCCCTCCCGCTAACCCATTGATCCTGCGTCCCTTATCTATGGCTGCCGACAAAGTACCACCCGTCGCATGGTACTTCTGTAACGCTGCAATCTGAACCGTTTCTCCCGCCCAATTAGGTACCTTTCATCTATTGGAGCCGCCCGTATGCGTTTCTACAATTTGCTTGCTGAAAGTTGTACAGTGAAAGGGCGTTCCGCTATGGCCACGCAAGACATCATGAGCAAGACCACAGGAAACTCTTCCATTCCCCGCAACAGTGCTCAAACCGAGCGCCGCGGCTCGCGCCGCTGCAAGATTAACCAGCTGATGCGCATTCGGCCCTCTGATCCTGAGCGCGAACATTTTGAAGATCTGCGCGGTTCCACCAGCGTTTCGCGCACCGGGGTCGCCTTCCAGACCAGCGAGAAGGGCTACGAAGTCGGCATGCGGTTGTTCGTCACGATGCCGTACTCGCATAACCCGACAGCCATGAACCGCGAATTCCTGGCCGAAGTGGTGCGCGTCGAGCCGATGCCCAACGGCCTGAACTCCATCGGCATTAAGCTGCTCATGGAAATGGGCATGCAGCACGCCTATTCCTTCGTTCCGCCTGTCCGTAAGTAGATGTCGCAGCCGGCCTGCCGCCGGAGAGGCACTGCTGCCAACGACTTTGCATTATGTCGCTTTCCAGTAACGCAATTTTGTGCGCGCCGCCCGCTGACGTTGCGTGTAAGTTTCAGGGAATGGATCTTCAGTCAGCCAAATCCACTGGCGCAAGACTCATCGCGCAGCAGCCGATGTGTCATCCGAACGAACTGAGGGATCTGCTTTCCGCCAATTGAAAGCAAGAAAGGGCGCCAGGATTTCTCCGAGCGCCCTTTCTTGTGTTTGGGGGGTGGAAGAGACTCTTAGTCGCCGCTGCTGCCGAACATGGTCAGGGTCTTGTGGCGCAGCTTGCCGAGCTGCCGGTTCACCGGATGGCGCCGCGAAAGGAACGAAAATACCGGCGGCCTCCGCGAAGCCAGGCGATTCATGGCCAGGTTCAGGCGAACGTCGCGGCGGGCGTATTTCATTCCGGCTTGCAGCGTTTCGACAGCGTCTTCCTTGCGTCCCGCGGTGGCATAGACTTCCGCGAGATTCAAATACAGTTGCGCCTGATTGCGCTTCAGCCGCACCGCGCTGTCACAAAGCTTTTCCGCTTCGGCCCATTTCTCTTCGCTGCGAGCCAGCACGACGCCCAGATATGACATGTAGTAAGGATTGTTCTTTTCAAGCTGCACTGCCTTCTGCATGTGAGGAAGCGCTTTGTCGGCGTAGTTATCGCGCAACAGCGCCAGGCCTTGCTTGAACTCCCGGAAGGCTTCGGTCTCGCTCATGGCCACCTCGTCCGCCCGTCCTCTACAGCTTGGCGCGGCGGAGCTAGTCACGGCTTGCGGGAACGGATTCTGGTTATGCGCGGCAGGCATTCGATTTCCACCACCTTGAAATTCGGTACGAAGTACGCCGGCATCTCCACGGACACACCAGTGAAGAACCAGCGGATGCCTGTTTTTTCGATGAGCGCTGCGAGAAGTTTTCCCATGGCCGTCACTTGGCACCTTAAAAGAGGTTGCTTTGGAAATCTACTGCACGGAAGGACAGTCTTGGGACAGCCCGGCGAGGGTACGGTTTTTTCGGGCAGGGTCAGGTGTGAGTGGCGAGTGGCGAGTGGCGAGAAAACGGCACAAGCTGAGCAGCCGGACTTTTAAGCCCGAGCCCTAAATGCGTAGGTATTCATTCTGAAGGAGTTAGCGCGCCTGGGAGCGATCCTCGTCCCATATTCGATTCCGACCCGGTCGGCATGAATCTTCAAAGAGCTACAAAGAGCCAGTCACGCCAGTCCGTTACCCAAACGCCGCCCGGAGTGCCCGGATCATTTGGTTTTCTCTGCGTGTTTTTTGAACCAGGATTTGCGCCACTGCTTCCAATCCCGGCGCGTGGCTTCGGCCATGGCTTTGGCGGCTTTGTGGAGCCAGCGGCCGCGGCGTTCGCGCAAATCCTTTTGCAGGGCTTTGATTTTGTCCAGCGAGCCAAGGTGGATGTTGGCGGTTTCCCAGCCCATGGCGTAAAGAAGCCTCTCTTCGTCATGCTCCTCAGGTAGGGAAGAGAGCTCGATGTGGCAGCAGTCGGGAGCGAGGCGGCGAGCGATCCAGCCATCGCGGAAGTGCATGTGCGGGTCGGGGATGCGTACGGCATTGTTAATGATTTGCTCCTGCAGCAGAGGGGCGGTTTCGGCTTTCGCGCCGCTGGACCAGACCCAGGCGGATTTGGTGAGAGCTTTGGCCTCGCGCACGATGTGCGCGCCATGCCATTTGGAGAGAGCCAGCACGCGGGGATGGCCAAGCGAGCCGAGTCCGGCGATGCGGGTCTTCATTTCGAAGGTCGGCTGTTTCAATGGCATGCAGCCGTTCAGCATTTCCTCAACGTGCTTGGGTAGCTTGCCGTGAAAGTCGGGGCAGGTTTCGATTTTTTCCCAGAAGCGAACAGGATCGCGCAGCTTGTTAGTGGCCACCAGACGCAGCCAGCGATGGTTTTCTGCCAAGACATAGGGGCTGCCGCCCTTGGCGATGGATTCGCGGTAGCCGGACTCGATGGCTTCGCGGGCTTCTTTGCGGGTAATGCTGAGGTGCTGGTCGTGAATGGCGAGATAGGCGCTGGTGACGAGGCGCACCAGATCTACAGTGTAGGCGCCGGGCCAGGCTTCGTCGAAATCGTTGACGCCCCAAACCAAACGGCCTTCGGCGTCGCGCCAAGTGCCGTAGTTTTCAACGTGGAGGTCGCCGACGATGAGCACTTGCGGGGCTTTGGCGAGTTCGGGACAGAACACAGGCCAGAGTTGAGTCCAGCGGTAGAAGGTGGCGCGCAGGAAGGGGAAGACAGCTTCGGCCATGTGCCGGTGCTTGAGGGCGAGGTCGGACGGGATGAGCTGAACCTGGCGGCTGGCCCAGTGTTCCAAATCGGAACTGGCGTCTAGGATCGAAGGCAGGGATTTAAGTGAAGGCGCGGCTGGCGTCATGCGATAACTGACTCGGCTTTCTGACCTGGTGGATCGTTTTCACCAATTGTACGTGAGGCGGCTAAAGAGTGGGCACGGTATATCGTGCCCCTACGGGAGGAAGACGGATCCCTCGCCCCCGCTCGGGATGACAGCCTGAATGGCGATCCTGGCGAGGTCACTATTTTTCAGGGCGGTAAAGAATGACGCGGACTTTTTCGAGCGTGATGAGGCCGCCTGCCACCATTTCGTCGAGGCGGGGAAGAATCTGTTCGATGCGTTCGGCCGATTCGACGACTTCGACGACGATGGGGAGGTCCTGCGAGAGGCGAAGGATTTTGTCGGTGTGATAGACACTACTGGAACCGAAGCCGCCGACACCGCGAAGAACAGTGGCGCCGGAGAATTTTTCTTTGCGCAGGAATTCGACGATGGCTTCGTGCAGCGGTTTACCGTGCCATTTGTCGGACTCGCCGACGTGGATGCGCATCAGGGTGCGTTCGCCTTCGAATTTTTGGTGCGGCATGGTAGCTCCTAGAATTTGTTCGCCAGATGAATGCCGGCAACCGACAGGAATAGACCCACAAAGACGCTGGTGGCCACGTAGGTGGCGGCGCGCAGCCATTCGCCGTCTTCCAGCATTTTTGCGGTTTCCCAGCCGAAGCTGGAGAACGTGGTGTAGCCGCCGAAAAAGCCGACGGCTACGGCTAGGCGCATGTCGGAAGAAATCAACAAGCGGTTCAAAGTGAGCTGGCCGATCAGGCCGAGAAGAAAACAGCCGGTCAGGTTAATGAGCAAGGTGCCGTAGGGGAACGTGGTGCCCATACGGATTTGCACCAGGCCTTGCAAGCCGTAGCGGGCAAGGGTACCGATCGCGCCGAACAGAGCAATCAGAAAAAGTTTCAATCCATCACCTCGTAATAGGTCGTTGTTTGGACGCAGGCCTATAAAACAAAACTCCTGGCGCCGTGCGGCCACCAGGAGTCATCAGCCTGATTCCGATCTGTTGCGAGATGCGGTTCCGGCGGTTATGGCGAACTCCATCGCCTGATTTGGTTCGGAGGGTAGTGTAAGGCTGGGCGAGGGTAGGACGCAATTAGATGTCAGATAAAACCTGGGCCCTTAAAACCGGGATGACCGACTTTACTTATGGTTAGTAGTGGAAGTGGTAGCGGAGCTGGCCAGTGAATTGGCGGGGATAGTTCCAGTGCGTGCCGCCAAAGGTGTTGGAGTCGTCGACCAGATAACGCTTGTCGCCCAGATTTTGCGCGGTAAAGGCGAGAGAAAAGCGCTCGCCGAAGGATTTGGATAGCGAGAAAGAGGTTTCGGTGTGGCCGCGGAGATGGGCAGGGCCATCTCCTGCGAGAAATCCGGAGCCGTAGGAGATATCGGCCGACGCGCTGACACGGAAGGGAAGCACGGCGTGGAAACCGCTGCTGAGGGTGTTGCGCTGATCGTGGTCGAGATAACAGAAACCGCCGTTGTCGCAAAGCTGGCCGGGATTGGAGAGCAGGCCGCCCGTGACTACGCCGCCGCCCTCGGCTTGCTGGTTGGAGTAGGTGAGATAGACGTCGAGAAGCTTGGCGATTTTCGGCGAGCGAACAGTTGATTCCCAGCCGTGGATGCGGGCCCGTTCGATGGCGAGCGGAAAGAAGATGTTGGAGTTGCCAACAACGTCGTGGTCTAAGAAGTTGCGGGCGTGAGTCTGGAAGTTGGAGAAGTCGAGGGTCCAGCCTCGGATAGGAATGGTCAGGCCGAATTCGCGCTGCTCATCCTTTTCGCCGTGAAGCGGAAGAAACGAAAATCCCTGGCTGGCGGCGAATTGCAAAAGCGGGCCGTCGACGGTGGTCAGTGGCGGAGCCTGGTAGTAGCGGCCGTAGAAGGTGCGTGCGACCCAGCCGAGTTTGGGGATGTGCAGCGCGGCGCCGACGCGCGGATCGGTTTTATCTTCGGTTAGGCCGGCGGAGAAATGGGTGTAGCGGAGGCCGGCGCTGAGCGTGAGCCAGTTGGCGGCGCGGAACTGATCTTCAGCGAAAACAGAAAGCTGGCCGCCGGAGGGCTTGTCGGTCTCGGAAGCGATGTTGCCGGAGCCGTCGGTGGCGACGACGCGGAAGAAAGAGTTGTCTTGCTGCGAAAAGCCGTAGGCTCCGAATTTGGCGTTGTGGCGGCCGCGGGTGATGGCGAGCGAGAGTTGTGCGCCTTGGTAGCGCGAGGTGTTGTGGTCGGTGGGAATGGGGGGCTGCCCGGGCAGCAGGCTGGAAATGGGGCCGTGGCCGTCGTAGGCGGAGTGATTCCAGTGGACAAACGGAGAGACGGTGAGCAGGACACCCTGCTGGAAGGTGTGCACCCAGGAAAAGTTAAGGAATCCGTCGCGTTCGCGCTGGGTGTCGCGGATTTGCGCGGACTGTTGATCGGCAGTGTTGGGGACCTGGAAGAAATCGTTGCGCAACGATGCGGCGAGACGAAGTTGATCGGCTGGAGTGGCGTTGAAAATGAGTGAGGTGAAAGCGCTGGCGCCGTCGTTGTTGTCGTGAAGAGCGCTGGGCTCCGGCGGCATGAGGCCGATGTCGCTGCGATTGCCGCTGATGCTGGCGTAGTAGGCGAAGCGGTTGGTGTGGTCGCCGATGCTGATTTGGCTATCGGTCGAGTGGTAGCTGCCGTAGGTGGCCACGAGTTCGATTTCGCGATCGCGCTCGAAACCGGAGCGAGGGATCACGTTGAACACGCCGTAGATGCGGTCGCCAGTTTCGGCGGAGTAGCCGCCGCGCTGGATTTCGATGACGTCCATATCTTTGGGGTCGAACTGAGGACCGACGTTGGCGGCGATGTTGGTGTTGGGCACGGGGATGCCGTCCACCTCCCAGGAAAGCTGATGACCGCCCCGGACGTGGAGTTGATCGTGGACCAGGTAGGCGCCAGGAGTGTAGTCGATGATCGCGGCGAGGCTGTTGGCGCGGGTAGCGCCGGGAGTTTCGGAAATGGCGGCGCGGCTGAGCGTGGTCTGCGCGGAGGGGGAAGTTGTGTCAACGGTTTGCGCGTCTTCGCGGACTTCAACACTTTCGTTCACGGAGGCGAGGTCGAGAGGGAAGTGACGCAACGGAGCGGAGTCGGCGGCGACGGAGAGATCGCTGATGGAATCGCGAAAGCCTTCGCGCGATATGCGCAGGGTGTAGTTGCCGGCGGGGACGGCGTCCAGCTGGAATTTGCCTTCGTCGTCGGATAGAGCTTCGCGCTTCCAGTCGGACGTTTTGGATTGCAGCAGCAGATGTGCGCCGGCGATGGGGCGGTGCTGTGCGTCGTGGACGATGCCGCGGACGGTACCGAAAATGCCGGCGAAGGCGGGGATGGCAGCCGCGATCACGAAGATGGTCACGACGAGGCAACTGCGATTTCTGAGACGCCGGTTCATAGTGATGGGATTCTCCTGAACGCGAGACAGCGGCGCGCGTGGCACGCCGGAAAGAGAAGCGCACGCCGGATTTCACCGGTGCGCGAAATGTTTGGATGAAAAGCGAGGACTAAGCTGCGAGTGGTTTAGGGGGAGGTGGGTTGGGAGCAAATACGAGACAAAGCGGCGCGAGACCTGTAGGCGCGGATACAGTGGAGTCTAGCACCGGCTCCGTGAACTCAGAGAAGATCGGTAGGACGAACTGTTGCGCGTGGAGGGCAGCGGAAGGCGTATCGTGGCAGCAGGAGATGGTGCAGGACTGCAGGCTGCTATCGGAATGACGCTCGTGGTCACAATCCATCGGCGCGGGATCGCGTTGCTGTTTCGCGTGGTGATGTCCGTGGATGGGGCACGCGTCGCCGGTGCAGCAGGCGCCGGTCGCGATCACGAAACCTGCAAAAGCGGGAGCCTGAAGGAAGAGCATCGCCAGCAGACAGAAAAAGGCAGTCCGTTTGCGAAATCCCGAATTGGAGTGCTTGCCGTTCATCCGGGTGGCGTCGAGCGGTACTCTATCTATACTACTCCACGCGCGGTTTTATCGGGCGGAATCGAGTGCCAGTGATCGGTTGGTTTGGTTGGCGCAAGACAAAAATGCGGAGTAACATCCAGCCGTTCCCGTGCGCCCAACGATTCTACACCTTAGCGACTTGCTGAAAAAGCTGGAGAAGTTCTACGGCCCGCAAGAGCCGACTTGGCCGACTGAGCCGGATGAATTTCTGCTGTGGTGGTATTGCGCTTATCCGGCGAGCGATGCGGCGTGCACGAAAGGGTGGGAGAGGCTTAGGAAAGAAGTGGGCGTTGAACCGGAAAATCTGCTGCGAGCCACGCCTGCGAAGTTGGCGGGCGCGTTGCAGGCGACGGGGATGTTTCCGGAGCTGCGCGCGGAGCGATTGAAAGAGGTTGCAAAGCGCGTGGAAGACGAGTTTGGCGGAGATTTACGAGCGGCGCTGCGCGGGCCGCTGTCCGCGGTTCGCAAGATGCTGAAGACGTTTCATGGAATTGCTGATCCAGGCGCTGACCGGATTTTGCTGTTCGCGGGGATCGCGCCCATTGCCGCAGTGCCGTCAAACTGCGTGCATGTTTTTGGCCGGATTTTTCGCGGCGCGGAAGGACGGAACTATACGGCCGAATATCGCGAAGCGCAAAGGGCCATAGCGGCTGAGGTGCCGGAGACCCGGGATGCGCGGGCGCGAGCTTATCTGCTGTTCAAGCGCCACGGACAAGAAATCTGCAAGCGCACGAACCCGAAGTGTGTGGAATGCCCGATTCGCAGGGACTGCAGGTATTTTGCGCGGCAAGGAAAAGCCAACCGGAATGATTCTGCGCGGTCTTAATCGCCATCTCGGGAACCCAGCGACCGATCCTCAATGGGCCATTGGTCTTGCACGGATGCAACACCATTTGCGGTCTGGCTTGAGTAGAGCATCGCAGGGCGCGAGAGTCCCCGTTCGGCGCGAACTGCGCCACGAAGCGGAGATGGTGCAGGTCATGAAGGAGCCTGCGCGGAAACAGCGATGCCTACCGAAAGAAGCGGCGAAGCGAGGGCCCGGGGGCGCATCGTCGCAACCCGAATAACGCCTATCTGTGCTGGTGGCAATTTTTTGTCCAACCGCAGGCGGTGAACCGTAGCTCCCGGAAGGGGAAACGGCTTGCAACGCGATTCTTGACTAACTTGAAGGGGAGAGACAGACTGCAGCCATGGCACACATTTACATGAGTTTTGATTTTGGGACGGATGAAGAAAAAGCACAGCAGGCGCGGCACAAGCTGGAAATGTGGAAGCAGGCGTTCCGGCTGGACAAGAAGCTGCTTTACAAGTTTGAGCGGCCCGGGGGAGGCATTGCGCCACCGGCGGCCCCTCGAACAACCGAGGAAACTGCTGAGCCCGCCGAAGTTCAGAGCAAGGTAACGGCCGGCATCACGGGAGGCGCCAAGAAGAGTGGGGAAGGCGCGAACAAAACGGCAGCCGCGAAGAGCAAGACCAAGGTGGCGGAAGAAGTGATGAAACCGGCCGCGGCGGCGCCGGCTGGTCCTGTGAAACTGCACTTGCGGCTTGGCTTTTCGGGGCACGAAAGGATGACCGAAGAGCGGCTGGTGAACAAAATTCCTGCGGAGGAACCGTTCAAGGATGCCTCGCCGGCGGTGATGCGACAGGGCGAGCCGGGATTTGATGTGACCGCGGCGGTGTTCGACGCGCTGGATTAAGACACGGAATAGACGGTAGTCCAAATTGGACTGGGCTGAATCTGATTCCCTAGCGCAAGTTTTTTGCGCCGTAGGAGCCGACAAAAACAGTTTCGGTATACTGAAGTCGTTAAGCGCCGGAAGCGACGAATCGCTAACGACCGAGGTCCTGCTGAATGGCCGTACAGACGCGCGTGAAGGTTGCGAAAAGCGAAGCGGTTAAGAACGAGAAGTACGCAGGGCTCTCGCGGGACACGTTAATCAAGCTGTACCGCACGATGTACCTATCGCGGAAGCTGGACGACCGCGAGATTCAACTCAAGCGGCAAAACAAGATCTTTTTCCAGATCTCCAGCGCAGGGCACGAAGCGGTGACCGCAGTTATGGGGTTACTTCTGCGGGGCGGCGAAGATTGGCTGTATCCGTACTACCGCGACCGCGCGCTGTGCCTGATGCTGGGCATGACGCCGCTGGAGATGTTGCTGCAATCGGTCGGCGCGAAAGATGATCCGAGTTCCGGCGGGCGGCAGATGCCGTCGCATTGGGGACATCCCAAATACAACATTGTGAGCAAGTCGTCGTGTACCGGGACGCAGTTTGTCCATGCCGTGGGCGCGGCCGAGGCGACGCTTTATTACGAGCAACACCCCAAAGCGCTGGCGCAGGCGAAAAAAGCGCCGCTGGGGGATCTGGCGCGGCATTCGGCGGATGAGATTGTCTATGTTTCGGGTGGCGATGGCGCGACCAGTGAAGGGGAATTCTGGGAATCGCTCAACGCGGCCTGCGCGAAGAAGTTGCCGCTGATGTATCTGATCGAAGACAACGGCTACGCCATTTCGGTGCCGATTGAAGTTCAGACCGCGGGCGGAAGCATTTCGAAGTTAGTGCGAGGTTTTCCGCACTTGCAGGTCGCCGAAGTGGACGGCACGGATCCGATTTCGAGCTATCAGGTGTGCCAGGAAGCCGTGAACTACTGCCGCGAGCGGCGCGGGCCATCGTTTGTGCACGCCCATGTGACACGACCGTACTCGCACTCGTTGAGCGACGACGAAAAACTGTACAAAGTGCCGGAAGAGCGGGAGCGCGAAGCCCATCGCGATCCGCTGTCGAAGTTCGCGCTGTTTCTGATTCGCGAAGGTTTACTGGATCAGAAGCAGATTGAGGCGATTGAAGCACAAGTCGAGCACGAAGTGCGACAGGCGACCGACGCCGCGCTGGACGCAGAGGCGCCGGCAGCGTCAACCGTTTTGCAGAACATGTATTCGCCAGAGATCGATCCTGCATCCCCAGAGTTTGACACGGAACCGCATTTCCACGGGGCACAAAAGACTATGGTGGAGATGGTGGCCGCGACGCTGAATGATGAAATGTCGCGCGACGAGCGAGTGGCGGTTTTTGGCGAGGACGTGGCGGATGCGAGCCGCGAAGAGAACTTGAAAGAAGTAAAAGGGAAGGGTGGCGTCTTCAAAGCGACTGCAGGCTTGCAGCGAAAGTATGGTGCGAATCGCGTGTTCAACACGCCGCTGGCGGAAGCTTCCATTGTGGGCCGGGCGATCGGCATGGCGACACGCGGGCTGAAGCCCGTAGCGGAGATTCAATTCTTTGACTACATCTGGCCGGCGATGATGCAGATTCGCGATGAGCTGTGCACGCTGCGCTGGCGGTCGAATGGCACGTTCAAGTGCCCGATGGTGATTCGCGTGGCAATTGGCGGGTATTTGACAGGGGGAGCGATCTACCACAGCCAGAGTGGCGAGTCGTTATTCACACATACGCCTGGATTGCGCGTCGTAATGCCCTCCACGGCGCTGGATGTGGCGGGATTGCTTCGCACCGCCATTCGTTGTGACGATCCAGTGATGTTCCTGGAGCACAAGCATCTCTACCGCCAGCCGTATAACCGGTCGGAGTATCCCGGACCGGAGTTTACGATTCCGTTCGGCAAGGCAAAAGTGGTGAAGGAGGGGACCGACGTCAGCGTCATTACCTACGGTGCCTACGTACATCGAGTCGAAGTTGCCGCGGCACAGTTGCAGCGCGACGGAATTTCAGCGGAGATTCTGGATTTGCGCTCGCTGTCGCCTTATGACTGGGATGGAATTTGCGCTTCCGTGCGGAAGACCCACCGGGTGATTGTGGCCTACGAGGATATGCTGAGCTGGGGCTACGGCGCAGAGCTGGTGGCGCGCATTGCGGACGAGCTGTTTGATGAGCTGGATGCTCCGGTGAAGCGCATCGCGGCGCTGGATAGTTTCTGCGGGTACCATCCGCAACTGGAAGATCGGATTTTGCCGCAGTCGGATGCGGTGGTGAAGACGGTCCGGGAGTTGTTGGAGTACTAGCCAACCGGAAAAACCGCGCACGACGTGATCTTGCCAAGCATGGGTGGCTTTAGATCCTTTGGGCCGGTTCGCGGCTCCGGGGATGACAACGTCTGGACAGCCGTCCGGACATATCGTAAGCAGGCAACTTTTGGGGATAGATGGGCGTATATTGGAAGTAGAGCAGTGTCGTAGTCTGCTTGCGGGAGGGTCGTCATGGTCTGCAACAGTTGCCAACGGAATATCGCGGATGGGTCGCGGTTTTGCTACAACTGCGGAGCGCGGCAGGTAGTGACGGGAGCGCCGGATACGGCTTCCGTCACTGGCGGACCTAAGCGCCTGATGCGTTCCAGCACTGACAAGAAGCTGGGCGGGGTTTGCGCGGGGCTTGCCGACTATTTTGACATGGACCCCACGCTGGTCCGGGTGCTTTGGCTTTTGGTGGTGCTGTGCGGGGGAACTGGAATCCTCCTCTACGCCATACTGTGGATTGCGCTACCGTTGGCGCCGCTGGCAATCACGGCCGCCCCGCAAGCGCCCACCGTAACGCAGCCAAGCAACTAGGGGAACTCGCAGGGTAAAGGAACAGCCCTTCGGTAGGCACTCAGCGTCGAAGAGTCCTCGAGCGCGGAGTTGCTGAAAGCCGTGCCCTACCTTCCTTACTTTTTCGAAGGCTTGGGCGCTCGCGAGCGTCGAGCCCCCTTTTCGCCAAACAGCAAGTGATCCACGGACAAAGCGCCGGCACCTACCGTCGCGAGGGCCAGCGCGGCCGCAGCGAGGGCCAAAGGAAACTCGTAATCGCGCAAGGCCATGATGCCGTGGGCGCTGTGGACCTTAGCGATCGCGACGGCCATTTCGATCGCCAGCGCCAGGCCAGCGCATCTAGCGAATAGTCCGACGATCAGCATCAACCCCCCGAATGTTTCGAGGACTCCTGCGACATAGACCAACGGGCCCGGCAGGCCGTGTTGTACAAACATGCCCTGAAGTTGCGCCGTAGATTGCGTCAGCTTCGGGTAGCCGTGCGTGAGAAAGATCACACCCAAAACGCAGCGCAGAATAAGCAGACCGAGTGGCTGAAGAGAATTCAGAAACTTCAAGCAATCCTCCAAAAAAGAGGCATGAAACGAAAGAGACCAAGGGAATTCTAGCAGAACCCGATTTGCTCCCCGGCAAACCGCGAGGCCTGACGCATATCATGTAGAATTCATAGGCGTTCCGCGGATACAGGCCGCGGCGTAAACAACCAATCTAATCGAGCATGAAAAGAAAATTGCTGATTGCGATTCCGCTGCTGGCGTTGGTGGCGCTGACGGCGTGGTTTTTCCGGCCGCGGCGCGAATCGTTGGGCGAAGAATACGTCAGCGAAAAAACGGTGACGCTCTGGAGCAGTATGGCGCAGGTGCGGCAGCCGCTGGGCGTACTGCGTTATGGAGACCGCGTGGACACGCTGGCGAAGCGCAACGATTTCGTGAAAGTCCGAACCACGGCTGGCCAAGTGGGCTGGGTAGACGGGCGGCTGCTGATGGATCCAGCGCTGTGGCAGCGCTCGGAAGAGCTGCTGAAACGCGCCGAGGCTTTGCCGGTGCAGGGCATGGGGCGCACCAAAGTGGCGACGAACGTGCGAGTCGAGCCCGGGCGCACTTCACCGCGGCTTTACCAGTTTGGGCGGGGCGTGCCGGTAGAAATTTTGGGGCACGCGACTGCGGATTGGGTGCAGGTATCCGACGAAAAAGAGTCCAGCGAGCCACAAGAGGCCAAGAAAGAAGATTGGTATTTGATTCGCGGCGTGGCCACGCGTCCGCCAACGGAAACGACTGCCAAGACGGCACCACCGGCGACGACGCAGGGGGGCGACCCCACGGTTCCGATTGCCGGATGGGTAATCGCCCGCTTTTTGGAACTGGATCTGCCAGACGCCGTGCGCGAAGGGGCGAACGCAGCGAACATTCGGCCCATTGCGTGGTTTGAGTTAAATCGCGTAGAAGACCCGAGCGGTGCTCGTTCGCAGTACCTGCTGGCGGCACAGCGCGGACCGGAAGGCCAAGGCTGCGATTTTTCCGTGCTGCGTGTGTACACCTGGAACCGCGCGAAGACGCGCTACGAGACGGCGTTTATCGAAAATGATTTGTGCGGGAAGTTGCCGATTCGCACCGGGAAATTGGCCACCGGGCAGCCGGAGTTCCACTTTTTCAACGCGGATGATCCACAGCATGAGCGGGTGTACCGTCTGATCCAAACCGTGGTGCGGAGGATCCGCGATGGCCAAGTGATTTCGCCGCGATCGCGGACTGGCGCGACGGCAAACGCCAGGCCAAAATCCAGCTAGATTCAGGTGTAGCGAAATTATTTCCCGGATGGTTCGCGCCGCGAGAAAGGTAGCCGGTCTTGACCCTGCACATTAACGAAGCCGAAGTGAAATCGGTTCTCACGATGCCGCTGGCGATCGCGGCGGTGGAAGAGATTTCGCGGCGGCAAGCGCACGGCGAGGTGCTGCTGCACTCGCGTCGGAGATTCGAACTGCCCAGTGGAACGTTTTTCCACTACATGGCGGCAGCGGACGCTCCTGGTGGATTCGTTGCGACGAAACAATATACGTTCGTCGGAGGCAAGCTGACCTTCTTGGTTTGCCTGTTTTCAACGGAAACCGGGAGGGCTCTGGCGTTGATCGAAGGCGACGTTTTGAGCCAGGTGAGAACCGGTGCGGCGTCCGGTGTGGCGACGAAGTATCTTGCGAACGCAAACTCCGATTCGGCCGGAATCATCGGTACGGGCTGGCAGGCACAGAGCCAGTTGGAAGCGATTGCGGCAGTACGGAAGCTCCAGTCGGTGAAGGTGTACGGCCGTGACGGGGACCGCCGGGTGGAATTCGCGCGGGAGATGTCCGAGCGGTTGAGTTTGCCAGTGAGGGCCGTCGGATCGGCTGAAGAAGCGACTTCGGATGTTGCAATTGCATGCTGCGCGACGACGGCCAGCCAGCCGGTGATATTCGGCAAGAACATTTCGCCGGGCACTCACATCAATGCCATCGGCGCGAACCACATGCGCAAACGCGAATTGGACGCCGAGGCGGTCGCCAAGAGCAACTTGATCATCGTGGACTCCATCGAACAGTCGCGGCAGGAGGCGGGCGACCTGGTACAGGGATTCGCCGGGCACGAACAGCGCTGGGACACGGTGCGGGAGCTGTCGTCGCTGGTGGCGGGGATCTGTCACGGACGGACCGTGGAGTCGCAAATCACCCTGTTCAAGTCGAATGGAATCGCCGCATGGGACTTGGCCGCCGCAGTCTGCGTGTACCGCTTGGCCAAGGAAAGAGGCTTGGGGCGGGCATTGTCTTTTTGGCAGTAGCAGGCGGAACAGCTTCTGGCAAGTGGTTTCGGGCACGATATTCTAAATTCGCGCGAACGTACGCTATGAAGACGCTCCCCGATCATCTCCGCAAAGGCATGAAGCTGGTCATAATCGGCTGCAATCCGACGGAATCGTCGGTGCGCACCGGCCACTACTACTCTGGCCGGGAAAACCCCTTCTGGCCCACACTGTACGAGACCGGAGTCATTCCTGAGCCCCTGGAGTACCGCGACGATAAGCGGGTGATTGAATTTGCCATTGGGCTGACGGACCTGGTGAAGCGCCCGACGCGTTCCCATGAAGAGCTGACTCGTGAAGACTTTGCCGAAGGGCGTATTGTGCTGTCGCAAAAACTCGGCGAGTTCCAGCCGCATGTGATCGCTTTTAACGGCAAGAGCGTGTACGAGCAGTTTTCCCAGCGCCGAGCAAGACTTGGGCTGCAGAAAGACCTGCTCTACGGGGCCCGCGTTTACGTACTGCCCGCAACAGACTCCCACCACCTCCAGAAAAGCAAGGAACGGCCGCTGCACTTCCGTAAGCTTGCCGCGCTGGTCAAAAAAGTCGAAAATTCCAGAGAAGCCAGACCTCTTTAGAATTTTACGGAGGAAGCCATGAGCACCTCACCTACTGCAGCCGCAGCGGGGCCGGTTCTGCTGGAGAGCATAGAAAACGGCGTGGCTCTGCTGGTAATGAACCGGCCGGACAGGCTGAACGCGCTGAACGGCGAGCTGGCAGCCGCGTTGAATCAGGCTTTTGAGCGCATTGGGCACGACGAGTCGGTGCGCGCTGTCGTGCTGACCGGCGCTGGACGTGCATTTTGCGCGGGCGGTGATCTTGGTGCGATTGGGAAGGGCCGCGAGGCGAACGATACAGAGCAGCTGGAACCCATCTTGCGCGCGGGCATGGCTGCGGTGCTGAAGATGCGTACGATTTCGCAGCCGGTGATTGCAGCCGTGAACGGCGCCGCTGCCGGCGCGGGAATGAACGTTGCGCTGGCGGCGGACCTGCGAATCGCGGCGGAGGAAGCGATTTTTGGGCAAAACTTCGCGAAAGTCGGGCTGTATCCAGATTACGGCGGCACGTACTTTTTGCCGCAACTGGTTGGGCCATCGAAAGCTGCAGAAATGTTCTACCTGGGCGACATGATTGATGCGGCCACGGCGCTGCGTTTGGGTTTGGTGAACCGTATTGTGCCCGGAGCCCAACTCGAAACCGAAGCGCGCGTGTTTGCAGCCAAGCTTGCGGCCGGGCCGCCCGTGGCGATTCGAGCCGTCAAACACACTCTTTTCGGCAGCGAGAAAGAGGCTTTGACCAGGGCGCTGGAAGCGGAAGTACATCAGCAGATGCGTTGCTTCGCCTCCCAGGACTGTCTGGAAGGCGTGCGCGCGTTTTTTGAGAAGCGCCCGCCGAAATTCACTGGCCGCTGAGTATGAGACACTGAACAGATGAGCGAGCTGGAGATCAGCGTTGCGGAACTGCGGAGCAGACAGCAGGCTGGCGACAGACTGCTGCTGGTGGATGTGCGGGAGCAGTGGGAGTACGAGATCTGCCGCATCGAGGGCGCGCAATTGATTCCGATGCGGACGATTCCGGCGAACCTGCAGGCACTTGATGGGGATGAGGATGTGATCTGCTACTGCCACCACGGGCAGCGCAGCCTGGATGTAGCGGCATGGCTGCGGGCGCAGGGTGTCGAAAGCGCGCAATCACTGGCCGGAGGAATCGACCGCTGGGCGATTGAGATCGATCCTAGCGTACCTCGATACTGATACGCGGTTTGTTTCCGGCAAAAACTTCAAGAGCAAGGTTCTGTGTCCAAGGTGATTGTGAAGTTCTATCAGAAGCCGACTTGAACGACCTGCCGCAAAGCAAGAGGTCTCTTGCTGGAGTTGGGTGCAGAGCTGGAGTCCCGCGATCTGGCCAAGCAGCCGCTATCCGAAAGAGAATTAGGCGCGCTGATTGGCAGGCGCGACTATAAGAAGTTCTTGAACTCGCGGAACGAGATGTATCGCGCACGGAAGATGGCGGAGAAGCCGCCGACCCGCACACAGGCGATCCGTCTGATGGTCAAGAACCCCAATCTGATCAAGCGGCCGATCGTTGTCCGCGGCGATTCGGTGATCTTGGGGTTTGATGTGCCAGCATATATGAAATTGATGAGCTAGCGAGCGCCGCGCGCCTATTCAGCAACAGGGGGGAATGCCGGGTGGAAGTGAAAACGATTGGTGTCATCGGCGCAGGAACCATGGGGCGGGGAATTGCCTACGCGGCCGCGCTGGGTGGCTATCGCACGATTCTGGAAGATGTGATGCCCGAGATGCTCGCCAAGGGAACTGCATGGGTTAAGGAATCCTTTGCCGAAGGCGTGAAGCGCGGAAAGGTTAGCGCTGCCGATGCCGAAGCGGCTATCGCGCGAATCGAAACGGCTTCATCAGTAGAGGACACCTGCCGCGAATCCGACTTTTTGATTGAAGCCGTTCCGGAAGAGATGGAGCTGAAGCTGGAGCTCTATACGCTGTTCGACAAATTTGCCAAGCCCCATGCTGTGCTGGCGAGCAATACCTCGTCGCTATCCATCGCCGAAATGGCGGAGATGACCTACCGGCCGGAACTGTGCGTTGGGATGCATTTTTTCAACCCGGTACCGAAGATGCGTCTGATCGAAGTGGTCCGAGCGCCAAAGACGTCCGACGCCACCATTGCGGCTTGCCGCGTGGTAGGCGCACGGATGGGCAAGGAAGTAATTGTGTTGAAAGAGTCGCCCGGCTTTATCACCAGCCGCATCAACGCCCTGATTGGCAATGAAGCATTCATGATGCTGGAGGCGGGGCTGGCATCGGCCGAGGACATTGACAAAGCCCTGAAGCTCGGGCTGAACCATCCGATGGGCCCGTTTGAGCTGGTGGACCTGGTCGGGCTCGACGTTCGGCTCAGCATTCTGGAGTATCTGCATTCGAAGCTCGGCGAAAAATACCGGCCCAGCGATCTGCTGAGGAAGCTGGTGGCAGAAGGACGCTTGGGAAAAAAGACCGGGCGCGGCGTCTACGACTACTCGACCGCGGACCGCAAGAGCTGATTACCGCGTACACGCCCGAATACGCGAAAAAGGTGGCGCCGCAGGATGCAGCTCAGTGAGACCCAGGGAGAGACTGTGCCTCGGCCAGCTTTTGCAGAACTCCAGCCGCCTGCGCGTTTTTGGGATCGAGGCGGAGAGCAGTCTCTGCGTCGGTCCTGGCGTAGACGAACTGGCCTTGCTGCAAGCGAAGGACGGCTCGATTGGACCAGGCGCGGGAGTAATTTGGCGCTTCCGCGATTTCCCGGTCTAGAACGGCCAGCGCATCGCCGGGACGTCCGCTTTGCATCAGCAATGCAGCACAGTTCACTGCCATATAGTCGTAGTTGATGTTGGTGCGGTCGCTCATCCGCAGCGCGCGTTCCATTAACGACAGAGCCTGGTCTGTTTTTCCGGTCCACGAATCGAGCAGCGCCAGCGACTCCATGGTGTCCGGAAAATCGGGATAGATCGTGAGCGCAGTTTGCAGTTCGCTTTGCGCGGCGTCGAACTGGCGGCGGTTGAGGTATTCCTTTCCGAGATATGCGTGCATCTTTGCGCTGTTCGGGACAACTCTGACGGCGCTGCTGTAGAGTGACAGATTGTCGTGCCAATCTTTATTGCGAAGCACGCTTCGCACTGCCAGTACCAGAATGACGGCGCAGATTATCGCGCGCGCGGCGGTGCGGTTTCGGGTTTCGATTTGGCCAATGAGCAGCGCGATCAGCAAGCAGAATCCGGCAGAAGGGAGATAGGCCAGACGTTCGCCCATGATGGTGCCGCTCGGAGTCACAACATTCGCGGTCACTGCGAAACCCAGGAAGTAGATCGCGCCGGCGGCGATCAAGGCGGTCTTGCGCCTAAAAATGCTCCACATCCACCCGAAAAAAACAGCGAAGGCCCCGATGACCGCAGGCAGCGTGTGCCGGGAATCTCCGTACACGGGAATAGCGTTGTAGGAGTAATCGCAAGAGAGCTTCGCCGGAAAGATCAGCAGGCCAACGTATTTCCAGCCGATTCGCAGCGCGTTCAGCAGGCGTAGAGAAACAGGCAAGGGAAACAGCGGATTGTCTAGCAACGAGACGGATGCGGTGCCGAAGTGGCCGCCTTGCACTTCCCAGAGCAGTCCGAGATACGCGGCGGTCAGTGCCGCGAGCGCGGCGTATCGCAACCAGTGCTTCCACTCTCCGCGGGCGAAGTCTCCGGCCACCGCCAGCGGAAGGAAGGCCATGGCGGACTCCTTTGAAAAGACGGCTAACAGGAAGCAGATTGCGCCGAGCACCCAGCGATCGCGAAGATGCAGCAGCCATGCGGCAATCAGAAATCCCGCCGCCAGCAGCTCGGAGCGCCCGATCACGGAAGCTACCGCTTCGGTATGGATGGGATGCACGGCGAACAGCGCAGCGGCGATGAACGCGATCGCCTCGCCGTTCGATACTCTCTCGAGCAGTCCGCAAAGGAGAAAGAACAGCAGCAGCGTCACGCCTGCGTGTAGCAGCAGGTTCAGCAGGTGGTAGGCGGACGCGTGATTGCCGGCGATACCCCAGTTAGCGGCCAGCGTGGCAAAAGTCGCTGGACGGAAAACGTTGCTGGCGGCATTGGCCTGGAACAGCGTGCGAAGCGTTGGGTGCGTAACCTGCGGATTTCGGAAGATGTACAGCTCGTCGTCCATCGTGAAGCCGTTGCTAAGGGTATTGGCATAAACGAGCGCGCACAGGGTTAGCAAAACTCCTACTTGTAGTTTGCGGTTCACGTGGAAAGCTGGGCCTCGTCGAAGTAGGGAATCCTCAACATTATGAGGCCCTGCCGCAGGTGGCGTGATAATGCGCGCGGTGGAGGTTGTCGGAAACGAAACAGCGCAAACGAGCGCCTGTGTTTCTTGAGCAGTCCTCGAGAACTTAAGGCTGGGGCTTCTTCAGGTGGGGACGGCCATCGTCGGCTGCAGTCGCAGGTGCGGCCTCACCCGTTGGCTTGGCCGTAGAAGCTGCTTGCGCCCCGCCTTCACTGTAGGGCTTCTTTATGTATCGCGCAGCAGTCTCCTGGGCGCCGCCGGTATTGTCGTTGGTCTGCTTGGCCTTGCTGTACTCATTCACCGCTCGTTCGCGCTGGCCTAACTGATCAAAAATCATGCCGAGATAGATGTGGCCCCACACTTCGGTCCACTTTTCCGCCGGCTCGGGCACGCCCTGAAGGGCTTCGCGGAAGGCGTTGGCCGCGGCCTGATAATTCTTCTGATAGAAAAACGCTTCGCCCATGCGGAAGTTCGCCAGCGGCCGCCCGGGCTGGATGTTGAGCGCCTTTTGATATTGCTGAATGGCATCGTAGTAGCGCCCGGTTTCAGCCAGTTCTTCACCCCGTGCGATCGCCGCGCGTGCCCGCAGAGTCGAATTGCCTTTCAGGACCACATTGCCCGGATCAATCTTGATTCCGCCGGGTTTCGGCCGGCCAAAAGTTTCTACAATGAAAGTGGACTCGGTGCCGGTGACGTCCACGGTCTTGGTCTCCGGATTGCCTTCCGTTTCAATGCGCAGCTGAACCGGCATGGAGAACGTGTCGAGCGGCTGCATTATTTTTCCGACGACCCGAAATCCCTTGGGTGTGCGGTAGACCACAAATTCCAGCTTGAAGTCCGGAACGCCTGTAGAGTTCAGCCACTGGGCGAAAAACGCGTTGAGGTTCGGCGGCTCCTGGTTTGGCTTCATCGCGGCCTGCATCTGTTTGACCGCGAGTTGCTCGAAGTCGTTGTTGGTGGCGTTCTTGCCCGCATACGCCGCATAGAAATTGTGCAGCACCGAACGGAAAGCGGCGTCGCCCATCTGGGCGCGCAGCATGTGGAAGAGCATCGCTCCTTTGTTCATCACCACGGAGCGGTAGTCGCTGGTGAAGGGCGTCAGCCGGGTGCTCTGCGAAATCGGCGCTGCCTCTTCGTTCATCAGCGCGCCGACCGCAAAATCGTCCACGGCGCGCAATCCGGCTTCTTTGCCGGCGTTTTGTTCGGCATACAAAGCTTCCGAATAGCGCGCAAGGCCATCGCTGATCCAGACGTCGCCGCGGCTTGCCGGCAGCACCCGATTGCCCCACCACTGGGAGGCAACGAGCCGCGCGATGACGCGATCGTTGACTTTGGCGTCCCAAGCGCGCTGGCTCAGCACCAGCAGCCCGGGGCCCGAGAATTCGCGCAAGCCGCCATCCGGAATTTGCGCCACCGTGAAGTTCGGCTCTTCCGCCAGTGGGCCGAACAGATCCGAAAAGACACTCACCGAACGCGCTACAGAATTCGCGAAGTCTCCCGGATTCGCAGTCGCCGCCGGCGGCGCGTACACATTCACGGTCAAGCCTTCGGCCTGCTTCGGCGTCAGCTTTAGGGGACCCGCGACAAAGGAACCGTTTGGCGCGGCGTCGGGGCACTCGAACACGTACAGGAGCCTCCGCCCTTCCGCCCCGGCCTTTCCCGGCACAAGCTGTGGAGCAGAGGACTTTCCCGTGCCCGCCACCGAGAACGTCTCCGGCACGTTCAGCCTGAACGTTCCCGTGTAGCGGTTTGTCGGATAGGCAGTCAGGGGAAACCAGCGCGCCGGAAGCAGCAGGTACGCGCCGTCTCTATAAATCGAGGCCAGGCGCACGCTGGGCACCGGACTGTTGTCTTCGTTGGCCATCGGACCCGCGTAGGTAAATATCAGGGTAACTGTGGAGTTTGCTCCGACCGCCGTCGGCAAATTCACATTGAGGAACAGCGGGTTCACGCTGTCACGATCAAAATTTAATGCTTTGCCGGACGAAGTCTTGACTTCGGTCACCGTCAAGTTGGGATGCAGTTCGACCCGCACCACGCTGGAAACCTGCGTGACGTGAAAGTCCACCTTGGCTACGGCCGAAAGGGATTGACCGGCAGGGTCGAGTGTTGCAGAGACATCGTAGTGCTCGGCGAGAAAAGCATCCTTGGTCCCGTCCTGAGCGCGCAGGATTGAAGGGGTGAGTGAGCATAGTGCCAGGAGCAGGACGCCGCAAAAGACACGGCGGACCGTGGGAAAGGCTCTGCTGAAAAAGGACATCGTTTCCGGTTCCTCTGGGAGCGCTGCACCGTTCCCTATATAGGATAGCAACGGCTCACGAAGCGTTGCCAGACAACTTGGCCGGGCCGGCCAGCAGCGCCGTGATGGCATCGGCAGCGCGTTCGACAGCCCCTGGCGGGCCCAAACGGTCCCTTACTTCTGCTAAATTGGCTCGCATGGCGACGACGGCGGCCGGATCGCGGAGCAGCCGCAGGGTTTCGGCAGCCAGTCGCTCTGCCGTAAAGTCTTTCTGGATCAACTCCGGAACAACCTCGCGGCCGGCAATCAGGTTGACCATGGCGAAATGCTTTGTACGTACCAGCGGCTTGGCCAGCAGCGCGGTAATCGGGGTCACCTGGTAGACCACTACCATAGGCGCATCGAGCAGCGCCGCTTCCACCGTGGCAGTGCCGCTGGCTACGATGCTGGCGTTCGCATGGGCCAGCGCGTCGTAAGTTCGTCCCTCGACCACGTGGAGACTAAGACCGGTAGGCCAGCCCGGGCGCAGAGATTCCGCCCGTCCGGGAGCTGCCGCGACCAAGAATTGCGCTGAAGTTTCGGCCGCAATTCTCGCACAGGCCTCGCGTAGAGTCGGCAGGTGCCGCGCAATTTCCGAATTGCGGCTACCAGGCAGAATTGTGACCAACGGCTTGCGGTCGTCCAAGCCATGCGCGGCAAAAAATGCTTCGCGCGACTGCTGCGCTGCCACCTTGCCCACAAGCGGATGCCCAATGAATTCGACCGGCACGCCAGCATCGCTAAAGAACTTCTCCTCGAAAGGGAAGATGCACAGCGCCAGAGCGAATCGCCGCCGCACAATCCGCACGCGCCACGGCCGCCAAGCCCAGAACTGTGGGCAAATGTAATAGACGCTTTTCAGGCCCAGTGGTTTCAACTTGCGCGCCAGTCTGAGGTGAAAACCGGGGAAATCTGTCAGGATGGCGAGCGCCGGCCGCCGCGTTCGCGCCGCTCCCACCAGGTTCCGCATTGCGTGCACCAGCTGCGGCAGGTGGCTCACAATCTCTGTGATTCCCAGAACCGAAACCTGCGAATAGTCTGTCACGACCTCCACGCCTGCGGCCCGCATCTGATCGCCACCCATGCCAAAGATTTCGCAATCGTTGCGAGTCTTGAGCGCCGCAGCCAGCTGCGCAGCGTACATGTCACCGCTTGCTTCGCCTGCGGACAAAAGGATTTGCGTTGAGGGCATCTCGCGTCGCGGTGCTTCAGTCTGTCGCCGGCAGCGGGGAGCTCTGCGTGAACGCCCTCGCGCTGGTGTCTGGAAGATGCAGTTCCTGCTCTTTGTATTGCAATTGGTAGAGCCGGTAGTAGATGCCGCGCAGCGCCAGCAACTCCTGGTGCGCGCCCTGCTCGCGCAGGCGGCCTTTGTGGAAGACCAGGATGCGGTCCGCGTACTGTATCGTACTCAGGCGGTGCGCGATCACTAGGGCCGTGCGTCCGGTCAGCAGCTTGTCCAACGCCTCGCGGATCAGCAGTTCGGTCTTAGTGTCCACGCTGGAAGTCGCTTCATCGAGGATCAGGAAGCGCGGATTGTGCGCCAGCGCGCGTGCAAAGTTAATGAGCTGGCGCTGCCCGACAGAAAGCGTCGAGCCCCGCTCGTTCACCGGAGTGGCGATGCCGTCCTGCAGCGAGCGCACAAAATCACCCAAGCCGATTTTTTCGACGGCGTGTCCGACATCGTCGCGCGAAATACCCGGAGTGCCCAGGCGAACGTTGGTTTCGATGGTTCCGGTGAACAAGAACGGATCCTGCAGCACGATTCCAAAATGCCGGCGCAGGTCCTGCAAGTCGAGCAGCCGGATGTCAACGCCATCGAGCAAAATGGCGCCGCGCTGAATGTCATAGAACCGCAGCAGCAGCGAGATTAGCGTGGTCTTGCCTGCTCCGGTGTGGCCAACGATGGCGAAGGTTTGCCCGGGCGCAATCTTAAACGAAACGTCGCGCAGCACCCAGTCTTCGTCCTTCGGTTCCGCGACGTTTCTATAGCTGAACCATACATTGCGGAATTCGATTTCGCCGCGCGCCGCCGTGAGGTGCTGCGCACCGGGGGCTGATTCAATCGTCACCGGCTCATCCAGCAGCTTGAAAATACGTTCGCTGGCGGCCATTGCCGACTGCAAGATATTGAATTTCTCGCTGAGGTCCTGAATCGGACGGAAGAAGCGCTGGGCATACATCGTGAAGGCGGTGAGCACTCCTAGGGTCAGCGTTCCTTGAAAGATCCGATTGCCGCCCGCCCAGAAGATCAGCGCAATGGTGGCAAAGCTCAGGAACTCCACCGCGGGATAGAACAGCGCATAGGCCAAAATCGCATCCCGCCATGCCAACATATTGTCCTTGTTGCGCTTCCCGAATTCCGCCAGGGCCTTTTCTTCGCGGTTGAACAGTTGCACCACGCTCATGCCGGAAATGTATTCCTGCAGGAAAGCGTTGATGCGCGCGATGGCCGTGCGAATCTTGCGGTTCGCCTCCCGCACATAGTGGCGAAACACAAATGTCACCACGAGGATTCCAGGCAGCACTGCCAGCGTTTCCAGGCCCAGACGCCAGTCCTTTTTCACCAGTAGTCCGGCCAGCACTGCCAGCAAAAAGAAATCGTTGATCATCGTGACCACGCCGGCAGCGAACAGATCGTTCAGCGCATCCACGTCGGTAGTCACCCTCGTAACCAGCCGCCCGACCGGGTTGCGGTCGAAATAGCTCATCGGTAGCTTTTGCAGATACGCGAAAATCCCGCGGCGCATGTCGTACATGGTCTGCTGACCGACGCGCTGCATGATGCGAATCTGGGCGTACTGCGCCAGAAAGTCGAAGATCAGCACCAACAGGTAGACGGAAGAGATGGTCAGAATCCCGCGCCAGGCGGCGCTCTCTACGATCGTGCGATTCATCGCCGGAACAAAGTAGCCGTCAATCGCCTTCTGGAAAAGCAACGGCGGCGCCAGCTCCAGCGGCGTGACCACGGCCACCAGTCCCAGCGCAAGCACCACCCACAGCTTGTACGGCGCCATGTACCCCAGCAGCCGCCGCATCAAGCGCGAGTCGTACGCTTTGCCTAGCGCCTCTTCCTCGTGTGGATTGCTCATGCCCGTTCGAGCTCTTCTTCCAAAAGTTGTTTTTGATACAAATCGGCGTAGTAACCGCCAGCGGCCAGCAGTTCGTCATGCGTGCCGCGCTCCGCGATCCGCCCATCCAGCAGCACGACGATCTGATCGGCGTCGCGCACCGTCGAGGTGCGATGCGAAATCAGAATGGTCGTGCGTCCTGCCATGATCTCTTTCAGCCGGCTCAGGATACGCTCTTCAGTCTGCGTATCCACGCTGGAGAGCGCATCGTCCAGAATCAGGATGCGCGGATCGCGAATCACCGCCCGGGCAATGGCCGTGCGCTGTTTCTGTCCGCCGGAAAGCGTGATGCCGCGCTCGCCCACGACCGTGTCGTAGTGCTTTCCAAAATCTTGCACATCGCCGTCCAGGCTGGCCACCGCAGCAGCTTCGCGTACCTGCTCTTCCGTAAATTCGGGCAAGCCGAACGCGATGTTCCCACCCAAGGTTTCGCCGAACAGGTAAGTGTCCTGCGGAACGAAGCCGATCGAGCCGCGCAGCGATGCCAGCGGCCATTCGCGCAGCGGGCGGCCATCCAGGTAAAGTTGGTCGTCCGGCGCTTCCCACAGGCGCGCAATCAGCGCAGCCAGCGTGGTCTTCCCGCTGCCCGTCGGGCCGACAATCGCCAGCGTGGAACCTGCCGGAATTTTCAGGTCGATGTCCCGCAACACCAGATGTTGCCCGTTGCTGCTGCCCTGGCCGTTCGCGCTCCCATTGCTCTTGGCCCTTGCGTCTGTGCCCGACAGCGTCGTTGGATAGGTGAAGGTCAACCCGCGGAATTCAATCTCGCCTTCCGGTTTGGTTTCCGGAGAGACCTTAGCATCCGAATCATCAATGCTCGGCCGTGCCGCCAGAATGTAGCTCAACCGCCCCATCGAAGCGGCGCCGCGTTGAAAAATATTCGTTACCCAGCCCAGCGCGATCATCGGCCAGACCAGCAGCGTCAAATACGCGTTGAACGAAATCAGCGCGCCCAACGAAATCTGCCCGCGCAGCAGCTGATGACCGCCTTGCCACAGCACGATCAGGAACGTCGTTCCGATGAGCGCGGTCAGCGACGGCATGAACATGCTCCACGTGCGGATCAGCTTGATGTTGCGTGAAACGTATGCCAGGTTCGGCTCGTCGAACGCTTGCTTCTCGGCTTCTTCCTGCGCGTACGCACGAATGATGCGCACTCCGGATAGATTTTCCTGCACCCGGGCAGTCAGGGTCGCCAGTGCCGCTTGAATCTTTTCGTACAGATCGTGGATGGTCTTACCGAAATACCAGACCGCCACCGCCACTACCGGCGCCGGCAGCAGCACCCACAGCGTCAGGGAAGGCGAAAGCGCGATCATCACGACGATTGCAAAGATCATGGTCACGATCGTCGTTGCGCTGTACATGATGCCCGGGCCCAGCACCATGCGCACCGCATTCAAGTCGTTTGTCGCGCGCGACATCAGTTCGCCGGTGCGATTGCGCACGTAGAACTCGGGCTCCATCACCAGCAGCCGCTTCAGCAAGTCGTTGCGAATGTCGAATTCGATGTCGCGCGAAACGCCGATCAGCACCCACCTCGCGGTGAACGAAAGCACGCCCTTGATCGCCACGCACACAATCAATACCAGGCAGTAGATGCCGAGCGTGCGCCTGCTACCCGCCTGATAGAAGGGAATCGAGCGGCTCAACGCTGACCCGCTTAATCCCGGCATGGTAACTCGCGAGTGGGTCTGCGCCGAATGTTCGAACGGCACCGGATTACCTGCTAGCGTGTCGGTCATCACTCCGGTCGCCAGCGGAATGATGTTGCCGACGATCCCCATCAGCAACACGACCAACAGCCCGAAAACGATCCCACCGGTGTACCGCCGCAGATACGGCATCAGCCCGCTCAAGTCCTTTTTCGGCGGCGCGGGTTTCTGCTGGGGAACGCTGCTCACTTCAGTTGCGACCTCATCGTGGAAAGCGTTGGGGACTCAGATAAAAAGTTTTCGTAATTCCGGTCCAGAGACTGGTAGCGCTTTACTTTTGGATTCCAGCGCACGGCGATCGGTAACACGTGCTTGTCTTCCATACCTTTCACCGGCGTCAGGTACAGCGTCAACCCCAGCACCGGGTCTTGCTCGTATTGCACGCGCCAGCCGGCCACGGGCTCGATGGGCGTCATGCCTAGGTAACCCTTGGAGTTTTTCAAGTGCTCGTCGCAGCGGAAAACCTCAGTCCACATGCCGTCGTTGTTTTCTGCGATTACTGCGCGCGTTACGATGGTGCCAGTGATGATCTCCTTCGGCGTCTTGGGCACGACGTTTGCCACCAGGACTTGCTGCTTGCCGGTTTTCGCCAGATCGCCATAGACCAGCACTTTCGTTTCGGAACCGAGCAAGGCCTCTGCCGCCGCTTGAATTGGCTCAGGAATCGCCGGTTCGGCGGGTTTTGCCGCTTCCGACGCCGGTTTGGGAGCCGGATTATCCCCACACCCAAGCGTTCCCAGCGCTACCGTCGCACCAAGCAGGGCTCGCCAGAATAAGCGCGATCCCCGGCGAATCGGCACCGGTCCAGGCAGCTGCAGCGGTACCTCTTTACAAGACGAACTGTGCTTCTCATTGTGAGCAGCGTTTTCCTTCATAATCCCGGTTTCAGCCGCTAGAGACTTGACGCGGCTAGCGTAATTTCCACTACTCGGCCCGGCTTGCCGTTTTCGCCCGAGGTGCACAGCACTTCCATCACCTGCGGCACATCCGGTCCGGCCCAGTCAAACGCGTAATACAGCAATTCTAGCCTTTGCCCGTCCCGGCTGCTAGGACTCCGCGAATCTGGTCTTCCATACAACTGCTGGACGCGAGACGCGCGGTCCCCGAGTCGCAAACCGTGTCCCGTTTTCCAGCCGCGGCTCACGTTTACGGCGCCAAAACAGTCGATTGTGGGCTTCTTCGCGTTTGACGGTCGAGACATTCTGATTGTCTGAACGCGTTCTTGCGAGTCAAAATCCAAACCCAGTTGGTCGCCGCCGCACGTAAACCATCCAGTTCCCGCGACTGGCCGTCCAAAGATTGCTATCGCCTGCTGCAAATGACTCCGACCGGGAATCAACCCGCCCAACCTGGTTTCGTTCTTCCGGAAATTGAAATCCGGACTATGAACTAGCTGGCCTGGATTCTGAGCGGCGATACTTGCCGCCAGAGCCAGAACACTAACGCCGGCCCACAATCGCATCCAGCCGCGCCTCAAAATTCTCCTCCCCTTCGCTCCACAGTTCGCTCCGTTCGACCGGTATGGCCCGCTCAATCGACTCCATCCAGGCGAACAACTGTTGGATGTTTTCCCGAGTTTTTGCGGCATATTCCTTGCGGTTGGCTTCCACCGACATCCACTGCCGAAACGTCTTCTCGACCGGATGGTCGGAACTGTCAAACGGATTCGAAGCCGCACCCGGCGCCAGAATTCCCGCGTGCCCGGTGAACAGATGCTCGAAGCCCAGGTCCACGCTGAAATAGCCTTCGCTTTCCGCCGCGCCGCCATCGTACTCCGGTCCGCGGCAAACAATCTCCAGTGGCTCGGGAGCCTGTTTCCACTTCAGCGTTTCGCTGTCGAACGTCCATAATTCCCACTGCGCTTCCACGAGGTACGCTGTGTCGTCGTTAATGTGTTGTGCGGCAAGCGCCGCCACCTCTGCCGCGCCGAACGTCGCCTCGCGCAAATCCCATTCCGCCTCCGGTGTTTCGGTCGGGTCGATCGCCTGAACGCTCAGACTGTCAAAGCGATTGTGCTCGGCGGAGAGAGGAACCGTCGCAAGCAGCCGCGCCAATTGCGCCACCATAGTTTCATGCGAAAAGTCGCGCGTCCACACCCGCAGGTAAGCTCGATTGGCCATGGAAAGGGAATTATACA
>CAZQOB010000039.1:0-48580 GCA_964594885.1 uncultured Acidobacteriaceae bacterium
GTGCCGCAATTTTGCTGATCAACGCCAGCGCTTCGCTGCAATAATCCAGATAACGGTTGAGTTCGAACGGTGTCATCGATCGTTTGGGTGATGATGCCGTGTCCGGGCCGCGCAACAAATATCGATCAGGATCCTTGGTCAATTGATGCATATCCACGATGTGCGCCATGGCACGAAGTTCGTGGATGGCTTCCAGTGCGCGAGTTCGCTTGATGCGCTTTTCCCAGGTGATGAAAAACAGAATGGTCGCGCCAATGAAAACCACTCCACCGCTAACAATCGCTCCGCCCAAGTTTGGCAAACCCGTTTTTCCTTCTGCTCCCGCGAGCGCTCCGAGCGGAACCTTCCACACGATCTCGCCGCTGTTCACATCTACCGCGTTCAACGTACCCCACGGCGGGTTCTGACAGGGTTTTTCGCTCTGATCCCAGAAACGCGCATACTCCCCGCGCGGATTGTTTCGTCGGTATTTCTCTGGTGATCCCTCGGGTTGCGGCTCCATCGCGCCTACCGCCGCCAGCTCATTTGTGTTGACGAACAAATACCCGCTCTGCCCGTCGAACGCCCCACCCGACCAATTGCCTCCTCCGAGCGACCCCGGCACAACCAAAGTTTGGCTCAGTCCATACGGCGTGAAAATGCTGCCGCCCTTTAGGCTGCGAAACAATTCGACGCAATACCTGTTCTCTGCGCCGGTAAGATCGATGTCCGTTTCCTTTATCCTTTGCAGCGAAAGCGCTGGCGGTTTCACCGGAAACGGTTGTGTGGACCAAGCCGCTTCGCCGGGCACATCGCTTTTCGGGACCGGACGCTCTTCAATCGGAAAGACCGGCTTGCCGGTCACGCGGTCAAAAATAAACACCAACCCCATCTTCGTAATCTGGGCCACCGCGGGAATCGTCTTGCCCTCACGCTTTACGCTGATCAGGACCGGCTGCGCCGGCAGGTCGTAATCCCAGATGTCATGATGCACCAACTGGTAGTGCCACACCACTTTGCCGGTCGCCGCGTTTAGCGCCACCAGGCTGTTCGAATAAAGATCCGCACCTTTGCGGTCTGCGCCGTAAAAATCATAAGAAGCGGAACCGATTGGCAGAAACAGCAGCCCGCGGTCATGGTCCACGCTGATCGTGGACCATACATTCGCGCCTGTCCGTTCCTTCCACGCATTGTGCTCCCACGTCTGGTGCCCTCTTTCTCCCGGTCGGGGAATGGTATGAAATGTCCACACCAGCTTACCGGTGCGGGCATCGAACGCTCGCACTTGTCCGCTCGGTCCCTTCGACGGGTATTCCGGCACCAGAGAGCCGGTAATCACCAAGTCCTTGTAAATTGCCGGTGCGGACGCCACCGCGAACAAAGCATTGGGCTCATCGCCTTCCAATCCTGCACGAAGATCGATCGCGCCGCCGTTGCCAAAATCCTTGCACGGTCTGCCCGTGCCCGCGTCCAGCGCAATCAAACGGCCATCGAACGTGCCGTATAAGATTCTCCGATCACGACCGTCCCGGCTCTGCCAGTGGCTCACTCCGCGGTGCTGAAAATATTTGCGCGGTTTGTCGCTTGCCTCCTGCGGATCGAACTTCCAAATCTCCGCACCTGTCTCCGCGTCCAACGCGATCACCCGGTTCGACGGCGTCGCGAAATACAGCACGCCGTCAATCATCAACGGTGTGGCTTCAAACGGCGCGATATTGTGCGAGTAGTGGGCGTTTTCGCTGCGGTCGATTTCGCCCATGTGGTAAGTCCAGGCGCGTTGCAAACGGTGCACATTCAGGGGGTTGATTTGCTTGAGCGGCGAATTTCGCGTGCCTCCGGCGTCGCCGCCATAAAATCGCCACTCCTGCGCCGCGCACATCCCCGCCGGCATCAACAGCATCGCCAAAAATGCACGCAATCCGCCGGATCTAAACGCTTGCACGGCGGGTCTCCTCGCTCAAATGACGGCTTTCCCAAGGCTCGCGCGGCCTGCCGTCACGCGTTGTCGAACCCCGTCTCATGGCGCCTAATCGTAGTGTGCGTGAGAGTGCGATGCAAGGCGGTCCGGGGTTGCCGGGGAACGCCGGTCGTTAGGTGTCCGACCTAGTTATGGCCGCCAGGGGCGGCGACCAATACCACAAAGGAGCCGGGCTTCATTTTGCCGCGACGCTCCCCGGGTGCCGGAGGATCGAACTCAGCCGCTGGCAGGAACACGCTGTGAGTCTTAAGGTCCAGCCCCATGGTTCGCGCGCTTCTCTTGGTAGCGGCATTCTCAACGACGGTGTACTTGTCCGCTGAATCTTCATGAACGACCGTCAGCGTCCCTTCGCCGTTTGAGGCGTACGCCAGCTTGGTTGCCGGATCGAAAGCATTGGCATCCACGCCGTCGCCAATCGGAACCTTAGCAACAACTTTTCCGCTGTCGGCGTCAACTACCGCCATCACTTTGTTGCCGCAACCCGCGAACAGCCGTCGTGCCTGCGGGTCCATCGCCAAACCCGAGGGCTCTTCGCACCCGGCGAGCGGCCAGCGATGAATCTCAGTAAGCTTTTGCGGATCGAACTGGACGATTTCAGATTTGTCTTCGATGTTTACGTAAATGCTGCCTTTGCCGTCCGCCACTGCGAATTCCGGTTTTCCCCCCAGTGCCAACGTGCCCGCTACGGTGCCATCGGCCGCGTTGATGGCGGTTGTGTCCTGGCTGCGGCCGTTCATCGCAAAAACCCGCTTGGAGCCTTCGTCATAAATGATGGCATCCGGATTGGTGCCAGTTTTCACGGTGCCCAGAGTCTTCAGGGTCTTGAGATCGAAAATGGTCACGCTGTTTGCTCGGCCGCTGCTGACAAATCCACGGCCCACATTGGATGCGATGGCGATGCCATGCACACCCGGTGTGTCGGGAATCTCACCCACCACCGCGCCGCTGTCGGCGTCCAAAACCACCACGCGTGTTCCATGTGAAACATAAACGCGCCGCGCCGCGCTATCGACAGCGACATAGTCCCAGCCCTCGTCACCGCCCACGGGCAAAGTCTTGACCACGTGATAGCCGGTCGCGTTTTGCGCTGACGCCCGAAGCGGCCCGGAGGGTAGCGCAAGAAGGCCGAGCACCCCTGCCGAGAGCATGATTCTGACGAATTTCAGATTCAACATTTTGCGACTCCTAACGCACCGATCGTCGGTTACGTTCGTATTCTTACGCGGGGCAAGATAAACGCAGGGTAAATTCCAATCTGGCGGTTGGGCACTGCCAGACGTGCGTCCACTCTGCGATTGGGCTTATGATGCACCCATGCGGCTGCTGCTGGTGGAAGACGACTCGCGAATCGCGCGTTTCATTGCCAAAGGACTGCGCGAGCAGTCCTACGCGATTGATGTTGTCGCTTCTGGAGAAGAGGCGCTGTATCAGGCCGCCATTAACGCCTACGATCTGCTGATTCTCGACGTGATGATTCCCGCGCCCGACGGTTTCGCCGTCTGCCGCGAGCTGCGCAAAGCAGGCCAGCGTGTGCCGATTCTGATGTTAACTGCGCGTGACGCAGTGGAAGATCGCATCGCCGGCCTGGACAGCGGCGCCGACGACTATTTGCCCAAGCCGTTTGAGTTTCGCGAACTGCTTGCCCGCCTTCGCGCGTTGCTGCGTCGCACTGCGCAGTCGCGTTCGCCGGAGTTGGTGGTCGCCGATCTGGTCGTTGATACGGTTGGTCAGAATGTCTCGCGCGGCGGGCGTGCAATTCCCCTCACGGCGAAGGAGTACGCATTAGTCGAATTCTTGGCCCGGAATACCGGCCGCGTGGTTGGCAGAGCAGAAATCGCCGAGCACGTCTGGGACGAACAGTTCGATCCCTTTTCGAATTTGATCGAGGTGTATGTGAATCGTCTGCGCAAGAAGATTGATGGCGGCTCGGCAACGCCGCTGCTGCACACGCGGCGCGGCGCTGGTTATGTGCTCGCAGCACCTGCGGATTTTTCCGATAACAAGTCCGCGAACTCCCGGACACGCGGCAATGCTTAACTCGGTACGGATTCGCCTGACGCTTTGGTACATCGGGGTCATGACCGCCGTTTTGATCGCGCTGGCGCTGGCCACTTATGTCATTTTGAAGAAGAACGCGACTCGCCGGACGGATGCCGCCGCGGTCGAACAGGCTGAAGCGTTTATGAAAACGGTTGACGCTGAAGTGCACGACGCCGCCGGCTCGGAGACCCTGCAGGAAGGCCTGAACGCCGCCGTTTCCGAGCATCGCTTTCGCGACACGCTCTTTTTCGTGCTGGACCAGTCTGGCAACCTTCTCGCTTCGTCTTCGGATTTTTCAGACCGCTTGCGCTCTGCGCTGCTCGAAATCAAGGAAGATCAGCAGACCCTGCGAACGGTGCACTTGGGCAAGCGGTCGTATCGCAGCTATGTCCGGCCGTTTTCCCAGGAGCGCAAGGATTGCACACTCTTCGTCCTGCAGTCCCTCCATCCCCAGGAGGAATTTCTGGAAACTGTCACCGGCACCTTCGCGGTGATCATCCCTTTGGCTGTCTTGCTGGCTGGAGTCGGCGGATACTTCATGGCCCGGCGTAGTTTGTCGCCGGTTACCGCTATGGGGCTCCAGGCCGGACAGATCCGTGCCGACAACCTGCACGCGCGCCTTCCAGTCCAGAATTCGAAAGACGAATTAGGGCAACTAGCGCTGACTTTCAACCATCTTCTGGACCGTCTGGATTTGGCGTTTGAGCAGCAGCGCCGCTTTGTCGCGGACGCGTCTCACGAACTGCGCACGCCAGTTGCAATTTTGTGCGGCGAGTCCGACGTGACTCTGTCGCAGGCCAGTCGCAGCCCGGACGAGTACCGCGAATCTCTGACCATCCTTCACGGTGAAGCACTCAGGCTCAAACACATCGTCGAAGACCTGTTCACGCTGGCCCGGGCCGACGCGGGGCAACACCCTTTGGTTCTCTCCGATTTCTATCTCGACGAGCTAGTCGCCGAATCCGTACGCAACATGCGAACTCTAGCGTCAGCGAAGCAGATCGCATTGCATTGCGAAACGCACAAAGAAATGCCGATTCGCGCGGATGAACCGCTGCTGCGCAGGATGTTTATGAATCTGCTGGACAATGCCATCAAATATACTGTCGGTGGCGGTGAAGTGCACGTCACTTGCCTGGAGGCCGATTCTACCTACCGCGTCGTCGTTCGCGACTCCGGAGAAGGAATCCCGGCCGAATTGCAGCCGCGTGTTTTCGAGCGCTTCTTTCGCGCCGATAAAGTGCGTTCCCGCTCCGAGAGCGGAGGCGGCGCCGGCCTCGGCCTTTCCATCAGCCTGTGGATCGCACAAGCCCACGGCGGCGGTCTTGAACTAACCAGCTCCGGTCCCAGCGGGACTAGCTTTACTGTTTTTCTGCCACCAAAAACGGGGTAAGCGTTAATCGCGTGTTTATCTTATCCCCGCTAGCCTGGTCTTCCAGACCTTCCAGAGACCGACTCAGTGCGATTACCGGTATGACTGTAGCCAGATCCATCGCGCGCTTATTTTCGATTTTGAGCTTGAGCATCGGTTTCCTTGCCGCCCTTCCGCTTACCGCCCAGCAGACTCCGGCACCAGCGGCGCCACCGGTCAAAGTTACCTTGCAGGATGCACTGGACCGTGCCCGTCGCATTGACGTTGCCTATCAAGCGGCACTGACCGATGCCGGCGTCGCACACCAAGACCAGAAGCAGGCGCTCAACGCATTGCTCCCTAGCGTGACTTACAACAACTCTGCGATTTACACCCAAGGAACCGGCCAGGACGATAACCTCCGCTTCATCGCCAACAACGCAGCGCATGAATACATCAGCCAGGGAAACGTTCATGAAACTCTAGAAGTTGCAGGAATCGCCGGGTGGCGCCGGGCTTCGGCAGCAGCGGCGGTGGCGAAGGCTCGCGCGGAAATCGCCTCTCGCGGATTGGTGGTAACCGTGGTCCAGGACTATTTTCTGGCGGCCGCGGCTCAACCGAAACTCGAGGCGGCCCAGCACGCCGCCGACGAAGGAGAGCGATTTCTGAACCTGACGCAGGACCTCGAGCGCGGTGGCGAAGTCGCCCACTCCGATGTGATCAAGGCGGAACTTCAGGTGAACGAACGGCGCCGCCAGCTGCAGGAAGCGAAACTCACGCTTCTGAATTCGCGGCTGGAGCTAGCGGTGCTGATTTTTCCGGACTTCGCCGACAATTTCGAACTCGTTGAAGATCTGCACGCTCCGATCTCGTTACCGACACTCGGCGAAGTTCAGCAGCGCGCCGCTCGGGACAACCCCGATCTGCGAGCAGCCTTGGAGTCTGTGAATCAAGCTGGTCGCGATGTCACGGTCTCGCGCGCCGCTTACCTTCCTTCTCTGAATCTCGACTACTTTTACGGAATCGACGCCACGCGCTTTGCCACGAAGACTAACGGTCTTTCCAATCTTGGCTCCTCGGCCGTCGCCACATTGAATATTCCTATCTGGAATTGGGGAACGACGCAGAGTCGCGTCAAACAGGCGGAACTGCGCCGCGATCAGGCCAAGCGTGAACTTTCGTTGGCACAGCGAAAACTGCTCGCAGAGCTGCAATCGCTTTACGCTGAAGCTGACACCGCTGCCGGGGAATTGGCCGGCCTGCAGCGGTCCGCAGAATTGGCGAAAGAGAGTCTTCGCCTGATCACGCTCCGCTACCGGAACGGAGAAGCCACCGTGCTGGAAGTCGTAGATGCGCAGACCAGCGCCGCGACATCCAACGCCGCCTATCAGGATGGAGCGGTCCGGTATCGCGTGGCGCTTGCCAATCTGCAAACTCTGACCGGAGTTTTGACTACGCCATGAAAAGTTTCAGGGATTACCGACCCGCCGCTCGAACCATGCTCGTGCTGAGTGTCGCAGCCGCGGGCCTGCTCTCTGCCGGTTGCGGAGCACCAGAGAAGGAAGTAACGCCCGTTGTTTCGGTCCAGGTCACACCAGTGCGCAAGGCGGCGATCTCCGAAATCATCACTGCGGAAGCTGTGGTCTATCCGGTGCAACAAGCGGTGGTGATGCCGAAAATCACGTCCACTATTAGGGAGTTCAAAGTGCAGCGCGGCAGCCGCGTCAAGAAGGGACAATTGTTGGCGATACTGGAGAATGCCGATCTCTCGGCCGCTGCCGAGCAAAGCAAAGGGGAATTCGAGCAAGCCGAAGCTGGCTTCTCCATGACCACCGGCGCAAGCTTGCCGCAGCAAATTCAAAAGGCGGAACTCGACGCAGCTGCTGCCAAGTCCGCATTTGACGCCCAACAGAAGGTCTATGACAGCCGCAAAGAGCTGTTTCAACAAGGCGCGTTGCCGCGGCGCGATTTCGATGCCGCGGAAGTTGCCCTGGCCCAGGTGCGCAGCCAGTCCGAAGTCGCCCAGCGGCAGCTTGGGGATCTAAAAAGAATCGGGGAGAAGGATACGCTCAAGTCTGCGTCAGGGCAGCTCACCGCCGCGCGTGCGAAGTATCACAGCGCCGAAGCCCAACTCAGCTACTCCGAAATCCGCAGCCCGGTGAATGGCGTCGTGACGGATCGTCCGCAATACGCCGGTGAGCTGGCCACCGCGAATCAGCCGCTGCTCACGGTGATGGACACGTCGCGGCTGATCGCCAAGGCCCACGTCGCGCAGTCTGAAGCAGCCGTTCTAAGAGTTGGGAACTCAGCTGCTCTGCACGTCGCCGGTCTCGAAGAGCCGCTTGCGGGCCACGTCACTCTCATCAGCCCCGCACTGGACCCCGGAAGCACAACCATCGAGGTCTGGGTGGAAGCAAGAAAACCGAATCCGGCTCTGAAGCCGGGAATGACAGTCGAGCTTTCCATCACCGGCCGGTCCGCAAAAGACGCCCTGGTGATTCCCGCCCCATCGCTTTTCAAGAATGATGAGGGCGCGACCTACGTCGCCGTAGCCAGCTCCGACAATCATGCGCAGTTGAAGACCGTAGAGGCGGGAATTCGCGCTGCGGACCTGGTGCAAATTCTTAGCGGCCTGCAAGAGGGCGAACCGGTTATCTCCTCCGGTGGTTACGCGCTGCCCGATAAGACTCAGATCAAGATCGAAGCCGCACCCAAATCCGTAGCCGGTGGCGGCCAATCCTCTGCAGGCACTGATAAGGACAAGGAGTAGCGCCGGATGGAAAGTGTTCCCCGATCTTCGCGCGGCACTCCTGCCCAGCCTCCAGCAGAAGGCTGGTTTCAGCGGTTTTCCCGTCCCGTTCTGTTTCTGATCATCAGCTTAACGCTAATCGGCGGCTACCTGGCCTTCAGCATTCCCGTTTCCGTTTTTCCGAGCACCGATTTTCCGCGCGTCGTGATCGGTGTGGACAACGGGGTGATGCCGATTGACCAGATGCTGGTTACGATTACGCGGCCGATCGAAGAGTCCGTCAACAATGTGCCCGGTCTGCAGCGCGTCGTGTCCATTACCAGCCGCGGCGATGCGGAAGTGGACCTGTTTTTCGACTGGCAAAACGACATGGTGCTCACGCTGCAGCGCGTGGATGCCGTTGTCGCCCGGCTGCAAAGCGAACTCCCGCCGACCGCGAAGGTACAAACGCATCGACTGACTTTTGCAAGCTTCCCCATTCTCGGCTACAGCCTGACCTCTGCCACCCTCTCTCCGGACCAGTTGTGGGAAATCGCAACGTATGACATCAAGCCCCGCATCTACCGGCTGGACGGCGTGGCTTCGGTTCTGGTGCAAGGCGGCCGGATCCCCGAGTATCAGGTCGCGCCCGATCCCGCGCGGTTGGTGGCTTCAGGTATCACGGTTAACGATATCCTGGACGCCATTCGCCGCACCAACCTGATCGATTCGCCGGGGCTGTTCGAGCATAACCACCAACTGGTCCTCGGGCTGGTGAGCGGCCAGGTTCATACGCCGGATGAAATCGGAAGAATCGTCGTCAAGAACTCTTCGGCCGGTGTCCCAATTCGGGTGGGTGATGTTGCGTCCGTTTCCCGCTCCGTTGCGCCCGTCTACACCATCGTTAAGGCCAACGGGAACTCCGCTGTTCTGCTCAGCGTCAATCGCCAGCCGGACAGCAACACCGTCGCTGTTGCCGATGAAGTCCGCCAGCAAATCCAGGCGCTGCTGCCGAACCTTCCTCCGGGCGTTCATCTCGAGCCTTTCTACGACCAATCAACCATTGTTCGCGACTCCATCTCGAGCGTTCGGGACGCCGTGCTGCTCGGCATCGTTCTCTCGGTCGCCATCATTGTTCTTTTTCTGCGTGACTGGGGCGCGTCCTTCATCGCGGGCGTGGTCATCCCCGCCACTTTGCTTACCACCTGCATTGCCCTAAAACTATTCGGCCAGAGCTTCAATTTGATGACGCTAGGCGGACTGGCAGCAGCCGTCGGCCTGGTCATTGATGATGCGATCGTCGTCCTCGAAAATATCGCTTTGCACCGCGACGCCGGCCAGGGCCGCTTTCAGGCCATTGCCAGCGCTTTTCGCGAACTCATGATTCCGCTGGTCGGCTCGACGATTACGCCCATCGTCGTTTTTCTTCCGTTGATCACCATTGCCGGAGTAACTGGCGCGTTTTTTCGGGCCCTCGCAATTACCATGACCGTTGCGCTTCTGGTTTCATTGCTTTTGGCCATGACCTGGACACCCACGCTCAGCCAATACTTCCTGCGCGGCAAACGCAGGGATGAAGAACAAATTGCGGCGTCCTCTTCTCTGCAACTCGACCCACACCTGCTTCTCAAAGCGGAAGAGGCCCACCTTTCCGGCTTCTTTGGGCGCATCGTAGATTTCTACGGCCGTATCATGCAGCGCATGCTGCGTCGCCCGCTGGTCCTAGCCGGCAGTTCTTTGCTGATCATTGTTCTGTCCGGCGTTTGCTACTGGCGCCTGGAAACCGATCTCATGCCAGAGATGGACGAAGGCAGCTTCATCCTCGACTACTGGACTCCGCCCGGCAGCTCGCTCACCGAGACGGACAACATCCTTCAGCACATCGACCGGATCCTGAAAGAAACGCCTGAAGTCGAAAACACCTCTCGCCGCACCGGCCTCGAGCTCGGGCTTGCCGCTGTTACCGAAGCCAATCGCGGGGATTTCACCGTGCGGCTCAAGAAAAAACGCGACCGCGACATCGATGAAGTGATGAACGACGTACGCACCGAGATCAACAAGACCGAACCGGCAACTCGAGTCGAATTTGTGCAACTCCTAGGGGACATGATCGGGGACCTTAGCAACGAACCCGAGCCGGTCGTCGTCAAGCTTTATTCCCAGGACCCGCAAGCCCTCTTGAACGCCGCTCCGCGGGTCGCCGATGCCATCGGAAAAGTTCCTGGCGTGGTGGATGTCCTCAACGGCGTCGAAAACACCATTAGCGGGCCAGCTTCTACATTTCAGGTGAACGCCGCAACCGCGGCACGTTCCGGTTTCACGTCAGAAGAAGTGGCCGTGGACGCTTCGGCCATTCTCGAAGGCGAGCCGTCGACTACGCCGGTTGTCTTGAACGACCGCGTATACCCCATCCGCGTCCGATTTCCCGAAGCCACCCGCTCCTCTCTCGATCGGATGATGAATACTCCCGTCATCAGCTCGACCGGCAAAACCGCAACGCTCGGTTCGCTAGCTTACCTGGCCACGAATCCCGGCCAGAACGAAATTCGCCGCGAGAATTCTCAGCGTTATATGCAGGTCACCGCGCGCCTCGAGGGGACTGGCCTCGGCTCAGGCATCGCCGCCGTGCGGCAGGCGGTTAATAACCTCCGTTTGCCTTCGTCGATTCGCACCGAGTATGGCGGCGTCTATCAGGAGCAGCAAAAATCGTTTCGCGATCTGCTCAAAGTCCTGTTTCTTGCGCTGTTGCTGCTCTTTATCGTGCTGCTCTTCGAGTTTCGCAGCTTCTCCGCGCCTGCCGCCATTCTAGCTTCGGCACTGCTCTCGACGTTCGGCGGTCTCTTTGCTCTCCTCATCACTCGCACTAGCTTTAACATTGCCTCTTTTATGGGCATCATCATGGTCGTCGGCATCGTCGCCAAAAATGGCATTCTGCTTCTGGACGCGGACCAGCGCTTCCGTTCGCTGAATTTTTCCACCGAGGAAGCTATGATTCAGGCAGGCCGCCGCCGCTTGCGCCCCATCGTCATGACCGCTCTGGCCACCGTCGCCGGGATGCTTCCCTTGGCCTTTGGCCTCGGCGCCGGGTCCGAAATGCTGAAGCCACTGGCAATCACGGTCATCGGTGGACTGCTCAGTTCCATGGTGCTTTCGCTCGTCTTTACACCCGCGGTTCATTACTACCTGAGCGCGCATTCTGCCGCCGAAAGTTACTGATCCTGCCGTTTTCCGGTTGCCATTTCAGCCGGAAACCTTCTCTAGCAACCGGCATCCAAACCTTACGAAGCGGCGTACTATAGTCTATGAGGGCGGGCCAGCGACCCCCCGTAAACGCTTCTAAAGACTAGACATGCTGATACGCAAAGCACCGGACCTTGCCTTCGCTCGGGTCACACCCAGGGAGGTCTATCGGAATCGCCGCGCCTTCCTGCGCGAACTTGGCCTGACCGGCGCCACGGCCGTTCTAGCCGAACGCTTCTCCTTGCTGTTGTCACCGTCGGGAAAGGTCTTCGCCGACAACAAGCTCACCACCGTGAAATCCGCTTACACGGTCGACGAAAAAATCTCATCCAAGAACGACGTGACTCATTACAACAACTTTTATGAGTTCGGCACCGATAAGAACGACCCATCCAGAAACGCACAGAACTTTCGCACTTCGCCCTGGACTGTATCCGTAGAAGGAGACGTCAAGACCCCGCGCAAGTTTTCCCTGGACGAAATCCTGAAACTCGCCCCACTTGAGGAACGCGTCTACCGCCACCGTTGCGTCGAGCGCTGGTCCATCGTCGTACCCTGGATCGGCTATTCGCTGAGCACCCTGCTAAAACTCGTTGAGCCAGGGCCCAAGGCCAAGTACGTGGCCTTTGAAAGTTTTTACGACTCTAAACAGATGCCTCAGTCCCGCTTCACCGGTCTCGACTATCCGTACGTCGAAGGCTTGCGTCTCGATGAGGCCATGCATCCGCTAACGCTGCTTTGCGTCGGTATGTACGGAGAGACACTTCCCAACCAGGACGGCGCTCCCGTGCGCATGGTCGTCCCCTGGAAATACGGCTATAAGAGCATCAAGTCCATCGTGAAGATCAAGCTGCAGGAAAAGGAACCGCCGACCACCTGGAACCGCCAAAGCTCGTATGAGTACGGCTTCTATTCCAACGTCAATCCGAATGTTGATCATCCGCGCTGGAGCCAGGCCAGCGAACGCCGCTTGGGCGAAATCTTCATGCACAAAACGCTCATGTTTAACGGTTATGCCGATCAGGTCGCCTCGCTATACGCGGGGATGGACCTGAAGAAGTTCCACTGACCGGCGATCATGCTGAGCGCCATCCGTAAATTCATCTCAGGAAGGTGGGCCAAAGTCCTGGTATTTTTGGTTTCATTGCTGCCCTTTTTGTACCTTGGGCTGCGAACCTACCGAGGTCAGCTTACAGCGAATCCGGTGGAGTTTTACCAGCACCAAACTGGCGACTGGACGCTGCGTTTTCTGATTTTCACCTTATGCATCACGCCTCTTAGGAAGCTCTTCCATCTTCCCGAACTGATCCGCTTCCGGCGCATGCTTGGGCTTTTTGCTTTTTTCTATGTTTGCCTGCACTTTTTCACCTACCTGGGCCCGGACCAGTCTTTCAACGTTGCCGGAATGTTCGACGACGTCGCCAAACGTCCGTTCATCACCGTCGGTTTTGCGGCGTTTGTTCTTCTGATTCCGCTTGCTCTGACTTCGACCGCGGGTTGGGTTCGACGGCTGGGTGGCAAGCGTTGGCAGGCGCTGCATCGCAGTATTTATCTGTGCGCGACTCTCGGCGTGATTCACTACTACTGGCTGGTCAAATCGGATATCCGCAAACCGCTGCTTTACGGAGTGTTGGTAGGAGCGTTGCTTCTGTGGCGGTTATTCACCCGGTTTCGGAGACGCCCTGGGGCCGCCGTCGCTCACGCCGACGTCGCTTCGGTCCCCTGACTGGCGATTTGCTCATTAATGCACGGCTGTTGTGTCCGGTCGCTGAACCGGCTCGTCACCAAACTCAAGGCCCCAGAAATGCGGGGCCGGTGTCAGGAATTCGACTCCCACGCGCTGCCCACGGTCGCATAAATCGCCCAGGAATACGATCCGGCACTCGATCTCTTCCTGGGTCTCCGGATTGGTGATCACCAGCAATTCGTCGTTATCCACCTCGTGCTTCAGCATCAGCAGCCCGCCGTGCGCGCTGACGACCAGCGTCTCGCACACTTCGCGGAACTTCTTGCCGCCGTGGGCGCGCCCCTGTGCCTGCACCTTCATCTTGCGGAACACTCTCGCACTTCGCCGAGGTGTGGAAAACTCTACGGTGGTGTTCATGAGCCCATGTTCGACCGGCTTTCCGTCGGCCGTCAATTGCCCTTGTTTACAGGTGTTTCCCATTAGAAACCCTACCGTCGCGCCGACTTGTTCTTGCTCCGAGCAGCGTCTTAGAATAACTTTAAGCCGGTTGGGGCTCGTCTTGCCGTCATTCCTTATCCTCGGCCGCAAGCCTTTTAGATTTAATTCGTATTAAACTCGGAAAGGCGAAGGAACGTTCACTCCTCCCCATGAACCTGGCCGAATTTATCGATTCGCGGCGCGAGCAGCATCTTGCCGAACTGACCGAGTTCTTGCGTATCTCTAGCGTCAGCGCCAAGTCCGAGCACAAGCCGGACATTGAGCGCGCCGCCCATTGGGTGGCCGATCACCTTCGCTCCGCTGGTTTCCAGACGGTGGAAGTGGTCCCTACCGCCCTGCATCCCCTGGTCTATGCCGAGTCCCTGACGGCCCCCGGCAAACCGACCATCCTTTTTTATGGACACTACGACGTTCAGCCAGCCGAACCCCTGCATCTCTGGACCACGCCGGCCTTCGAGCCGGCCGTGCGTAACGGCAACATCTATGGCCGCGGCACCGCCGACGACAAAGGCCAGGTCCATATCCACATCAAAGCATTGCAGTCGCTGCACGATCTGACTGGCAATTTCCCTGTAAACGTCAAGGTCTTGATCGAAGGCGAAGAAGAAGTCGGGAGCGTGAGCCTCTGGAATTTCGTTCAGCAGAATAAAGAGAAGCTAAAGGCCGACGCGTTGGTGGTTTCGGACACATCCATGCTGGGGAAAGGTGTCCCTTCGATCACCTACGGTTTGCGCGGCTTGAACTACTATCAGGTTGAACTGACTGGCCCGGCGCGGGACCTGCATTCCGGCGTTTACGGCGGAGCGGTGCCAAATCCCCTCGCGATTCTGTCCGAACTGTTCGCGAAGCTGCACGACAAGAATTTTCGGGTTACCGTGCCGGGTTTTTATGATGGCGTCCACAAACTCTCGAAGACCGAGCGCAAAGCCCTCAACGCGTTGCCTTGGAACCGCAAAGCCTTTTACGAAGCGGTTGGCGCCCCCGGCTACTGCGGCGAAAAAGGATTCACGACCGTCGAACAGCTGTGGACCAGGCCCACTCTTGAACTCAACGGCATCTGGGGCGGGTACCAAGGAGAAGGCGCCAAGACTGTGATTCCAGCAAAGGCCTACGCGAAGTTTTCCACCCGGCTGGTTCCCGGCCAGGATCCAAAGCGCATCGCCAGGCTGGTCGAAAAGCACGTGCGAAAGATTTTGCCGAAGACCGTAAGTTGTAAATTCGATGTATTGAGCACCGGCAAGCCATGGTCCGCTCCCTACCACGCTCCGATTTTTCAACGGGCCCAGGCCGCGCTGGAAAAAGGCTTCAAGAAAAAAGCCGTCTTCATTCGTGAAGGCGGCTCCATCCCGTTTGTCACCCAAATGTACGACACCTTCAAGGTGCCGTGTGTCCTGATCGGTTTTGGCCTGCCCGACGAAAACGCTCACGCTCCGGATGAGCATCTGTACCTGGAGAATTATTTCAGCGGTATCAAAGCGATTGCCCACTTCTATCAAGACCTGGCAACCCTTTAGGCGGCTTTCCGGGCTCTTGCTTAGGCCCTTTCCACTCGGAACAGATAGCATCCCGCCGACGCACTTCGCACGTGTACATACTCCACGTTCTGGTTTGCGAACATGGTCTGCAGCGTTTCGTCTTCTCCGCCGCCGGCGATGGTTCTTTCATCCAGCCGTTTGCGTTTTGCACCGAAAGCTTCGAAAGTCAACGGCTGGCCTAGGTACTCTCCCGGAACATTTCCATTGCCGGAGAACGGCTGGCACTGGTCGGCATGAACAAACACCGGCCCGGGCAGCGGTGGGACGCTTTGCCCAAAAAACGCATCGTAGGTAAACAGAATCAGCTCTTCCCGCAGCGGACAAATCAGTTTCAGGCAGTGCCGGCACGGGGCCCTGCCCGCCGCTACCTGGCGGTGCGCCGGAAATCCGTATCCCGGCGTCTTCATGGTTTTCCTTAGTTCCTGCACTACCGCCGTTTCCATTGGCACAATCTTTAGCTTGGTCATTGCAGCCTCGCGTGTGAATCACCTTTCGCTCGATACTCTGCAATATGCAAGGTTTGCCATCTATCCGCGAAGCCGCGCCAAACTACTTCTCCAGACCAGCCCGCCCCTCCTTCGCCTTCCTGCGCTTTTCTGTTGACACCAGACGAGGGAAAACCGCTAAAACTGCGGCGATTTCCACACCGCAAGCAAAAAAACTGCATTTTTCCAGCATTTTTTGCGCGATTGCCCTTGCGTTCCAGTATTTGCTTCGCTATAGTCCGTTTTGGCCCGAGTTTTTTCGCCCAGAATTTCAGGGGGTAGACGAAGAAATTCCGCGCTCGCCCCGTCTTGCACGGGACGAAAAGCAATCTATAGGAGGATAGGCAGACTAGATGGCAGCTAAGCCAATGAGCAAGACCAAGATCGTCGGACACCTCGCCGAGAAGCTCGGCACACCCAAGAAGCAGGCGGCGGCCTTCTTCGAAGAGCTCCACAAGCTCGCGGTGAAGGAAGCCAAGGGTTCCGCAGGCAAGTTCGTCATTCCCGGCATCGGACGCGTGGTGAAAGCGCATCGCAAGGCGCGCATGGGCCGCAATCCGCAGACCGGCGAGGCCATCAAGATCAAGGCCAAGACTGTCGTTCGGCTGCGCCCAGCTAAAGTTCTCAAAGATGCGATTTTGAAGTAGCTTTGGCTCCTGCCAAGGGGCCGGTCAGAAACTGTCAAAATAATTTGCCCCCGAAACCATTGCGAGTTTCGGGGGCTTTTCTGTTCCTGGGGCGGGTTGCTAGGGGCTGGCCCGGCCAACTCGGTTACAGCGTTCTCACGTAGACGATCACGTCCTTGATCTGGTTCTCTTCCAGCACATCCTTGAATGGCGGCATCAGGGAATCCCCATTTTCAATCCAGGTCTTCAGGTTCTCGTCGGTGACCTTGTTGTTGTTTACCGTAAACGTGCCGCGCTTGTTGAGGCCCTTCAGCCCAGGGCCGATTTTCTTCGCGTCGCTGGTATCGTAGTGACAGGTAGCACATTTTTCTTGGAACAGATCCTTACCGCGGGCAACTGCCGCCGGGTCCTTTCCCGTGGTCTTCTTTGCTGCGCTCTTGGTCTGTGCCAGGGCCACACCGGTGATCCCTAACGAAACGCCCAAAACAGCGACTCCCAAAACGGCCCAAGATTTGCCGCCAGTCTTTGCCGAAATCCGGTTCACGGTTCCTCCCCCTGTTCTTCCAACATTCTTTCAACCCATATTCTCTCTGTTTGATGCACGAAATTCCAATTTTTCCTGGCCCCGGCGGCGACCGCTCTGGAATCGCCTACCTGTCCTTGCCTGCCCAAAACGGCCAAAAGGTACAGGTTCTCTTTGGGAACCATTGGGACTTCCGTACCGTAGCCTCCGGCGCGGCCGCCACTCACAATACCGCCATGAACACGGAGACCCTTACTCAGGCGTGGGAAGCCCTGCAGGATGCGTATCAGGCCCAGATGGAAGGCGACTACGAGCGAGCAGTCGAACTCTATCAGTCTTCTTTGGACCTCCATCCTACAGCCGAAGCGCACACCTTCTTGGGCTGGACTTACCACTTCCAGGGCAAGCTCGACGACGCCATCACGGAGTGCCGCCGGGCCATCGAAATTGATCCGGAATTCGGCAATCCTTACAACGACATTGGCGCTTACATGATCGAGCAGGGCAATTTCGATCAGGCCATTCCGTGGCTGCAGCAGGCGATTAATGCCAAGCGTTACGAACCGCGCCATTTCCCCTATTACAATTTGGGTCGCGCTTATCTCGGCAAAGAGATGTACACCCAGGCCATGACTTCATTTCAAGAAGCGCTCGACATCGAGCCCCGCTACGCACTTGCCCGCCAGGCACTGGACTCCCTGCGGCGTATGGTCAACTAGCGCAATTCAGCTCGCACGGGCTGTGCCGGGCTTCACCAGCCGGTCGTAGATCCATAGCAGGATGGTTGTGGCAACTCCGACGCCCGTGATTACGAACCATGTCCGTTGCGGGCGGTTGGTCACTTCGCCGAAATAGTGCAGCACTTTACCGCCGAACCATCCGCCTAGAAGTGAACCGATTCCAAGCGGCAAAAACGCAAAACCCATGTAGGTACCCTGTTGTTCCACTGGCGCGAGCCGCGAAACGTACTCGTAGTAGCGCGGCTGATGAACGATTTCACCGATCGCCAAAACCGCAATTGCCGCTATCGCTCCCCACACCGACCGCCAAACGCCAAGAATCAGCCACGAAATCCCGGTAATGAACGTGCCCAGAATGATCGCGCTGAAGGCTGGAATCCTCTTTGTGAGGTAATTCACCAAAATGGTGCAGGCGATGACGATGGCTCCGTCGGTCATCAGAATCCGTTCGACGTCGATATTCTTCCCCACATACTCGTGCAAATACACCGGCATGACAATCCACTGCTGCCAGAAGACGATCCAGTAGCCGGTGAAAATCAGCAAGAACAGCATGAACCTCGGATTGCCCAGCACCGTTCCGAAATTCCGCAAAGTTTCCCCGATGCTGGGAACGGGCGCGGCGTCGGCCCTTTTCGGTTCACGGAAGAACGCTAACACGAAAAAGAACATTGCAAATACGGCTGCCGCCGCGATCAAAAAGATTTTTCCCGCACCCAAGTAGCGCTTGGCCAGCGACCCCGCAAACGGTCCCAGCAATCCACCTATGTTTACCATCGTGTAGTAAATCGAAAAGCCCAGCGACCGCACATTCTCCCGCGAGGCTCTAGCCGTGGTGCCGACTACGGACGGCTTTACCAGTGCGATTCCCAATGCTGGCAAAATCAGAATGAAACCGACAAACAGACTTAGTGGCACAGCGTTTCGCAAGGGCCAGAGCCACCTCGCACCGATCGAACCAAGCAGGAAATAAGCACCAGACAGAATCAGATAAGCCAAAGACAGCGCACGGCGGAAGCCTAACTTGTCCGCGATAGCGCCGCCGAAAATCGCCATGAACCAGACCGCGCCTCCAAAAATTCCGGTCAGCGTTCCAGTCTGCTCGGTCGGAAAGCTCAGCGTCTCGCGCAGATAGTTCGCCAGCGACGCGAACGAGCCGTAGTACGCCAAGCGTTCAAAAATCTCGCTGGTGTTGGCCACCCAGAATGGCCGCTCGAACCCCGTCCGCACTTCTGCCAAGCGCTGTCGAAAGCTCATCCGCACCTCGTGTGACCCGCCCTCAGCGGCACCCGGCAATGAACGGTCTAACGACCTGCCACCACAACTTTGGCCCAGTCCGAAGTCGTCACTGCCAATTCCCGCAAGACTTCCGCATCGCTTTTTCCAGAACTCTTGAGCACGTGAAAGGAGTGGTCCGCCGTCTCGACGATATGTAAGATCGCCCGCGATCCAAGCTTCTTCGACACCGGCCGTAGCAACTTCAGATCGGCGAACGTATCCCGCGTCCCTTGCAGAAAAAGCATCGGCTGGCTGACTTGCGCCAGATGCTCCGCTCGTTTTGTTCCCGGATTGCCCGGTGGATGCAGCGGAAAGCCGAAAAACACTAGTCCTCGAACCGCTTCCAGCATTCCCTGTGCTGCGGCTTGCGAAGTCATTCGCCCGCCCATGGACTTTCCGCCCGCGAACAGAGTCTGCCCATCGGCCAATTTCTCGGCCTCGCGCGCCGCCGCAGCCACCGTAGCCGTCAGCACCGGCGGACGATCCGGCGCTCCCCGCCGTTTCTCCATGTACGGAAACTGATAGCGCAGCGTTGCAATTCCCAGGAGATTCAGTTCGTTCGATAGCGCCCGCAAAAACGGATGGTGCATTCCTGCTCCCGCGCCATGTGCTAGAAGCACCAGGAACTGAAAATTGTCAGGCCGCTCCAGGACCGCCGACACTTCGCCGGAACCCGGCACCAGAATCCGCAGCTCTTTGGGTTCCGCCATTGCACCGCGATTCTAGCAGACCCGCCCAGTTCTCTCCGTTCATTCGACCGAAGCCGGGTGAAGACCGGATTCCAGACACTAGCCCAACCTGTTTTTCCCCAGCTCGTTTGACGCGTCCGAATTTAGCGGGTCTTAGTCTTTGGCAGTCGGCAATCCGGCGGCCAGCCAGCCTCGCCATCCGCCGTCCATGGACTCCACGTTTGTGTAGCCCATCTTCTGCAAGCTATCGGCTGCCAGCGCCGAGCGGAACCCTCCCCCGCAATACAAAATCACTCGAGTGGACGTATCCGGCACCTTGGTTTCAACATCTCGTTCGATGATCCCGCGCCCGATGTGTACCGCGCCCGGCAGATGGCCGTTGCCCCACTCGTGGTCCTCCCGCACATCCACCAGCAGGAATTTCTCGCCAGCGTCCATACGCCGCCTCACATCGGCGACGCTGGTCTCCTGCACCCGTTTCTTCGATTCGTTCACCAGTTTCAGAAACTGCGGAGAATGCTGCATTCTTCCCCCTATCGGCGGAGCATCTTAATTCTACGTCGGCGCGCAGCACGCCGCACTGGCTTGGCAGGCTTGCAACCCAGCTGCAGTACCCTTACGAACTCTTTTTCTTCCCCAGCGACTTCACGTAGTGAACCAGCCCCCAAACCTTGGCCGGCGCCAGGCGGTCGCCTTCGCCCACCATTTTGTCTTTGCCTTTCACGATTAGATCGTAGATCGCCTGGTCTTCCATCTGTTCGACTGCGCCATGTTCTTGCCAGTTTTTCATCGTCAACTTCATCGAATCCGCCAGATCGCCCTTGCCGTCTCCGCTGTCTCCGTGGCACATCGCACAGTCATACCCATAGATTTTCTTCGCTTCGCTGAGGACTTCGGCAGTAGCTTTTACCGGATTCTTCTTCCCGGCCGCAGGCGGCGCTGGCGCCGGTTCAGCGGTAGCGGCTGGCCCATCTTTCGCTTTCTCCTGCGCGGCTTCGGCGGGCTTATCTTTCGGTTTCTCTTGCGCCGGATCTCGCCGCACCAACCAGCCGGTAATTCCAATCAACACACACGTGCCAAGAATTTGGAGTTTTCCACTCATGTTGGCCTCCCCAGGAAACCGTGCTGAGGACTTGCCAAGTCGCGGATTGAACCACTCGCTAAGGGCGGCCGTGGTGTCGCCCGGTACCCTTCCGCGTCCGGTCTCCTGCTCCCTTAGGCGTGGAGCATACACCCAAGCGGCCCGGTGTGCCCGTGATTCGCATCACCGTTGAATAGGCATCACCCTCACAATTAGTCCAGGTCCCGCCAATTCGGACCCGTTCCAATCTCCACCACCAGCGGAACTGCCAGCTTGTAGACGCCCTCCATCTCTTCCCGCACCAGTCCTTCCAGTGCCTTCTGTTCCTTTTCCGGCGCTTCAAAAAGCAATTCATCATGCACTTGCAGAATCATCTGCGATTTCAGTTTTTCTTTCCGCAGCCTCCCCGCAATCGCAATCATCGCCAGCTTGATCAGGTCCGCCGCGGTTCCTTGTAGCGGTGAATTCAGGGCCGTACGCTCGGCAAAATTGCGTAGCTGCACCTGCGGCGAAGTGATCTCCGGAATCGGCCGCACGCGTCCAAACAACGTCCGGGTCTCGCTGCTCTGCCGCGTTTCGGCGAGCACCCTGTCCAGATACCCCTTCACGCCCTGGTAGCGCGCAAAATACCCGGCAATGAATTTTGCCGCCTCTTTCTGCTCGATCCCTAGTTGCTGCGCCAAGCCAAACGCCGACAATCCATATATGATTCCGAAGTTGATGGCCTTCGCCGCCCGCCGGTGCTCTGCGGTCTGGCCCAGCGGACCGACGCCGAACACTTCCTGCGCCGTACGCGCATGAATGTCCTCGCCGTTGCGGAACGCCTCTAAGAGCACCGGATCTTTTGAAAAATGCGCCATCACTCGCAGTTCAATCTGCGAATAGTCTGCCGACAACAGAATTTTTCCCGGCTCGGCCACAAACGCTGCGCGAATCTCACGTCCCAACGCAGTCCGAATCGGAATGTTCTGCAGATTCGGATCACTTGAACTCAGCCGCCCCGTCGCTGTTCCGGTCTGGTTGTAACTGGTGTGCAGCCGCCCCGTCTCCGGACGAATCAGCCTCGGCAGCGCGTCCACATAGGTCGACTTCAGCTTTGAAAACTCACGGAACTCGATCACTTTCGCCGGCAAAGGATGCCGCCCGCTCAGCTCTTCCAGCACTTCCGCGGCGGTCGAGCGCGATTTCGTTTTGCCGCGTCTCGCCGCCGGCTCCAGGTTCAGCTTGTCGAAAAGGACCTCCGCCAGCTGCGTCGGCGAATTTACGTTGAATTCAGTGCCGGCCAGTTGGCAAATTTCTTGCTCCAGCCTTCGAACTTCCTTTTCCATTGACGCGGACATCTTCTCCAGCGCCTTCGGATCAACGCGCACCCCCGCGCGTTCCATCTCCGCCAATACCTTCGCCACTGGCAGATCAATCTTTTCGAAGACTTCAACAAGCTTCTGCTCTTCCACGTGCTTGCGCAGAACCGGCGCCAGTCGTTGCAGGCCGTCGGCTCGTTCTCCCGCTCCGCCGCCAAGCGGCTCGTTGAACTGCCGAAACATCACGTCCGCAAGATCGTGCCTCCCGGTCGTCGGCCGCAACAGGTAGGAATACACCTGCGTAGCATGTTCGATTCCTGCCGTTTCGCCCAGCATCAGTTGCAATAACTTCGGGTCGTGCACGATCTTCGATCGTTTCGGATCCTTCAACACAGGTTCCAGAGCTTTCAGCGCTTCGCCGTTTTCATCCACGCCGATGGCTCGCCCCTCGCCGGCCTCGGACGACACTTCGATCCCCGTCACCTTGGTCCCGAATCCCTCGCTCTCCCGTCCGGATGAATCCAGGTTCAGCCAGATAGCCAGCGGCTTTTCTGCCGGCAGTTTCTTCAACCATTCCTTGAACTCCGCGTTTGCAAACTGCGCGTAATCTTTGGTCTGAGTTTCCGCACTCTGCGGGGCCGACGCCGTAATCGCTTCGCTTCCCAGTTCTTTCAGCAGCGAGCTGAATCCGAGCTCCCGGTACAGCACAGCCAGGGCAGCCGTATCCGGCGCCTGCATCTCCAGCGCATCGAGATCCACCTCCACCGGCGCATCGGTCGCGATCGTCGCCAGCTGCTTCGACATCAGCACCTGTTCTCGCTGCTGCTGCAGCGCCTCCCGGTATCGTTTGTTGGAAACCTCTTCGGCGTGCTGCAGCGCGTTTTCCACTTGGCCGTACTTCTGAATCAACTCTGCTGCACCCTTTTCTCCGATCCCCTTTGCGCCTGGAATGTTGTCCACCGTGTCGCCCATCAGCGCCATCAGGTCAATCACCCGTTCCGGCGGCACACCCAGAATCTCTTCCACCCGTTTTTCATCCACAATCACGTCGGCCTTCGCTCCGCCTGAACCCGTGCGCAGCGTGCGGACATTCTTGCCGACCAGCTGCATCATGTCCTTGTCGTTGGAAACGATCAGCACGTTCAGCCCGCTCTTGGCCCCTTTTACCGCCATCGTGCCGATCACATCGTCCGCTTCGTAGCCCTTTACTTCCAGCACCGGCAGCCGCATCGCCTGGCATAGCCGTTTCACGTACGGCAGCTGAATTTTCATCTCGTCCGGCATCGGCTGGCGCTGCGCTTTGTATTTTTCAAACAGTTTGTCGCGGAAGGTGGCACCCGGCGGATCAAACACAATTCCCAGATAATCCGGCCGGTAGTCTTTGAGGACCCGGCGCACAATATTTGCGAAAAGAAACGGCACCTTGGTCGGCAGCCCGTCCGGACCGCTCATGCGCATCATCGGCGCATAGAACGCCCGGTAAACGTGGGCCATCGCGTCAAACAGAAACAGTTTTTTTTGCTCGGAATTCACTGCGCGAGTATAACAAACGCGCTGCGCCCCATCGCGGAAACCCCTTGAGAGCGCTGCCGATTCCCGGCGCGTTCTGGATAAAAAATTCCCGGCAGCCTGGGCCACCGGGAATTTCCCTCGACTAAGCTGAAATTCGCCTTAGCGTTGCGCGGAAGCTGACGTCGCGGCCTGCGTCACCAGCAGCAGCCGCGTGCCACTATCCAAATGAACATTTTTTCCGGCCGATGAAATCACTGAGCCCTCGACCGAACTGTTGGCGTTGCTGTTGAGCGCCAGACCGCTCATCCCGAATACCCCTCGGCTCGTCGCAATCAACTGGCCTCCTGCACCCAAGCCGGTTCCGGCTCCGCCAGCCACATTCCCAGCTCCGTTCACTGTGGAGCCCGCTGCTCCTGTCACTCCTGCTGTCGTCCGTTGGGCCGCGCCGGCCGCCGCGCCAACGGTGCTCCCGACGCCGCCAGCTGCTCCGGCGCCGCGTCCTGCGCCTGCGCCCATCGCGCCGCCACCGGCGTTCGGCATCGGCTGCAGATCATCTCCGCCTACGGCTGCCGCAGCTGCGCCTTGCGCTGCGGCTAAGGCCTGGATCGAGGCTTGCAGCGGCACCTCGCGGCCACCCTTCAGAATCGCGTGATCAAACTGCACCGCCAGCATGGACTCCGCATCTCCGTTGGCCTTCGCACTCGCTTTGGTAACGTGCCCAACGAGCTTGCTGCCTTTCGGAATTACCGTTTTGCCGTTCTCTTTTACGGCCTCGGTGGTTCGCGCCGTAATCGAGTCCCCGGCCTTGGCTTTTTTCGAGTCAATACTATGATCCAATTCCGCATTCAACGCGGTTCCCGCGGCCAGTGCTCCTTCTGGTTCAGACTGCTTTCCCGAAGCATTCGCGTTCGCATCGCTAGAAGTTTGCGCCGATGCGCGTCCGGCCTGGACTCCAGCTTGCGCATTCGCGCCGGCTCCGGCTTGCGCTCCGGTCTGCCGGGATTGCGCCATCGCGCCGGAACTCAACGCGAAAAGCGCCGCCGTTAAAATTGTCATTGTTCGTGCCATTTCCCAAATCCTCCCGTGGATCTTTCCAATTCTTCAGTTCCACTTGTCGTTCGCTCCGGGCCTGTTTTGGCTTTGCATCCCTTAAGCAGCACCCCGAGTACCATGGCTCTATCGGATTGATTTGATTGGCCTTGATGTCCCTTAAAGGGGTCCGCTGTAAACGCGTGGCTGTGTAGGTTTGACCCAGTCTGCCGAACCTTTTACCGAGCGGCCGCGTATTCCGCGCCGAGAGACTGATGTCTAGTACGGCGAGAACGGCGGGTGCTTAAAGATTCAGTTGATAATTCCCAGTGGTTTCGCCACTTCCGCCAGAATGTCGGCCGCTTTCACCAGCTGGTCTTTCTTGTGTGCGGCGCTCGGAATCGCGCGTAACCGGGCGCGGCCTTCGGCGACGGTTGGATAGCCGACCGCGGGAGCAAACACGCCCGCTTCGAACAGCTTTCGCGAAAACTCGAACGCCTTTGCAGCGTCGCCCACATGGATCGGCACAATCGGCGTTTCGCTGCCCTTGAATTGGAAACCGCGCTTCTTCAATTCGCGCTTGAATACCTTGGTATTCGACCAAAGTTTTCTTACCAGCTTTTCCCCTTCCGGTGAATCGAGCAGCGTAAACGCGGCCATGCATGCCGCCGCGGTCGCCGGCGTATGCGAAGTGGAGAACAGAAACGGCCGCGCCCGCAAATACAAAAAATCGATCAGGTCGCGCGATCCGCATACGTAGCCGCCCATCACGCCGATCGCTTTGCTGAGGGTACCGACCTGAATATGCACCCGCCCGTGACAATTCCAATGATCAATGGTGCCCCGCCCGCCGCGTCCCAGCACGCCGCTCGCGTGCGCGTCGTCCACCATCATGATGCAGTTGTATTTTTCCGCCAGGTCACATAGTTCCAGCAGCGGCGCGATGTCGCCGTCCATGGAAAATACACCGTCGCTGATGATCAATTTCTTTCCAGGGAAAGTCGCGTGCTCCTGCAGGATCCGTTCGCAATCCTTCACATCCTTGTGCTTGAAAACCTTGATAGCGGCGCGCGAAAGACGAGCGCCGTCGATAATGGAAGCATGGTTCAACTCATCCGAAATAATTAAGTCTTCCTTGCCCAGTACTGCGGAAACCGTTCCCGCGTTCGCCGTAAATCCGCTCTGAAACACCACGCACGCTTCCACGTTTTTGAACCTGGCGATCTGCTCTTCCAGTTGCATGTGCAGCTGCATCGTGCCCGCGATGGTGCGCACCGCTCCCGCTCCCGCGCCCAGCTTTTTCGTCGCCTCCACCGCCGCTTTCCGCAATGCCTTGTGGGTCGTCAGCCCGAGGTAGTTGTTCGACGCCAGGTTGATGACTTCTCGCCCGTCGAAAATGCACACCGGCTTCTGTTCGCCTTCCAGCACCCGCAAACCCGGCGCCACACCTTTCTCGCGCAGCTCCTTCATCTGATCGCTTACATATTGCAAGGGATTCTGCCGGATGGTTAGCGCAGCAGACTCGGACATGGTCATTGCTCCTTTGGGGCTTAGTGGTTTCGAGCGGCGGGGCTAAAAATCATTGTGCTCTTTCGCGGGTCCGGCCGCAAATCAACTCAACGGGCGCTGGCTCCGCTGAGCCTGCAATCTCTCCTGAACTCTGCGTTTTCTGCTGCGGTGTCCTCGGTGCTGAGTCTTTGCCTTTCAGCCCAAACCATTCGGGTACATCAAGATTTTCCCTGCCAGTCCGCCCTGCAGTTTGCTAAAGGCATCTTCGAACTGTTCGAGCTTCACGCGCTCCCCGAACAGCGGCTCCAGATTCAGCCGGCCGGCTTTCAGCAACGCGGTCATCTGCACCCAGGTTTCATACATGCGTCGGCCGTAGATTCCTTGCACCGTTGCACCCTTGAAGATCACATCGTTTACCAGGTCCAGCGGCACATTTTCAGTGGGAATGCCCAACAGTGACGCACGGCCGCCTGCGCGCAAGGCTTTGAACCCCTGCTGAATTGCAGTTGGATTTCCGCTCATCTCCAACAATACATCCACACCCGTGCCGCCGGTTTCGCCCAGGATCCTGGCGACCGCGTCTTCCGCCGCGGGGTTCAGCACTGCGTCCGCACCCATCTTTTTCGCCAGCGCGCGACGGTGTTCATTCGTTTCTGTCGCCAACACCATCGAACTGCCACAGGCCTTGGCAACGGCAATCGCCATCAACCCAATCGGTCCGCAACCCGTCACCAGCGCGGTCTGCCCGGCGATCTGCCCGGCCAGCACCGTGTGCACCGCATTCCCCAACGGATCGAGAATCGCGGCGTAGCGCTCCGGAATCGCGGGATCCAGCCTAATGATGTTCGATGCTGGAATTTTCACCAGCTCTGCGAAGGCGCCGTCCTGATCGATCCCGATAATTTTCACGTTCGGGCAGATGTGCGCTTCGCCCACCCGGCACTGGTGGCAGTGCCCGCAATTCACATGCATTTCCGCGCTGACAAAATCGCCGGATTCTACCGCCTGCACTTCGTCGCCAACGCGTTCCACCACCCCGCAAAATTCGTGCCCCAGCGTTACCGGCGGCTTGATGCGCCCCTGGGACCAACGGTCCCATCCATAGATGTGCAAATCCGTGCCGCAGATCGACGCCGCTTTCACTCTCACCAATACATCCGCGGAACCTATCGCCGGCACCGCTGCCGTCTCCAGCGACAACCCCCGCGCCGCCCGCGTCTTCCGCAACGCTTTCATTCGCTTTTCATCCGTTCCGCGCTGCGCATGCCATCCGTACGCGCAGCTTCGATGCTAGCACACGCCGTTCAACACCCCTCAGTGCGGGTCCGACCCCGTTGGCGCAGAACCAGGGATTGGCCCACAGATCTGCGCCACCCACAACGCCGCCAGCGCACCGGCGAAAATGTCCATCGTGTAGTGCGCGCGCAGCACCAGCACCGCGGCAATCTCAAACGCCACGACGCAGACTGCCAGCGCACTCAACCACTTTTGCTGCCAGCGCATCAGCTCGGTCGCGCCAAACACCGCGATGGCCGTGTGCCCGCTGAAAAAAAAATCATTGGCGACGTCGTACGTCACCAGAAACGACGGCACGCCCGGATAGTGCCAGATCATGCCCACCGGCGGCGGCAGTGTACACAGCGCCTGCATGAACTGGCGCAGGACCAGCAGCATCGCCAGTCCCAGGAACGGACGCAGGCTGCCGGCAAAAATCCAGCGGCACAGCAGGAAAATCCCCAGCGCATCGACGAGCGCGGAGCTTAGGATCAGCAGCGCGTCCGCCGCTTTCGGCGAATTGTGCAGATAGCTATTCACCGGCGCGGTCAGCCGGTGCAGGCCATCACCGATCGGCTCGCTCGATCGAGGGCGCGATCCCAGCAGCGATTGCGTCCAGAACCACAGTGCCAGCGACGCAACTGTGATTAGGATTCTGACCGCCAGCCCGCGTTTCACGACTCGTCCTGCACAACGGCAAGTCCCAGTTCTTTCAGGCGCCGCAAATCGAGCTTGCCCGTCCCCAGATAGGGCATCGCTTCAATCCGCCGGAACTGGTCCGCGCGCGGCTTCCAGAGGGCTGGCAAATCGGTCTCGGCAAAGCGCGCCAGAATTTCGCTTAGCGCCTCTTCGTTTAGCGTATGCAGCACAATCAGGCGCTCGCCTTTTTTTTCATCCGGCACCGCGGTCACCGCAAACACTTGCTCCGCCGCTGCGGCCAGCTCCTGCAATTTCTCTTCAACTTTGATGTGTGGGACCATCTCGCCGCCGATCTTGCTGAAGCGGCTCAATCGGTCGGTAATGCGCACGAATCCGTCCGCATCAATCGTGGCAATGTCGCCCGTGTTGTACCACCCTTCGCGCAGCACTTCTGCCGTTTTTTCCGGCTTGTTCAGGTAGCCCCGCATGACATTGGGCCCGCGCACCAGCAGCAATCCCGATTGATCTATCGCCTGTACGGCCTGGGATTCGGGATCAACAACGCGCAGCACCACTCCCGGCAGCGGATGCCCGATGCTTCCGCGTTTTGCGCCTACTTGCCGGAACGACGCCGCGCGAAAATCCATCGTATTCACCGCCACCACCGGCGAACACTCCGTGCACCCGTAACCTTCCAGCGGCCGGATGCCAAAATGATCCTCGAACGCCAGCGAAACTTGATCCGGTAATTTTTCCGCACCCGCAATCACAAACCGCAAGCTGCCAAACTGCTCCGGCGTGCAGCGTTTCGTGTATGCACGCAAAAAGGTCGGCGTCGCCAGCAGGAACGTTACCTTGTACTTTTCCACCAGCGCGCCAATCCCCCGCGCGTCCAGCGGACTCGGGTGATATACCACGCCAATTCCGACCGCACTGGTCAGGCACAGCGTTCCGGTAAATCCGAACGAATGAAAAAACGGCAGAATCCCCAGAATCCGGTCGTCTTTGTGCAGCATGAAGACCTGATTCAGCTGCTCGACGTTCGAAGCGACGTTGTAATGCGTCAATAGCACGCCCTTCGGATCGCCTGTCGATCCGCTGGAAAAAATGATCGTGGCCAGATCGTCCAGGCCTGCCCGGCGCTCCGCTCCCGCCAACTTCTCCACGGCACTCGCGGGAAAACAGGTCGCCGCGAAAAACGCTGCCAGCTTTTCGCCGAAGCCCGGCTTTTCGGCAAGGTCTTCCAGATAAATCACTTTCCCCGGCGGCTGAATCTTCACTTTCTCCAAAAAAGCGCGCGACGTCACGGTCGTGGCCAATCCACTCTGTTGCCCGCAAGCCTCCACCACCGCGTCCGAAGCGGTGTAGTTCAGATTGACCGGCACTTTTCCCGCGAACATCGCCGCCAGATTCACCAGCGCTCCGCCAATGGAAGTCGGCAGGAGCACGCCGACCGTCTTCTGTCCGGACCACACCGTCCGCAGCCGCCGCGCCAGCAAAATCGTCCGGGTCAACGCCGAGAAAAAGTTCAGCTGTGGTGTACGAAAATCGGCCATGGCAAACCGCAGCGGATGCCGCCGCGCAGTCTGCAGAAACGATCGGTGAATCGTTTTCATCAGCCGCTTGCGCCGCTCAAATGCATCCGCGCCAAGCTCCAGCACCGCCTGGCGCGCTTCGGGCGCGGTCACCGTTGCCGGCAGTGGCGCGCCAAACGTCACCCGCACCGGATACGGAATACGCCGCGGCAGCTTCCAGAAAAACTTCCCGCCCGAAAAACTGAAAATCGAGCCCCAGATGCCGTCAATGTGCACCGGAATCACCGGCACTTCCAGTCCCTTCAAGATCCGTTCCATTCCCGGACGAAACGGCATCATCTGCCCAATGCGCGTCATCTGCCCTTCGGGGAAAATGCAGACCAGTTCGCCTTCCTGCAGCGCACGCGCCGCCTCCCGCAACGAATGAATCATTTCCCGCGGCCCCTGATTCGACGAAATCGGAATCACCCCCAGCGTTTTCGCAAACGGCTTGATCAGCGGATGCTCATAAATGTCCTTGAACATCAAAAACCGCACCGGCCGATCCGTCGCCGCAATCACGAGCGCCGCATCCACGATCGAAGCGTGATTCGGCACCAGCAGCGCTCCGCCCCGCGCCGGCACGTGCTCCGCTCCGGCAATGTCCAGCCGGTACAAAGTGGCGGTGGCGAACCACAGCAGCAGCCGCAACAGCGCATCCGGCAGCAGCAGCACCGTATAAATCGCCGCTCCCAGCGAAGTAATCGCCGTCGCCCAGAAAAACGACCGCAGCCCTACGTGGTAATAGTGCGTGAATCCCGAATAGATCGCCGACGCCAGCAGCACGCCCACAAACGACAGCCAGTTCGCGCATGCGATCACGCTGCCTTTTTTCGATTCGTCCGGTCGGTGCTGGATCAGCGCGTTGATCGGCACTACAAAAAATCCGCCCGCGAAGCCCAACGCGGTGAGCAATCCAAGTACCTCGAAAAACGACAGGCCCGGAATCGCCAGCACCAGCGCGAACGCCGCCATGCCGATCGCACCCAGCGGAATCAGCCCAATTTCAATCTTTCCGCCCGAAAAATATCCCGCGGCAAAACTGCCCACGCCGATTCCAATCGCCAGCGCCGCCTGCAGGTAAGTCCCGCGTGTTTCGTCCAGATGCAGTATCTCGCGCCCGTAAAAAACAATGACGAACTGCAACAGAGCGCCCAGCCCCCAGAAGTATGTATTCCCGACGACCGCCAGCTTCAGCGACCGGTCTGGACGAATCAGCCGCCATTGCGCGCCCAGGTCTCCGAACAAATTGAAGCGGAACTTCTTCAGCGGGTCGCCCGCCGGCACCCGCGAAATCAGAAAACTCGTGCCCAGCCCAAGCAGCGTGCACCCGGCAAAAATCAGCGCGGCGATGGTCGGCGAGCTCTCGAACTTCTCCGCCAGCTTCCCGCCAAACACGGTTCCCGAAATGATCGCGATGAACGTCGTCAGTTCCAGAATCCCATTGCCCCAAGACAGCAACTCCGCTGGCAACAGCTCTGGCAGCAAGCCGTACTTCGACGGCCCGAACACCGCGGCTTGCGTGCTAGCCAGGAATATCACCGCATATGCCAGATATGCATTCCCGCTCGCGAACGCGGCAATCGCGAACAGCATCGCTCCCGCTTCGAAAACCTTCGTGCCGATCGTCACCGACCGTTTGCTGTAGCGGTCCGCAAAATATCCGCCGGTCATCGAAAACAACAGGAAGGGAACCGCGAACAAGATGCCGATCAGAAAAACGCCCAAGTCTAGTCTGTCTTGGGGAGGGTTCTGCCCGAGGATCAGATAGATGACGAAAAATTTCAGCCCGTTGTCGTTGAACGCGCCCTGAAACTGCGTGACGATCAGGCTCCAGAAGCCAAGCCGCCAGTTTTGTGGTATCGCCGCAGGAGCACCGGAAGGATTTTCAGTCATTCAGCTGTTCTCCGCGCAAGCCTTTAGCTTTTCAACGGGAGGTCCTTACAGCTTTAGTATCGCGCCGACTCTGCTGTCTCCGTGTCAGGGCACGGCCTCAGCCGTGCCGTAAAAGTGTATCGGAGCGTGGGGGCTTTAGCCCCTGAGGAATTGCTCGTTTCTTCTGCGAGAGCCCTGATTGCAATCTACACATCGCAAAGGTCAACCGCTTCGCGCAGCGACGTCAGCGGATCCCGCTTCGGCACAAATTCATGCGCGACATATCCTTTATAAGGCGTCGCCGCAATCCCACGCATCACCCCGTCCCACTGCACTTCCTGGGTGCCGTCCAGCTCATGCCGCCCGGGCACGCCGCCGGTGTGGAAGTGTCCCATCCACTGAATATTTTTCTGAATGGTCGCCACCAGATCGCCTTCCATGATTTGCATGTGATAGATGTCGTAAAGCAGCTTCACGTTCGGCGAATTCACTTCCTGCACCACTTTCAATCCCCACGCTGAGTGGTCGCACATGTAGTCGTGATGATCCACTTTGCTGTTCAGCAATTCCAGGCAGATGGTCACCCCGTTGTCTTCGGCAATTTTCTTCACTCGGTTCAAGCCGATGATGGTATTCTTCGCGCCCTCGTCGTCGGCCATGCCGCGCCGGTTGCCGGAAAACGTAATCACGTTCGGTACGCCCAACTTCGCCGCCGCCGGAATCGACTTGCGGAACGCTTCTTCAATCTTCGCGTGATTGTCGGTGCGGTTCATCGCATTCGGGATGTCGCCGCCGCCGCCGTAGCCCATACTGCAAATCAGCCCATAATGGCGCGGCACTTCCCACTCTTTCTCTTCCAGCAGATCAATCGCCTTCAGCCCGATTCCTACGCCGTATTCGCACAACTGCTCCAGCGGAATCTTCTGGTAGCACCAGCGCGACACCGACTGCTTGATGTTGCCCTTGCGCTTGACCGGCTCATCGCCCACCGGCCACACCGAAGCCCCTCCTCTGATCGAAGCGGCCGCAGGAATCGAAGCCATCCCTGCTCCCGCCAATGCCGTCTTCAGCACATCTCTACGCGTTGGTTTGTCCATTTTTTCGCCCCGCCGAATATACCGAACTTTGCGCCTTTTTTGGAGTGCGGGAGCTAAACCCCCGCCTTCTACGGTGTTAACCGCTTCACATCACCTGCGGGCCCTGGCCGTGTACTCCCTATCTTTGCAAGAACCTACTTCACCAGCTCCACCACCCCAATCGTCTCGAGCGCCTGCAAATACTCCACCACTAGCTCCAAGGGCACCGGCCCATACTCCGCAGAGACCGCATCCCGGATCCCCTGAGCGCCGTGTTGGCCATCCGCAAAATTCAGTACCTCATACGCATACTCTTCCCCGCCGCCCCACAGCCCCTCGTAGCTCAACAATTTCGGTGTCGCGATTCCCGCTGCCTTCGCATGGTCCGCAAAGTAGTCGTAGCCAAACACTGCCAGCGGCCCTCGCGGCTCTGGCCTCCGCTTCCAGTACGGCTTCCCGTCACCCGCAGTATTTGCGCTCCTGAGTAGTTGCTGAAGCGAAATCTCTTCTACGGGAACCGGTGGCCGCGTCTGTTCTCCGCGCAGCGAAATCGGAATGACCTTGTCGATCGCTACAGCAATCTGCTGTTCCGAGCGCACAAATTCGCCGAGCAGCTTTTTACGTTCTTCGTCCGGCACCTGGGCTGCCCTACCTAACGCCTGCTCGCTCCGCACATACTGATTCGTCTTTACCGCCTCCATCAGCGCCGGGTAATCCGGGGCATTCATCTTGGCCAGAAAATACCCGCCGGCCGCGCCAATAAACGCCGCCCGTTTCAGCTTCGTCGGATCAATATTCGCCGTCGAATCAAAACTGGTATGAATGAACCGGTCCGGCCAGTCGTTCAAGTAAATCGCCGGAATCCCGAACGACGAATCCTGATACACATCATGGTCGCTGCCCATCGTGTACGCCGAAAACTCCGCGCGCAGCGGCTCCTTGCCGCCCTCCGGCGCCACCAGGGGATACTCAGCTTTCCCAGTTGCCGCAAACCGGTACGATTGCTCGTTCACAAACTTCGCGAACGCCCACGCCACATCATGCACAAAACTCGGCAAGCTCATCGGCCCCCGCGTCACATGAAACACCGCCTTGGTCTCCGGCCCCCCTCCCACCATGTCCATGTGAATCACCGCTTTGATCCGCTTGGCGAATTCCGGTTGGCCATCGAGCAGCGCCATGGTCCCTTCGATTTCTGGGGGAAAGATAAATCGGATGCTACGCGCCGGGCGCTCCAGCTTGCCTTCAGAAATGAGCTTCTGCAGCGTCCGCGCCACTTCCAGAATCGTGGCGCACCCGCTAGCATTGTCATTCGCGCCCGGCCGTTGGTGATCTAAGTGGCACGAAAACGCAATCTCTTCACGCTGCAATTTTGGATCGGCTCCCGGAATGGTCGCCGTCACAACTTCATAATTTCCCGGATGCTTCCCCGCCTTCACGACCGCATGCAGCGTGATCTGCTCGCCCTTTGCCAGCCGAGCTTGAAATCCGTGCGCCGTCTTCGGCGACACCATGAACGCAAACGTCTTGTTCGGCGAAAATGTCTCCAGATGCCCCCAGCGAATCGCGTCCTGATTCTCGCCCCACCAAGCCGTCTTCTGATTCTGCGCATAGCTCACAATTCCCGCCGCGCCAAATTTGCCGACCGCGAGGTCCTGTACCGTCCCCGGCTGCGCGCTCACCAGGACAATCTTTCCCTTCACATCTTTTCCCGCGTAGTCGCTCTCCTTCGTTCCTTCGCCTGCATCCACCAGTTCCGTAGCTGCGCCGGGGAACTCGCTGTCCTCGGCCAGCACCACAGGCTCCGCGTCATAGCTCGCAATTGACCTTTCCTCGACTCCAGCGAGTCCACAGGAATATCCGCTGGAATCGGGATGTTCTTCAGCAAACTTTTTCTCGGCCCGCTTACACTCTGCGCTAGCGAATATCTCTCCTAGCTCTCCAGCATCGACATCCCAAGCCGGCCGCGACCGCTGCGTCCCATAGAAAATCTTTCCGTCGGCCGGAAACTGCAGAATCGCTACATCGCTCAACCGATAGGCCCGCAGCCGTTCCGCTACCAGCTCCGCCGCCTCATGGAACCCCTTCGACCCGCGCTGCCGGTGGAACCGCGCAATCCCCTCCAGATTCCGTTTGGCCGTCTCCCCGCTCAGCTCATTGGCCAGCGCCGCGACATCCTTCTCCGCCAGCAGCGGCGGCTTCTGCCCCCATGCCAAGCCAGCGCCCCCCAGCAGCGCCAGTACCCCAATCAACCAGCTTCGACCCCTCACACATCCCCCCAATCGTCGCCCGGATTATAACTTCGCCAGGATCACCGCGGAATGCCGGAGCCAAGCTCCCGCCTTTCCGAGCGAGGAATTCCTATTGACGCGCATGATACAGTAGAAAGGATAAATAAAGGGGAGGCACGAACAGCCCTAAAGTCCAGCCCGCCTCGCTCTCCTATAAGTCCTTTAGAATCTGTATTTTACAAAGTTCATGAAAACGCGCGACTTGGATCCCTATTAGAATCTACGGTGTACAAAAACGGGAAGTGGAGAGCGAAATCCTTTCGGCCTCCTCTCCGTAATGCTTTAAGAGCATCCAACTAGAAAGCCATGCCCTCTGCCCAAACCATCGACCTCTCGACAGCGATCCGGCTTGACCACGTCTCCCGCCTCTACACGATGGGAAACTCCTCGGTCCGCGCGGTCGAAGACGTCTCGCTCACCATCGCCACCGCCGAATTCCTCGCCCTGCTCGGCTCTTCCGGTTCGGGCAAGTCCACGCTGCTCAACCTGATGGCCGGACTCGACCGCCCCACTTCCGGATCGATCCAGGCCGCCGGCCGCCATCTGGCCGAGCTTTCGTCACTGGAGCTTGCGCGCTACCGCCGCGACACGGTGGGCATGGTCTTTCAGTCCTTCAACCTGTTGCCGCGCATGACGCTGGAAGAAAATGTCGAGCTGCCGCTGCGCTTAGCCGAAGTCGATCGCGGCGAACGCGCCGCCCGGGTCGAAGAGGCGCTCGAACGAGTTCGTCTTTCGAAACGCGTCGGGCACCGGCCCAGCGAACTGTCCGGCGGCGAGCAGCAACGAACCGCCATCGCCCGCGCACTGGTCAATCGCCCGAAAATTCTTTTTGCCGACGAGCCCACCGGCAACCTCGACTCCGCCACCGGCGAATCGATCCTCGAGCTGCTGCGCGAGATTCAATCCACGCTCGGCATGACCATCGTCATGGTCACGCACGAGCGCCCGCTCGCGGAAAAGTATGCTGATCGCTTGGTCACCATGGGCGACGGCAAGCTGCTTTCGATTTCGGCTGCCTCCGCCGCCGAGGCCCGCGCATGAAGCTCCGCGACATGACCGAACTGGCCGTGCGCAATCTGCGCGAAGCGATCCTGCGCAATTCGCTGACAACGCTGGGCGTTGCCGTTGGCGTCGCTTCGCTCGTCGCCATGCTTTCTCTCGGCGTCGGGCTGCAGCAGCTCGCGACCAGCCGCCTCAGCAAGAGCGGCCTTTTCGATTCGATTTTCGTAACGGCAAAAACAAATTTGCGCGGGCCCGGGGCCGGACCGCCGGCCATGCGCGCAGCGGCTCCCAAAGCGCGCCCGCTCGACGAAGACGCGCGCGCGGAAATGTCCAAGCTTCCTAACGTGATCGAGGTTTATCCGCAGATCCGCTTCTTTACCGAAGTGCGCTACGACGGCAAACCGTTCGCGACAACCGTCGCGGGAATGCCCGATTCATCCAGGGCCAGCGGCTCCTTCGACGGCATGCAGGGAAATTTCTTTTCTTCGCCCGATTCCGACGAAGCGATCCTCCAGATCGAGTTGGCCAAGGATCTCGATCCGCAGGCCAAGGATTCGCACGGGAAAAATCTGATCGGACGGGACCTGGCGCTGCGCTACGCCGAGCGTCAAACATTGCCCGCGGATTCGGGCGGAGGCGCGCCTTCCGGCGGCTTTTCTGTGGTGCCGAAGGAAAAGCACCTGAAAATTATCGGTGTGGTGGAGACCGAACCGGCGTCTGGCTTTGGCGGATTCGGCAGCGGGCGCTTGCTGATTCCTCTGCATGTGGCGGAAACACTGCGCGCGGCGCAAGTCAACGATCTGCGCGACATTCTGCGCGACACTCCCTCGGACAAGCCTACCTATGGCAGCTTGACCGTGCGCGTAAAAAGCCCTTCGTATGTGGACGCGACCGAAGCGAAGATCAAGGATCTCGGCTTCGGCGCATTTTCCTTGCTGGACGCTTCAAACGGCATCAAAATCTTTTTCCGCGTCCTTGATCTGCTTCTCGGACTGTTTGCCAGCCTGGCGCTGGCCGTGGCAACTCTCGGCATCGTAAACACGCTGGTCATGGCCATCCTGGAGCGCCGCCGCGAAATCGGCGTGCTCAAAGCGCTCGGTGCATCCGATCCCGACGTGCAGCGGCTCTTCTTTGTGGAAGCCGGGGTGATGGGACTGGTCGGCGGTGTTGCCGGTGTAATTTTTGGCTGGCTGATCGGCAGATCCCTGACGCTTGCTACCAACATCTACCTCAAGCGCCAGGAACTGCCGAGTGTGGAAATCTCTTCCGTGCCGACGTGGCTGGTGTTCTTCGGTATCGGATTCGCAATCCTGGTCAGTCTGGCCGCGGGACTCTATCCCGCCTCCCGCGCCGCAAAACTCAATCCCGTGGACGCCCTACGTTACGAGTAAACTACTCCGGCAATGAACCTCGCAAAATTTGTTCCGTCGACCAATGCGAAAAATTTGTCAGTCCGAGCGAAGCGAGGAATCTGCTTTTTCCTGGTACTGCTACTGAGCGCAAGCGCAGCGGTGAGCGCGTCTGCGGCTCCCACAGCCCGCATAGAATGCAAGTCCATCTCCAGCAGAATCCTTCCGCGCCCGGTCGATTATTGCATCGTCCTTCCGCCAAGCTATGACGCTGACCAAGCCCGCAAGTATCCAGTGCTGTACTTTTTCCACGGGCTCGGCGACAACGATCAGATGTTCGTGCACACCGGCGGATTCAACCTGGTGCAGGATTTATGGGAACGCAAGCAGCTTGGCGAATTCCTGATCGTTACCCCGAATGCGGGCGCGACGTTCTACATCAATTCGCGGGACGGACAAATGCGCTATGAGGACTTTCTGGTGCACGAGTTCCTACCTGCAATCGAGAAGCGCTACCACGTCAAACCCGGCCGGACCAATCGCGCGGTTTCCGGCGTATCCATGGGTGGCTACGGCGCGCTGCACCTGGCTTTCCGCCATCCGGAACTGTTTTCCGCGGTGAGCGCGCACAGTCCGGCGATCATCGAAAGGCTTCCGGCTTTCGTTGCGGTTGCCGGTGGCGTCCGCGCTCGTGTCCTCGGCGGAACTTTCGGTACGCCGCCGGACCCGGCGTTCTGGGACCGCAACAGCCCGCTGACACTGGCGCGCACGGCAAATCTGGCAGGCATGAAAATCTATTTCGACTGCGGCGATCAGGACGACTTCGGCTTCGAATCCGGCACCAGCGCCTTGGACAAGATTCTGGCCGCGCGCCACATTCGCCACGAATCGCACATCTTTCCCGGGCGCCACGACTGGCAATTTTTTGCCGAACACATTCCCGCCTCGCTGCAATTCCATTCGCGGCAGTTTGCCGGGAGCAAGTGAGGAGGAACTTGCCGCGGTCAGAGAAGCGGATGTGGCGAGATGCGGCGCCCTGGCGATGCTTGGTGGTATACGTACAGCCATAAGAACGGTTGGTCCATTTTCTTGCTACGGGGAATAGTCATGCACTCGGCCATCAGCGTTGCCGTTGGAATTCTCTTAATCTCGGGTCTCCTGGTTGAGCCGCAACCTGCGCGTTCGCAGGGTCCTTCTGGCGCAAACTCCGATCCGACATACCAGGCTTTGCGGAATTTGACTCTGAGCAATGAAGCCGTGATCGTGAAGGATTTTGTACTGAAGCGGGACGCCGGAACATTTCACACGTTTACGGGACACAACTGCCTTGGTACAAAGTAGATTATTCGAACTTCGACATGGGCGCGGACGGCAATGTCGTGATGAAGCTAAAAGTCACACAATCTGGCGTCGACGACAAGTTCCGAATGGTGGTGCCAATCTACATGGAGATGGACGACGGCAAGATCACCTTTCTGGGAAGAGTGCGGTTGGTGGGTAACAGCTCCTTCGAGCGAACGATCCCGCTGCGAGGCCTGAAAGCTAAACCTCGGCGAGCAGTCGTGAATCACTATGATGACGTTTTAGCGTCAGCCAACTAAACTCCGCGATGTCCGCTCGGCGGCCATCAAAACGCGCCGATTGGTTGGTGCTGAGAGGTGAGCCATGCACGGGGTCGTGTTCGCGGAACTGAAGAGGTTCGTAACGCAAGTTCACAGCGAAGACGTGTGGAGCACGCTGGCATCCCGGGCGGGCCTCGCCGGAGGAATCTGCCTTCCGGTTTGGGTGCAGAACAAATACAAAAGTTAGTGTGACGAGATCTTGGCGCCGGGACTGGGAATGAATTGGGGCGGCTTGGCTTCGTCTGCGAATTCGTAGCCGCTGAGATAGGCCAGGCGGAGGATTTTGGCCATTTTGACGTAGTTGATCTTGTCCGCAGTGTCCGTGGTGTGGTGGTAGTCGGGATGAAAACCGGTAAACCACCAGAACGCCGGGATGTTTTTGAGGACAAACGGAAACTGGTCGCTGCGGAAGAAGACGTTGAGAGCGGACTCGTGATCGAAGCGGTCGTCGAGAACCAGGCCAACGTGCTTGTTTTGGGCAACGACGGTGCGGTTGTAGTCGGGGCTGTAAAGCGCGCCGATGAGATTCAAGCGATTGGTCGTGCCCTCCGGGATTTCGAGCAGGCCTTTGGTCTGGTCACTGGGAGTTTCGTTGCGGCCGATCATGTCGAAATTGATCTGCGCGCGAGTGGTGGCGAGCGGCCGCAGCGGGTGCGCGGCCATATAGAACGCGCCGAGGAGACCGCGTTCTTCGGCGGCAAATACGGAGAAGAGAATCGATCGCTTGGGTGCGAGGCCGGCTTTGGCGCGGGCGTTTTGGGCGAAGGCGTGCGCGAGACAGACTACACCGACCGAGCCGGAGCCGTTGTCGTCCGCGCCGTGCCAGATCTCCCCTCCGCTCATGCCGTCATGATCGTGGTGCGCGGTGACTAAGATGGTTTCGGCTTTGAGCGCTGGGTCGCTGCCTTCGAGCAGGCCGACGACGTTGTAGCTGGTGCCCTTGCTGACGGAACTGTTGCGGAAATGGATGCTGACTTGAGTGTCCTTCAAAGGGCGGGATTGCGGTTTGAGGTCGCGGTCGATGGCAGTTTGCAGTTCGGAAGGCGTTGCGCCGGCGTTGGTCATGACTTCCTGGGCGATTTTGTCGGAAACAATCGCGGCCGGCGTGTGCAGTTCGTCTTCGGCGAGAGCTTGTGAAGGCAGAGGAACGGCGCGCGTGGTGGAACCGCCGATGCGGGCGACGCGCTCCTGGTTTGACGGATGCTTACGGTTGGGTTCGCCGACGATGAGCACGCCGACGGCGCCGTGCGCTTGCGCGTTGAGCACTTTGACGCGCGTGGTCGCGTAACGCGTGTTGCCGGTGCCGTTGAAGATGGAGGCGGAATCGGTTTCCTGTGGTTCGTGATCGAAGACCAGGACGATTTTTCCGTGAACGTCGATTCCGGCGTAGTCGTCGTAACCGAGTTCCGGGGCCGTGATGCCAAAACCGGCGAAGACCACGTCGGCGGTGATATCCACGTCTTCCCGGTAGCCGCCGAGAACATCCGGATACTTCCAAAGCGCGGCCTTTTGCGCGCCGTTTTCAACCGCTTGATGCAAGCCGACGGAATTTTGCGCCCGGTCGGGGCGGTATTCGATCAGTGGAACGGCCTGGAGATAACTTCCGCCCGCGGCGGGCTTCAATCCGGCTTTCGCGAATTCGGACTCGATCCAGCGAATGGCGGTTGCGTCGCCGGGTTGCAGTGACATGCGGCCTTGCAGCTCGTCGGAAGCAAGAAAGGTGAGATCGGCGCGCAAAGTTTCTTCGCGAATGGTCGCGTAGCCTGGGGCCAGATTGCGCGAAACCGGAGCCAGGGATTGCGCGGAGGCAGAAGAAGGCAGTGTAACGACGGCCACGAAGAGGAGGGCGAGCGTTGGAGATTTCATGCGCGAAACGATAACCAGTTTTTCGCCCGAGGGCAATGAGCTCAAAGACAAGCCAACACCCAGGTTCACAAACCGAACCTGGGGCACTCTAGGTTCGTGCGGAAGTGCGCTGCGACTTAAGAAAGTACATGACGATCGCGACGCAAATTGTCGGGAGCCAGACCCAGAGGATTTCGCTTTGCAGGACAGCGAGGCCGCGGCCAGAGAAAAATCGCGTGACAGAAATTGGCGAGACAAGGATCGGGCGCCAGGGCAGGAAGTGGCGAGAGGTGTCGAACGGCGAGAAGAAGGCGACGCCGAGGCCGCCGCTAGTCATGGCGTCGAGCAGCCCGTGGCTCACAGTCGCTGCAAAAAGATAGACCCACAACAAAGTTTTGCCGACTTGCTTCCGAAAAGCCACGAACGTTAAAAGTGTGGCGAGCCCAGCTGCAAACAAGAGGGAATGAGTGAATCCGCGATGGCCCCAGAACGCGCCATAGGGGACACCCAGATGGAATCCTACTGCGTCGATGTCGGGCACGATCGAACACGTGATACCCAAGATCCACGCCCGCCTCGGCGCGGCACCAGGCAGTAGAACCGTCCCAATACCCACAGCTGCGACCGCGTGTGAGATTGCCGAAGCCACGCTACTTCTTTCTGGCCTTCTTGAGCTGGATGGAGCCGTCGGCGGCGATCTCGTAAAGGAAATGGTCGGTGGAGATGAATTCCGGGACAGGCGGATCCTGTTGGAGGACGTGAAGGACGTCGGTGTCTTCGGGGACGTCGCTGAGGACGTGGGTGTGGAAGCCGCCTTCCACTTTCCTGCCTTTCGGCGGGCGATTTGCGATGACGCTTTTGTGCAGAAAGCGCCTGGCCAGGATAGTAGAGCCGTCGGCGGAGATGAGATAGCGCGCATCCCCCCCGAGGGGATAAACCCCGACTCGGGTTTGGCCGGGATAAAGATAAACGAAAAGGCCCTCTCGTCCGCCCGTGTCTGAAGTCTTGGCAGGCAAGACCGCGACGTTGTAGGGGCGCGAGGCCGGGCCGAAGTCGGCCAGGGCGAGTTCGAGGGCGCGAGCCGCGAAGAGATAGTACGCGGTGTCTTCGCGCGGCGGATCGTTGTGTTTGGCGTCGAACTGCTTTGGCTTGCCGCTTTCGGCAGCTTCATAGCTGATGAGAAACTTGGATCTTGTAGGATTTAGAGCGCCAAAGACGACAATCCACCGTCCATTTTCCCTGTTCGCCAGGTAGTGCTGGCCTTGAGCGGTTTTGGGATTGGCTATTTGAACGGCATCCGTGGCGTGCCAGGCGGCCTGGTCGTAGTCTTCGAGAGCGCGGCCGCGTTCGGTGATTGCGGCGAGGTCAGAGGCGGAAGGTTGGTTCGGCTGCTGCTGGGCGTAGAGCACCGCGACCGGCGCCGAAACCAAAGTCGCCGAGACCAAGAACGCGACAGCCAAGACTGCTCTTTGGCGCAAATCTGCCCCCTGCGAATCCCAAATGCAAGCCAGGTTGTAACAATCTACACCGAACCCGCACTACAGATCTTAGCTGCTGGAAAAAAGCGGCCCCGGGTAATGCGGCCTGGGCGCCGACCAGAACCGGAAAAGGCGAAATGAGCGCTAATTTAGCGCGATTTTAGCTATTTTTTCGCTTGACAGGCTGCAAACGCAGGCGTAAAAACCGCAGGGTTCCCGCAGCAACGTTCCGCAGAAAGGGCTCTAGGAGAGCCAAAACTCCTAGAACCGTTTTACGACGTTAGGCAACGTTTGCTGGCGTTGTACGAGCCCTGAAACTCTCCAACCTCCCACCCAAGAGAGTGACCGGCCCCTCAGCCCCGGCGCAAGGAGTCCACTCGATATGCGCAAGCATTCTTTTGCTTTGGCTATTCTTACGGTTGTCGCCGGATTGCTTTTTTTGAGCGCTGGGCTCAACGCCCAGGTCACATCGAACGATCCGAACTTCTCGCCGGCAGTGCTCGCCAAGAATCTTTCGGCGCCCAACGGATTGGGTTTCCGTGCGTCGAACGCTGACCTAGCAGTTGCCCAGACCGGCGCCAACCAGCTGTCACTGGTGAAGGCGAGCAGCGGCGCGACGACAGGATTCGCTTCGCAGACATCGCCCTACGAAGTTGCCACGGGCCCCGGCGGGATCGTGGCGGTTACGATGCGGAGTTCGGACCGGATGACCGATCAGGTCAACGTTTACAGCGCTACGGGCTCGCTTCTTGGTTCGATCACGACGGGGTCTTTCGGTCTTACCACCATTAATTGCATGTCTGGCGTGGCGTTTGACCCTAGCGGCAACCTCTTTGTGGCTGCCAGCGCAAACTCTGCGGGGTGCTTTAGCTGGAAGCTCTACGAGTTCGCGGGACCATCAGCGTGGTTGGCCACGGGCGCCCCCATCCTAGCCTCGTTCGGGGATGACTCCATCGACGGCCTGGCATTCAATCCGGTTCCAGCTCCGAATGGATCGCTGTACGCGGTGAGTTCCAACTCTGGGAACGTTTATCAGGTCATCGTCGTCACCGATTGCAGCGAATGTGGCGGAGCGTCCCTGGTTGGGAATGCCCCAGGGGCGCTGTCCCTGTCCAGCGTCGCGATCGATCCGCTTCTAGGCGATGTGTACTTCAGCGGAGGAAATCACATCTTCGTTATTCCTCCACCACCGCAGAATTTGCTTGGCCCTCAGACCGCGAGTGTGTTCGCTACAGGGCCTGACGGCGGCGCCTTCTCCGGGGTCAGCTTCGATAGTAGCGGCAACTTGTATGTAAACGACACGGCTTCCGGCAACTTGTGGAAGTTCTCGCGAAACGCCTTCGCGACCGCAATCGTGCCCATCCTGCAGGGTCAAACGATGATTTTCACCAATCCTAACGGCGCCATGTCGGATCAGGTGCAGAAGATCTTTATTCCGCAGAGTGCGATCCTCAACGGCGCGGCCAGCATATCAATTGTTTTCGTACCGACGTCTCCAACGCAGCTCAATTTGAGGTTGGGGAACGGATCGCTCGGTGACTCCAGCTTCTTTGGAGGCGGGCCGATCCCGCCGAGTTCAACCTGCCTGACCGTGCCCAGTGCGAACGGCCAATGCCTGGTAACCGTGCAAAAGTGCTACGACGCGAACGGCAACGAACAGCCCATTTGCACGGTTCAGGAACCTTTTGGCAGCCTAGATCTGATCCAACTCACATCCTCGTTCACGGATCCGAGTAACCCATCTGGCCAACACTTTGCGATTGACTTCGATACGCCATCCACCAATACCGCTACGGACATTACGACGCAACCGCTTGACTGCTGTAGCGGATCGGGAGGAACCAAGAGCCTGTGCTCGCAGACGTACTTCTTCGAACCTGGCAGCAGTTCCCTTGCGGATTTCTCGATCGGCCCAATCCTGCCGATTACGGCCGGTTCCGGTAGCTCCGCAGTGCCGGTAACGTCGATCGACGGTTTTGCCTCAATCGTTGCATTGAGGGTGTCCAATGCGCCGCCAGGAATAACGGCAACGCTTAACCAGCTAACCGTGACCCCTACGGCAAACACAACTGACAATTCAACAACACTTACTGTCACGGCGGGGTCTGGTTTTGACTCAGCGACTACCACCGCCAATATCGCGAACGTTATCGCGAATCTGCTGGCCTCCGGCTGTATTGATAATGGAGGAACCGCGAATGCTCTCACCAGCAAGCTCGGGTCGGCGCAAGCGGCCATCAACTCAGGGCATATCCAGACTGCGGTCAACACTCTGACTGCCTTCAAGAGCCAGGTTCAGGCTGAATCCGGCAAACACATCGGGACGTCGTGTTCGGCGAAGTTTACGCTTATCGTGAACGGCCTAGCCGGTGGCGTTACCCATTCGGCGTCCGTCAACGTGACCGTTACGGGGCTTAACGCAGCGAGCCTGCTTTCCGCTGACGCTACAAGCCTGATCCAGCAGCTTTCCTTGGTTACCAACGGCGATCCGATAACCGGCTTTGTCCTCAATGGCGGCGTAGGACTGGCTGGGGCAAATGTCGCAATCTTCAACGGAGTTACCCAGGTAGCCACGGCCTCGTCGGATTCGACCGGCTTTTACTACTTCCCTAACACGAACATCCTGACCAACGGCACAACCTACACGATTCAAGTCATCTTACCGGCCGTCGGGTTCAACAATTCCGCGCCGGCGTCTTCAACATTTACTTGGAATGGGAAAGGTCAGGCATTCAGCTTCACGGTGTTTTGAGACCAAGCCAGGTAGCGATCTCATCGGCTGGCGCAGGTTTCCGCTAAGTCTGCGCCAGTCGCCCGTAGCTTGAGCGAGACAAAGTTTAGATGAACGGGCACGGCCTGTTATTTCGGGCTGCTCTGAGACCAGCGCGTACATTCCGCATAAATGAGTTTAAAATCGGCGCGTTCGAGCACTTTTTCCGCGCCCGCCTCCTTGCGGATTTCCTCTAGGAGTTGCTGCCCCGTGCGATAATGGCCGGTAGCCTCTGCTCCGTTGCCGGTCGCCCGCAGGGTTGTGGCAAGGAGATAGTGATTTCGGGCCAGGAGGCCTCGCAACCCAAGTTTTTCAGCCCTGCCAAGAGCAGCCTCAAGTTCCTGCCGGGCGCGAGCATAATCCTTCGTGTTCACTAACGATTCAGCCAAATCCAGCGAGCTTTCGACTGACAAATACTTCGATCCCAAGCTGTCCGCTTCGTGGGCCAGGTTCTTTAGGGACTCGCTGGCCTCGCGAGCATGACCTAGCCCAATAGCGGCTTTTGCCAAACCCATCTTCGACTCTAGCGCTTGTTCGCGGTTCTTGCTCTCGGTAGCGGTCTGAAGGGCCTGGCCGTACAAGGTGCGGGCCGAGGTGGAGTCGCCTCGGTAGAAAGCCGCATTGCCCTGAAGATTCAGCGACTGGGCGATCAGTGGCTGGCTTTTCAGGTTGCGTGCGAGGGAGAGGGCTTCGTCGAGGATCTTCTGGGCTTCCTCCTCGCGTCCGGCATCCGCCAAAGCGCCGCCGTAACCGTTCAAAACGTCGCCCATAGCGGGGCCGCGGTCTTGAAGCTCCCGAAAAGTCTTGACAGCCTCTTCAAGCGAACTGACTGCCGCGCCATAGCGGCCCTGGCGCCCAAATAGAGATCCCATGTTGGAAGAATCGATGGCCGCGCCGCGTTTATCGCCGTTGCTGCGGTAAAGTTCGAGCGCGCGGAGATACTGGCCGAGCGCTTGCTCGTATTGGCCCAACTTGGTGTTGGCGAGGGCTAGATTGGAAGTGGTCTGGGCGATGTCGCCCGGGACTTTTAGTTTTTCACGTAGTTGCAAGGCTTGCTGCAAGTAGGTAAGCGCGTTGTCGTACTGGCCGATTGTAAGATAGACGTCCCCAATGTTATTCAAACAGAGAGCTTGATAGGTTTCGTCGCCGGAATCGCGCTGAATTTGCAACGATTCCGTGAACATTTGGAGCGCCTGGCTGTGCTGGCCGCGATCTTCGTAAAAATTACCTAAATCGATCAGGGTGTCCCCAGCCTCCTTCTTCGCGCCAATTTCCTTATAAACTCGCATCGTATCCCTAAAGCTGGCAAGAGCCGCGTCCGGCTTGCCAAGCATCGAGTAGACCTGGGCCATTTCGTTGAGGCTGGCGGCCTCGCCGCGTTTAAGATTGATGCGCCGCTCGATGGCCAGCGCGTCCTGATAACTACGGAGCGCATCCTCCGGTTTATTCATGAGCTTATAAGCGATCCCTGTTGCCTGAAGGATTAGAGCTCTCTTTTCGTCGTTGCCGAGCTGGATAGCAAGCGTGAGACCGCGATTCAGATAATCGAGGCTACCCTGCGGGTTATCGCTCATGATCTCGACCCCACCCGCTTTCCACAGCGTCTCAACGGACTGAGGATCGGCTTTCAGTACCGTGGCGAAACTTTCGCGCGCTTTCTGGTACGCGCCGGTATCTTCATACAAACTGCCGAGGACGTATTGAACATCGAGATCGCCCGGCGCCGCCTTGGCCAGGTTTTCGTAGGCGGCGATCGCTTTGGGATAGTCTTTCAAAACTCGCGCGTGGCTGGCGTCAATCAAGTACTTTTCTGGAGCAGCGAGGTTCTGGCCGAGGTCCACGGCCTTCCGTGAATATTGTTCTGCTTGGCCGTCGTAGCCCAGCGCCAGATCGGCTTCGGCCAGCCGCGCGTAGGCAAGAGCGAATTGAGGATCTTCTTTAATGACCGATTGGAAAGACTTGGTGGCGTCGATGTTGCGGCCTTCGCGTAGCAACTGGACTCCATGGTTGAACTCGCGAAGCGCAGTCATAGAGGCCGAAGTCGGTTGGAACGAACTGGCCTTGAGCTCCTTCAACACGTCGGAAGAGACTGCAAGATTCTTGCGAATCAGCTCGGCGAGCCCGTCAACGGTTTTTGGAATGGCGTCTTCGTTAGCGGCCTGAACCTTGAGTGGTGCGCGGCGGTCATGCTTCAAGTCCAAGAGGTTGGCGTCGATACGAATTTCATTGCCAAATTTAGCGTATTGTCCGGAAACGAGGGTGTTGGCCTTGCTGAGGCCGGCGATGCGCTTTAACATTTCATCGTCCAGGTCGGCGTTCGGCGGAATGCGCAGATCGCGCAGAATTTGGCGAATTTCGTCCACAGACACAATTCGCATGGCCTTGGATTGGCCGACGTCGGTGCTCAAAAGGTCGGCCACGCTCGGCCCGATCCAGTCCATAGTCTGATCCGTGCTGCGATTGTGAAACGGCAGAATGACCAGGGACACCTCAGGCGCGCCGACGACCGTTTTGTTCGCTGGCTTTGCTGCGAATTTTCCGATGCCCATCCAGCCGCCCGCTGCCGCGGCAACTGCCAGTGCGCCGATCGCGACCCATTTCCAGGGAACATGCGGCTTGCCCGCGGTTACGACGACTGTTGCGGGCGGCGTGGAAACCACCGAGGCGCTGACGGGGCGCTTGCCTTGAAACGCGTCGAGGTCGGCCAAAATCTCCCGCGCCGTCTGGTAGCGAACGACGAGATCGCGTTCGAGACATTTGCTGACGATGTCGCTCAGGCCCTGGGGAATCGAGGCATCGAGCTCGGCCACCGGAAGTGCACGCTCCTGGTTGCGAAGCAGCAGACTGGCCATTGCGGACTCAGCTTTGTAGGGAACTTTTCCGGTGAGCAGTTCATAAAAGATCAGACCAAGCGTGAAGAGATCCGAGCGGGCATCGAGATGTTTTCCGAGAGCTTGCTCGGGAGACATGTACTCAAAAGTCCCGAGCAAGGCGCCGGTCTGCGTCATGCCGTCGGATTGCAGAGAGCGCGCCAGGCCAAAGTCCATCACCAGAATGCGGCCGTGATTGTCCTGCATGATGTTTTGCGGTTTCAGGTCGCGATGGATGACGGCCACGGCGTGGGCGGCGTCCAGAGCAAAGCAGACTTGACGAATAATTTCGACCGATTCTTCCGCAGCGAACTTGCCCTTGGTTTTCAGAAGTTTGCGAAGGTCGCAGCCTTCGACAAATTCCATGGTGATGAATTTGACGCCGTCGCCTTCGGCTAAATCGAAAATGCGAATGACGTTGCGATGCGTCACCTTACGCGCAGTCAGCAACTCCTGCTTGAAGCGGGCCAGAATGTCGGGATGCTCGGCCATTTCCGGCCGGATGAGTTTGAGGGCGACGAGGTGATCCACTTCGCGGTCGCGGGCTTTGTAAACCGTGCCCATGCCGCCCTCGCCAAGCACGCCGAGAATTTCGTAACGCCCTGCGAACAGATCACCGGCGTGCAAGTGGTGATGCTGCGAGGGGTCGCGAGAATGGCGGGCCGCAACAGGCCCGGGAGAGCTGTCGACCAAAGTGGCATCGTCGATAAACGTCTGGTTTGGATCAGGCCCAAGCGGGGAATCCGGGCGCAAGTCGCTGCCGGAGCTGTCACCTTTTGCAGGAGCACGGGCAGGCGCGCCTACGCCGTCGTGACCCTTTTTTGCATCCGGCTCTTTCATCAAACGCCTGCCGCTGAGCCGCGCCAGGTGCGGCTTTCGAACACCTCGAACCTACTGAAGTTGCAGAGAGTATATACCGTGCCGTGCGCCGGGCGGCGCACTTGTTTCGTATCTGGTGTCGCACTGGTGGCGGCAACGGATCGACTCGTTACACCGGCTTATAGCGATCGAATAGCAGGGAAAAGGGCGCTGAAGAATTGGCTGGGGCGGAAGGATTCGAACTTTCACCACCCCAATTAACAGAGAGGTGTCCTTCCGGTTGGAG
>CAZQOB010000040.1:0-47368 GCA_964594885.1 uncultured Acidobacteriaceae bacterium
TGTTCGCTCCGTTATCTTAACGGATGAACGCTTTCTCCATTTCCAGCTGAGGCAGGACACAGGGCTCGAGTTCGAGACCCCTGCCGCAAACTCGGAGCCAAACACTCCCCTTGGCGTGGAGCCAGGTTCCAAGAGCTAACCGAATTCGCCCGGTGATCCACGTTCGTGCTTGACCGTGGTCCCCTCACGTCCGCGTCAGCCTTATTCTCTATTTCTCGCGGCGCGCCGAACCGCCTCTTGCAACACCGGCCCCATCCGTTCGTACCCTGCCGGGCTCGGATGAACTCCATCCGCGGTCAGTCCTTGCTGGTAACATCCGCGCTCACCTGCCAGCATCACATAGTAGTCAACGACGATGTAGTCCTTCCTCGCCGCAAAGGATTTGACCCAGCCGTTCAGTTCGCGAACTTTCTGCCGCCCTTCGTCTTGTTCCACGCGGCGAGCGTCGGCGCTTCGCCCGTCATCCGAGAACCCCAAGGGCGTGATTGTCGCCAGCACCACTCGCATCTGTTTTTGTTCAGCTCTCTCCGCCATCCGTTGCAGGTTGTTTTTCGTGACCATCGGAGGCGCAACCAGCAAGTCATTGAGTCCACCTTGGATCACCACCACCCGCGCACGCCTTCGAATTACATCTCTGTCGAATCGCGCCACCATCTGCGTCGTGGTTTCGCTCAGAACCCCTTCATTTACCACTTTCATCCCCGCGATTTCGCTGCCGGTCTGCATCCCCGGCCACCGTGATGTAATGGAATCCCCCATCAGCACTACACACCCGTGACAATCTTCTTCCCGGCCACAACCAGCTGCCATCAGCAAGCTCGTCGTCAAAGCAAGAAGCAACGGCAAAGGGAAACACCGAGGCCAGACCTTAAATCCGGGCATCGCTCAATCCACGATCATCACGACTTTTCCGAACTGCTCACTCGCGGCCAGATACTCGTGCGCGAGCCGGCACTCCTTCAGCGGAAATGTGTGATCCACTACAGGCTTCAGCTTTCCCGCCGCTACCAGCTTGACCACCGTTGCGAATTCCGATTTCGTCCCCATGTACGAGCCCAAAATCGAGAGCTGCCGGGAAAACAGGAATCGCAGATCGATCTTGGCGTCAAAGCCTGTCGTCGCGCCGCAAGTCACCAGCCGCCCGCCACGCGCGAGACTGGCTACACTGTCGTCCCAGGTCTCCGTGCCAACGTGCTCAAACACCACATCCACGCCACGCTTGGCCGTTAAGCGGCGCACCTCGTCTTTGATTTTCTGCGTTCGATGATTGATCACCTCATCCGCACCAATTTCCCGCGCTTTTGCCAGCTTGGCCTCATTCCCCGCCGTCGCGATCACCCGGCAGCCAAACATCTTGACAATCTGAATCGCGGCCGAACCCACGCCGCTCCCCGCGCCTAGCACCAGTACTTCTTCTGCAGGCTGCAACTGCGCGCGCGTGACGAGCATATGCCATGCGGTCTGAAAGACCAGGGGCACCGCCGCCGCTTCTTCAAACGACAAATTCTCCGGATACGGAAAGCAGTTCACTTCCGGGCAACGCACGAACTCCGCGCAGCCGCCATCGATCAAGTAGCCAAGATTGGTGAACGACGGGCACTTGTTGTCGTTCCCCGCCAGGCATGCCGCGCATTTCCCGCACGTCACTCCCGGCGCCAGCAGCACCTTCTGCCCTGGGGCTACTTTGGTCACTCCCGCGCCAATCTTTTCCACCACACCCGCCAGGTCGCTTCCGGGAATGTGCGGAAGCGGAATCGGCACACCCGGCAACCCGCCACGCACCCACAAGTCCAGATGATTCAGAGCGCAGGCCTTCACGTTGACCAGCACCTCGCCAAAGCGCACGTCCGGCGCCGGCACATCGGTGTACCGCAGCACCTCCGGCCCGCCGTGCTTTTCAAACAGAATCGCCTTCATTCGCACCACCTCGGGCCTTTATCCTGCCACATCACGGGTGCAATCCGGGACTGCGGCGCGTTGACACTGTCGCGCTCCGGGCTTAGGCTGAACTTGTTTACTTGAACGGATATGGACCTATTTGAAGAAATCGTGCGGATGCGGAGGGCCGGCCAGCGCGGCGCGCTGGCGACCATTGTGCACACCAACGGCTCGATACCCAGCTACGAGAGTTCGCGGATGCTGGTGCGGGAGGACGGTTCTATTGCCGGTACCATCGGAGGGGGCTGCGTCGAAGCCGACGTCTGGTCCGCGGCCAAGGAAGTGCTGGCCAAAGAGAAGCCGCGCAAACTGGTCTTTCACCTGAACAATGAAGCCAGCTACGACAACGGCTTGATCTGCGGCGGCACACTGGAAATTTTTGTTGAACCGATCCTGCCGCAGCCGATCGCCTACATCTTCGGTGGCGGACACATCTCGTTGGCCCTGGCCAAAGCTGCCCACGCCGCTGGATTCGGGATCGTCGTGATTGACGACCGCGAGCAGTTCGCCAACAGAGAGCGCTTCCCCATGGCCCAGGAGCTTTTCACAAGCTATGAGGGCGCCTTCCAGAGGATTAAACCAAACGTTTCGTCCTATCTGGTGATCGTCACACGCGGTCATCGCGACGATATGCGCGTCCTGGCTTGGGCCGCGCGCACCGATGCGCGGTACGTCGGCATGATCGGCAGCAAACGCAAAGTGCTTTCGGTCTATCAGGCGCTCGAGAAGGAAGGTTACTCGCCGGAAGAATTTTCCCGCGTGTATGCGCCCATGGGATTGGAAATCGGCGCGCTCTCGCCCGAAGAGATCGCCATGAGCATCACGGCCGAATTGATTGCCGTACGCCGAAACACACAATCGGCGCAACACAAGAAATTGCAACAAGAGATTCGCGAAGCCGTCGCCTCCAGCCCCGACACTTCGCGCTAACCCTGGAGCAACACGCTTACTTCCGGCGAAGCGAGGAACCTGCTCTCCTGCCTCGTCTTCGAGGTGGTTTCATGCTGGCAGCCGTAATCCTCTCCGGCGGGGCATCGCGCCGTATGGGTTCGCCCAAAGCGCTGATAGAGTACGAAGGCCGCCCGTTTCTCGAGCATCTGCTGGATGTGACGAAACATCCGAACATCGGCGTGCGCCGGGTGGTGCTGGGGCCGGACGCGGCGGCCATCACCGACGGCATTTCCCTTTCCCCGGAGGAAGTGGTGATCAATGAAGATTGGGAAAAGGGCCAGCTCAGCTCGATCCACGCCGCGCTGCGGACACTGCCGCCCCACGTGGACGGGATACTGCTCTGCCCGGTAGATCATCCGCTAATCAGCGGGACGCTGGTGTCTAGCCTGATCGAGACGTTTGTCGCAACCAAAGCGCCGGTGGTGCTCCCGCTTTATGAAGGCAAGCGCGGGCATCCGGTCATTTTTTCGGCAGCCGTGTTCGAAGAACTCTTGCAAGCCCCAACCGAGACCGGCGCTCGTGCCGTGGTCTGGGCGCACAAGAATGAAGTGCAAGAAGTAGGCACGACGGAAACCGGTTGCGTGCTCAACCTCAACGATCCGGATGCGCTGTTGAAGATAAAACCTGAATCTTCTTGAATGAATCGCGACCCGAGACTAACGCCGAAGACGCGCTCTTGCCGCGCGCGCAGCATCCACCGCTAGGTGCGCGCCGTGAATCGTTTCCGGTGGCAGGCCGCCGAGCGCGTCGGCAATGGCTTCGACAGAAATCGTCTCAAGCGTTTCGATGGGCTTACCGTTCAGCAATTCTGTGAGACAAGAGGCGGAGGCGATCGCGGTGGTGCAGCCGCGGCACAAGAAGCGAGCCTCGGCGACTTGGCCATTCTCGATACGCACGGCTAGCTGCAGCACGTCGCCACATACCGGATTGCTGGCTTGCACGGTGGCCGTGGCGTTGTCCAACATTCCGGCGTTCCGCGGATTCTTGAAATGGTCGAGCACCTCTTTAGAGAACATTAGCTTGCCTTCGGGACCACCCCATGCACGAGAAGGGCCGGGCAAGCCCCGCCTCTACCAATCATGACAGGTATTCCGGCTACTTAGCCCGTGCCGGCAGATATCTTTTCTCGATGGAGGCAACAACGACGTAGTTGGGATCCACCATTTCGGTGAGATGGAGCTTGCAGACTTTGGAACAGAGTTCGTAGGCATCGAGATCCGAGAGGCCGTAGTCGGTGTGAACCCAGTGCACCAATTCGGTGATGGCGATGCGCACGGCGTCGTCCACAGGGCGATAGATTCCGGTGGTCATAATCTCGTTTTCATTTTCCAGGCGCGGCCAGTCGATGCCCTTTTTCTTTAGCAAATCAAGCTTCAGGCGCACGCGCATCGGGACTTCGACGGCGCTGCCCGCGACTTCGCCGTCGCCCATCGCCGCGTGGCCGTCACCGAAATACAGCAATGCGCCGGCGACGTTCACCGGCAAATATAAAGTGTTGCCCTTGCTAACTTCGGGAGCGTCCATGTTCCCACCGAATTCCGCGGGAACGATGGAGCTGCGGGCTTCGCCATTCGCCGGAGCCACACCGATACAGCCGAGGAACGGATGCAGCGGGAAGCTGGTTTTGAAATTGGAGTCGAGCGCCTGAAACGTCGCAGTGTTTTTCCGAGCGTCGATCGGATAGAACCACATTTTCGCAGGCAGCGGCTTAGTCTCAAGCATTGGCGTGTAGTGCGTGGCGTTGGCAGAGCCAAAACCGGGGCCGAACGTGCCAACACCCTGGTTACTGTCCACTTGCAGATCGAGAATGTGAACGACCAGGGTGTCGCCGGGTTCAGCGCCCTCGATAAAAAATGGTCCGGTGAGCGGATTGTCGCCCTTGACGAGCGAGAAGGAATCGCCTGGCTTTTGCAGGGCGTTGCCGAAGCAGTCCAGCGAATTAGCTTCGAGGATGTTTCCGGGTTTGAGGTTGGCTACCGGAGGAGCGACGCCATAAACATATTTTACGTTATCAATGGTCGCGTGATGGCGAACGACCTCTTCCCTGCCGCCGGTTTGCGCGGACACAACGCCAACAGTCAGGAACGCGACTAGACAAAGACGCAGAATCATCTGGAACCTCAGTCAGAAGATGGCTTACAACCGCGACAAAAGTCGAACATAGACGGCACCAGCCGTCAATCGCGATGGATCAGCAGGGCTCGCACTTGGCGGCGGAGATGTGGCTGGCGGCAGCGGTGACTTCCTTGCGCGGCGGAACGCGCTGGCGCGCTTCCTGGACGAACTTGGAAAACCGCATCGCAAGCTCGTGAATGCGCTTGGCTTGACGCCTCTCAATCGATTCGGACGGGATCAGTTGCGTGCCGACTCCAATTGCGGCGGCGCCGGCAAGGATGAACGCGCCGGCGTTCTGCTGGTTGACGCCGCCGGCAGCAACGATGGCGATTTCCGGCAGCGAGCGGCTGAGAGCCTTGATGTACGCTTCACCGCCAACTTGGGCAACGGGAAAAAGTTTGATCAAGTCGCCGCCTGCGCGCCAGGCGGTGACAACTTCCGTAGGAGTGAGAGCACCAGGAAGAATGGCTAGATCCTGTTTGTTGGCGAAGGTAATGATGTCGCAATCGTACCCGGGTGCGGTAAGAAAGTGTGCGCCACAGTCGGCGCAACGCTTCGCAGTTTCCAGATCGAGCACGGTGCCCGCGCCGACGACCAGTTTCGGATGGTGCTTCACCAGATGAGCGATCACTTCCATGGCGCCTGGAACAGTCATCGTGATTTCGACGATAGGGATGCCACCGCTGGCCACGGCTTCGCAAGCAAAGTGGGCTTCATCGGCGGAAGAGACGCGAATCGCGGGAACGATTCCCACGCCATGAATTGTCGAAACAACTTCCGCGCGCTTCATGCTTTTACCCTGTGCCGGCCCGACCCGGATCGAACGCTATAGCTCATCGCCTTCCACCGCAGGCAACAGATCGCCTTCGCGGGCGATCCACACATAGATTGTGGGAAGCAAGAATACACTCAAGAGCAGCGCTCCGACGAGGCCGCCGACGATGACAATGGCGAAGGGCCGCTGGGAGTCGGACCCGATGCCGTGCGAGAGCGCTGCTGGCAAAAGCCCCAGCGTGGCCACCAACATGGTCATCATGATCGGCCGCAGGCGCAGCACGGCTCCTTCGATGGCCGCTTCTTCAATAGCATAGCCGCGCGCCCGCAGCTGATTGATGTATTCGAGCATGATGACGCCGGTTTGCACGGAGACGCCGAACAGCGCGAGGAAGCCGACGCCGGAAGAGACGCTGAAGTTCGTTCCCGTCAGGAGCAGGGCGATCGTGCCGCCGACGGGAGCGAGTGCGACACTAGAGAGAATCAGCAGCGCCCACTTGAAGGATTTGAACATCGTGTAAAGGATGATGAAGATCAGCAACAGAGTGAGCGGCAGAACCATGGCCAGGCGGCGCTGCGAGCGCTTCTGGCTTTCGTACTCGCCAGCCCAATCAAGCGAATAGCCCGGGGAGAGTTTTACTTTGGCCTGCACTTTGCGGATCGCTTCTTCGACGGTGCTGCCGAGGTCCCGTTCGCGCACGCTGTACTTGATGGCGACATAGCGGGAGTTGGCTTCGCGATAGATTTGCGAAGCTCCGTCTTCGACTTTGATTTTGGTGAGTTGGGCGAGCGAGACGCGCTCTCCGGCGGGAGAGAGCAGACGGATGCGCTCGATGGCTTCACGGGTGTCACGATACTGCGGAAGATAGCGGAGGACCAGGTCATAGCGCTGCTCGCCGACCAGCACTTGGGTCAGAGCGTTGCCGCCCACTGCGGTTTGGATCGCGTCCTGCACGTCGGAAACGTTCATGCCGAAACGTGCGGCTTGCGCGCGATCCACTTCAAAGTTTAGGTTGGGCTGGCCGATGACCCGGAAGACCCCCAGGTCGGCGACACCGCGGATATCTTTCATGACCGAGGTGATTTCGCCGGCCTTGGCTTCCAGAGTTTTCAAATCGTCGCCGTAAAGTTTGACGGCCAGCGCGCCTTTGACCCCACTGACAGCTTCCTCGAGGTTGTCGGAAATCGGCTGAGAAAAGTTCCAAAGAACGCCGGGGATCTTGTCCAGTTCGCGATTCATAGCGGCGATGAGGCGATCTTTGTCCTGCTGAAAGACCGGGCGCCACTGCTCTTTGGGCAGAAGATCGACAAAATATTCGGTATCAAAAAAACCTGTGGTGTCGGTGCCATCGTCGGGCCGGACGATCTGGTCAACCACCTGCGGCACTTCCGGAAATGACGCCAGTATTCGGCGGGCTTGTTCCGCGACGTGCGCGGATTCCGTTGGTCCGGTGCTGGGCGCCAGAGTTCCGCGCACCCAGATGGCACCTTCATCCAGATGCGGCAGAAATTCCGAGCCGATCACACCGCTAAAGGAAAGGAACAGGGCCAGAGCAAACAGCGCCGTCGCGCTAGAGAAAGTTATCAGACGATTGCGAATCGCCCAGGCGACGCTGCGACGGTAATGTGTGGTGAGAAACAACATGACCGGGTTCTGCCAGGACTTTGTGCTCTCCCGGAAGAGAAAACTGGACAGAGCCGGCGCGATCAGCATGGAAAAGAGCAAAGCGCCGAGAAGTGCGAAGAGTACCGTCCAGGCCATAGGCTTGAACAACTTCCCTTCTACTCGCTGCAACGTGAAGATCGGAAGATACGCTGTAATGATGATCGCTATGGCGTAGAAAACGGGACGCTGCACCTCGCGGGCAGCAACGCGAACCCGGTCGAGAATCGTCAGATGCTCCTTTTCCTGGCGATGCAGGTGGCGGACGATGTTTTCGACCATAACCACGGCGCCGTCAACGACCATGCCGAAGTCCAGCGCGCCAAGGGAAAGCAGGTTGGCGGAAATGTGGCGGAGACTCAGGCATATGGAGGCAAACAGCAGCGCGAACGGAATGGTGAGCGCGACGATGAAGGCGCCGCGCACGTTGCCAAGAAAGACGAAGAGGATGATGACGACGAGGATCATGCCCTCGGTCAGGTTGTGCAGGACCGTGTGCGTGGTGTAGTGGACCAGATCGTCGCGATCGAGATAAGAAACGACTTTCACACCTTTGGGAAGAATCTGACTGTTAAGGCGGTCGACCATAGCGTGAATACCGTCGAGGGTCGTCGCGGTGTCGGCGCCCTTTCGCAGAAAAACGATGCCCTCGACGACATCGTCGTCGTCGACAACGACGCCATCTTTGCGGTGAATGGCTTTGCCGATCTGGCCCAGACGAATCTTGGGCCCTTGCGTGACTTCAGCCAGATCCCTGACGTGAACCGCGGTGCCCTGCTGCGTCTTGAGCGAGGTGCCCCTGATGTCGTCCACCGTGCGTACCAGTCCGACCGCGCGAACGTTAATCTGCTGCGAGCCTTGTTCGATAAAGCTGCCGCCGGCATTGGCGTTGGCGTTGGTTAGCTGCTGCTCGACTTGCGCGAGGCTGAGGCCGTAAGCGATGAGCTTGTCGGGGTCCAGGCGGACCTGGTATTCGCGGGTAAGCCCCCCAAAAGAGGAATCGTCCACAACGTCGGGGACCGACTTCATGTATTTCGAGATGATCCAATCCTGCAGTGACTTCAACTCCATGGTGTCGTAAGCGGGATTGGTGCTCTTGAGTGTGTACCAGTAAATGGAACCGACCGGGCTGAAGTCCGGGCCGACCTGCGCGGAGATGTTGGGTGGCAGGGTCACCTGGTTCAGGCGCTCGATGACCTTTTGGCGGTCAACGTCGTTGTCAGAGTCGTCGTCGAAGATCAGGTTCACAACGGAGAGCCCGGCAAGCGAAGAAGAACGGATGTGCTGTAGATGCGGAATGCCGTTCATCTGGATTTCGACGGGGATGGTGATCTGCTGTTCGATTTCTTCCGCGGCGCGGCCGGGCCACTGGGTGATCACCTGCACCCAGGTGTTGGCCACATCGGGGTAGGCTTCGACCGGAAGCTGCTTAAAGGCGATGAGGCCCCAGACGAAAAGCAGGGCGGCGGCGCTGAGGACGATGAACCGATTGTCGAGGGCGCGGTCGATCAGCAGCCGGATCATTGCTGCTCCACGGAATTCTGGAACTCCAGCGCGTTGGCGACGACTTGGTCACCCGGTTTGAGGCCGGAGGTGACTTCCTGGAAGCCGTTGGGGAGCATCTCGCCGCCAGTGACTTCGGCGCGGCGGAATTTCTTGCCCGCAAGTGGCACATAGACCCAATCGCGATCGTGCAGATGAAGAACGGCGGTAGCTGGAATCGTGGTGTGGGTTTCTTCCTTTTGGCCGCGGAAGGTAGCGGTCACGAACATACCCGGGCGCAGCAGGCCGTTATTCCGGACTTCGATCCGGACCTTCGCCGTGCGCAGGTTCGGGTCGAGAACCGCACCAATATTTCCGATGACTCCGGTGAGGACCTTATCGGGATAGGCGTTCAAGCGGATTTCGGCTTTTTCACCGAGATGGACGTTGCCTAGATCGTTTTCGAAGACGTCGCACAAAACCCAGAGCGAACTTAAATCGGAGATGGTGAACGGATTGGGAGCGCCCAGACCGGCGACGCCGGCAGCGTTTGTGACTTGCTGGTCGGTAATGACACCGGACACCGGGGCGCGGATTTCGACGATGGGAGACGGATGATCGATGCTACCGCCAAAAACACGGATCCGCTCGGTGGTGTTTTCGACGTCAACTTTGGCTTTCACTTCAGCGTCTTCGGCAGCTTGCAGGTCTTTCAGCGGGCCTGCGCCTTTGTCGTACAAATCTTTGGCGCGTTCGAGCTGGGCGCGGGCGAGTTGCTCGTCAACGACGGCCTTGCGGTAGTCGGAAAAGGCGCCGGAGAGGTCAGCGCTTTGCACCCGGAGCAGCACCTGGCCTTTCTTAACGGAGTCGCCGAGGCGGGCTGCGATGGCCACAACCCGTCCGCTGGCCAACGAAACAACGGGCACGCTGCGGGAGACGTCGGGAACGATGCTTCCGGTGACCCGGAGCTGTCGCGCGGAAAGATGGGATTCGGCGGTGGCGAGCGGAAACCGCTCCGGGTGCTCGGCTTCGAAGACATTGCGGTCTTCGACCGACTGGACTTTCGTTGCGGGCGGGGCTTCGGCTTTGGGGTCGGAGTTGTTACCACCGCAACCGGCCAGGGCCAGCGCAGCAATCACAGCACAGCTCAGGAATACCGCACGGGTCCAAGTCATCAACGAACCTTTTCGCAAGTTCGTAACCAAAGAGTGCGCGAAGCCCGCGACGCCACTTCGGTTACGGCCAGATCAAACATCTCCGTGCGAGCCAGGTTCCGTCAAAGACCGTGGCCAGCCCCAAGAGCCTAATATTGGACCCGAACAATATCAATGGCCTGTAACAGCTTCTAGCTGATACTGTACTCCGTATAGTATGCCAAGGGAATGGAGAAGTGCCGATGGCTCACACCGTCCTGGAGCGCCGCAAACTGCTGGCGCGCATCAATCGCATTGAGGGCCAAGTGAAAAGCATACGCACCGCGGTGGAAGAAGAGCGCGAGTGCGCCAGCGTGCTGCAGCAGATCGCGGCGTGCCGAGGAGCGATCAACAGCCTGCTGGTGGAGATCGTTGACGGGGAGATTCGCTACCACGTATTGAGCAAAACAGCGAAGGTGGACTCGCGGGAAGCGCGGGCGGCAGAGGGTTTGCTGGAAATCCTACACCGGTATATCAAGTAGGGCTGTCAAGCAACGACGAACGAGACTGGCCCTCTCTGGGCAGATACAATGCCAAGATCCTGGAGATGTTAGCCCACGGCGAGATGGGCGCAGCACGCTGCACTGCTAGCCCGGAAAACGAGGGTGTTTGAGTATTCAAGTGGTAACGGCCGTGATTGAGCGGGGAGACCGGCGTCTGCTGATCGGGCAGCGCCGCCGGGGTGACTCTTCTCCGTTGAAATGGGAATTTCCGGGCGGAAAGGTGAAGGACGGGGAGACGCCTGCGGAGGCACTGACCCGCGAGCTGCGGGAGGAGCTGGGTGTGACGCTGTACCGTGCGGTGCCAATCTCTTATGTCGAGCATGAGTATGGCGGCGGAATGGGCACGCTCTCGATCACGTTTTTTGCGGCTTCGATTGTGGAGAGCGAACTGCGTCCCGGGCCGTTTGAGCAAGTGGCCTGGGTTCTGCCGCGGGAACTGGGCCAGTACGATTTTCTGGCCGCCAACCGGCGGCTGATTGCGGAGCTGGCGACCGGGCGAATCAAGCCAGCGGAGGCGATCGCCGCGTCGTCCCCCAGCCCGTCACCCGGACATCCGCCACCCGATCATCCGGACAGCCATTAGCGATCTGGGTACGCGGCAAGTCACAACGCTTGCGGTGCGGGGCGTGACCGTACTATTTTTAAATTTCGAGGAAAGCCCAGCTGGTAACCGGAGATTTGCGTGCATGTCCAGCGTGCTGAACCTCGCTGGGGTCCGTCCGATCACCTCAAGCTCAAATTATGCTAAACGGAAAGCGCATTCTGGTTGTCATGCCCGCGTATAACGCGGCGAAAACTCTCGAGCAGACCTATCGGGAGGTTCCCAAGGAATTTGTGGATGAAGTGATCCTGGTGGACGACGGCAGCCACGACGAGACCGCCAAGATGGCCGCGGAGCTGGGGCTGACAGTGTTCGTCCATAAGCAGAATCTGGGCTACGGACGTAATCAGAAGACCTGCTACCGCGAAGCGCTGCGGCGCGGCGCGGATATCGTGATCATGCTGCATCCCGATTATCAGTATTCGCCGAACCTGATTGTGTCGCTGGCGGCGATGATCGCGTTTGGCGAGTACGACGTGGCGCTGGCGTCGCGTATTTTGGGAGTGGGAGCACGGAAGGGCGGCATGCCGCTTTATAAGTACATCGCCAACCGCTTTTTGACCCTGTTCCAGAATTTGCTGATGAAGTACAAGCTCTCGGAATATCACACCGGCTATCGGGCCTTTTCGCGGACGGTGCTCGATTCCCTGCCGCTGGAAGCCAACACGGACGATTTCGCGTTCGACAACCAGATGCTGGCGCAGATTATTTATTTCGGCTACCGGATGGGTGAGGTGTCGTGCCCGACGCGGTACTTTCCGGAAGCTTCGAGCATCAGTTTCCGGCGCAGCGTGACCTACGGATTCGGCGTGCTGGCCACTTCCATACAGTTCCGGCTGCAAAAGTGGGGGCTCGGCAATTTCCGGATTTTCAGCACCGAGGGCCACAAACTCCTGCCTGACTACTACGTCATGGTGAAAGAGTGAGTTCTTCGGAACTTGCGCCGAAGCCCGCCGAAGCTGCCAGCGAAACCCCTGAGATTTTCGAAGAAAGCGCTTCGCCGTGGCTGCTGGCACTATTGCTAGCGGCGATCACGTTGGTCGCCTACCTGCCAACTCTATCCAACAACTTCATCAACTACGACGATCCCGGGTACGTGTACGAAAACAGCCACCTGCAAGGGGGCCTGCAATGGGCCAACATTGCCTGGGCGTTCGGCGCAACGTACATGGCGAACTGGCACCCGCTGACTTGGATTTCGCACATGGCGGATGTGCAGCTGTTTGCGCTGCGCCCGGCGGGTCATCACGCGACGAGCTTGGCGCTGCACATCGCGAACGTGATTCTCTTGTTTTTTCTGCTGCGGGCTGCGACCGGCTACTTGTGGCGAAGTTTTCTGGTGGGCGGCCTTTTTGCGCTGCAGCCTTTGAACGTGGAATGCGTGGCCTGGGTATCGGAACGGAAAAGCTTGCTGTGCACGTTTTTTTTGTTTTTGACGATGTTCGCTTATGGCTGGTATGCGCGCAAGCCGGGTGTGATGCGCTACCTGTTGTTGGCGCTCTTGTTTGCAGCGGGGCTGGCGGCAAAGCCGATGCTGGTAACACTGCCCTTCGCGCTGCTATTGCTCGACTATTGGCCTTTGCATCGGCTGCCCGTGCCAGACAGCGCGCCGGCGCGATCTGCATTTCTGAGGCGCTTGCGCGTTCTCACTTTGGAAAAGATTCCGTTGCTACTGACGGCTGCGGCCAGCGCCTGGATTACGGTCATCGCGCAGGGGCGGGCGAATGCAATTGCGGCCAGCCAGATCTTGCCACTGCATGTGCGGCTGGCGAACGCGTTGTGGTCGTATCTGGTTTACGTTGGCAAAGCGATCTGGCCAATGCATCTGGCAATTTTCTATCCGCATCCGGAGGCCGGACTTGGAATTGCGCGGCCGGCGCTGGCCGCCGTGATTCTTCTGCTGGGGACGATGGCCTGCGTTCGCTCTACGAAGGCGCGCTACCTTGCGTCTGGGTGGTTCTGGTATTTGGGAACGCTGATTCCGGTGATCGGCATTGTGCAGGTTGGACGGCAGGCGATGGCCGACCGCTACGCCTATACGCCGCTGATCGGACTGATGGTGATCGTGGTCTGGGGAGCGGCCGAGCTTTGCGCACGAGACAAATGGCCGCTGACTTCCGCGGCTGGCGTTGCCGCGATCTTCCTGCTTTTCTGCGCCGTTTTCACGTGGAAGCAGACGACTTACTGGAAAAACAGCTACACCCTCTTTGAACATGCACTCGAAATTACCTCGAACAATTTCATCGCCGAAAACAACATGGGTGAAAACTACATGCAGCAGGGCCGGCCGGACCTGGCGTATCCGCATTTCCTGCGGGCTACCCAGTACAAGCCGCATTTTGGATTGGGGCACTACAATTTGGGAATTGTCCTAGTAGGCCAGCAGGAAAGAGCCGAGGCGCTGCAGGAATTTCAGCTGGCGATCCGCTACGGCCAGGATCGGTCCGAGATTGCAGCGGCGTATCACAACACGGGAATCGTGCTACTGGAAAACCGGCAGTACGACGATGCGATCGGCGCGTTTTCCGAGGCGTTGCGCCTGGTGCCGACCAAACAGTCCAGTTTGCTGGCGCGAGGCATGGCTGAATTTGAAAGCAATCGCTTGGCCCAGGCGGAGCAGGACTTCATCGCAGGCTCAAATCTCTCGCCCAGTGCTGCAGCCGCGTTTTGGGTGGGGCGCGCTCGAGAAGCGCAACGGAAAATCACCGGTGCAATGGAAGCATACCAACGGGCCTTAGTGCTGCAGCCGGATATGGCGGAAGCCAAGCAGCGGCTTGAAGCGTTGCGTTCGGGCCCAGTGATGCCGTTCGTGAAAACGGACTAGAGCGGGCGTAGAAAACACATGGGGCATTGCCGCGGCACGGCACTCCGGCTCGCCATTCGTTCGGAGATCAAGAGACGATGGGATTGGGCTTCGATTTCGAGATGCCCAAGTCTTCCATGGCTTTGTCGACGATTTTGGCGTCAAGTTTGCCATCGTAGGCCAGTTCGGAAAGCGTGGCCAACACGATGAACTTGGCGTCTACTTCGAAGAAGTCGCGTAGAGACGCGCGCCCTTCGCTGCGGCCAAAGCCATCGGTGCCGAGAGCGGCCAAGCGGCGCGGCAGCCACTTGGCAATCATGTTAGGAAGCGTTTTCAGGTAGTCGGATGCCGCAACCAGCACGCCTGGGGCCTCGGCCAGACACTGCGAGACGTACGGCACGCGCTGTTGTTCGCCGGGGTGCAGACGGTTCCAGCGCTCGGATTCGACCGCGTCCAGATACAGTTCTTTGTAGCTGGTGACACTCCACGCGTCGGCTGCTACGCCGTATTTTTGATCGAGGATTTCCTGCGCCCGCAACACTTCGTTCAGGATGGCGCCGCTGCCAAAAAGCTGTGCTTTCAATTTGGCCCTCTTATTCACGGATGAACGGAACTTGTACAGGCCTTTGAGGATGCCTTCGCGCGCGCCTTCGGGCATCGGCGGCATGGCGTACTGCTCGTTCATCACGGTGATGTAGTAGAACCAGTTTTCGCCGTCCTTGTACATGCGGCGGATGCCGTCCTGCAGAATCACGGCGATTTCATAGGCGTAAGCCGGATCATAGGCTTTCAGGTTGGGCACGGGGAGCGCCAGGATGTGGCTGTTGCCGTCCTGGTGCTGCAATCCTTCGCCGGAAAGCGTAGTGCGGCCGGCAGTTCCGCCGAGGAGGAATCCGCGGGAGCGCATGTCGGCAGCGGCCCAAATGAAATCGCCGATGCGCTGGAAGCCGAACATTGAGTAGTAGATGAAAAACGGAATGGTGTTGATTCCGTGCGTAGCATAGGCGCTGCCGGCGGCGATGAAAGAAGCCATGGAGCCGGCTTCGGTAATCCCCTCTTCGAGAATCTGACCGTCTTTTGCTTCCTTGTACAGCAGGAGGGTGTTCATGTCCACCGGCTCATACTTCTGACCGCCGCTGGCGTAAATGCCCACCGTGCGGAAAAGCGACTCCATGCCGAAAGTGCGGGCTTCGTCCGGAACGATGGGAACGATGAGCTTGCCGATTTCGGGATCCTTGAGCATTTTGCGCAGCATCGCCACGAAAGCCATGGTGGTGGAGACATCACGCGCTTCGCTGCCTTCGGTGAACTCTTTGAACAGGTCATCGTGGTCTGCAGCAATAGGAGTCGCGCGCGGCGAGCGCTTGGGCGTGTAGCCGCCTAATTCTTCGCGGCGCGCGCGCAGATACTGGATTTCTTCGCTGTCTTCGTTTGGGCGGTAAAACGGAACGGTCGCGCAGTCTTCGTCGTTGAGAGGAATCCCGAAACGCGAACGAAATTCGCGCAACTCGTCTTCGTTCAGTTTTTTCTGCTGGTGGGTGACGTTCTTGCCTTCGCCCGCTTCGCCCAGACCGTAGCCCTTGATTGTGCGCGCCAAAATGACGGTCGGGCCGCCCTTGTGTTCGACGGCTGCTTTGTAAGCCGCATAGACCTTGCGAGGATCGTGGCCACCAAGGCGCAAACGACGCAGAGCTTCGTCCGGTAGTGGTTCGACCAGTTTGAGCAAACGCTCGTCGTGCCCGAAGAAGTGCTGGCGGACATAGGCGCCGGAAGAAACGACGAGCTTCTGATATTCGCCGTCCACCAATTGGCCCATGCGCTTGACCAGGAGGCCCTCGGTGTCGCGTTCCAGGATGGGATCCCACTCGCTGCCCCAAAGAACCTTGATGACGTTCCAGCGGGCCCCGCGAAAGGCGGATTCCAGTTCCTGAATAATCTGGCCATTGCCGCGGACCGGGCCGTCAAGGCGCTGCAGGTTGCAGTTGATTACGAAAATCAGATTGTCGAGGTGCTCGCGCGAAGCCAGGGTGATGGCGCCGAGAGATTCCGGCTCGTCCGTTTCGCCGTCACCGAGGAAGGCCCAGACCTTGGCGTCGGTGGCAGGTTTGAGGCCGCGATTTTCGAGATAGCGATTGAAACGAGCCTGATAGATGGCCATTAACGGGCCGAGGCCCATGGAAACGGTTGGAAATTCCCAGAATTCGGGCATCAGCCACGGGTGCGGATAGGACGAGAGGCCACCGCCGGGCTTTAATTCGCGCCGGAAATTTTCCAACTGTTGAACGCTGATGCGGCCTTCCATGAAGGCCCGCGCATACATGCCGGGCGCAGCGTGGCCCTGAAAATAGACGGTATCGCCTTCGAAATCAGCGGAGCGGGCACGGAAAAAGTGATTGAAGCCTACTTCGTAGAGCGTCGCGGCCGAGGCGTACGTGGAGATGTGGCCGCCGATGTTGTGCTCTTCGCGGTTGGCGCGGACGACCATCGCCAGCGCGTTCCAGCGAATGAGCGACTTGATGCGGCGCTCGAGCTCCTGATCGCCCGGAAAAATCGGTTGCAGACGAAGCGGGATGGTGTTGGCGTAGGGCGTGTTCGCGGTAAACGGCAAGTCGATGCCGTTTACGGTTGCATGTGCCCGCAGTCTTTCCAGGATTTCTCGCGCCACATCCGGTCCGCTTGATTCCAGCACTGAATCCAGCGATTCCAGCCACTCCTGGATTTCCACGTCCTCTACCTGATGAGGATGGGTAACCGTCTCATTCGCCATGTTTTCGTCGTCCCTCGTTGGAAAAGCCCTGTCCCGCGCGGCCATCTGTGCCTTCCTTATCGCACCATAAGTTAAATAGAATACACTGGCGTCTGTTTCGGCGCACCTGTACCAGCCGATTTTTTTCGCGGCGTTTACCGACCGCCTAAGCAGACGTTTGCTGAAGAAGCGCATGAATCGGCGGACCTTCCAACATCGAGGGACTTGTTGAGATCAATTCTGAACTTCGTCGCCTTCACCCTTTTGGTTGCCCCTGAACCGGCTTGCGCATCGCTGAAAGACATTCGTACCGAAAAGCTGCCTCACGATACTGCGGTCGAAAAGACGTACGCTAACCTGCTCACCGTCGAACCACTCGCGAGTCGTTGGTCCGACAAATGGACCTATGAGGTACCCAAGGAAAAGGTTGCCGCTGTGCTGAAAACTGCCTTGACCGATCTTCAGAAAGCAACCGCAGTTGAGAGAGACAATGAAGAACTTTGGCTTCTTACCGGGCTGGCGGCAATTTACGCGTACAACGTGGACCTGGCTGGAAGCTTTGAACTGGCTGCCAAGTCCTTCGCCGAGGCCCAAAAACTCGCACCTGTCGATTACCGAAGTCAGTGGTTTCTCGCCTCCCTGGAATGTCAGACGCTCCAGAACCGGCAGGGCATGAATCGACTTCTTAGGATCGAAACCAAAAACTCCTGGGAAAAGCTACCAGCAACGTTTTGGGACGACTACCTGATGTGCAGTGAGCTCACGGCGATGCCGGCGCACACGCTGCGTGCGGCCGACCACTTGCGCCGTTTGGGGGCCGAGCGTTCGGTTTTTCGCGACATGTTAACAGCGACCAGCAGGAAACGATTCACGATTCCGGAGCCAACTGAGAAGTATTCGAGCGAGCAGGTCTGGTCAGCGAACGAACGGGACTCAATAGTTGAATTCACAAGCCTTATGTTTGGACTCCAATTCTCAGTTCCCGCCGACTGGACGGTGAAGCCCGGAGGCGCGGACAACGCGCTTACGATGTTCCAAATCGGAGTCGGCCCCTTTAAAGGCCCAGCCGGAGATATTGTTCCGAACATTGTGGTTTTGGTCGGCCCCCGAAGCCTGGCGAATCGCTGGAGGACTTTTTGAAATCCTTTCAGCCGTCGTCTTCGTTCGTACCGATCACCGCACCCTCGTGCCCTGCGGACTCGTGTCTGGCAGCACATTTTGCGCAGCCTGGTGGATACAAGGCCGCCGGAGACGGGCATCTCAGCATTATTGCTTTCAAGCGCATGGAGCCAGACTTTCCCGGCGTCTTGTTCGAGGAGCCTGTGGCCTTAGCCCAGACCGAAACGGACAAGGTAGCGTACTTCCGCGCGAATCAACGCATGCAACGGCTCCAAGGAGTTCTGTACTACTTCGTAGCTCTCGATACCGCCGGCTCAGTCCAAGGGCAAGCAAACCGCGCCTACGAAGATTTCTTGAAGTCGATGCGGGTCGACTAAAAGCGCGAGACCGTCCAGAAGAGTTAGGCCGTCCGCCCCCCGTCCACTACCAGAACGAGCCCGGTGACAAAGTCCGCGGTCGCAAGGTACACGACTGCGTCGGCAATGTCCGATGGCCTTCCGGTTTTCTTCAAAGGAGCAAGCTTGATGAATTCCTCTTCCCATTCGGGAGGATCGCCGGGCATGGAGATGGTGCCCGGGGCGATGGCATTGACACGGACGTCGGGCGCGAGTGCTTTGGCCAAACTTTTGGTCAGATTGATGACGCCGGCTTTGGCGACGGAGTGGCCGATAAAACCCGGCCAGCCGAGAATTCCGCCGGTGTCTGCAAAATTCACTATGCAGCCTCTGGAGCGCCGGAGCATCGGCGCCGCGGCCTGCGAGCAAAAGAAGGGCGACTTCACGTTGGTATCGAGCGAGGCGTCCCAAATTGCCTCGGTGGTGGAAATCACGCTGCCCGGCAGAAAATTGGCAGCACTGTTCACCAGCAGGTCCAGCCGGCCCAATTCGTTGCCGGCGTCGAGGAAGAGTTTGCGAATTTCGTCGACGCTTTGCAGATTCGCGCGAATCGCAACCGCGCGCTGGCCCATTTCTTCGACCCGCCCGACCACCTCTGCCGCCTCTTTGGCCGATTCGCGGTAGTGAACCACCACATCGGCGCCTTCTTCGGCGAGGCGCAGCGCAACGGCGCGGCCGAGGCGCTTACCGGCGCCAGTCACCAGCGCAACTTTGCCCGACAACTTCGCTGACATCGCTCCTCAAAATAGCACAGCAAGGCTGCTGGCCCCGAATGCCAACTCACCTTAGAATCGTCGGTGACCGTTCAACGAGGAACCGATGAAACTCGACGTGCTGGCGATAGCGGCTCACCCGGATGATGTTGAGCTGACTTGCGGCGGAACGCTGTTGAAGATGGCGCTGCGCGGCTACAAGACCGGGATTCTCGACTTGACCGCCGGAGAAATGGGCACGCGGGGCACGCCCCAAACGCGCGCGAGAGAAGCGGCACTGGCTGCGAAAATCCTCAAAGTGTCCTGGCGCGGCACGCTGGGAGTCCCGGATTCGGATGTGCAGGCTTCGCGGCAGCACAAACTGGCGCTGGCAAAACAAATTCGTGAACTCCGACCGCACACCGTCATTCTTCCATACTGGGAGGCCCGCCATCCCGACCACTACCACGCTTCGTCACTCGGATATGAGGGCTGCTTTCTCGCTGGACTAAAAGCACTGCCGCTCGAGCGCGAACCGTTTCGGCCCTTCAAGATTCTCTACTGCACATCGTTTGAAGGGATGCCTGCGACGTTCGTTGTGGACATCACCAAGGAGTATGCTACCCGGCGCCGCGCGATTCTGGCTTACCGCTCGCAGTTTCGCCCGGCGAAGAGCGAACGGAAAGGGCGCGTCTATCTGGCCATTGACGAACTCGACGCGAAAATGGACCTACTGGCCAGGCGAAATGGCGACCTAATCGGTGTGAGGTACGGCGAACCGTTTTTGCAGAAGGAGCCGATGCAAGTGGACAACGTTGTTGAGCTGCCGGTCCGCTCGATTTAGCGGGCACCCCCTCGCGATGGATGCAGGCGCGGCTACACCAAATGGGGCTAGACTGGGGCTGCCCGGAGTTCACACCGTCAGCAATCACCAAGGAGACCTCGTCATGGCCATCACCGCAGAGCAAGCTACTTTCCTACTGCACAACGTTTATCTTCCGGCGCTGCGCAACGAAACCCGCACCACCAAGAAAATTCTGGAAGCCGTGCCCGCCGACAAAGCCGGTTATCAACCGGACTCTTGCGCGAAAACCGCCGACGAGCTGCTGCGGCACATCGCTGTCGCCGAAAATTTCTTTCTGGAGGCGCCGCTGAACGGCGCATTCAACCCGGGCGGCGTCAAAATTCCCGACGGCGCCAAGACTCCCAGTGAAGTCGCCGCGTGGTACGAACAGACGGTGAACAAAAACTTGGAAGCGCTGGCCAAGCTCTCCGGTGAACAGCTGATCAAGATCATTGATTTTCGCGGACTGTTCCGGCAAGAGGCCGTGCAGTTTTTGCAGTTCGGATTGGTGCACGGGATTCATCATCGAGGCCAGCTTTCCACCTATTTGCGGCCGATGGGCAGCAAAGTCCCGGCGATTTACGGCGAAAGCTACGATTCGGCGCAGGCCAAGAAGGCCGCCCAGGCCTAAGCGCCGGGCCTCAATGTTGGACTGAGCGGAGATAAAAGAACAGCGTAAGAAAGCCGAGCACTAGGACCAGGATTCCCAGCGCCATCGCCAACCACTTGAGTATGTCCGGTCTCTGCTCCTGCCGGGTTGTGGGGGCGCGCGGTTGCTGGCCCCCAAGCGGTTTCGCTTCCAGTAGCTCGGCAGTCTCCGACGGCAATTCCGAAGCGTTGGTAATGACTCGTACTTCGCTCTGGCCAACACTCGTGTCCAGCGGTGAGGGTTGCGGCGTTGCGCTGGACGGATTGGCCGAGCCGACATCAATCACGATATGGGACTGCGACCGAACAATCGTCGGATCTCCTCTTTGCTGCAGGAGCTTCTGCACTTCGGGGCGATGCAGGAACAGCTGCACTTCCGGATTGCTAGCCAGCTCCGGCGGCAGTTCGCTCAAGTCGCGAAGCACCTTGGTTTTGGTCACCACCGGCCCGACCGTCCATTTGAAACTGACCCTATTACCATCGGCGCTGTTCTGAAAGGTGGAGCCCGCAAGGTTCCGCAGCAGGCGGCGTGCCCACAGTAACGCGGAGCCGACAGCAGCCACCAAAATCAACGTGAAAATCAGAGCTGCAAAGAGGCCTTTGGCCTGTGGGTCGCGCATTTTGAATGCCAGGAGCGCGATCATCAGAAAGATGAAGAGTCCGGCTAGCGTGCTGACGGCGGATGAAAATACGCGCAAGCGGGAGCCGGAAACGCGGACCTGCGCTTTGAAAACTCGCTGGCGTTCATCGGGCGAAGGGTCGGGCATGGCGGGATGCGATTTACCCGGAGCTGTAAGAACCCCGGATAGAGGCGATGGTACGTCCCGCACGGGATGCAGTAAAGAGCTGCCGATTGGCGCTGGAGCGAACTTACAACTCAGCGCACAACGCCAGAGAGCGGCGACGATGCCGAGGCGTAGAGCTTTTTGGGCATGCGTCCGGCGAGGAAGGCTTTGCGACCGGCGATCGTGGCGTCGCGCATGGCCGCGGCCATCAAGATCGAGTCGGTGGCTTCAGCGATTGCCGTATTCATCAAAATGCCGTCAGCGCCAAGTTCCATCGCGAGCGCGGCGTCGGATGCAGTTCCGACTCCCGCGTCCACGATCAGCGGGACTTCGGTAATGCGTTCGCGCAAGATGCGCAGCGCAGCAGGGTTCTGAATTCCCATCCCGGAGCCGATCGGGGCCGCAAGAGGCATCACCGCGGAAGCGCCCGCGTCGATCAATTTCCGCGCCGCAATCAGGTCGTCGTTGGTATATGGCAATACGACGAAACCTTCTTTCACCAAACTGCGCGTAGCCTCGACGAGCTGTTCGGTGTCGGGATAAAGCGTCTGCTGATCGCCAATGACTTCCAGCTTCACCCAGTTTGAGAGGCCTACTTCCCGGCCGAGCCGCGCCGTACGGATGGCTTCGTCCGCCGTGTAACAAGCTGCGGTGTTCGGCAGGATAAACATCTTGTCGCGAGGAATGTAGTCGAGCAAAGATTCTTTGCTCTTATCGGTCAGATTCACCCGGCGGACCGCCACCGTGACCATCTCCGCGCCCGAAGCGGCGTGCGCGCGCGCCATTTCCTGGAAGCTGCGGTATTTTCCGGTACCGACAATCAGCCGCGAAGAAAACGCGCGGCCGGCGATCACCAAATGGTCAGACATCCTTCAAGCCTCGAAGAGATTGTAAAACGGTGCAGCGTTGAGGACAAACGGCGGGGTGAAGCGAAGGAGTTCAACTTTCCTGAATCACCGGCCGTGGTTCGGCAACGTCGGCGTAGAGCGATTCGATTACGTCGTGATAGTGCTCTTCGACGACGCGGCGCTTCAGTTTCATGGTGAAGGTCAGGGCGCCGTTGTCAAAAGTGAAGTCCGCGGGCAGAAGGGCAAAGCGTTTGATCATTTCATACTGCGCCAGATGGACCGTGAGCCTCTGAATCTCCGCGTGAATCAGACTGCGCGTAAACGGGTGCGCGGCGACTTGTTCTCCTGTGGTAATGGTAATTCCCTGCTCCGCCGCAACCGCTGAAACCGTTTTGCAGTTGGGGATCACCAGGGCCACGATGAACTTCCGCCGGTCACCCAGCACCATAGCGTTCAGGATATACGGGCTGGTTTTCAGCGAGTTCTCGATCGGCTGAGGAGCAACATATTTTCCGCCGGAGGTCTTCAGCAGATCCTTTAGCCGGTCGGTGATGAACAGGTAGTTGGCCTTGTCCATGTAACCGATGTCACCGGTGTGGAACCAGCCGTCGTCATCAATCACTTCCCGCGTAGCGTCGGGCCGCTTGTAGTAGCCCTGCATCACCATCGGACCACGCACCAGGATCTCTCCAGTGTCGGCGATTTTGACTTCACAATTGGGAATCGGCTGCCCGGAGCTGCCCACGCGGTTGCGGGGGAAATTGCTCGAAACGATCGGCGAGGTTTCGGTCAATCCGTACCCTTGATAGATCGGAATACCGACGGCCCAGAAAAACTCTGCCAGGGAGCGCGAGAGCGGCGCGCCGCCGGAAGAGACGATTCGCAGGCGCCCGCCAGTGCCTTCGCGGATTTTCGAGTACACCAGCCGGTCCGCAAGCTTCCACTGCATTTTCAGCAGCGGACCGACTTCACCCTCGCCGCAGCGCCAATGAGCGGCGCGTTGGGCAACGTCAATGGCCCACAGGAAAAGCTTCTTTTTTATGCCGCTGTGAGCGCTTCCCTGCTCCATCAGCTTCGCGTAAATCTTTTCAAACACTCTGGGAACTGCGGCCATCACCGTCGGGCGAATTTCTTTCAGTGCTTGCGCCACGTTTTCCACGATTTCGACATAGGCGATCGGCACCCCCTGAAACAGATATATATAATCGAGTGTGCGCCCATAGACGTGAGCCAGTGGAAGGAACGAAATCGCAACGTCGTCAGTCGAGCGGAGCAGGAAGTCGCAGCCAACATCCTCGGTGTTAGAGCAAAAGTTGGCGTGCGTGAGCATCACGCCCTTGGGTTCGCCGGTGGTACCTGACGTATAGATGAGGGAAGCCAGTTGGCCCGGCAAAACCTGCGCGGCCCGCAGCCGGTAAGACGCGACTTCTGCGCCGCCCGCGAGCGCAATCAAGGTCTCAAAGCGCAAACAGTCAATGGGGATATCGTCGCCGGCGTCGGCGACGATGATGTGCTCCAGTTGCGGAAGATCAGCGCGAATCGCCAGAAGCGAGATCAGTTGCTCGTGCCCGGCAACGAAGACTACTTTGGCTTCGGAGTGCTTCAGGATGTACGCTGCGCGTTCCGGGGACTCCTTGAAATAGATGGGCACGGTAACCGCCCCGTTGCCGTTGATCGCAAAGTCCGCGGAATGCCATTCAGGGCGGTTGGCGGCAAACAACCCGACCTTGTCACCCGGCTTTACGCCCAGTTCGAACAGAGCCTGCGAGAGCCCCGCGATGCAGCGGAGGAATTCGGCGGAGGAAATACTCTGCCAGCCGCTTGGCGAGTGAAACATCTGCGCACGTGGATTGGGCCACGTTGCCAGGGCGTGAAGAAGCTTCGACGGAAGGGTTCCGTAGCTCATGGGAGCGGTATCGCGGCCGCTAAGCGCACTGTAACGTATTCCGCTAGGGGCCGCAATCGCGGGTGTCGTCATCGAGACGCTGTATTTCTGCGCTAAGATGGCTGAAGTGCGGGAGAACGCTTTATGAGCACATCGCTAGTGGGGACGGAAGTGCACTTGTCGCGCGGGCCGTTCCGGGCCGCACGGGGCACGGAAATTTCCTGCCGAGGCTGGCAGCAGGAAGCGGCTCTGCGGATGCTGATGAACAACCTCGACCCCGAAGTGGCCGAGAGGCCCCAAGACCTGGTCGTCTATGGCGGCACGGGCAAAGCCGCCCGGAACTGGGAAAGCTTCCACGGCATTGTGAAATCCTTGCGCGGCCTGGCGAACGATCAAACGCTTCTAGTGCAATCCGGAAAGCCCGTGGGCATTTTTCGCACTCACGAATACGCGCCGCGAGTCCTGCTCTGCAATTCCAACCTGGTGGGCCACTGGAACAACTGGGACCAGTTTCATGAGTTCGACCGGGCCGGCCTGATGATGTACGGCCAGATGACGGCGGGAAGCTGGATTTACATCGGCACGCAGGGCATCCTGCAGGGCACGTTCGAAACCTTTGCGGCAGCCGCCCAGAAACACTTTGCCGGCACTCTGAAGGGCAAGCTGGTGGTGACCGGCGGCATCGGTGGAATGGGTGGGGCCCAGCCGCTGGCAGCGACCATGAACGGCGCGGCCTTTCTCGGGATTGATGTCGATCCCGAACGAATCAAGAAGCGCCTCAAGACCGGCTACATCGATGTCATGGTGATTTCGCTCGATGAGGCGTTGCGCATTCTGAAAAACGCGCTGCGAACCGGCGAAGCAACCTCGGTCGGGTTGGTAGGCAATTGCGCGGACCTGATTCCCGAACTGGCGAAGCGCGGAGTCGTACCGGACGTTTTGACGGATCAAACCAGCGCGCACGATCCTATCGGCGGCTACGTACCAAACAAAATGACGCTGGAGCAGGCTCTCGAACTGCGCAAGCGGAATCCCGAAGACTACAAACAGCGCGCGCTGCAGGCGATTGCCGAACACGTTCAGGGAATGCTGGACCTGCAAAAGCTGGGCGCGGTGACCTTCGATTACGGGAACAACATTCGGACCTTTGCTTATCAGCAAGGAGTCAAGGATGCTTACAACTTTCCCGGATTTGTTCCCGCTTATATCCGGCCATTGTTTTGCGAAGGGAAAGGGCCGTTTCGCTGGGCGGCGTTGTCCGGTGAGGCGTCGGACATCGCCCGAACCGACCAGCTTGTTTTGGAATTGTTCCCGGGCAACGAACACTTAAAACGCTGGATTACCATGGCCCAAAAGCGCGTGAAATTTCAGGGCTTGCCTTCGCGCATCTGCTGGCTGGGCTACGGAGAGCGCGACAAATTCGGCGTGGCCATGAACGAGCTGGTGGCCAAGGGCGAATTGAAAGCGCCGATTGTGATCGGTCGCGACCACCTCGACTGCGGAAGCGTCGCTTCGCCGTATCGCGAGACCGAAGCAATGAAAGATGGCTCGGACGCGATTGCCGATTGGCCGCTGCTGAATGCGCTGGTGAATACCGCCAGCGGAGCCTCCTGGGTGTCCATCCACAACGGCGGCGGCGTGGGAATCGGTTACTCGCAGCACGCGGGGCAGGTCACCGTCGCTGATGGAACATCGCAAATGCGCGAGCGAATCGAACGGGTGTTGACCAACGATCCTGGTATGGGCGTGATTCGCCACGCGGACGCAGGTTATTCGCAGGCGATTGATTTTGCCAAGAAGCACGACGTGAAAATTCCGATGAGTTGAGCCGGAATGCGAAACACGAGCTGTTAAAACGCGGAAACAAGTTAGAGGACGGGACCGATGATTGTAGTGTTTGGAGCCACCGGGAATACAGGATCAGTCGTCGTAAATCGTCTGCTGGAGCTGGGAAAGCCGGTTCGGGCGGTTGGGCGGGACATCCACAGGCTGGCACCACTGAAGCAGGTCGGCGCAGAAGTGGCTACCGCGGAAGCGGGAGATGGAGCTGCGCTCGCGCACGCCCTGCAGGGCGCTTCGGCGGCGTACTTGATGCTCCCGCCGCGACCAAAAGACCCCCAGTTGCTCGAGACCGGGGACGAAATGAGCACGGCGATCACCGATGCGGTGAAAGGCTCCGGCGTCCGTCACGTGCTCCTGCTCAGCAGCATCGGAGCCCAGCATGCGGACAAAACCGGACCAATCCGAGGCCTTCATGCGTTTGAGCAGAAACTGCGCAACGTTCCGGGCCTAAGTGCCGTCTTCCTCCGGCCGGGCCCATTTATGGAGAATTTCCTAATGCTCATCCCGCTGATTCGTTCGATGGGATTTCTCGCGGGCGGTATTACGAGCGACCTGAAGATGCCGTTTATCGCCACGCGAGACATTGGAGCCGCCGCCGCGGAGTTGCTGGCAAATCCCGATTTCGCGGGGTTTTCAATTCGCGAGCTGCAGGGCCAGCGCGACCTGACGCATGACGAAGCGGCCACGGCCATCGGAGCCGCGATCGGCAAGCCCAAGCTGTCCTACCAGCGGTTTCCGGCGTTCCTGGTGGAACAAGGCATGAAGCAGATGGGAATTCCCGGCAAGACTGCTTCGCTGATGAGTGAAATGAACGACGCCGCAAACGAAGGATTGCTGAAGCCACAAGAGCCCCGGTCGCCGCGAAATACAACAGCCACTTCGATTGAAGACTGGGCCCGTGAAGTGTTTGAGCCTGTTTATCGCGCGAAAGCGGCGGAAGCTTAGCCCAACCATCGCGCGATGAGCGATTCCCTTCTCATCACTGGAGCTTCGCAGATCATAACCGTGCGCGGTAGCGGGCCCCGCCGCGGCACCGCTCTCTCCAACATAGGACCGATTGCGAATGGCGCAATTCTCGTGCGCGGTGGATCGATCGCTGCGGTCGGTCCCGCGGCAAAAATCGAAAAGCTTCGCGAAAGCAGGAAAGCTCAAAGGCTGGATGTGGACGGGCGCGTCGTCCTGCCCGGCTTTGTCGATGCCCACACGCATCTCATCCATGCGGCGAGCCGGGCCGAAGAGTACGAACTGAAAATTTCCGGTGCGAGTTATGAGGAAATTTCGCGCCAAGGCGGAGGCATTCTCAACTCCGTCGAGAAGCTGCGCGCCGCAAGTTCGCAAGCTCTCAAGTCGCGGGCTCGCCGCTTCCTGGAGAAATTTGCGGAATACGGCACAACCACACTGGAGGCGAAAAGCGGCTACGGGCTGGACCTAACCAGCGAACTGCGAATTCTATCGTTGCACAAGGAACTGGACGCTGAGCAGCCCTTGGAAATCGTTTCCACGTTTTTGGGCGCGCATGCTTTGCCCGCCGAATATCGCGGCAAGCCGAAAGGCGCGCAGCAATATCTGGAACTGGTGGAAAAGCACCTTCTTCCAGAAGTCGCGAACACTGGGCTGGCAGAGTTCTGCGATGTTTTTTGTGAGCGAGGGGCATTCTCGGTAAAGGAGTCCCGGCAGATCTTGACTGCTGGGAAGAATCACGGACTGGCGCCGCGCGTCCATGCCGAACAGCTTTCCAACACCGGTGCGACGACGATGGCCATCGCGCTGGGAGCAGCCAGTTGCGATCATCTTGAATATTTGAAGGCTGAGGAGATTCGTGCCCTCTCTAGATCCACAACTGTCGCGACCCTCTTACCCGGCTGCGATTTTCATCTTGGACTCGAACGCTACGCTCCGGCGCGAGGGTTGATCGATGCCGGAGCAATCGTCGCTCTGGCAACGGACTTTAATCCTGGCACCAGCCCGACCTTGAGCATGCCGATCATCCTTTCGCTCGGTTGCTCGCGCTTGCGGATGACACCGGCGGAAGCGATCTGCGCAGCGACCATCAATGCGGCGTATTCGTTGCGGCGCGCGGACCGCATCGGCTCCATCGAACCGGGGAAACAAGCGGACCTCGCCGTGTTCGAAGTGGCGGACTATCGCGAAATTCCCTACTATTTTGGAGTGAATACCTGCTGGATGACCATGAAGCGCGGCGAGATCGTCTATCTGAGAGACTGATTGGATCTCCAGAGCGGTCGCGGGAACCAAACCAGGCATTGGATGAAATGACTCGAGACGGAGATTATGCGAAGACTGATTGAGTGTGTGCCGAACTTCAGCGAAGGCCGCGACAAAAGCAAAGTCGATACGCTGATCCAGACCATGGCTGGCGTGTCTGGCGTGTGGGTGCTCGATCACGAAATGGACGCCGATCACAACCGTTGCGTGATCACTCTCGCGGGCGATCCCGATGCGGTTGCGGAAGCGGCGACATTAGGCGCGGGCAAAGCAGTTCAACTGATCGATATGAACGAGCACAAAGGCGCGCACCCACGGGTTGGGGCCACGGACGTGGTGCCGTTTATCCCGGTTGACGGCGTGACCCTGGAAGATTGTGTTGCTCTGGCCCGTCGAGTCGGCGAAGAGATCTGGAAGCGCTACCGCATTCCCATTTTCTATTACGAAGCTGCGGCCACTCGGCCGGACCGTGTGAACCTCGAAAATGTTCGTCGCGGCCAGTTCGAAGGACTGAAAGAGGAGCTCAAGAAGAATCACGATCGCCAGCCCGACGTCGGCGAGCCGAAGATGCACCCGACAGCCGGTGTGACGATTGTGGGCGCAAGAAAATTCCTGATCGCCTATAACGTGAACCTGAATACTCCCGATGTCGGAGTCGCAAACAAGATTGCCAAGGCCATTCGTTTTTCCACCGGCGGCATGCGCTACGTAAAGTCAATGGGCGTGGAACTGAAAGCCCGCAATCTCGCGCAAGTTTCGATCAACCTTACGGACTACGAGCAGACCCCGATGCATCGAGTCCACGAACTAGTCAAACGCGAGGCTCAGCGTTACGGCGCGATGCCAGTTGGCAGCGAGATCGTCGGTTTGGTTCCGAAAAAAGCCCTGGAGATGGCCGCGGACTATTTTCTCCAGCTGGAGAATTTTTCGCCAAACCAAGTATTCGAAAACAAGCTAGCTCTGGCTCTGTCAGGAGCGCCGTTTGGCGACAGCAGGGATGGCAAGCTGGCGGCCATGGCGCGGCCTTTTGTGGACGCGGTAGCCGAACCAACTGCCACCCCGGGCGGAGGCTGCGTAGCGGCGTTTGCGGGGGCAATGGCGGCGGCGCTGGGCCAGATGGTCGCAGGACTGTCACCAAAAAAGAGATCTCAGGCGCAGTACGTCGACAAGCTGTCGGAACATCTCGACGCGTTGCGGCGCGAAGCGGAAGCCCTGACCGATGCCATCGACAAAGATGCCGCTTCGTACGATGCGGTCATGGCGGCGTTCAAGCTGCCGCAAGGCGTTGAGACGGAAATCGCCAAGCGCGACGAGCAGATTCAGCGGACCACCATAGGCGCGGCGGAAATCCCGCTCAAAGTGGCCGAGCGGGCTGTTGCACTCTTCGAACGTCTGAGACAACTAGAGGCTATCGCTGCTGCATCCATGAAGTCAGACTTGAAGGTAGCGCGATTGATGGCCAGCGCCGGGGCGGAAGGCGCGCTGGCAAATGTCGAGATTAATCTCGACAGCATCAAGGATGCGGCGTACGTTGCTGCTAAGCGCCACACCATAGCCGGCTTGCGGGACAAGCTGAAAGCGACGCCGGTGGCCTAGACCACGCAGATTGCGAACCACCCAGAGGGAGCAGGGACATGAATCTTCGAGCTTGCAGACTTTTCGGCGCGGGTATGCTGACCGTGGTGATCCTCGCCTCCGTGCACGTTAGCCGCGCACAGCGCGTCGGCGCGGATACCATCGCCCTTTTCCCCAAAACTGTGGGCGAATTCGCCTACGCCAATCTCAAGCAGGCGCGCGCGCAGAAATGGTTCCCGCAGTTGCAGGAGCAGCTGCTGCCAGAGCGTTTCCGGCAGTTTGAAAAGTTTCTGGCTTCCGCTGGTGTTGATCCGAATTCCCAGGTGGAAGAGCTGGCCTGGGGATTGGTCCCCGAAGGTGTGACTGCAAAAACGGAAGGACCTGGGTCGTCGGCTGTACCGACAGGCGAGGAGATTGTGGGAGTCGCGCTGGGCAGTTACAACCCGGACTCTACGGAAGCCTATTTCAAGGCCCAGAAGCTTCCGAGCTTCAAATCACACGGATTCACGATGTATGCGTTTGGCAGCGGTGCCGGCGCCAGCGATCTCTTTTTCCTATTTATTGACTCGAACACCGCGGCTTTCGGGCATCGCAGCGAGCTGGAAAAGATGCTGGAGGTTAGATACGGCGGCGCGGAAGGATTGCTGCGCAACGAAAAAATGTATTCGCTCATCAGCGAGGCCAACGGAACCGGTGTCGTATGGGCGGTGCTGAATCCGGCATACACGCGGCTGGCGATGCAACAACTGGCGCCTCAGATCCAGCAGTTCCCCGAGGCGGCCAAACTTGTGACCCGGATGCAGAATTTGATACTGAATGTGCAAGCCAGCGGAGGAATCGACGGAAAATTCCAGGCGGTTTGCGGATCAACCGACGATGCCAACACGCTCGCCCAACTGATGCAATTGGCGATTGTTTATCAGCAATATCAGGCGAAGCAGCAAAATGCAGATCTGGCCGATCTCCTCGGGCAAGCCCAAGTGAATCCATCGGGCGACCGCCTGGTGGTTCGCATCGCCCTAAGTGACGACCAGATGACCACGCTGATCAAGAAGAATTCGTTCGCGCTAAAGATGTAACCCAGGATCTTTCGGCGAGAATGCACCCAGCGGCCAGGAGCAACGCAGAAGGACAGCTTCAGCTGTGCGTAGTAACCGGGCGCGCCAGCCGGATCGGTGCCGAGCCTGCGTCGGAATTCACAAGTACTTCAATCCGATCTTCGGCGCGGAGAAATTCAACCAGGTGACTCTTCGTCGGGCTCGATTGGAACGCCTTGAGACACGCTTCCACCACCGCCTGCTGAAACTCCTTGCTCACTTCTTCGGACATACCGGAAGCATCGGCAAGGTAGCGGACCGCTCCACCCACGCCGGCCGCGAAGCGCGGATCGGCGTCCAGATGAACCTTCAGTTTTTTTGCGTCAGTTCCCACGGCTGTCCGCCAAGTTGATGTCGCAGGCTTCCCGGCAGTCGGGACAGTAGTACAAGCCATCCATGCAAAGGCGGACCTGCTCGGTGCCCTTGCAGATGGTGCAATAGCGCTCGCAGTCGCATTGATATTCGGGTTTATCGCACTGCGAACAGACGATTTGACTGCCGGCCACTTTGTTCCTCCAAAAACCAGATTACCTGAGCGCAAAGCGCCGCGGCAAGGCACGCGTTCTAACGCTGTGCCGTAGTTTTTCAGGTGATGGAAGCCGGCTGGTGTGCCCACTGAACCGGCCGAAACCGGACGCCCGCGGTCCAGATGACTGCACCGGCGAGCGAAATTCCAGCCGCAAGACCAAAGGCGGCGAGAAAATTCCCCGTGCGATCTACCAGAATCCCGGTCAAGAGCGGGCCAGTGACACCGGCAAAATTGCCGAAGCCGTTTTGCAGGGCCGACCACTGGCCGACGGCGTCTGGACCGGCCAGAGTTTGCGCAAACAGAAAGACACCGCAGCCGGCCATGCCGGAACCGACAGCAGCGACCAGCAACCAGGGATAGTAAGACCGGGAGCCTGCGAATGCGCAGGCAACCATAGCAACAGCCGCGATGAGGTGGCCCATCGCGGACGCTGTCTTTCGTACTAACGAAGGACGCGCGCCTTGTTTGATGCAGAGATCGCTGACCCAGCCTGTAAAAAACGCCGCACCGGCGTCCACGAGGTAATAATTGGCCGCCGCTTTCGTCAGTTCCACTTGCGACAGATGCCGTTCGTGCGAAAGGTAGAGCGGGAGCCAGGTTAGGAAAAAATAAGATAGATAGTTGAAGGAGAAGTGTCCGGCGGCGCAACTCCAGAAACCAGGCTGGCGCAGAATCGCCTGGTAACCAAACCGCGGGACGTCGGCGTTTGGAGTCATTTCTGGCCGGGGTTTCCAAATCATCCAGGCGGGCAACCACAACAAGCTCGCTCCTCCCAGAGCCCAGAAAACCGGCCGCCAACCGTACTTCGCGATCAGCAGTCCCATGGTGAATACGCCAACCGCGGGCCCGAGCTTAAGCCCGCCCGAGATCACGCCATTGGCCACTCCTCGATGCTCGGGCAAGACGTGTTGCGAGATCAGCTTCGAAGTACAAGGAAACGCAACCGACTCGCCAACTCCCAGAAGCATGCGCAACAGCAGAAGTGCGACGAAGCCCCCGGCAAAACCCGTGGCGACGGTGGCCAGCGACCACACCACCAGGCCACACATGAGCACCAGGCTCGCGCCGAAACGGTCGACGATTCCGCCGACGACGAACTGCAGGGCGGTATAGGTATAGAAAAACGCGGACAACAGAATCCCCAGCTGCTTTGTCGAGAGCCTCAGTTCGGTTTCCACGATCGGCGAGGCTATGGACAGGTTCCCGCGATCAACGTAGTTGATTACAATCGCGACGCCTAAAAGAATCAGTGCTGGAGCAAAGGACGCTCGCGTAGTGGAGTCGGATTTCTTGGCCGCCAGAGACTGCATGGCGCGCGATTATCTTCCCAACCAAGTACAATAAGCAATGGCCGGCCGTTTTTTTGACGCACTTCTGTGTGCGTGCTAGTATCAATTTCCGCCCGAGCACGCAGAATGGACTCTGGAATCTCTCCTGTCAGCAGCGAACTTCGCAAGACGCCGCTCAACGCACTGCATCGCCAGCTGGGCGCGCGCATGGTTAATTTTGGCGGCTGGGATATGCCTGTCGAGTACCCTGCAACGGGCGGCCTGATTGCCGAACACAAAGCGGTCCGCTCTAGCGTCGGGGTTTTCGACGTAAGCCACATGGGCGACATCCGAATCCACACGAGCCAAACGCCGGGCGGCGCGCTGGTCGCGGTTCAACACCTGAGTATGAACGATGCGTCAAAGCTCGCTATCGGCCAGGCTCATTATTCCGCGCTGCTTTATCCGCAAGGCAGTTTCGTGGATGACGTGATTGTGCACCGTCTGGGCCAAGACGACTTTCTGTTCGTCATCAACGCCGGCACCCGGGAAAAGGACATTTCGTGGGTGCGTGAAAATCTCAGGGGATTTGACTGCGTGGTTGAAGATTTGAGCGATGCCTACACCCAGCTGGCGATTCAGGGGCCACGAGCGGTGGATGTGCTTCGCAAGCTGACCGACGCGAATCTCGGTGCGATCAAGAACTACTGGTTCACGCACGGCAGCGTTTGCGGCTTGCCGGATCGCTTGATCGCACGCACCGGCTATACCGGCGAAGACGGGTTTGAAATTTACGTTCCCGGCAACACCCCGACCAGCGAAACAGTCTGGAACGCGGTGCTGGACGCCGGCAAAGAGTTCGGCATCCTTCCGTGCGGCCTTGGCGCGCGCAATACCCTGCGCCTGGAAGCCAAGATGGCGCTTTACGGCCACGAGATCAGCGAATCGATCAATGTCTTTGAGGCTGGTCTGGACCGCTATTGCAAGATGGACAAGGGCGACTTCATCGGGCGCGCCGCGTTGGCCAAGGCGTGCGCAACGGCGCCGACCCGGACCTTGGTGGGCCTGGAAATGCTCGAGCGAGGTATTGCACGCGACGAATATAAGGTGTTTGGTACCGCGGGCGAACCGGTGGGAGTGGTGACCAGCGGCTCGCCATCACCGACGCTTGGCAAGAACATCGCTCTGGCGTATGTTCCCCCTGCGTACGCGGCCACCGGTCAAGTTCTTTACGTGGAAATGCGTTCGCAACGGGTGAAGGCCCAGGTCGTTCCGACACCGTTTTACAAACGCGCCAAGAAGGCAGCTCCGCAGGCTGTGGCATCAAATTGAGGACGGAAATTCCGCAAGGAGTGGTCGGATGGCATATCCAGCGCACTATCGCTACACGAAAGAGCATGAGTGGGTGGACGCAAAGGACGGCGTCGCCAAGGTCGGCATCACCGATTACGCGCAAGGCGAACTGGGTGACGTGGTCTTTGTCGAGTTGCCGGCGGTCGGCGCGCAACTCACAACCGGCAAGTCGCTGGGCACCGTGGAATCGGTGAAGGCCGTGAGCGAAATCTACGCACCGGCCAGCGGCGAAGTGATTGAGGCCAACGCCGAACTGCAGAACAAGCCGGAGACGATTAACACCGACCCGCACGGGGCCGCCTGGCTGGTGAGAATCAAGCTTGCGAATCCTGCTGAGTTGGACGGCCTGATGGACGGCCCGGCCTACGAAGCCTACATCGCGGCGAAAGGCAAGGAAGCGTCGGCCTGATGCGCTACCTTCCCAAGAGCCCAGCCGAGCGGCAAGAGATGCTGGCCGCCATCGGTGCCCAATCTATTGACGAGCTGTTTGAAGCGATTCCGGAAAAGTACCGCTTGCGCGAACCGCTGAAACTTCCAGGGCCGCTCTCGGAATCGGAAGTCATCGATTATTTCAAGGATCGCGCCGGCGAAAATTCCTTGGGCTACACCAGTTTTCTCGGGGCCGGTGTCTACCAGCATTTGCGCTCGGTTATCGTTGATACGATTCTGCTGCGCGGAGAATTCCTCACCTCCTACACACCGTACCAGGCGGAAATCGCGCAAGGCACACTGCAGGCGATCTTCGAATTTCAGACCCTGATGTGCCAGTTGACCGGGCAGGAAGTTGCGAACGCCTCGATGTACGACGGCTCGACCGCAACCACTGAAGCCGTGTTGATGGCGGAGCGACTCACCGGACGCACGCGGGTGTTGGTGGCACGTTCGGTGCATCCCGAGTATCGCGAAGTGCTGCGGACTTACGCCAAGAACTCCGGGCTGCATGTTGAAGAAATCGGGTATGCGAAAAGCGGCACCGTAGATATCGCTGCGCTTAAGAGCGCGCTAGAGAATGATGTGGCCTGTGTGGTCCTGCAATCGCCGAATTTCTTTGGCACACTGGAAACGCTGCCAGAACTTTCGGAGCTCGTGCACGGAGTCGGTGCGCTCTTGGTGGTCGCGATCGCCGAAGCCGTCTCCTTAGGCGCTGTAAGGCCTCCCGCAGAAGCTGACATCGTCGCAATGGAAGCGCAGAGCTTAGGCCTGGCGCCAAGTTACGGCGGACCGTTCGCCGGTGTCATCGCCTCGCATGACAGGTTCGTCCGGCAAATGCCGGGTCGCCTAGCCGGTCAAACCACCGACGCCGAAGGCAAGCGCGGCTTCGTGCTGACGCTGGCCACTCGCGAACAGCATATTCGCCGTGAAAAAGCGACTTCCAACATCTGCACGAATCAGGCGCTATGCGCTCTCGCGGCGACTGTTCATCTCACGCTGCTCGGCAAAGAAGGACTACGGGAAATGGCGGAGCACAACGTGGCTAAAGCACAGTTCGCGTTGAGCGCGCTCGAACAGATCCCGGGCGTGCGCCGCGCCTTCGGCGGCCCTTTCTTCAATGAGTTCACGCTGGAGTTTCCGCGCTCGGTTCGCATGATCAATCACGACTTGTTGCAGGAAAAGATTGTCGGGCCGCTGGCTCTGGGCCCTGCGTATCCCGAACTGACCAAACACGGACTCGTTTGCGTAACCGAAACCACTCCGCGAGCGGAAATCGAACGCTTCGCTGGGGCTTTGAAAACCATTCTTTCCCGGCCGGCATAGGCGACATGAGCGACCCGATCAAAAAGGCGGCACGCCACACCAACCAGAGCGAAGGGCTGATCTTCGAAAAATCCTCGCCCGGCAAGCGGGCCTTCGAACTGCCCCCGCTCGATGTGGGCAAAGCGGAAGTCGCAAAATCGCTAGGCCCGCAGCAGCGGCGTGAAGGCGTCGAAGGGTTCCCGGAAGTCAGTGAGATCGAAGTCATTCGCCATTTCACCCGGCTCTCTACCTGGAACTACGCGATTGATCTCGGCATGTATCCGCTCGGTTCCTGCACCATGAAGTACAACCCGCGCGTGAACGAATTCGTCGCGCGGCTCGACGGCATCGCCACCGAACATCCCTATCAGCCCCACGAGCTTTCCCAAGGTTGTCTCCGGATTTTGCAGTTGCTCGAGAGCTGCCTGCTTGAAATCACTGGCATGGACGCGATCACTCTTCAGCCAGCTGCAGGCGCGCAGGGCGAACTTACCGGCTTACTGCTCGTTCGTGCCTATCTCCAAAAGCAGGGCAATCCGCGCAAAAAGGTTTTGATCCCAGACTCGGCGCACGGCACCAACCCGGCAACGGCAGTCATCGCCGGTTACGCAGTCGAAAACATCAAGTCCGAATCGCACGGCCAGATTGACGTGGACAAGCTGCGCGACCTAGTCACAGAAGATGTCGCAGCGTTGATGATCACCAATCCGTCCACACTCGGAATTTTTGAGGAGCGCATCCCCGAAATTGCAGAGATTCTGCACGGCAAAGGCGCGCTGCTCTACATGGACGGCGCCAACATGAACGCTCTCACCGGTGTCACGCGCCCTGGTGATTTCGGCGTTGACGTGATGCACCTCAACCTGCACAAGACTTTCAGCACGCCGCACGGCGGCGGCGGCCCTGGAGCAGGCCCGGTGGCCATGAAAAAGATTCTGGCGCCGTACCGTCCGGTTCCGGTCTTGATTGAGCGGGAGCGTGGCAAACTGGCACTCGACTCCAGGCTTCCGGATTCCATCGGCAAGGTGCGGGCCTTCGGCGGAAACTTCGGCGTCCTGGTCCGCGCACTGGCCTACATCCTCGCCTACGGTCCGGGCGTTCGTCAGGCCACCGAAGATGCCGTGCTCAACGCCAACTACATCCGCAAGCATCTCGAAGGCGTTTTTGATCTGCCCTATTCCTTGCCTTCCATGCACGAAGTCGTCTTCAGCGACGCCATTCAGAAGCGCAACGGCGTCAACACGATGGACATCGCCAAGCGCCTCATCGACTACGGCTTCCACCCTTACACTACGGCGTTTCCGCTGATTGTGCCCGGTGCTTTGATGATCGAGCCCACGGAGTCCGAATCCAAAGAAGAGTGCGATCTGTTCATCGACGCCATGAAGAGCATCGCCGCCGAAGCCGCCAGTACGCCCGAGATTGTCAAGACCGCGCCGCAAACGACAAGAGTCCGGCGCCTCGATGAAACCACTGCGGCTCGCAAGCCCATCCTACGTTGGAGGCCCGCGGCGGCAAAGACGAGCGTTGCCAGCTGAAACCAGGACTGCCTTGGTCGCACATTTCCAAACAAACACAAACGTTGTCACAAAACTCGGCTGCGAATTTCCGTCTGCTAGAATGTGCTGAGTTTCGTTCCCGTCACACCGGACAACAGATCGAATGACTCCCGCCCTGGAAGCCTGGCTGCCAAAGTCTGTAATCTTGCTGCGCGCCTACGACCGCAATAAATTTCTCCACGATCTCACCGCGGGAATTACGGTTGGACTTGTGGCCCTGCCGCTGGCCATGGCTTTTGCGATCGCTTCGGGCGTGGCACCTCAAGCAGGTCTCTATTGCGCCATCGTCACCGGCTTCGTTATTTCTGCGCTCGGTGGTTCCAAAACCCAAATTGGCGGCCCGACCGGTGCATTCGTCGTAGTGGTCGCAGGCATCATCGCCAAGCACGGAATCGAGGGCTTGTTTCTTTGCACCATGATGGCTGGCGTCTTGCTCGTCCTTCTCGGCGTCACCGGCATGGGCACTGCAGTCAAATATTTTCCTCGCCCGGTGATCGTCGGCTTTACCAACGGCATCGCTATTCTCATCGCCAGCACCCAGATCCAGGAATTCTTCGGTCTCAAGATCGACCATCCTCCTGGCGACTTTTTTCATCGTATGGCTGCCCTCGCGCGCGCTCTTCCCAGCACCAACTGGGAGGCAACCGTAATTTCTCTCGCCTCGTTGGCCGTAATGATCTCCTGCATGAGATTCGCCAAGCGCGTCCCTGGCGCCATTCTGGTCTGCTTCGGTGCAACGGCAGCTGTCGCTGTCTTTCATCCCACGGTGGCGACGATCGGCTCCCGTTTCGGCGGGATCCCGCAAGGCCTTCCCCACGTCGCCATTCCGGAGTTTCATTACGATACGGCGCGCCAGCTTTTTTCTGCGGCCCTCACCGTGGCGATGCTCGGTGCCATCGAATCCCTGATGTCCGCGGTCGTGTCGGACAAAATGTCCAACGATAAGCACAATCCCAACGTCGAACTCATCGGGCAAGGCGTGGCCAACATTCTCTCGCCTCTCGTTGGCGGGCTCCCGGCCACTGGCGCCATCGCGCGCACCGCCACCAACGTTCGCTCTGGTGCCAGGACTCCCGCCGCAGGCATGATCCACTCGCTCACCTTGCTGGCGATTATTCTCTTTGCCGCGCCGCTTGTGAAAAATACGCCGCTCGCAGCTCTCGCCGCAATCCTGATGATGGTCGCCTACAACATGGGCGACTGGGAGGAAATCCCGGAGATCCTCAAGCTTTCCGCCGCCGATATCGTCGTCTGGCTCGTTACGCTAACGCTGACGGTCGTCACCGATCTTACGTTCGCTGTCGAATTCGGCATGATCCTCGCCGCACTTACCTTCATCCGAAAAGTTTCCCGCACCACCACGGTCACGCGCGTCACGCGTGACTATGTCGAAGACTCCCGAGTGCATGTGCTGCAAGGCAAAGACATCCCCGACTACGCAGTCGTATACCGGGTGCACGGCCCTTTCCTTTTCGGCGCTACCGATAAGTTCGCTGAGATCATGGACGAACTCAACCAACTTCCGCCCATCATTATCCTGCGCCTTCGCAACATGACCGCTATTGACGCCACAGGCCTTGGCGCCATCGAAGAACTCGCCGACCGGGTACACGCTTCGGGCCGGCAGCTGCTTCTGTGCGGCGCTCGCCAGCAACCCGCGGAACTCATGAAACAAGCCGAATTCGAACGTCACGTCGGCGCGCAAAACATCTGCCCCAGCATTAGCGATGCTCTCGCTCGCGCCGCCACCCTGCATGCCTTGCATGGATCGTCGGCTACGTAGCTCCTTTCCTGGGTCGGTCTTCGCCATAACAACCATCTCCCGTGTCTCGCGCGAAGTTGCTACGACTGCCAGTACTCATCCCTGCGGGAATTACAGCTCGTTCATCGTCCTGCCATCGTTGATTCTTCTTTGCGTAACGTTTGAGGCCTACCTTTAGTGACCTCGTGTGGCTGGTCCCCGGGATTCAGCACTAAAGCATTTATCCACCCTCAAGGAGAACACTAGTGAAGAAAAGCATCGCTGCATTTGCGCTGGGTCTGGCCCTGCTCGGCGCGTCTATTCCTGCCCGCGCGGGCGACGACGAACTGAAGGGCCGCAAGGTCAAGCACGTTTTGTTGATCAGCATCGATGGCATGCATGCGGTTGATTATGAAAATTGCGTGGCATCGAAGACTTGCCCACATCTGGCGGCCCTTGGCAAGACTGGAGTGAATTACACACGCACGACTACATCGCGGCCGTCCGACTCATTTCCCGGGCTGATGGCAATCGTTACCGGCGGGAGCCCCCGGACCGTTGGCGCGTTCTACGATGTGGCTTACGATCGAGTTCTGGCGCCGCCGACGATCGCAACCGGCAATGGCCTGCCGGCTGGAAGCTGCATCGAAGGACAAATCAACGGCACCCAGACCGAATATGAGGAAGGCGTCGAGATCGACCAGACGCAGCTAAACGGGGGCTTTCCCGGGTACTCGGCCATTGACGGTGGCGTGAAATCCATTGATCCCAACAAGCTTGAGCGCGATCCATTTAACGGCTGCAAGCCGGTTTATCCCTGGAACTTCATCCGCACCAACACGATTTACGGCGTGATCCACGCGGCAGGCGGGTTTACGGCCTGGTCTGACAAGCACGCGGTTTATGCCACGGTTTCCGGTCCCAACCCGTCGCCCGACCTGCACCCCGAATTGCCTGCCAACGTGGATGACTACTATTCGCCGGAGGTTAACTCTCTCCAGGTTGTCCTGCCAGGGCTCATCACGGCCAATGGCTTCGATTGCGGCACGATTGTTCCCAACGGCGATGACTGGACGACGGACTTCGACACCATCAAGTGCTACGACCAATTGAAAGTAAACGCGGTGGTGAATTGGATCAACGGCAAGAACCACTTGGGAACCGCCAAGGCTCCCGTCCCGGTGATTTTCGGGATGAACTTTCAGGCGGTCAGCGTCGGAGAAAAGCTGATTCACCCCAAATCGGCCGTTAGAACCGACGCAAACACTGGCGGCTATGAAGACGGTGCTGGTACACCCAGGCCCATAATGCTGGGCCAGATCCAATTCGTCGATGCGGCGATCGGGCAGATGGTCGCTGCAGTCAAACACCAGGGCCTTCTTGACTCAATGGCAATCATCCTTACTGCCAAACACGGGCAGTCGCCGATCGGTCCGAACCCCTCCTGCCCCATTCCCGGCCCTTACGGCCAACTCGCCACCCCTCCGTCCGGAAGCATCGGAAATTTTCTCCCGGCGGTGTACAACGACCCGAACAACGGCCTCGGACTGGCCGAGGATGACATTTCGCAAATTTGGTTGGCGGACTCAACCCAGACGGGCAACGCAGTGACCGCTCTGGAGAATAATGCAACGGCGTTCGGCGGGGGCCAAATCTACTACGGCGGTTCGCTAACGACCGTATTCAACCCGCCGGGCGTCCCCAACGTTCCTGGTCCCTGTTGCAAGCTCCGCGAAGGTGGAGACCCGCGTACTCCAGACATCGTAGTGATTCCAAACGTCGGCGTGGTCTATACCGGAAACCTCAAGAAGCAGTCCGAACATGGCGGCTTCGCGCATGACGATACCAACGTGATGCTGTTAGTCTCCCATCCTCGTCTGGAGACCCGCACCGTTCACAGCTTCGTGGAAACGGCCCAAGTGGCTCCCACGATCCTGAAAATCCTCGGCCTGGATCCTGACGCCCTCGATGCAGTTAGGCAGGAAGGCACGCCCGTCCTGCCGTCCCTATTCGGCGACAAGGACTAACCCGACGTTCCGTGTCGGCGCTGGCCCTAGGTGCGGCGCCAGGCGTTTCACAAATACGGCAATTAATCGGAGGGCGGCTCACCAGCCGCCCTCCTGCTTTTGAATCACGCTCGATTCCGCTGTCGTATGATCGGAGAGCACCAACATGGCCACGCTATATCGGGCTGACCACATCGGAAGCCTTCTCCGCCCTGCCGAGCTTCTCGAGGCTCGCTGCTCTGCCTCGCCAGAAAAACTCCGCGAACTCGAAGATCGCCACATCCTAAACGTTTTGGCCAAACAAAAAGAGCTCGGTTTCGAAGCAGTGACCGATGGCGAGCTCCGCCGGCGCAACTTCATGAGCGCTTTCACTGATGCCGTCGAGGGCTTCGATCTAACCGAAGCCGTCGGCCGTTCGTGGCAGGCTGGCCAAGCGGTTAGCGCGCCGGTCAGCAGCGTTACCGGCGTCGTTAGGGCAAGACTTCGTCAAACTCGGCCACTCACAGGTCACGAACTTCCATTTCTCAAAACCCACAGCCCGCTGGCAATTAAAATCACCCTGCCAAGCGCTACGCAGTTCCCTGCCATCTCCTTCCAACCGGGTGTCACCGACAAAATTTACAAGGACCGTTCCGCTTTGCTCTGGGAAATTGTCGAAATCATGAAAGGCGACCTTACGCAGCTCGCCGTCGATGGCGTGGCCTACATTCAGATCGACGCTCCTCGCTACAGCTACTACATGGATCCCAAGTGGCGCAGGTGGATTCAAACTGAGCTTGGACTCGATCCCGAAGCCGCTCTCGACGAAGCCATGCACGCCGACAACGCTTGCCTACACGCTGCGCGTCATCCGGGTATCACACTCGGGATCCACCTCTGCCGCGGAAATAATCGCAGCCACTGGTACGCCGAAGGCGGCTACGACGCAATCGCCGAAAGGCTTTTCAGCACGCTCGATGTCGACCGTTTCTTGCTGGAATACGACGACACGCGCTCCGGCACTTTCGAACCGCTTCGCTTCATCCCCAGAGGCAAAACCATCGTTCTCGGGCTCATAAGTAGCAAGGTTCCTAAGCTTGAAAATCCCGAAGACCTCGCTCGACGCATCGACCAGGCCTGCAAATTTGTGCATGTGGAAAATCTCGCTCTCAGCCCGCAATGCGGCTTCGCTTCCACCGCCGAAGGCAATCTCCTCAGCGAGTCCGACCAATGGGCCAAGCTCCAGCTCGTCGTGGACACCGCCCGCCGTGTCTGGCGCTGATGAATCTCGGGAGCGCACGGCTTTCCGCTGTGCCGCAACTCGCGTAGAATCGTGGCGGCTTCAGCAGCTGAGGTCGGGCTTCGAACACAGGGGCCTTTCTGACAACCGTTAGCACGGAGAACCCATGTCTCACCTCGCGAGAATCGGTCGCTCTTTGGCCCTCTTTTGCATCCTGGCCGTTGCTGCATTCGCTGCTTGCGCTCAAAACGAAGCAACCATCGAAACCGGCAAACTTCAAGGCACGACGAGCGCCGATAAATCTGTTCGCATCTTCAAAGGCGTCCCTTTCGCCGCCCCGCCCGTCGGCGACCTTCGCTGGAAAGCTCCGCAGCCAGCCAAGAAATGGGCCGGCGTACACGCAGCCGACAAATTCGGCTCCGCCTGTATGCAAACCGATGTCTTTGGCGATATTTTGCAGTTCATGCGCGATGCGAAGCCTAGCGAAGATTGTCTCAACCTCACCATCTGGATTCCCGCATCTGCCACATCCAAATCCAAGCTTCCTGTTTATGTCTGGTATTACGGCGGAGGATTCGTCGCCGGCGGAAACTCCGAAAAGCGTTATGACGGCGAAGCTTTCGCCAAAAAAGGCGTGATTGTCGTCGAGCCGAACTACCGGCTCGGCGTTTTCGGCTTCCTCTCCCATCCCGAGCTCAGCAAAGAGTCCGGCAACAACTCATCAGGCGACTATGGAATGCTCGATCAGGTCGCCGCGCTCGAGTGGGTCGTCCAGAATATTGCAGCCTTCGGCGGAGATCCCCACAACATCACCATCGGCGGCGAATCGGCAGGCTCGGCCTCGGTCAGCGCGCTCATGGCGTCACCGCTTTCCCGAAATCTTTTCCAGAAAGCGATCGGCGAATCTGGCGCCTATTTCGCCGCCCGGACTGGAACTGCCCTAGACCTGGAGCCGCTTTCGGAGGCTGAACAGACCGGCGTGAAATTCGCCGAGGCGCTCGGCGCGAAATCTCTTGCTGAACTCCGAGCCAAAGCCGGCGACGAGGTGCTGCAGGCTGCCGCTAAATTCAATGGCGGGTGGGCGTTTCACCCTCACCTCGACGGTTATTTTCTGTCCGCCACGGCCTTAGCCACTTACGCCAAAGGCCAACAAGCCAAGGTCCCGCTCCTGGCTGGGTGGAACGCCGACGAAGGCAAAATGCAGGTTCTCATGAAGCCACAAAAGACCACTGCGGCCAGCTTCAAGGAAATGGCAGAGAAACGATTCGGTCCAACCGCTGCTGAATTCCTCAAGCTTTATCCTGCCTCCACCGATGATGAAGCTCTGGTCTCCGCCGAAAGCCTTTCCGGCGATGACTTTATCTCGTTCTCTACTTGGAAGTGGATGGATGTGCAGTCAAGATCCGGAGTGCCCGTTTACCAGTACCACTTCGAGCAGACTCCCAAGTACAAGCCGGGCCAAAAGATGGGCACGCTGCCGGCCGAAGAAGCTGGTGCACGCCACGCCGGCGAACTCGAATACGTTTTCGGAACGCTCAAACTCGCATTGCCGGAAGCTCCTTGGGCCGACGAGGATCTAAAGCTCTCCGATACCATCGGCACGTACTGGACCAACTTCATCAAATCCGGCAATCCCAGCGGCTCCGGCCTGCCCAACTGGCCGCCTTACAAAGGCAAGGACGGCTATTCCATCATGCATCTCTCCGGCCACAGCGTCGGAGCCGCGCCAGACACTATCCGCCCGCGCTACGAATTCTTGGACGCGCACTCAGCCGCGCACTAATCCGTCACCATGTATCAAGTCGTTGAAGGTGTTGTAGGGACTCCGGTCTTGCGCTGACCCCGGACTTCCAAGCGCGGGCCGTCCACATAAAAGGAAAGGGTGCCCGTTCGTGAAAACGAAGCACCCGCATTCTTAAGCTACTTCCTAAGTCTGCTACTGCCGTTCTATCGCCCGAATCTCCAAACCAGTCCACTCTGGATCCGGACATTGTTCTGCGATTGCCCGCCGAATCGCGTCATCAGGTATTCCACCTGAACCGCACGCAGAGAGACATGCTTGGTTAGCGTCACGTCCGCTCCGCCGCCCGCACTCCAGGCGAACGCGTTTTGCGATCCTGAGCCAACCCCCGACACGCCAGCAGAAAACTGCTCGCCGCCGAACAGCGCCTGAACGAAGGGAAAAACCCGCCCCTGCGGACGGAAATAAAACCGCGGTCCGAACAGGTAGTTCAGCTCGTGCGCCGAAGTTCCGGAAGGCAAGCCCGTGACTTTGCAGCCGCCGAACTCGCCTACGATCCCGATTCGCGACGTCAAGTATCCCGCCGCCGAACCCGATCCGCCGTGACAGTTAACGCCGTCGGCTCCATTGCCGGGATTAAACCGGACGTACTGGTAGCTGCCGGCGACCTCAAATCCGCGGGACTCCTGGGCATTCGCAGCAACTGCTCCTACGAACGTCAACCCACATGCAATCAGTAACTTACGCATTTCTTTCCTCCGAAAAGTTAGATGCTGGGCTGTGGCTCTACCCCTTTATGCTCCGGGCTGCGCGCGCCACTTTCAATCCCCTACCTGCTGCACCTGTTCTCCACAGGAACTTGGACCGTGGGCCCGGTCGACCCTGTCCTTAGGGGCAGCTGCGATGCCGGGAGTCCTTACGTTCCTGAGCCCAGAATTTAAACATCTGCCATTCGCCCCTTGTGGCCCGACAGGAGTCGAACCCGCCGGCCTAAAACGCTACCAGACTGCTGTTATCGAAATGAGCCACCGCCTTCGAATTGCCGTATTCATGCGCTGCGGGTGCGCTAGACTTTTTTGCAGCACGAGCCCCAAGACGGAGAGACGTGTGTCGATTTCTCGGGCCTCAGGCGGCACAACCTTTTCCCGCATCCCCCGCTCGGTCTGGCTCTCCGCTGCCGCTCTATTTCTCCTTCAAGTCATCGTCGTTCTCTTCCTCGGTACGTCCTACACCGGGACGCTACTGTCCAATTGCTCGCAAACGCTGGCCTCGATCGTAGCCGCCGCGACATGTCTTCGTGCTTTCCGCAACTCCCACGGTATCGCTCGTCGCTATTGGACTTTGCTCAGTCTGGCCTTCCTGTCCTGGGCACTGGCCAACGGTTGCTGGACGATCTACGAGAACGTCCTGCGCATCTCCGTGCCCAATCCCTCCTTCGTCCGTTTCCTGTTTTTCATTCCCGGCGGCTTCTTTGCGATGGCTCTTTTCCTCAGCGAAGCGCGCGACTCGGACAAACTGAGCTGGAGCACCCTTCTCGACTTCTTTCAGATCACCATTGTGATCTCATTTCTCTATTTTGATTTTTATTACTTGCACGCGCTCAGTTCGGACGCCTATTCGTCGGCGGTTCTGGACGGAGTCATCGGGGCCTGCGAGGATTTCCTGGTTCTGTTCATCGCTGCCGTACGTTTCTACTCGACGCGATCGTCGGTTTTGCGTCCGCTCTACGCGGGCTCCGCCATATTTATGGCGTGCTACGGCCCATTGAGCATTCTGGCAGACTACGGTGAAACCGTTAAGAATCTCCCCACCGGTTCCTGGTTCGACTTTTGCTGGACCATTCCAATGCTGGTTGGCGCGTTCTGGGCCGCTTCCTGGCAACAGCCGCTCCCGGACTTGAGCGCAAAATCGCAAGAGGATTATAGCTTCTCGCGTATCGCCACCCGCAACCTTGCCCTGGGCTTAGTACCGTTGCTCGTCGCAGTGGAAGCTCTTCATCTGCCTCCCGCGTGGAACAAGGTCGGCATGGCAACTCTGATTCTGTCCGCGCTATGTTATGCCGCGCGCCTCATTCTTGGCGAATATCGCGAAGCCCGTTCCGCGGTGGAGCTTCAGCAGACTCTTACGGCGCTTAGCGCCAGTCAGGAAAATTACCGCCGCTTCGTTTCCCAAAGCTCGGAGGGCATCTTCCGTGCCGAATGTGCGCCCGCGCTAGACCTCTCCCTCCCCGCTGCGGAGCAGATCACTCACTGCCTGCAGCATGGCCGCATCGCGGAAGCCAACGATGCGCTGGCCAGGATGCTCGGCGCTCAGAAGCCTGTCGATCTCATCGACAAGCGGTTCTCCGAATGGACTCCGCAATACTTCCCGTCTTTCCCCATCCTGCTCGAACACTTGGTCGAATCTGGTTTCCGCGTCTCGGAACACGAGTTTCGCCTGCAGGATGCCAACGGAAACCAGCGTGTTCTCCGCCTCAGTCTTTCCGGGCTCGTCGAAAACGCCCACCTCGGCCAGGCTTGGGGCATTCTCCGCGATGTGACCGAAAATGTGCGCCTTGAAGCCCAGTTGCGCCAAACTCAGAAAATGGATGCTCTCGGCCGCCTCGCCGGTGGCGTCGCCCACGACTTCAATAACATTCTTAGCGTCATTACGGGCTACTGCGAGCTTTCTCATCAGCAGGTGGACCCTTCCGGCCCCGTTTCCAAAAATCTGAACCACATCAAAAAAGCTGCTGACCGCGCCGTGGCCCTGACCCGCCAGCTGCTTTCTTTCTGCCGCAAACAAGTGGTCTTCCCTAGAGCCGTCGATCTCAACGAGTTAGTGCGCAACTCCGAGGAAATGCTGCACCGCGTGCTCGGTGAAGACATCTCGCTCACCTTCGCCGCTACCACTCCCCTCGGCCACGTGCATGCCGATCCCGGCCAACTCGAACAAGTCCTGATGAACCTGGTCATCAACGCCCGCGACGCCATGCCGCGGGGCGGCCAGATTCTGGTCTCAACTGCCGAAGCGGAGCTGGACGCCGGCACTTCACAAAATCAGAACCCGATCAAATCTGGAAGATACGTTTTGCTGGTTGTGAGTGACTCCGGTGTGGGTATGACCGATGAGGTCAAATCCCATCTTTTCGAGCCATTCTTTACCACCAAGGGACAAGGCAAAGGCACCGGCCTCGGCCTCTCCACGGTTCACGGCATCATTCAACAGGCAGGCGGCCGCATCTGGGTCTATAGCGAACCGGGCCGCGGCAGCACGTTCAAGGTTTATCTGCCCCGTCTGGGGCAGAACGTAGCGCCTCCATTCCTGCCCGAACCTCAGGTCCAACCCGCAGGAGGCTCCGAAACCATTCTTCTCGTCGAAGACGATCAGGCCGTCCGCAAACTGACGGCCTCAATGTTGCGCGGCGTCGGCTACCATTTCGTGGAAGCCGGCGATTCTAAACCCGCAGTCCGGGCGTTTTCCAACTCCCGCGACCGCGTCCATCTTTTTCTAA
>CAZQOB010000041.1:0-46896 GCA_964594885.1 uncultured Acidobacteriaceae bacterium
GACGATCAGGCCGTCCGCAAACTGACGGCCTCAATGTTGCGCGGCGTCGGCTACGATGTCGTGGAAGCCGGCGATGCTAACACCGCAGTCCGGGCGTTTGCCGACTCCCGCGACCGGATCAATCTTTTGCTCACCGACGTCATGATGCCCGGACAGAGTGGCGTCGAACTGGCCTCCCAGCTCCGCAAAGCCTATCCTGCCCTGAAAGTTCTCTACGTATCCGGTTACAGCGGCGATCGCGTCGCCAATCCCGAGCAATTCCAGGACGGTTTCTCGTTTCTCGAAAAACCCTTCACCAGAAATAGTTTGCTGAGCCGGCTACGCATGATTCTCGATGGCTCGGTTGCCGCGAGCCACGAACTGCCCGCCAAACCCGCCATTTAAGCTTTGCCGCCTAGTTCGATCGCGATTCGCCCGGAGGCGTCGCAAGAAAATATTGCGCCACCGGCGGTCGCGTCAAAAGCAATGCCACGACTACCAAGAACACAGAATGGACCGCGACCTGGACCCACGAGTGCAACGCGCTGATCGCCACGTGGAATCCCAGCCACGCCACCAGGAGCCACCTCGCCCAACTCCTCCCCAGCAACAGAAAACTTCCTCCCACGACTGCCAGCAGCCGTATTGCGGACACCCATACAATTCCTTCTTCCGTCGGCCGCTGCAGCAGGTGATAAACCAATCCCCCGCCACCGCTCACAATGAATAGCCAACCCAAAATCGTCACCACCAACGGCCGCTTTACCATCCTTCCTCCTAAGTATTGGCTCGTTTCCAAAACTGCTGCGCAGGTGTAGCATCCTCACTCATGCGCATGATTGGCTCGATGCTCGTCGCTTCCGGACTCGGCTTGTTAGCAAACGCATTAGCGGCCCAGAATCAGGCCGCCGCACCTAAACCCGAGGTTACATACTACAGGGACGTCGCGCCCATTCTGCAGTCCCACTGCATCAACTGCCATCGGCCCAACGACATCGCCCCAATGTCCCTGCTAACGTTCGAAGAAGTTCTGCCCTTCGCGCGCATGATTCGCGAACGAGTCCTGCAGCGCGCAATGCCTCCCTGGCATGCCGATCCCGTTTTCGGCGACTTCGTCAACGACGCGCGCCTCAGCGAAGCGGAAATCGCCATCGTCGATTCGTGGGTCAAGGGCGGCAGCAAAAAAGGTGCGCCCGTCGATCCGCAGCCGACTTCGCTTCCGGGCTCATCAGGCTGGCACATTCAACCCGACCTGATCCTCACCATCCCGGAATTTTCGGTCCCGAGAACGGCCATGGACGATTACGAATATATCTACGTCCCCACCAATTTCACCGGAGACAAATGGATTCAGGCCGCTGAAGTTCTTCCCGGCGACCGCCGCGTAGTGCATCATGCCACCGTATCCGTCGTCAGCAAGGAAGAAGCGGCAAAACACCTCGAGGAACAGAGCAAAGCCGATGCCCATCAAGGCGAAGACCAATATCATTACCGCACCGGAAAGGTCCTGCATCTGCGACTCGATGCGCCGGTCATCGACGACGGCTGTTCAGCTCCGGAGGGCGGCGGCATCCCGGGCGAAACTTCCGGCTATCTGAATATCGTCCCGGCCCTCTATCTCCCTGGCCATCTGGCGGAAACGCGCCCGCCCGGTTATGCTCTTCGCATTCCCGCTGGCAGCTATCTGCAGTTCCAGATTCACTACAGCAACCACCACGGACTCGACCTGAAAGACCGCACCAGCATCGGCTTGGTCTTCTCTCGCGAACCTGTACAGCACGAAATCGCGCAATACGAAATCTGGAACAACATGTTCCTCATTCCGGCCAACGACGACAATCATCGGGTCACTTCCTGCTTCACTCTGCCTAAGGATGTGCTCGCTGTCGCCTACACCGCCCACATGCACTACCGCGGTAAAAACATGCTGACCAAAGCCATCTATCCTGATGGCCGAGAAGAAGTTCTCCTATACGTTCCGCACTACGATTTTCGCTGGCAGGAAACTTACTTCCTGAAAAAGCAGTTCTTGCTCCCCAAAGGCACCAGGCTCATGACCGTCGCGTATTTCGATAATTCCAAAAACAATCTGCTGAACCCCGATCCTTCAAAGTCCATCCGCTGGGGCGAGCCAAGCGACGAGGAGATGATGGGCTTCTGGCTCCAGTTCGCCGATCCTCAGCTGGTCTCTGAAAAATCCGCCCTCGCTCAAAAATGATATCGCCAGTTCTCCGCGCTCGTTGCTGTAATGCGGCCGGACCTGTCTTTCGTGCGTTCCCAATCCTCGTTCTCGCCATGCTGAGCCTTCAGCAGGATCGAGGATTCGTTGCACACGGCCAGTCACGGCAAGAACCGAGCTCGTCGCAACAATCGCCTGCTCCCCTCAAACTCAACCCTCGCTACTCCTTTTCGTCTTCCTATCAACGCCCCATTTCCAAACAGGGCGTCAGCGAAGTCCGCACGTCCATGACTCGCGAAAACTTTGACCGCCGCTACGCCAAGCTCAAGTCCATGGGCGCTGCCTATCGCCAATACAACCTGTGGTGGTCCGAACTCGAAGACTCCGGCGCCGCGGGAAGTTCGGCTCCCCTGTCCTGCGCGTCTGGCTATCAGCGGATTCCCGCTGACGACAGCGAACGCCTGCGCTTGGGATACCACCACTTCCACTGCATTAACCGGACCGCGCTCTCCATTTATGACAATCTCTTCAGCCGCGATCAGGAATCGGGAATGCAGTCCGGAGTTGTTCTCTGGTCTTCGCCACCGGTCTATCGTTATCCGAACTGTTTGGGTTTCAGCTTCGGCGGCGATCTTAACAAAGACGGCTGCGTTCCTCGCGATGATGCCATGGACGATTTCGAGGACTACGTTAATCGCCTGGCCTTTCGTTAGACTGGCGGGTCCAACGGCAAAATCGCCCACGTGATCGTCTGGAATGAAAATGCGAGCCCCGACTGGTTCGACCTTTCGCCAATCGCTAACAAGACGGACCTCTCTCCTGCAGCGGTCGGAAGGCGTATTGATAAGTACGCCGAAATGATAAAACGGGCCCATGCGGCTCTGCTCAGGCACCAAACAGGCGCCCTGCTCTACGCCAGCACCGATCAACTTTGGTACTCCGGCACTCTTCCCGGACACTTCGGCACTCGCTGGCTTCTTGATGGTCTTTGGTCGCGCCTCGGAGTGAACTACAGCTGGAGCGTCGCCGTGCATCCTTACGGCAGCGTGGACGACCCGCCGCCCGCTGGCACCTACACCTTTGCGAACCTCGAGATGGTCGTGGATTACCAAGTACAAGAACTAAAAGCGCTGGGAATCGACGATCCGCTTTCCTATCCGCAAACTCTGTTGCTCGCCTCGGAGCAAGGCTGGCCGCTCGCCGCCAGCCGCGAGAATCAGGCCCGGCAAATCTGCCTGGCCCACGACAAGATCATGTCCATGGATCGAGTCGTCGCCGTCGCGCACAACTATTTCCACTCCAACGAGCCCACGGAAAACGACCCTAACGGCCAATCCGATCAAGGCGACTTCTTCGGTCTCATCCCCTACAACATTCCCGACGACCTTACCGGCTTGGACTCCACAGCCACCGGAAAGGCCTTCGGTTCCACCATGAATCCATCCAACTGGAAGCAGCGCAACGACCACTATTGCTGCCAACAGTTCGGCGTCGGCTGCAGGACCACGCCCTCATCGCCGTCAACCAGCAAACCGGCCAACTAACGCGCCAACGGTCTTCGCCTGTCGCTGTCACATGCTTCGCTTTATGCATAATATGCTTAGCTTTATGCATAAATGGTTGGTCCTTTCTTGCGTGCTGTGGCCGCTTTCAGGGTGCGCTCGGCCTGACAAAGCCCTTGCCATCGCGCACGTCACCGTCATCGACTGCACGGGAGCTGCACCGCAACCCAATTCAACCGTCCTCATCGCCAGCGGACGCATCACTGCAGTCGGGCCGAGCGTTAGCACTTCTGTTCCGTCGGGCGCTCTGGTTGTCAATGGCAAGGGGAAGTTCCTGATCCCGGGGCTTTGGGACATGCACGGTCATTTGACCGATGCGACCGAAGACGCCCTTTCTTTGCTGATTATGAATGGCGTCACAGGCGTGCGCGACATGGGCGGCGACCTCGCACTGATCGAACGCTGGCGTTCGGAAATTGATAACGGCGCTCGCGTCGGGCCTCACATTATCCGCGCCGGACCTTTTGTGGACGGCCCGAAGGAAGGAGTGTCGAACCGGCTCACGGTGCGCACTCCGGACGAAGCGCGCCAGGCTGTTCACCAACTGCAAGCCAAGGGCGTGGACTTCATCAAAGTTCACAACGCGTTGCCGCCCGCAGCGTTCCTGGCTTTGATGGATGAAGCGCACAAAGAACGTCTGCCGGTCGCCGTCCATCTCCCCCAGGGAGTCAGCTCGGCCGAAGCATCCGACGCCGGAGCCGCGAGTCTCGAGCATATTGAAACGTTTAATGAAGGCGCCCTCTGGCGCAAAGGCGCCACCGCCAAGACCGTCGAACAAGCGCTGGATGAAAATCTAGGTCCGGCGGGTCAGCAACTTTTCGAGCGTTTCGCCAAAAATGGCACCTGGTACGATCCGACGCTCGTTGCCTATGAACGCGGCTTCGTACTTTGGAGCAATGAACTCGAAGCCTTGCAGCCGCGAATGAATGTTCACAGAAAACAAATCCAACTCGTGGCCATGATGCACAAGGCCGGCGTCCCGATACTGGCAGGATCAGATTTCTCGGATTGGGCCTTGGTCCCCGGGATCGATCTGCACAACGAATTGGCGCTGCTCGTGGAGGCCGGCTTCAGTCCCATGGAAGCCCTGCAAGCCGCGACTCTCAATCCCGCCAAGTTTTTGGGGAAAACGGACACTTTTGGAACGGTACGGGTCGGCCGCATCGCCGATTTGGTCTTGCTGGATGAAAATCCCCTCGAGGACATCAGCCATACGCGCAAAATCCACGCCGTCGTCCTCGCGGGCAAGCTTTACATCCTGTCCTCCGTCCGAGCCCGGGCTTTGCAGAATCCCGCAACGCGATGACCTTGGACGGTCCAAAAAAGAAGTTAACGAGAACTGAGCACCCCGACCCTTTTTCCGTATCAGCAGATTCTAAAAAAGTTAGCTGGGTTAGATTTTGAAAGGATTATGGGGGCTCCCTTGGTGCTGCCGGGAGGAATGCGGGTCCCGGCGGAGGGGGCTGGGGTGCGACCTTCACACCCCCGTAGTACACCCTAAACAGTACTCTACTTAAATAGTACTATAATTATACTAAACAACACAATCGACTTCCAAAGCGAGATTCGAAAAGGATGGCTGGGCCAGCGAGGCTCAAAAGAGCGGGCCTGAAGGCCGGCCACTACAGAATCCGGAGAGACCGCGCGGGAAACCTTACTTAAACCGTACGCTGTCCAGGATGGCCGTGAATGTCCCGTGATACTGATCAAAATCCTGCTGCGGCGCCGTGCACACGAAATATACGAGGCCTTCCGGCCGCGCCACGGTGATGAGCCAGTCGGTCTCCAGGCCGCCGCCGGGAGAATCATTCGAAAGGTACGTGGACATCGCCGGCTCGCCGTTCAGCTTGACGCTTTGCGGCTGCCGAATGATCTTCATGTTCGGGTTGGCTTGTTCGATCTCGCTGATGACTTGCCGCGTCGCATTTTCCAGAGCGTTGGCATCCGTGGCACGAGTCTTGTCGGCTCCCACGGTCAACCCGTAGGCTAGCGCGCCGTGCCCGCTGCCATCATTCACCACGCCACCTTCCGGACCAAACGCTGCGCCGCCGCTGTCTCCGCCGTACTGCTTCCAGTTGTCCGGATACTTCAGCGTCATTCCCAGGCCCTGATACGAAGTGAGATTCCCGGATGGCGTCGGAGGCGGTCCGGAACGCTGGCCGCTCGCTGCCGTGGCCCCGCGCGGTGCCGTTTTGCTCGGTGCCGGCAGCGCCATCACTTCCCTCTTGGTTGCTTCGAACTCCGGCGTATCTTTCCGTGCGTTCTGTGGAATGCCGCCCAATTTCTCAATTTCGGTGTCCACTCGCTCCAGCCGATGATCTGGGTTTGGGTGATCGCTGAAGAACTCCGGCGGCGTCTTGCCCTTGCTTACCTGTTCCAGCTTTTCGAAAAATTGCGCCATACCTCGCGGATCGTAGCCGGAGTCGTACAACACCTGAGTTCCCATCACGTCGGCCTGGGTCTCCGCTGTGCGCGAGTACTTCAGCAGAGCCGAAGCCGCGCCAAGCTGGAGTCCTTCCGTCAAAAGCGCGCCGCCGGTGCTGCCGCCAAAAATGGTCCCGAAAATTCCCGCTGCTCCCTGCGCAAACGTCGCCTTCGACGCCTGCGCCGTGCCGTGCCGCAGCGCGACGTGGGAAAGCTCGTGCGCCATCACGCCAGCCAGTTGTGACTCGTTGTCGGCCGCTTCGATCGCTCCGCGGTTGATGAACACATATCCGCCGGGCAGTGCGAACGCGTTGATGGATTTGTCGTTCACGCAGTGAAACTCAAACGGATACTGCACGCCGTTGGTGTTCAGGTGCGATGCCAGCCGCTTACCCAGCTGCGTTAGGTACGCGTCCGCTTTCGGGTCGTTGCACAGTTGCGACTGCTGCTCGACTTGCGTAGCGAACTTCTTTCCCTCGCTAATGTCGGTCTGCGGCGAATACATGTTCCACGGCGCTTTCAGCTGCGAACGCTGGGCGTTGGCGGGCGCACACGCGGCAACCGCGGCGACAAAAATCGCCGTAATGATTCTGCGATCCAAGGTGGGCATCTCTTCCTCCCGGTAGCCGGTTGCTGGCATGCGCTGGGCGCGGCATCGACTCTCGCGGCGGAGTCGGGATTGACTCCCGCCGCGGCTAGCGGTTTCAAGCTCTTCACTCTACCGCGACTGGCAGCAAAAGAGAAACGCGCAGGGGTCGGCCAATAGTTGGGCACGATGTATCGTGCCCCGAGCATTGGGCCTGGCGATCGGTCTGTCTAGGTCGCTCGGGACCAAGAAAAAGGCCCGAACGATTTCTCGTTCGGGCCTCTTCAGGGGTGGTTGTAGGAGGAAACTCGTTTGTAAACTGCCCGCCGCAAAAGGCGGCCGCTAGGTCAGCGAGCCATGCGCGGCATCGGTTCGGGCGCCTTGTCTCCGGCCGGTGTTTCCACGCTCTTGCCCTTGGCTGGCGCAGCGCGTAGGAGCGTCACCGGCTCCTGCTTGCGGACCGGCATCGTCAAATTCTCACCTTCCCGCGTGAACGTCAGGCACGATTCTTTTTTGTTGAAGTCAATGCAAATCAGATCGCCAATGTGAATCTGCTCGGTCGCCAGCAAATTGGCCAGCGGATACACAATGTTGCGTTCGATCGCGCGCTTCAGGTGCCGCGCGCCATAGCGCTGATCCGTGCCTTCTGTCAGCAGAAACTCCCTCGCACCGCTGGTAACGCGGAACAGGAACTGTCCTCGTGCGGTTTCCAGCACGCGCTGCTGCACCTGGCCCAACTCGATTTCCAACACGTCTTCCAACTGGTTGCGCTGCAGCGGATGGAATACCACCACTTTGTCCAGGCGGTTCATGAACTCGGGCGAAAACTTCCGCCGTGCAGCCTCCACCGCCGTGCGTTCAACCTTTTCGTCCAGACCGGCAATCGGTTTGTCAGAAGGCTGGATAAAACCCATCCCGCCCTCCATCAACTCCGTGATCTCGCCGCCACCCAGATTCGAGGTCATGAAGATGACTGTTTGCGAAAGGTCCACGCGACGGTTGTCGCCCAGGGTCAAGGTCGCTTTATCAAGCATTCCCAACAGCAACTGCCACAGCGCGTCGCTGGCCTTCTCAATCTCATCAAACAGCAAAAAGCTCAGCTTCAGCTTGTCGGTATGATTCGCGGCCAGAGCTTCCTGGGTGATCAGGGGATGAGTCTCGCGGTGCCCCAAATACCCCGGGGGCGAACCAATCAATTTAGCGATCTCGTGCGAGTGTTGAAACTCGGCGCAGTCCACTTTGATGACTGCCCGGGGATCGCCGAACAGAATCTCCGCAGCGGCTTCTACGATGCGCGTCTTGCCGGAACCTGTCGGACCAAGAAATAACAGGTTCCCTACCGGCCGTCCCGGCGAATTCAACCCCGCGCAGAACACCTGATACAGGTCTACCAGCGCTTGCACGCCCTCATCTTGGCCAACGATCTTGGCGCGCAGCGACCCTTCAAAGTCCCGAGTTTCGTTGCTTCGGATAGCGGGATTCAGTTGCTGCCGGACCGCCGATTTCATAGGTCGTCCTTTGTCCGCTCGCGCCCTCCAGCGTTTCCACGCAAGCGGCTCACCGTCTCATTCGGCGGTGGTAGTGTCGTTAATGCAGGAGTGAGACCAATCCCACGAGATATCCACAAGCGGCGGAAACCATCGAAGTCTCAACAAGATACAAAACTCAGTAGGCAGTCATCTGTCTCACGGCGTGAGACAAATGTTTCATCGAGACGCAAAGTGAGAGCGCTGAAACAGAGATTTCAACAGAATGTGTCGGCGGCTGGACGACGAAAAGGGGCGCGACAGTCGAGGTGGCGCCTCGCTCCAAGACAGGCAACTTAAAGTCTTACTTGAGATTAGCGGCGTTCCGGTTTCTTGCGGCCCAACGGCGCGGCTGCTGGCGTCGCAGCCGGCATTGACGGCTGGCTGGCGTTCGCGGTAGCTTCCGCGGGTGCCGCTGGTGCTTCGACGCCCTTCCCGTCGCGGGCGTCCTGCATTGCGGCCGCGCGGCTGGCAATCGGCTCGGGCGTTTCGATCAACGCGCCTTCACTTTCGCGGACAAAGAAAAGACTCTTCGAAGTCCTGTCCCAATCGATGCGGACGAGGTCACCGACTTTTACCTGCTCCGTCGCTAGCAGGTTGGCCAGAGGATAGACAATGTTGCGTTCAATCGCCCGCTTCAGGTGCCGCGCACCGTAGCGCTGATCGGTGCCCTCCTGGAGGAGGAAGTCCCGCGCAGCCTGAGTCACCCGGAACAGGAATTGCCCTCGTGCGGTTTCCAGCACGCGCTGCTGCACCTGGCCCAACTCGATTTCCAACACGTCTTCCAACTGGTTGCGCTGCAGCGGATGGAATACCACCACTTTGTCCAGGCGGTTCATGAACTCGGGCGAAAACTTCCGCCGTGCAGCCTCCACCGCCGTGCGTTCAACCTTTTCGTCCAGACCGGCAATCGGTTTGTCAGAAGGCTGGATAAAACCCATCCCGCCCTCCATCAACTCCGTGATCTCGCCGCCACCCAGATTCGAGGTCATGAAGATGACTGTTTGCGAAAGGTCCACGCGACGGTTGTCGCCCAGGGTCAAGGTCGCTTTATCAAGCATTCCCAACAGCAACTGCCACAGCGCGTCGCTGGCCTTCTCAATCTCATCAAACAGCAAAAAGCTCAGCTTCAGCTTGTCGGTATGATTCGCGGCCAGAGCTTCCTGGGTGATCAGGGGATGAGTCTCGCGGTGCCCCAAATACCCCGGGGGCGAACCAATCAATTTAGCGATCTCGTGCGAGTGTTGAAACTCGGCGCAGTCCACTTTGATGACTGCCCGGGGATCGCCGAACAGAATCTCCGCAGCGGCTTCTACGATGCGCGTCTTGCCGGAACCTGTCGGACCAAGAAATAACAGGTTCCCTACCGGCCGTCCCGGCGAATTCAACCCCGCGCAGAACACCTGATACAGGTCTACCAGCGCTTGCACGCCTTCTTCCTGCCCGACGATTTTCGCCGCCAGGGAATTCTTGAACTCCATGGTGTCGGTGCTGCGCTTCTCTGGATCCAGTGGAAGCATTCGTGTGCCGCTCATGACCGTCTCCTTGCGTCGCGCCCCTGAAGCGACGCAGCTCCCAAGCGCCCGTGTCCAAGCCTGAATTGTTCCAATTTGACCTGGATTGTGGACTGCAGGAGCCGCAACTGCAAGAGCAGCTCCTTGGCCACCGCGGGTGATTCGGAAATCTGCAGAGCAGGCGGAAACAGGTCCGCCAGTTCGAGGTGCAAGACTCTGAGCGTGCTGATGAGCTTCTGGACCTCCGGAGAGTTGGGATCGGCCAGATTGATGCGTTGGTTCAACTGATCGCGAAGCGCGCACCAATTCAGATCAACGAAAGGATGTTTTTTGGAGACTTCGCGGACGATGGTTTCTGTGATTTTCGCGCGCTCGCCCAGGCGGGCCAAGTGCAGTTGTTTCACTTTTCCGCCGCGGCGCACGTTGTGCACCAGGTAGAACGAATTCCCTTTGCGCCGGACGAAAGCCATGACCTCACCTCGGACCGCGCCTTTCGCGTGTAGTGTATTCAGCTTCCACTACACCTGTCTAGATTAGATGCCAGCCACCTTTGAAAGGTGCCACGAATCGGTTAACTTCCAACCTACCTTTGTATACGCAAGATTTCTCATCACTTTTTCAGTTGCGTTGCATTGGTTTCGTGTATGCATTCGCCGCATCCGTAAAATCTGTTCCCGGCGTTTGTGCCCGGTTACACCTATTCAACACAACTGCGGAAATTTCCTCTCCTGTCGGTTAGATGAAGTGTTGGTTGCACCGGCATGCATAAACCCTGTAACTTCAGATGCGGAATGTCCTGGGCTGTGGTTTACAGATTCGTGAAACAAATTCCGCGCGGACGGGTTATCACCTACGGGGGGCTGGCGAAAGCTCTTCGGCTCCGCGGAGGGGCGCGCAGTGCTGGCCGCGCGATGGCCGCAAGCCCCCCAGGAAAAGGCATCCCCTGGCACCGTGTTGTCGGCTACGGCGGCAAGCTGCTCGTCCGCGATCCCTACGCCAGCCTGCAGCGCAAACTGCTGGAATCCGAAGGCGTAACCTTGCGGGAATCGCGCGTTGATATGAAAACGCACTCCTGGACCCCGAAGAAAACTACACCCTCGAAGCCCGCGAAATAAAACCCTCTTGCCAAACGTAGTGAATACAGATCAACGACGGTTGCTGTGCGGTCTTTGCAGCCTTCGCCCTGAGCCGAAGCTGCGGTATGCTTTCTGTTCCTGACCTATGGCCAGTCCCGTTCTGCAGGTTGAAAACCTGACCAAGCGCTACGGCGACGTGCAAGCCGTGCGCGGCATCAGCTTTGAGGTGAACGCCGGCGAAGTGTTCGGGCTGCTCGGACCGAACGGCGCGGGCAAAACCACAACCATCGAGATTCTGGAAGGGTTGCGGACACCGGATGGCGGCAACCTTTCGGTCTGCGGCCTTGACCCCCGCACGCACGGCGAAGAACTGAAGCAGGAGATTGGCGCGGCCCTGCAGGCCACTTCCCTGCCGGACAAGATTCGGGTGTCGGAAGCGATCCGGCTCTTCGCCAGCTTCTACAAGCGCCGCCGCAACGTAGATGACCTGCTGAAACGCTTCGGACTGGAAGAAAAGCGCAATGCGTTCTACAGCCAACTTTCTGGCGGTCAGAAGCAGCGGCTGGCTCTGGCTATGGCGCTGGTGAACGATCCGCAGGTGCTTTTCCTGGACGAACCCACGGCTGGACTCGATCCCCAGGTGCGGAGGGAGATTTACGACGTGATTGAAGAGCTTCGCCGCGAGAAAAAGACCATCGTTTTAACCACCCATTACATTGAAGAAGCCGAGCGGCTGTGCGACCGCGTAGCGATCGTGGACCACGGCAAGAAAATCATCGAAGGTTCGCCGCGCGAGCTGAAGCAAGGCTCCGCCGACAAGACAAGGATCGAAGTGCGGCTGGCGCACGAAGAAGCAGAAGAGGCGCTCAAGAGCCTCGAGGGCGTCGCCGACTGCCGCTCGCTGAACGGAGTTTATGTGCTGCATTGCCAGCGCCCGCCGCAAGCGATCGTCGCTCTCGTGAAGCATCTGGAAGCCGGCGGCAACGAATTGGTCGGCCTGGAAATTGCCACGCCTTCACTGGAAGACGTGTTCATCGAGCTGACCGGAAGGAGGCTACGCGATTGAGCCACCTCAATACTCTGACGCGCACGCGAGTGCAGCTGGCGCTGCGCAATAAGATGTTTTTCTTTTTCAGCGTAGTTATGCCGCTGGGATTCTTCTTCCTCTATTGCGGCGTTTTCGCGAAAGGCGACCCGCAGGCCGTGCGCTTTTTTCTCGGTCCGGTGCTCGGCCTCAATGTCATGGGGAGTTTTTGGGGACTTAGCGCCACGCTGGTGATGTTCCGCGAGCAGGGGATACTTCGCCGGTTCCATGTAACCCCGGTGACCGCGACGGATATGTTGGCTTCGAGCGTGCTTGCGAATTTTTCACTGACACTGCCGGTGGTTTTCGCGGAACTTTTCTTGGCCAAGACCTTTTTCCACGTACCCAATCTTGGCAATCTCTGGACGACTGTGATCCTCGTAGGTATCGGGACAGTGTCATTCGGTTCGCTGGGTCTGGTGGTGGCCAGCGTCACCAACACCATGCAAGAGACGCAGGTGCTGAATCAGTTGTTGTGGCTGCCGATGCTGTTTCTGTCCGGGGCTACGCTTCCGGTCGGCTATCTGTCGCCCTATGTACAGCACGTCGCTCTGTTCCTCCCTGCCACCTACATGGTTTCAGGACTGCAGAACGGAATCTACTATGGCCAGGAAATTTGGAAGCTGCCAGTCCAAGTGCTCTCACTCGTATGCTGGGGGCTGCTGTCTTTTTTTGTTTCCACCCAGCTCTTTCGCTGGGAACCCGAGACCAAGATCCCCCGCAATGCGAAGTTGCTGGCCGCGGCAACCCTGATTCCGTTTATACTCCTCGGCGCCTACGAACAACGGAACAGCCCGATGTTGGAGAAAGCCAAAGCGGCTTACGAATCGATTAACCGCGGCGGTTCTTCGAAAGCACCGTCGCAACAGCCAAATCAGTAGTTCAGTCCGCCGGGCCCGCCAGGCACACTGCGCCAAATTGGTTCTCGCGTTCTGCTCCTTCGGCAGCACATTGATTTGACGGTCTATTTCGCGTGTCTTATTCTGCAATCTAGAAGCAAGCTCAGCAGAGGAGCTTTTATGCCGGTTCAGAAAACCGAAAAAATCTGGCACAACGGAAAATGGATCAATTGGGACGACGCGAACATTCATGTCCTGTCGCATGTGGTGAGCTACGGCTCTGCCGTATTTGAGGGCATTCGCTGCTACAACACCAAGCAGGGCCCGGCAATTTTTCGCTTGCGCGAGCACATGCAGCGGCTGATCAACTCCGCGAAAATTTACCGCATGGAACTGCCGTACTCGGTGGAAGAGTTCGGCAACGTAGCCTGCGAACTGGTGCGCCACAACAAGCTGAACGCCTGCTACGTGAAGCCAATCATCCTGCGCGGCTATGGCGAAGTCGGCGTCAGTCCCCTCAATTCACCGATCGAGTGCTACATGGCCTGCTGGCCCTGGGGCGCATACCTGGGACCGGATGCGCTGACCAAAGGCGTCGATATCGGTGTCAGCTCGTGGACCCGCATCGCGCCGAACACACTGCCGGCAATGTCCAAGGCCGCGGCGAACTACATGAACTCGCAGCTGATCCGCATGGAGGCCACGTTTAACGGTTACTCCGAAGGAATCGCGCTGGATGCCGCCGGCCACGTCAGCGAAGGCTCGGGCATGAACGTCTTCCTCGCGCATGACGGCGTGCTGTACACGCCGCCGCTCGCAACCAGTATTCTTCCGGGTATCACCCGGGACAGCGTGGTGAAGCTGGCGCAGGATATCGGGATTGAGGTGAGGGAAACCGCAATTCCGCGCGAGATGTTATACCTCGTGGACGAGGTCTTTTTCGTCGGCACGGCCGTCGAGATCACGCCGATCCGCACGGTGGATCACATCCAGGTCGGCAAAGGCGCTGCCGGTCCGATCACCCGCAAGCTGCAGGAAGAGTTTTTCGCCATTACCAGTGGCAGCAAGCCAGACAGGCACGGATGGCTTACGCCGGTCAATGCGCCGGTGGCCGCAGCGCATTGAAAAACGTGACTACTAAGCAGCGCGCAAGGCCACTTTTGATCGGGGCGCGAGAAATCGCGCTCTGTTTTTTTCTGGACATCCACTTCTGAGTGTTCGCGGTTCGCTCGCGGCTGGCCTCAGTCTTTTGCTACACTCTCCCCCGATTCACCCCCATGCCCTGGAGACGCCGGTGTACAACACACCTCAAAAATTGACGGCTGAGTTTTTCGGCACGTTCGCGCTGGTGTTCTTTGGCGCGGGATCGATTTGCGCCGAACAGATGTTTCACGGGCCCGGCGGTGGCGGTCTGCTGGGCATCGCGCTGGCGCACGGACTGGCCATCGGCATCATGGTCTGCGCCATTGGACATATTTCCGGCGGGCACTTCAATCCTGCAGTCACCATGGCGTTTTGGGTGACCAAACGACTCAACACGATGGAAGTGGCGGGCTACTGGATTGCCCAGCTGCTCGGTGGTGTGGCCGCAGCGGTTTTTCTGAAAGCCGTCTTGCCGCGTGAAGAGGCTTGGCTGCCAGTTCTGGGCGGGACGCCTGATCTTGCTCGCGACTTCACTCGCCTACCGGCCATGAGCCTGGAAGCAGCGGCTACTTTCTTCCTCGTGTTCGTCGTGTTTTCCGCCGCAGTGGACGAAAACAGCTCAGCGCGGCCGTACGCCGGACTATGCATCGGCCTGACCATCACACTTGGAATTCTGATTGCCGGTCCGTTCACGGGAGCGGCCCTCAATCCGGCTCGTGCCTTCGGCCCAGCGCTGGCCAGCTCCCATTGGGCAAACCAAGGCGTCTATTGGGTTGGCCCTCTTGCCGGAGGCTTTGTAGCCGGGCTGCTGCACGATGCGCTCTACGGCAAGAAAACTTAGTGCGCTTGCCTTTTTCCGATTGCTTCGTCGAAAGGAGCGAAGAGGTGGGCGATGAAGCATCTGCTAGGAGTTCTTCTGTTAACGGCCAACCCGGCCTTTGCGCAGGCACAAACCGCCGCGGTGAATCCTTATAAAGACGGAACGGCTGGCGTGACCGGCTATCGCTCTGAAGTGTTGTCCGAAGTGATGGTGCAGGAAAACAAATTCATTCGCCTGGCAGAGGCGATTCCCGCGGAAAAGTACACCTGGCGGCCATCGGCCGAGGTGCGCTCGGTCTCCGAGGTTTTTCTTCACGTCGCCGCCGCCAACTACAACTTGTACAAAATGGTTGGCGCCAGCGCGCCCGCCGGCGTGGAAGTCAAGGGACTGGAAAAATCCACCAGCGGCAAAGCCAAGGTCATCGCCACGCTGAAAGACTCTTTCGACCACGCTAAGAAGGCCATCACCGCGATGCCCGATGCCGACCTCGAAAAGAGCATGGACTGGTTCGGAGGAAAGAACACGGAACGCGGCGTGCTGCTGTTCATCGTTCGTCACGGGGCCGAACACCTGGGCCAGTCCATCGCCTACGCCCGCGAAATTGGGGTAACTCCCCCCTGGACCGAAGACCTGCAGAGGAAGCCGGAAAAGAAGTAGCTTCTTACTCCGCTTGACCCTGTGACCTCCCCTGGCCGTCTGCGCAGGGTAACTAGCCCGCTACCCGCCCCTACGACTTTCTTGCCCGCCCTATAGGCCGATGCTACTTTCGGCTGTAGGCTGTTTGTGTTTCACCTTGCATGAAATGGCATGAAATGCGGCGAATCAGCTGTTCGTGCCGAAGACCTTACGGAAGACAGAAGACTGAGAACCCTTTATGGCCTTGACCATTGACGATCTTCTCCGCCGCGCAGTGGAGAACAAAGCGTCGGACTTGCACCTTAAAGTCGGTAACCATCCGTATCTTCGCGTGGACGGCCAACTGGCGCCGGTCACCGATGTCCCGCGCATCACGCCCGAAGAGATGCTGTCGATGGCCTTCAGCATGATGACCAACCGGCAGAAGCAGAAGTTCAAGGAAAGCGCCGAGTTAGATATGGCTTACGGCGTCGCGGGTTTGGGCCGGTTCCGTGTGAACGTGTTCCAGCAGCGCGGCAACGTCGGCATGGTGTTGCGCGTCATCCCGACCAAGATTCGGACGTCCGAAGAGCTCAACCTGCCCAACGTCATCAACAAGATTTGCGAAGAGCAGCGCGGCCTGGTGCTGGTCACCGGAACTACTGGTTCCGGTAAGTCCACCAGCCTCGCGGCCATGATTGACCGCATCAACGCCACGCGCTCCGATCACCTGATCACCATTGAAGACCCGATTGAGTTCTTGCACCGCGACAAGCGCAGTTTCATCAACCAGCGCGAAGTCGAAGTGGATACCGCGAACTTTTCCACGGCGTTGCGCGCTGCGTTGCGTCAGGACCCCGACGTAATCCTGGTCGGCGAAATGCGCGACCTGGAAACCATTTCCACCGCGCTGCTCGCCGCGGAAACCGGTCACCTGGTGTTGTCGACTCTGCACACTCTCGACGCCACCGAAACCATTCAGCGTATTATCGCCGTCTTTCCTCCGCCGGAACAAAAACAGATTCGTTTGCAGATGGCCGCCACCTTGAAGGCAGTTGTTTCACAGCGCCTCGTTCGCCGCGCCGATGACCAGGGCCGTGTGCCCGCTGTCGAAGTCATGATCTCGACCGGTTACATCCGCGATTGCATCATCAATGCCGACAAGACCCGGCTGATCCGCGACGCCATCGCCGCCGGCGGCTCGCAGTACGGCATGCAGACCTTCGACCAGTCCTTGTTCGATCTCTACACCAAGCAGCTCATCACCATGGACGAAGCATTGCTCCGCGCCTCCAACCCGGACGAATTCAAGTTGCGCCTGCAGGGTGTCCGCTCAGCCGCGGATGCCGCTCGCGAAGAGATGGAAAAGCAGATGGCCGACTTCGAACGCTTCGCCCGCAAATAAATCAGTTCGCAGTCGGCTGTTTTCGGTTCACAGTTACGAAAACCTTCTCCAGCCCGGCTGCACCCATCGGCTTGGGCTTACCTTCGCCATTTCGAGATATCTGATATCTTTCTTCCGTGTTTTCACGTCCGCGCCAACTCGATAGCGAAGAGGAGCTGTACGACGTCGCGCTGCGGGCGCTAATGCGCCGCGCCCATTCCGTCCAGGAAATACAGAAAAAGCTCTCTCGCTATACGCGAAACGAACTGCTGGTTCGCGTGGTGCTAGCACGGCTGAAAGAAAACGGCCAGCTCAACGACGAACGCTTCGCCCAGCAGTTCGCCCGCAATCGCACGCAATCGCGCAGACAGGGCTGGTTTCGCATTCAGCGCGAACTGCGCGCCCGCGGCGTCGCTGATTCCGCGATTCAATCCGCGCTCGCCGAATCCAGCGGCGAAGCCGACCAGCCCGCAATGGTCCGCCAGCGCATCGAGCGCAAGCTGAAATCTTTCCGGGGCGAGATTGACGAAAAGAAAATCGCCTCCATCTACGGCTCTCTGCTCCGTGCCGGCTTTCCAGCAGATCTCATTCGCCGGGAACTCAAGCGCTTGACCAGCGAAGAAGTTCCCGAAGCGGATTCACCCGAGAACTAGAACCCTTCTCCGTTGACACCCATTCCGGCCGACGGTAACCTCGCACCCCTGACTGAATCTATGGCTCGCCTCTTGGTAATCCCTGGCGCACGACGGCTCTTCTTGCTCGGCCTGTGTTCCCTGCCGGCGCTCCTTTTCTTTGCGTTCGGCGCATCACCGCAAACGCCCGATGATTCTTCTACCAAGGCCGCGCCGGACGGCAGTGCAGCGAAGGGTAAACCGATCTTCGAGCGCTACTGCGGCCCGTGCCACGGCATTGCTGGTGGCGGCGGTCGCGGCCCGCGCTTAAACCGTCCCCGCCTTCCTCATGCTCTAGATGACGCCGCATTGCGTGCCGTCATCAGCAACGGCATTTCGCCGGACATGCCGGATGCCTGGTATCTCTCCGACGAAGAGATCGCTGACGTCGCCGCGCACATCCGTTCACTCGGCAAAACGCCCAGCGAAAAAGTCCCGGGAGACTCTTCGCGAGGGGCCGCTGTCTACGCGCGCTCCGGCTGCTCTAGCTGCCACATTCTCGGCGGCAAGGGCGTCGGCTTCGGCCCTGATCTTACCGATGTTGGCGACCGCCGCAATGCGACTTTCATCCGCAGCGTTTTGCGTGACCCGCCGGCTAACCTTCCCGAAGATTTTCTCTACGTCACTGCGATCACCGATGCGGGCAAGACCGTCCGCGGCATCCGGCTCAACGAAGACACCTTCACCATCCAACTCAAAGACCCAGCGGGCACCATCTACAGCCTACGTAAACAGGACCTGAAGGAACTCAAGAAAGAAACTGGACAGACTCCTATGCCTGCATTCGATAAAACGCTCTCGCCTAACGATTTGCAGGACCTCGTCGCTTTCTTGGCCGCTTCCCGGGAGACGCCGTGAAAATTGTCCTCGCCACTGTACTTGCAGCGTTCGCAGGTTGTTCGGCCTCCGCACAGGTCCCGTTTGACCGCATCCGCAACGCGCCAAAAGACGCCGGCAACTGGCTGACCTACTCCGGCAATCTGGCGGGCCAGCGCTTTTCTCCACTCAACGAGCTCACACCCGCAAACATCGCGCAACTCAAGGTAAAATGGGCCTATCAATTCCCCGACGGTGGCAACGAAGTCTCGCCGCTGGTCGCCGATGGCGTTATGTACATCACCTGGGCCAACGGCGCCTCCGCTCTCGATCTCAAGACCGGCCGCGCGCTCTGGACCTGGAAGCGCCCCCTTCCGACCGACTATCACTCCGTCGGCTTCGCTCACGTCAGCCGCGGTCCCGCCATTCTCGACGACACACTTTATGTCGCTACGCTCGACTGCTATCTAGTCGCGCTCGACGCCAAAAGCGGAAGCCAGCGGTGGTCCGCCAAAGTCGGCGACTACAGGCTCGGCTACAGCATGACCCTGGCTCCACTTGCTCTGGACGGCAAAGTCATTGTCGGCGTCAGCGGCGGCGAAGCCGGCATTCGCGGACTCCTCGATGCCTACGACGCCAAAACCGGAAAACAACTTTGGCGCTTCTGGACCATTCCCGCTTCTGGTGAGCCCGGCTCCGAAACCTGGTCTGGCGACAGCATAAAAACTGGCGGCGGGCCAACCTGGGTCACGGGCGCATACGATCCTGACTTGAAATTGCTCTACTGGGGAGTCGGCAATCCCAGTCCCGACTGGAACGGCGACGCGCGCAAAGGCGACAATCTCTACACCTGTTCCCTGCTAGCCCTCGACGTCGAGACCGGAAGGCTCCGCTGGTATTTCCAGTTCACACCTCACGACACGCACGACTGGGACGCCAGCCATGTCTATGTCTTGTTCGACGCAACCGTCGCTGGCAAATCGCGCCAGCTCATCGCAAACGCCAATCGCAACGGTTTCTACTACGTGCTCGATCGCGTCAGCGGTGAATTCCTCGCCGGCCAGCCTTACATCAAGCAGACATGGGCCAACGGCCTCGACGCCAAGGGCCGCCCTAACGTCATTCCCGGCACCGAGCCGAGCGACATTGGCGTGCTCATCTATCCCAATCTCAACGGCGGCACCATCTGGTTTAGCCCTTCTTACAGTCCACTCACTGGACTCTTCTACGTCCCGGTACGCGAAATCGGCGGCATCTACTTCAAGCGCCAAGCGGAGTACAAAGCCGGCACGATGTTCGGAGGCGGCGGCGAAAATGAATTGCCGCTCGATCAAACCTACGGCGCTGTTCGCGCACTCGACGCCACGTCCGGCAACAAAAAGTGGGAATTCAGGTTGCACCGTCCGGCCACCGCGGGAATTCTTTCCACTGCCGGCGGCCTGGTTTTTTCCGGAGCGGACGACGGCAACTTTTTTGCGCTCGACGCCGCCACCGGCAAACCTCTTTGGGACTTTCAGACGGGCGGCGGCATCGGCGCCAATCCGATCTCCTTCACGCTCGACGGCCATCAATGCGTCGCCATCGCCGCCGACCGAGTTCTCTACGTCTTCGGCCTGTAGCAGCGGCTTTATGCCGCTGCCGCGCGGGTCTTGCTTGAGTTAAACGTAGCGCTCGGCTTTGGCCAGACATCTTCTGGAGCCGGTGGTCGTCAAGCGTGACCGGCCGACGAATTTCTCGTCCGCGTTCGCTCCTGCGCACTTGCCCGCCCTAAGCGGAACCGGGGTCGGCCTGCGCAGTCGAGGTTCGGTTTTGCATCGAGCGGTTTTCGCTCGATGAGTCTCTCTTCGCTTGGCCCTCACCAGCTTCAACTCAGGCTGACGCGGGCGGTTTCGATAATCCGCCCGCGAGTTTTCTCTTCGTCTCGTCGTTCCTGCCTTCTAGTCCTGTTCAATCGGCCCGACCTTGTGCCCTTCGCTGTTGATCAGCGCCGGCACTGGTCCCGGCGCACCAGGCGGGGTCAGCGAAGTAACTAAAATGTGGACCGCTCGGCCGCCGTCGCTGATCGTGAAATGCGCTGAGATCACCGCTCCTTTCACGCTTCCGCCGCCGGGCGTTGTCAAGTTCGGGAAATTAATCGTAAGCGCTCCGGTGCAGTCCGGATTCACCGCGTAAGTTCCCGTTTCGTCGATGTGAAACCCGGCTGCGTTCGTCGGAGAGACTCCGGGCGGCGCTGGCGCATTGGGGCTCGACAGCACCAGGTCCTCCTGGACCAGGTGGCCAGCCCCGTCGAAATGCGTGATGTTAATTCCCAGGCGCTGTACGACCACTCCGCCAGGCAGAAAAATCTGACCGGATATCGTCACGGAATAATCGCCTTTTAAAGTCGCATCCGTGCAAGCTGCGCTGAATTGCGCCTGAGCGCCCGCACACGCCGTCGCCGCCAACATCACACCCAATGCCGCCTTCCAAATCATTGACCTCATTGCTTTTCTCCTTTTGAGACTGCGCTACGCTCGCCGAATCCGCCACGAACTGCCGCGGCGCAGCCGGATATTCGGCGTTTTGCCGCGTCGGACTCAATGGAGAGGCCCTGAAGATTTCCTTAAGCGCTGCTGAAGACGAACGATCCAAGCCCATACGCTCGTCCGCTACCCCGTTTTTCGCCTTGTCTATATAATGGCCGCCAAAGTCACATGAATCGCCGACGGCCTGGGGATCCCACATGGCATTTGACAGGCTCCGTTTCGCCGACTTCGAGCTGGACCGCCCGGCCTGTCAACTCCGCCGTGACGGCCAAGTCGTTCACTTGGAACGCATTCCTCTCGACGTCCTGTTCCTCTTAGCCGAAAACCGCGGACGCATGGTCACACGCCAGGAAATTCTGGAGCGCGTCTGGGGCAAAGATGTTTTTGTCGACGTGGACAACAGCATCAACACCGCCATTCGCAAAATTCGCCTGGCGCTCAACGAAAATCCGGATAAGCCGCGCTTTCTTTTCACGGTCTCCGCCAGGGGATACCGCCTCGAGATCCCAGTGCAAGAACGGCGCAAGGACGGAGAGCTTCCCGCGGCAATTGCGCCGGCAGTTGCATCCGATCCGCCAGCCGCAACTCGGCGCGAATCATCTGTTGCACAAGCTCTCTCCGGCTGGAAAATGCGCTGGCGCATCCTGACTCTGGCTGCGCTGGCGCTCGCCCTTGCCCTTGCAACTGTTTTCCGCTTCCGTCGTGTCCACGCCCTTTCCGACAAAGACACCATCGTTCTCGCTGACTTCACCAACACTACCGGAGACGTCATCTTCGACGGCACACTCCGCGAGGGCCTCGCCGTGCAGCTGGAACAGTCGCCTTTTCTCAACCTCGTGCCGGATCAGCAGATTCAGCAGACCCTTCGCATGATGCAGCAGCCGGCGGACTCCCGCCTGACCCCGCAGTTGGCCGGAGAAGTCTGCCACCGCACCAATAGCGCCGTCGTCCTGCAAAGTTCCATCTCTCAGATCGGCTCGCAATACCACTTGGTTCTCAAAGCCGTTAACTGTTCCACCGGTGAATCCATCGCCAGCGCCGATGCCCAGTCCGGCGATAAAGACCACATTCTCGCTGCCCTTCGCGATGCTTCTTCTGACATTCGCAAGAAACTCGGTGAATCCTTCGCGTCGCTGCAGAAGTTCGACGCTCCCCTAGTCCAGGCCACTACTCCGTCTCTGCCTGCTCTGAAGGCCTTTAGTCTGGGCATGACCAAATACGCGAAGGGCGACGAAGCCGGCGCCATCCCGTTTTTCAAGCAGGCGATTGAGCAGGACCCGGACTTCGCCATGGCCTATGCCAATCTGGGCCGCGCGTATCAAGTTCTCGGGCAGTATCAGCCTTCGAAGGATGCGATCAGTAGGGCCTACGCCCTTCGCGACCGTGTAACGGAGCGGGAAAAGTTTGACATCGTCGCCGTGTACCACCAGATGGTCTCGTTCCGCACCGACCTGGCCATCCAGAACTGCGAATTATGGGAGCAAAGCTACCCGCGCGAATTTACTCCCCATCGCATATTGGGCTTTGAAAATGCTGTTTTAGGGAAATACGAACGATCCGCGGCGGAATTCCACAAAGCCATAGAGCTCGATCCCGCTCAAGCTCTTCCTTACGCTGGACTCATCAGCGACTACGCAGCGCTCAATCGTTTGGCCGAGGCTAGGGAAGTTTACCGGCAGGCGCAGGCCCGCGGCGTGGACGCCGGAGAGGTCCAGCACGTCCGTTACGGGCTGGCCTTTCTCGAGAAAGACGCAAACGAGATGTCGCAGCTTGCCAATTCGCTTTCCAAGCAGCCAGGCTACGAATACAAGGCCCTTTGGGAACAATCGGCAACCGCCTCCTACTTTGGTCGCTTTCAGATTGCCCGGGAATTAATCCGTGAGAGCGTCGCCAAGGCATTGGAGCGGAACGATCCGACAGCGGCGGCTAACGTCGAGGCCGACCTGGCAGCCCGCGAGGCACTCGTCGGTAATTTAGGCGAAGCACGCCGCCACACTGCGGCGTCCCGGAAGCTCGGCGCCGAACCTGGCTTCTACGCGCTTGCATTTGCGCTTTCTGGCGATCCGGCCGAAGCCACAAAACTTGTCAATGAGGTGGCGAGCACGGCTCCGCCTGAAAGCTATCTGGATAAAGTGACGGTGCCGGAGTTTCGCGCCGCAATCGAGTTGAAACGTGGAAACGCTTCCCGCACCATCGAGCTTCTCGAACCCACATCTTTCGGAGAATCGGGATGGTTCGATGTCTACATGCCGGTCTATTTGCGCGGGGAAGCATACCTAGAAGCTCACCGCGGCAAGGAAGCGGCTGCAGAGTTCCAAAGAATCATTGACCACCGAGGCGTCGTCGAGACCGGCCTCATCGGTGCCCTTGCCCATCTCGGCTTGGCTCGCGCCGATGCGCTAAATCACGACAAGGCCAAAGCTCGCGCCGCCTACAACGACTTTCTCAGCCTTTGGAAAGACGCCGACCCCAACATCCCCATTCTCAAGCAAGCCAAAGCTGAATCCACCGGCCTGAACTAGCAGGTTTTGTTCACCCTGCACCAACAAAACGTCCGTGTGCGTTAGCGTCTGATGCGATTTAATAATTTCGCTAATCCCATCCCGAGCGGAGTAGCCCGGCTTTTTTCCCATTTCGCTCCTGTGAAAATGGCTGCGCCGCCCAGCCGAAGGGTCTGTTTTTCTTTCGCTCCTCGTTCGTTACTCGGGCACGCAACACTCGCCACTTTCTGGCGCGGTCTGCGATAATGAACCGACTCCATCATCCCATTGAGCCTAAATGAGTAGTCCAAGCCAATCCGCGCCCGGCGAGGGTACGAACGAAGCTCCCGGTAAAGGGCCTGTGAAAACGACGTGGCCGGGCGACCGCGTCCGCGAAACGTTTCTGAAGTTCTTTGAGTCCAAGGGCCATCGCCACGTGCGCAGCTCTTCGCTCGTTCCTCATGGCGACGCCACGCTGCTGTTCACCAACGCCGGGATGAACCAGTTCAAGGACGTCTTCCTTGGACTGGAGAAGCGCGACTACAACCGCGCCACCACTGCGCAGAAATGCGTGCGCGCCGGCGGCAAGCACAACGACCTGGAAAACGTCGGCTTCACCAAGCGCCATCACACGTTTTTTGAAATGCTCGGCAATTTTTCCTTTGGCGACTATTTCAAGAAGGAAGCCATCGCCTATGCCTGGGAATTGGTCACCTCGCCCGAGTGGTACGGCATCGCCAAAGACCAGCTCTACGTCACTGTCTTCGGCGGAGCGGAAGTTTCTCCGGGCAACACCCTCGGCTTTGATGAACAGGCCAGAAAGTTTTGGCTCGAACAAAATGTGCCCGATGACCGCATCTTTGAAGTTCCCGGGCTGAAAGACAATTTCTGGGCCATGGGCGATACCGGACCGTGCGGCCCGTGCAGCGAACTCCACTACGATATGGGCCCTGCTGCGTCCGAGCAAGGTCATGGTAACTGCGCGTTTCCCTGCGACTGCGGCCGCTACGTCGAAATCTGGAACCTGGTCTTTATGCAGTTCAACCGCAACGCTAGCGGCACACTCACGCCGCTCCCCAAGCCTTGCGTGGATACCGGAATGGGCCTCGAACGCGTCGCCGCCGTCCTGCAAGGCGTCATCTCCAACTACGACACCGATCTCTTCACGCCTCTTACGAAACGTGCCGCCGAACTCTGCGGCGTGGATTATTCGAAGGAAGAAGAGTCGGAAGAAGGCAAAGGCGGCGCTGCCTCCCTGCGCGTTATCTCGGATCACGCTCGCGCGACAACCTTTTTAATAAGCGATGGTGTCCTTCCTTCCAACGAAGGGCGCGGCTACGTCCTGCGCAAAATCATGCGGCGCGCAATCCTTCACAGCCAAATGCTGAGCGACCGGCAAGAGACGCTCGCGGAAATTGTCCCCTGTGTCACGGACCTTATGAGGCGTGCATATCCTGAACTCGTCGACGATGAGCGCCGCATTGCAGACATCGTACGGAACGAAGACCGTCGGTTTGGACGCACGCTGAAAGAAGGACTTGGGCGTTTTGAAGATGACCTCTATCTCGAATTCTTGAAAGCTGAACGCCCTGGACCGGGAGACACTCTAACCAGAAACGAATCAGCAACGGCGGCAGATCGCTCTGACCTGCGCAGGCGGATTTACACATCCGCTGCCTCGGCAGGTGGGCGCGCAATGGTTTACCCAGGGAAACTTGCGTTCCGGCTCTATGACACGTACGGGCTTCCCCGCGATTTCATCGAGGATGCTTGCCGAGATGTCGGACTTCATGTGGATTGGGCTGGATTTGAGCAGGCGATGGAGGAGCAGCGCGCGAAAGCCCGCGCATCGTGGAAGGGCGGCGCGAAAGAAACGGCGACCCCGGCGTTTGCGAAACTAGCGGAGACATTCAAGACCGAGAAGGATTTTTATCACGGCACTCTGGCAAGAGATTGTCGGATTGAGGCGATATTTCATGGCGCCGACATCCCTGCCGGCTCCGGAGCGCCTGAACCGGGCAAGGGACGCAGCCCTGCGCTCGCAGCCAGCGAACTAAAAGCGGGAGAATCGGGCGACGTGGTTCTCGATCGCACTGCGATCTACGCCGAGTCGGGCGGGCAGATTGCTGACACCGGCGCGTTCTATGATGATTCCGAATCGCAACTCCTCGCCGAAGTGAACAGCGCGTACTACCCCGTCGCGGGTTTGGTCGCCCATCGCGTCACCGCGAAAGAAACGTTGCGCGTGGGCGACCGCGTCACGGTCGTCGCCGATGCCGAGCGTCACGCGCGCATTATACGCAATCACACCGGCACACATCTGGTCCACGCCGCCCTGCGCAACATTTTGGGCACGCACGTGAAGCAGGCCGGCTCGCTCAATGGCGTCGAGCACTTGCGCTTCGACTTTTCCCACTTCGCTCCGGTGGACGCCGAAGAGCTGCGCGATATCGAGCAGCAGGTCAACGAAGAGATTCGCCTGAACACTCAGATTGAAACCAACGTCACGTCGCTCGACGACGCGCTGGCTTCCGGCGCTCTAGCCTTTTTCGGCGACAAATATCCGGAAAGCAACGTCCGCGTGGTGACCATTCCTGATGCCCGCGCCGCGCGCGGCTTCTACTCGAAAGAACTTTGCGGCGGCACGCATGTCCACCGCGTCGGCGACATCGGCGTGCTGAAAATTGTCCGCGAAGAATCCGTCGCTGCGGGAGTCCGCCGCATCGAAGCGGTCACGGGCATCGGCGCCGTCGAGCACTACCAGCACCAAGCCAACGTCCTCGCGGCGGTTGCCAAACAGCTCAACACTGGCGAAGACTCGATCCTCGCCACCATCGAAAAGCTGGCCCACACCACCAAGCAGCTGGAAAAGCAACTGGCCGATCAACGCCGCAAAGGCGCCCTTAACCAGCTCGACGAACTGGCCGCCAAGGCTCAAATCATCAAGGGCATCAAGGTGGTCATCGGCGAAGCCGACGGCGTCGACCGCGACGGCCTGCGGCAGCTGGTGGACAGCCTCCGCCAGAAGCTCGGCTCCGGCGTCGTCGTCCTGGGTCAAGCGGAAAGCGGCAAGGTCGCCTTGATCGCCGGCGTCACCAAGGATCTCACCTCTAAAGTCCATGCTGGCAAGCTGATACAGACACTTGCCCAAAAGGTCGGGGGAAAAGGCGGTGGCCGGCCTGACCTTGCGGAGGGTGGCGGAGACGACACAAAATCGCTGAATAGTACTCTTGGGGGAGTGCCAGCCCTCCTGGAGCCCTTGCTATGATGCCGTTGTCATGAAGGTGGACTGTGTCTCCCGGGGCACAGGCTCCGGGCACGGCTCCAGCGCCGTACCGGCCTTCAGCCCGGTTGCCTGAGGATGTAGCGCCGGGCCTTGGCCTGGCATTTTGAGACCCGGTAGCTCGTAACACCGGCCTGATTGCTGCAGGCAAGCTTGGCCCGGCACAGTTAGCAGTCGGTTCGTCCCCCGACTATGGGAAGACTAGGCCCCAATTCGGTCTCCGCAAGGCTGGCAGGCACGCTGCTGGCTGCTTTGCTTTCGGCCGGCGCGGCCGAGGCCCAAATCACGAAAGTCGGTCATGACAACGGCCGAATTCTCTTCGTGAACGCGGAACCGCCCAACCTGGTCAAAGTCCCGCACAAGTCGATTTTCCTGCCAGCGCAACCATCGCTCATCGGCAAGTCTCGTCCCGACGTGAATCTCGACCGCGACGGCGCAGAAAGACTCGTGCGCGAAGCTGCGGAACGTCATCGCCTCGATCCGGCGTTGATCCGCGCGGTGATTGAAACCGAATCCAACTGGAATGCCGGCGCGGTTTCCCACAAGGGCGCCGTCGGCCTGATGCAACTGATTCCCACGACCGCACAGCGCTTTGGCGTTGACGATCTCTACAGCCCGCAACAGAACGTGGACGCCGGCGTTCGATATTTGAAGACACTGCTGGAGCGCTACAACGGCAATCTGGACCTGGCCCTGGCGGCGTACAACGCAGGTGAAGGTGCCGTGGATAAGGCTCACGGTGTGCCCTCGTTCCGGGAAACCCGGAACTACGTGCAGAAGGTACAGGATGCCTATTATCGGCCGGGCTCGGGCCGGATGGACGGTCTGTTCGTCCATCCAAGAGGCATTCGGAAAAGCACCGACGCGAACGGCCGGATTGTCTTCACGAACGACTAGGACTTCCCTTCGAACTCATTCCGCGAAAACCCGCCCGGAAAAAACGCTTGGGGCCGGTTGGCGAATGGGAATCTACTAGAAAATATTGAGTGAATTTGCGACCGGTTGCTGCGAACATGCTTTAGGCATGAAATCCTCCCAACCAGCGCAGACCCGAATCGGGATTTTTTTCCACAGGATCTTCGCCCGCGTTTCGCCGGTTTTTGCTGCATGGGCACTGGCTCTGACCTGCGGGTGTTTCACTTCGGTCTGCCGTGCACTTCCCCATTCCGCAGATCGCTCCTCCTCAAGCAGTGCTAGCAATGCTGCGGCTTCCGCGGAACCCAGTACGGTAAAGCGTCAGGCGGCGAGCGGCCAGTTTGCGCGCGCCGAAGATCAACGCGCCGCGCTAAATGCCAAAGTCGGGGATAAGCGCACGCTGGAAGATTACAAGCAGGTGGTGAACACCTACCGGCGCGTGTATCTGATCACGCCGCACGCCAACGAAGTTCCCGACGCCTTGCTGGCAGTGGCTGAGTTGTACACGGAGATGGGCGACCGCTGGGGCCGCAGTTACTACCAATCGGCTGTGGACACCTATCAGTTTTTGATGCGCGAATATCCGCAGAGCAGGTATTGCCAGGAAGCGTATCTTCGCTCCGCGAGGTTGCAAAAGGATCAGCTGAACGATCTGGCCGGGGCCAGCAAGACGTACGAGACATTTTTGAAGAAATACCCGCGGTCACCGCACAAACGCGAAGTGCAGGAAGCGCGCGCGGAATTGGCGCTGCTGCAGCATTCTTCGGCGGCAGAAAAAACAGAAAGCTCGAAGAACGCGATTGCGAGAAGCGCCGAAGCTGGCGCCGAGCCGCGCGAAAATATGAAGCCCAGCCGGCGCGGCAAGAGTGCGGAAAAGCCGCGCCAGACAGTGTCAGCCCAGGAAGAAGATGCGTCGGAGCCGGTTGCCGCGGGCGGAAGACCGAGCGGATGGATTCCCCAGATTCGCCGAATCATCAGCAAGGCGGCGCAGAATTCCACGCGGGTGACGATTGAATTGGATGGCGGCGCGCAGTACGTCTCCGGGCGGATTGCGAATCCCGATCGCATCTATTTTGATTTTCACGCCGCGAGGCTCGCCCCTCAGTTGGTGCACGCCAAGATCAAAACGGACGGCACCATGGTTTCCGGCGTGCGTGTGGCGCAAAATCCCTCCAGTGTGGTGCGCATAGTGTTGGATGTGAACGGAGTGAAGGATTACAGCGCTTCCCTGCTGAACAGCTCGGCGAAAGGCGGGCCGAGCCGACTGGTTGTCGATCTGTACGCCAGCGCGCAGGCAATGCAGGCGGCGCAGGCCAATTCCGCTCCGGGCAATGCGGCTCCTACAACGGCTTCGATGAAAGAGTCTGTGTCAGTTACTTCAACAGATGTGTCTGCGGACAAACCGAAACCTGGCGGTGATACTCCGGTGAAATCGGCAAAGGCGGATGCGGCCGACGCGCCGGATGCGATGCCGCAACCGAAGGCCAAACTTGGCACCGCAAAGATTGCCAAGGCCAACGGCAAGAGGCCGGATCTGGTGACGCCGGCGTCTTCCCCGCAGCCGACGCGCGATGGCAACTCCACATTGACGCGCGCGCTGGGATTGAAGATTGGCCGGATCGTGATTGACGCCGGCCACGGCGGACACGACACCGGAACCATCGGCCCGACCGGACTGATGGAAAAAGATTTATGTCTGGACGTGGCGCTGCGGCTGGGAAAGGTTATCGCGCAGAAATTGCCGACCGCCGAGGTGGTCTACACCCGCTCGGACGACACTTTTATTCCCCTGGAAGAGCGCACGCATATCGCGAACGAGGCCAAGGCCGATATGTTCATTTCGATTCACGCCAATTCCAGCCGGGACCCGGAAGCGCGCGGAATTGAAACTTACTACTTGAACTTGAAGGGGTCGGCCGAGGCGATGGAAGTAGCCGCCCGCGAAAATGCCACGGACGATCAAGGCATTCACGAACTGCAGGATTTGGTGAAGCAGATTGCCCGGACCGAAAAGATTGACGAGTCCCGGGAATTTGCGGCGGATGTGCAGGACGCACTGGCCAGGCGAGTGCAAAAGACGGCTCGTCCGGTGAAGAATCGCGGCGTGCGCAAGGCTCCGTTCGTGGTGCTGATTGGCGCGGACATGCCATCGATCCTGACGGAGATTTCCTTCCTCAGCAATCCTGCCGACGAAAGGCTGCTGAAGCAGCCGGAGCACCGGCAGCGCGTGGCGGAAGGAATCTATCAGGGCGTTGCAAGCTATCTGCAGAACTTGAACAGCATGGGTGTTAACCAGAGCGGGGCGCCGCTGCCCAAGCGGACGGAGACCTCAGCGTCGGTGGAATCCTCGGGGAACCACAACTAGCGTCATTTTAGCAACAATTTTGGGGGCCCGTCGGGCCAGGTGTTTGAAGTTCCGCGATGCGCTTTCGGCACTGCTTAGACCGGGACCAGCCAAGGGTGGCGGTGCTACAAACCCGCAACCGAATCGGCGCATCTGGTGTCTAATAGAGTTGACAGGTCCACAGGGATGAATCGCATCGCTTTCCTCTTGAGTTTGACCTTTATATGCGCCTTGGCCCAGGCCCAGGCTCCTGTCCGCACATCGCCAAAGGCACTACCCGACAGCTTCGGACCGTGGAAAGGCGCGTCGGTATTGCTAGACATTGGGAGGACCGATTTCCCGCCACAAGAAGTATTTACGGAAGCAAACCACACAAATCTCGAAGCGCGCCGGTACGCGCTAGGTGATAAAACGATACTGGTCTTGCTCGATGAGTTTCGCGATCCGACCGGCGCATACGAGATTTACACCGCGATGCTTTCGCCGAAACTGAATCCTTCTACTGTGGCGCCGTTGACGGCTGCAGGGAACGATCAGCTGATCGCGCTGGTAGGCAATCGCGTGGTGACCGTGACCGGGATTCATGCCGCGTCGGATGGAGATCTGAAACTGCTGCTGGACAAGTTGACCCGGTCCAGCGATCAGGCACCCTTGCCGCCAATTCGGGGTTATTTGCCGGAAGAAGAGATGGTGCAAGGATCGCAGAAGTACGCGCTGGGCCCGGCGGGATTTGAAGCGGCGCTGCAATCGCTGAACGAGGCGAAGTTTTCCGCGATTACGCCGGAGATTGGGTTCAGCAAGGGCGCCGAGGCGATGCTGGCGAGCTACCACTCGCCGCGCGGCAAAAACGAAACGCTGATATTGGTGGAGTATCCGACCCCGCAGATCGCTGAACAGCAGCTCAAGCACATTCAGCCCGTGCTGTCGGCAAATCAGAATTTGAGCGGCGCGACAGTCGAACGCAAGAATTCCCTGCTGTCGCTGGTGCCTTCGCCCCTCAGCGCACAGTCGGCGGCGAACTTGCGCGACAATATCAAGTACGGGATCGCGGTGACGTGGAATGAGGGCTCGCACGCTCTGACCGATCCGCCCTGGCTGCTGGTGGTCAAGAATCTGTTCTTGGGGACCCTGCTATTCTGCGGAATCGCCATCGTTCTTGGAATCGCGTTCGGCGGCGTCCGCGTCATCACCAAGCGACTTTTCCCCGGCAAGGTTTTCGATCGCCACAAGGATATTGAAGTCCTGCAGCTCGGATTGTCCGGCAAGCGGATTGACCCGACGGATCTCTACTAGAACGGACCCCGGCGTAAGATCGCGCGAAAACGTAACGAAAAATCTCCCCAGGCATCAAATCCCTGACGGCTACGGGCCCGTCCCGTAACGTCTTGCGGCTGCTGTATTTAGCCCCACAATGCGAGCGCGAAATGACGTAAACTCAGTGGCTGCAAATGGACGGAGATTGTTTCGCGGTATGGGTTCGCCAAAAGTGAAAAGACCGATAGACATCTGGGCAGTGGCGGCAGCCCTCTTGCTGGCTGGCTGCGAGAGCAAAACGGCCGCAAACGGCGCCGGGGACACGCCACCGGGCGGGATGCCGGTGCAGGTGCAGGTGGTCAAGAGCACAGCCATCGCCAACACGACGGAATACTTGTCGGTGTTGAAGTCTCGGCATTCGGCCGACATTAAGCCCCAGGTGGAAGGGCAAATCACCAAGATTTTTGTGAAGTCGGGGGACAAGGTAGCGGCAGGTGCTGCTCTGCTGCAGATTGACCCACTGAAACAGCAGGCGACGGTGAGCAGCCAGGAAGCTTCGCGCGCGGCGCAGGAAGCAAACGTTCAGCTGGCCAAAGTATCGTACGAACGGTCGAAACAGCTTTTCGCCGCTGGTGTGATCGCCAAAGCGGAGTTTGACACCGCGCAATCAAACTACGACGCGGCGGTGGCGCAGCTGAAATCGCTCGACGAACAGGTTCAACAGCAAAAAGTAGAACTGCGCTACTACACGATAAGCGCGCCGATGGACGGCATTGTGGGCGACATTCCGGTGCGCGCAGGCGACCGCGTGACGGTGTCCACGCTGCTGACAACCGTGGATGAGCCGGGTGCGCTGGAAGCGTACATCTACGTTCCGGTGGACAGGTCCCGGGACCTGAAAGTGGGCTTGCCGGTAAAACTGCTGAATGAAAACGGCGACTTCCTGGCGAACACATCGGTCACGTTCATTTCACCCCAGGTGGAGCCAGACACTCAGACTGTGCTGGCCAAGGCGGCAGTTCCGAATTCGCAGGCCAAGCTGCGTATCGCTCAGCAGGTGCGGACTCAGATTACCTGGGGCGTGCGCAACGGAGCGACGATTCCCTTTCTGAATGTTTCGCGCATCAACGGACAGTACTTTGCGTTTGTGACCACGAATGAGGGCAAAGGTACGGTAGCGCATCAGAAGGCGGTGAAGATCGGGGAAAGCGTCGGCAACGACGTGGAAGTGCTGGACGGCATCAAGCCCGGCGACCACCTCATCGTATCCGGAACGCAGTTCCTACAGGACGGCGCACCGGTGACGGAACTGCCGCCGCAGCCTGCGAGTCCCAGAGCGCCCGCAAAAGACTCCGGCTCAACGCATTAAAACAATTCCCGTGACAAATTCCTCTTCCGCAAGCCAATCCAGCATGACGGAGCACCCGAGTGTTTGTTGACTTTTTCATTCGACGACCGGTGTTCGCGACAGTGTGCGCGCTGCTGATTGTTTTGGCCGGGGCGATTTCGATCCCCAATTTGCCGATTTCTGAACTGCCGGAGCTTGCCCCGCCGCAAGTAATCGTGACCAGCTCGTACATTGGGGCCAACGCTCAGACGGTGGAATCCGCCGTAACCATTCCGTTGGAACAAGCGATCAACGGTGTGCAGGGGATGAAGTACATCTCGTCGGCGAGCACCAACGACGGCGTGAGCCAGATCACTGTGGTTTTTGATGTTTCGAGGGACGTCGACCTGGCGTCGGTGGACGTGCAAAACCGCGTGAACCAGGCGCTGGCGCGCTTGCCCAACGAAGTGAAGAACACCGGCGTGATCATTACCAAGCAGACCAGTGGGTTTGTCTTCGGCGGCGGAGTGTACGCGGAGAACGGGCAGTACGACAGCTTGTTCTTGAGCAACTACATTGACGTGTATATCAAGGACGCGCTCAAGCGCGTGAAGGGCGTCGGCGATGTGATTATCTTCGGCGAGCGCAAGTACGCCATGCGTTTGTGGCTGGACCCCCAAAAGTTGGCGCAGCGCGGGCTTACCGCTTCAACCGTCGTCAACGCGCTGCAAGAACAAAATATTCAGGTAGCGGCCGGACAGGTGGGTCGCCCGCCGCTGTCTTCCAGCCAGGATTTTCAGGTCAGCGTGCGTGCGGTGGGCCGCTTGTCCGAACCCGCACAATTCGACAACATCATTTTGAAGACCGGCGCCGACGGCACGCTGATCCGCCTGAAAGATGTTGGCCGGGCCGAACTCGGCGCGGAAGACTATGGAACCATTCTGCGGTTCAGCGGCCACGAAGCCGTGGGCGTCGGCGTCACGCAGCTTCCGGGGGCCAACGCGCTGGATGTGGACCGCGCGGCCAAAGCGGAACTTGTGCGCCTTTCGAAAAACTTCCCCCCGGGATTGAAGGTGGCGGTCGCTTTCGATACCACAACCGTGATCGGCGAAAGCATTCAGGACGTGCTGCAAACGCTGACCATCGCCGTCGTGCTGGTCATTATCGTCATTTACATTTTTTTGCAGGACTGGCGCAGCACGCTGATCCCGGCGCTGACCATCCCCGTCTCCCTGGTCGGCACATTTATTTTCGTCAAGGCGCTGGGATTCTCCATCAACACACTGACGCTGTTCGGCATCACGCTGGCGACCGGGCTGGTGGTGGACGACGCGATTGTGGTCATCGAAAACGTGGAGCGGCACATTACCGAAGGCATCACTGAGCCACATATGGCGGCGTCGGCGGCGATGAAGGAAGTCGCCGGGGCGGTCATCGCGACATCGCTGGTACTGGTCGCGGTGTTTGTACCGGTCGCATTGTTTCCGGGCACAACGGGCATTTTGTTCCGCCAATTCGCGCTGACCATCGCGTTTTCTGTTTCGATTTCCGCGTTCAACGCGCTGACGCTCACTCCTGCTCTCTCGGCGATCTTGCTGGGCAAGCACCGCGAACGTGCCAAAGGCATATTCTTTCGCGCGTTCAACAGGGTCGTGGACAGCGGCACCAACGCTTACCGCGCCAGCGTGCAGCGCGTGATCGAGTGGAGGCCGGTGGCAGCGCTGGCGTTCGTAGCTACGCTGGGTCTGACCTACTGGATTTATACCCGCGTGCCGCGAGCGTTCATCCCGGAGGACGATCAGGGTTATCTGATGATTATTGTGCAGGCGCCGCAGGGCGCGTCGCTGCAATATACCGGCGAAGTTTGCAAGGAGATCGAGCGGGTAGTGCTGCAAAATCCGGATGTGGAAGGAACCTTCTCGGTCACCGGCTTCAGTTTCAGCGGGACTGCGCCGAATCGCGGCATCGTCTTCGTTCCGCTGAAGTCGTTTGATGTGCGCAAGGGCGACAAACACTCCGCCGCGACGGTGCTGCAACAGCTGCGCGGCCCGCTTATGGGAATTCAAGGCGCGCTGGCAGTGCCGTTCAATCCGCCAGCGGTGCAGGGTTTGGGCAATTTCGGTGGCTTCACTTTCGAGGTGGAGGACTTGGGCCGTAATTCGGTGCAGCAGATCGCGAACGCCACCTACGGACTGGTGGGACAAGGCAATGGCAGCGGTACCCTCACCGGGCTATTCACAAGCTTCACCGCAAATGATCCTCAATATCTGGTGCAGATCGATCGGGAAAAAGCCAAGAGCCTGCAGGTTCCGTTCACCCAGATTACGGATGCGCTGCAGGTGTTCATGGGCTCAGTCTATGTGAACGACTTCGACTTCAACAACCGGTCGTATCGCGTGTACGTGCAGGCGGAGGGCAAGTATCGGTCACGGCCGCAGGACATCGGGCAATACTATTTGAAATCGGACGCGGGCAAGCTGATCCCGCTGGACAACTTCGTCAAAGTCGAACAGACGGCGAACCCCCAGGTCATCAGCCACTACAACCTTTTCCGCTCAGCGGAAATCAGTGGGTCGGCTGCACCCGGTCGCAGTTCCGGCCAAGCGATCGCGGACATGGAACACATTGCCAGCAGGTCGCTGCCTGCCGGCATGACCTTTGAATGGAGCGGTCTGTCGCTGGAAGAGCTGCAGTCTGGCGGAAAGTCGCTGATTCTGTTTGCGTTGGGGCTGGTGTTCGTCTACCTGACGCTGGCGGCACAGTATGAAAGCTTTATTCTGCCGTTCATTGTGCTGCTGGCGGTTCCCGTGGCGTTGCTGGGAGCGGTAGGAGCGCTGGGACTACGCGGGCTGGAAAACAACGTTTATTGCCAGATTGGGCTGGTGATGCTGATCGGGCTTTCCAGCAAGAACGCAATTCTGATTGTCGAATTTGCCGAGCAACTGCGCGCCAACGGCAGCACAATCGTAGACGCTGCGGTCGAGTCCGCTCGCATCCGCCTGCGACCGATTCTAATGACCTCGCTGGCGTTCATCCTCGGCGTGATGCCGCTAGTGCTAGCGACCGGAGCCGGCAAAGCGGGCCGCATTTCGGTAGGGACGACGGTCTTTGGCGGCATGATCGCCGCGACGACCCTGAACCTAATCTTCATCCCGATGCTTTACGTGCTGGTACGCACCCTGGTCCCCGGGGGCGGCAAGTCGGTTGGCCACTTCGAGTCGTAAACTCGGCCCAACCTCGCCCCGAAGTGTAGCCTTGGGTGCCAAAAGCCCGACAATTGAATCGGGCCGACGCAAACTTTGCGTTGGACAGGCCAACGTCCAAACCCTACTCTGACAAGAATTTAGTGGCCAAATTGGCTGTTCTTGCGGTACTCTCTGTGGCAAGAACAGGGGGGCGTTCCGCCTACTCCCAGGCGGAATGTCCGGCCACATCAGGCCTCGCACTCGAGCGAGCCGGCAGCGACAAGAACATAGGCAGAAACGCTGGCGGTTCATCGCGCTCGATCTGGCAAGCCTTACTGTGAAGCGTGGTGCAACGCTGCACAGTGTAACCCATGGTGTCTGCCGTAACTTAAGCGTTTGAGAGGAAACGAAAATATGAAGCATTTGGTTTTAGTGCTTTTATTGGTCGTTTTGTTAGTCGTACCAGCCAGTGCACAGACCTTCCGCGGAGCAATCAATGGCACGGTGACCGACCCTTCGGGCGCTGTTGTACCCAACGCCACGGTGAAAGCCACGGAAGCAGCCACCGGTATCGATCACACGACGGTAACTTCAGGGGAAGGCGTCTTCACTTTCCAGGACATTCCCACGGGCGCGTACAAGGTCAGCGTAGTGGCGTCCGGCTTCCCGACCAACGTGGTGGACAAGATCGAAGTGTCAGCGGGAACAATCTACACCCTCAACGTTCTGCTCAAGATGGGCACGGCGAGCACAACTGTGGAAGTTTCGGCGGCGGCGATCGTTCTAGACACCACCACGGCAACGCAGAACATGGTCATCAGTCAAGAGGTCATGGACGCTGTGCCGATTGCGGGACGCGACTTCACGCAGCTGATCGGCGTGCAACCCGGCGCTGGCGGAATCAACGTGGGCGGATACCTCTCCGTCAATGGCTCGCGTGCCAATCAGATAGACTGGCAGATCGACGGCGTGGACAACAACGACTTCTGGCACAACATCCCTGCTGTCAACCAGGGAGGCGTCGCGGGAATCGCAGGCATCATTATGCCAATGGATTCCATCAGCGAATTTTCGTCCCAGACTCAATCCGGCTCCGAGGCCGGCCGCAGCGCTGGCGGCACCGCCAACATAACCATTAAAAGCGGCGGGAATGACATTCATGGTTCTCTTTACTACTACAACCGCAACGAGGCCTTCGCGGCACGCTCACCCCTCTTTGTCCCCAATCCAGTCGTGCCTAAGGCGCCTCCCAACCGCAACGAAAACTACGGCTTCTGGGTTGGCGGGCCGCTTAAGAAAGAGAAGTTGTTTTATTCCGTGGGCTACGAGAAGAATGATTTCCTCATCGGTACGGCAGGTTTGGCTACGCAGCCGTCCGCGGCATGGGTCGCCTTGGCTCAGGACATTCTCAATAATCCGGGGGGCAAGTACGGTGCGTACGCTCCGGTTTCCGCCAGCCCTACTTCGCTCAATTTACTAGGGCCGAATGGCTACTGGCCTCAGGGCAACACTCCCGGCAGCATCACCAACGCCCCACTCGCGGTAGGCAACTATTCTTCACCGGTACCTGCCAAGGGTTATAGCTACAACGGCGTGGTCAAGTTGGATTACAACATAAACGACAAACACCGGATCTTCTTCCATTGGTTTGGCGGGCAGGGCAACCAGATTGCTCCCCTAGGGCTTAGCGGAGCGCTGTCTACGGCGTCGTCCGTCGACCCGTTTTATTTCGAAGTAGCGCCAATTCACGTTTACAACTATTCCCTGGTGCTCAATTCCACTTTTACTTCGCGCTTCACCAACCAGGTCTTGGTCGGGGCTAATTACTTCAATCAGCTCTTCCTTGACAATCACAACAACATCCAGCCGGGATCGCTCGGCTTAAAGGTAAGCCCCGACATGCACTTACTCGGCGCATCGGAGCTCCAGATCAGCGGTTTTGACGGCGTGGGGGTCACCAATCCAAGCGGCCGCAACGATATCACCTACCACATTACGGACAACGCGTCGTATGTTCAGGGCGCGCATCAGATGCGCTTCGGCGCTGAGATTCGCTTCGCCAATGTGAATGAGTTCTACCATCGGCGTGGACGCGGCAGATTTACGTTCAAGGGTAATCAGGGACCTTGGGCCGACTGCGCCACCGCGGCTTGCACCGATTTGAGCACGTCAGGTCTGCTCGGCAACGCCCTGGCGCTGGCGGATTTTCTGGCGGGCGACGTTGCTAAATCCCGGATCGGCGTCGGAATCCCAGAGCGAACCGTCCGAGTGAATGCCGTAAACGCCCACTTCCAGGACTCCTGGCAGCTTACCCGGGATTTCAACCTGAACCTCGGTCTGCGTTGGGAGTACTTTGGTCCGCTACACAATGGTGATAAGGACTTGGCGTTCTTTGACGAAGCAAAAGGCTTTCGAGTGCAGGGCGCCGGCGCGGGTAGTGTTTTCCCAGCCGACCGGCGAGCCTTCGCCCCTCGTCTGGGTTTCGCTTACCATGCAAGCAACTTTGGCGGATGGGTGGTTCGCGGCAACGTCGGCGTTTACTATGACCAAATCAATATGAATCCGTTCCTCGACAACCACGTTGGCAGCGATGGCATTGAGGGGAATCCTTTTGGCGCGAAGCCTTATCCCCTTTACACGTCAAACATCCTGGGACAGACGTCCTACAATTGGGACCAGGTGATGGCCGCCAGCCCAACTGGTTTCATCTTTCCAGGCGTTCTAAGCTGCGCCGACGCCTTCTGTCTAGGACCAAATGATCCGCCCAGCCAGGGTATCGCGCTGAGTATTTTCTCGGTCAATCAGAACTTCCGCACGCCCTATATGCTCAATTACAGCCTGCAGGTGGAAAAGGCCCTGGGTGATAAGGTCATCGCTCAGATCGGTTACGTCGGCAGCGAGGGGCGCAAGCTGAGCTTGATCGGCGACATAAATCAAAGCTGCGGCGGTGCACCCTGCTTGGGACTACCGCTTAATTCGAGATATCCCCAGTTCGGTTCCGTGTACCAAATCAGCAGCGCTGGTACCTCCAACTACAACTCTCTGCAGGCCCAGGTACGCACCACTTCTTGGCACAACCTGAGTGGTGCGATTGGCTACACTTGGGCGCACGCTTTGGACGAAATCACGGAATATCGCGGCACGCCCCTGGATAATGCCTTCAACAAACACTTCGACTACGGCAACGGCGACTTTGATACCCGTCATCTTTTCACCGTCAGTATGTTGTACGACGTGCCGAAGGCTAGCTGGGCCACCGGTCCCTGGGCCACTCGCCTGTGGAACGGATGGCAATTTTCCACCCTTACCAACTTTCATTCGGGTCAACCTAGCGAGGACAGCCTCATGGGCCTGGATCTAATTGGCGATCCCTACAAGGGTGCCATCCACAGCTTTATTAAAGGCGTGGGCGAACAATGGTGGAACGGCAATGCCTTCGCCGAGCCCATTGCTGGACCGCTCTGCCCGGAGACCAACAGCGGCTTTTGCGGCACTGTCAGCCGCAACAAGTTGTATGGGCCTGGCTTCGGCAGCGTGGACGTATCGGTAATCAAGAACGTGCCCATCACTGAACGGTTTAAGGTCCAGCTCCGTGCCGATATGTTTAACATCTTCAATCGCAAAAACCTGGCCTCTATCTTTGGTGGCGTCAGCGCCTTCAGCTGTGGCGACATTCCCCTAAATGGCCGCCTGGTCTGCGGCACATCCAAGGGTGGCTTCGGCTGGGTCTCGGACACCATTTCCGACTCCCAGGCCGCACCGGGCATTGGTCCTGGCGAGCCGTTCCAGATGCAGCTGGCAGCGAAGATCATCTTCTAGCTGCTCAACTGTTCAACCTCTTCCCGGGGAGCGCCTGCAAGGCGCTTCCCGGTTGTTTTTTTCTATGGCAGACTTGCTTCAATGCGCCTGAAGCTTAGGAGACCAACCATGTCAATTCCGCCGCGCACCAAGTCGTATGGCACAAGCCGGCGCTCTTTCTTACAGCTCGGTGCCGCGAGCTCCGCGGCTTTGGCATCCGGCATTCTCGGCGAGCCGTTCTTTGCAGCGTCCGCAAGAGCGCCCGTCGTGCCCGCCGACTCCACACATGCCAGTTCCCTTCCTTCGAGCCCCTTTCCCAAAGACGCGGTGGTCATTGACGCCAACGAAAATCCGCTGGGTCCGTGTGCCGCCGCGCGCGAAGCGATTGCTGATATCACGGCCAGCTCCGGCCGTTATCAATCCTGGCTGACCGAGGGTCTGGCCAAGCGCTTCGCCGCGCAGCAAGGACTTAAGAGCGAATATGTAGAAACGTTTCCTGGTTCCGGCTCGCCTTTGCACTACACCGTGCTGGCGTTTACCTCGGCTGCGCGCAGTTATGTGACGGCCGATCCGGGCTACGAAGCCGGAATGCACGCGGCGCAGATCGGCGGCGCACGCGTGGTGAAGACTCCGCTCACCGCGACTTACGCACACGACGTCAAAGCGATGCTGGCCGCAGCGCCAGACGCCGGGGTGTTTTATATCTGTACGCCGAACAATCCCACCGGCACGCTCACTCCGCATGCCGACATTGAATACCTGGTTGAGCGCAAGCCGGCAGGTTCGGTGGTTTTGGTGGACGAGGCGTACATCCATTTTTCGGACGGTGTGACCGCCCTGGACCTGGTGAAAGCCGACAAGGACGTAATCGTCCTGCGCACTTTTTCGAAGATTTACGGCATGGCGGGCTTGCGCTGCGGCCTGGCCATGGGCCGGCCGGACCTGCTGGCCAAAGTTACGAAGTTTAGCGGATGGACCCGGTTGCCAGTGACCGCTGCAGCGGCGGCATTGACCAGCTTGGATGACTCCTCGGTCGTGCCCGAGCGCAAACGTATCAATGCCAGTGTGCGCGGCGAGACGTTCGAGTGGCTGGATCGCAACGGCTACAAATACGTTCCATCTACTTCGAACTGCTTCATGCTGGACACGGGCCGTCCCACAAAAGAAGCGATCGCCGCGATGGCGGCGCGGAACGTGTACATCGGGCGGGCCTGGCCGGTGTGGCCGACTCATGCGCGCATCACCGTCGGAACCAAGGCGGAGATGGAGAAGTTCCAGGCGGCGTTTCACGAAGTGATGCAGGCAAAATCGGCAGCGATCGCAAGTACGTGCCGCTGAGTCGTTTCGACTCTTGAACTCCGGCTGACCGGAAATCCGCATTTACCTGAAATGTTCGAGCACACGGGTGATTCCGGCGGCGAACTGCGCTTCCGGCACAATCAGGCTTACCACCATGTGGCCCGGCTGCGCGAAATCGTAAAGGTGGCCAGGATGCACCGCTACTCCTTTTTCCTGCAGCAGAGCGATTGCCAGTTCTTCATCGCTCTGCAGGGCAGGCACGCGCAGCACGGCGGTCCAGCCCGCATCGCATTGCAGGCGCGAACACGTTGACTGGCTTGCGAGCTGCGCACCCAGCTCTTTTAGGTTTGCGACGGCGCGAGCCAGCACCTGCTTGCTGAATCGTTCGCCTGTTTCCAGTAAGTGTGGCGCGGCGAGTTGCACCAGCGTTCCTACGGAAAGATAAGCGTCGGCAATCACCTCGAGCCGAGCCAGTGCTTCGTGCTTAGCCGACGCAGGGCCGCTGATCGCTATCCAGGCAAGCTTCATTTGCGGGAGCCCGCAGATTTTCGACAGGCCACTCAGAGTAAACGTCAGTGCGTGATCCTGGGCTGCAAAACTGCCCTCGCTCAAACCGTTGTGGGCAAAATCGAGAAACACTTCGTCGGCGATCAGCGCCAGGCCGCGCTCCGCACAGAATCGGGAGAGTTGCTCACGTTCGCGCGAATGACAAAACGTGCCGGTAGGATTGTTAGGATGCACTACCATGACCGCACGCGTCCGGCTGGTGACCGCGGCAGCCAGGGCCGAAAGGTCGACCTGCCAACCGTGGTCGTACAGAAGCGGGTATCGCACCAGTTTCACATCGCAGAGATCGGCGAGAAAATCGCAGAGTGGATAGCCCGGCAGCGGAATCAACACTTCATCGCTTGGATTGCACAACAGCCGGAACAAAAACGAATAGCCCTCGCTGGTTCCCGCAGTCAATACCAGGTCTTCCGCAGAGACCGAAGCACGCCGCGCATGATAGTACGAAGCGACCGCTTCGCGCGCACAGCGCAAACCGCGAGGATCAGGGCGGTAGCGAAAAAGATCCGCTTCGGTCAGTGCCTGCCGGATTTTTTCTTGAGGGTAAACTAATTCACATTCAGTCGGATTCGAAATCGTGAGATCAAGGATCGGTCGACTTCGTGCTCTCAGATCGCCGAGCAGTTGCGTCAGGCGGTTTTGCGCCAGGTTCCAGCGCGTGCGCTGCGAAAATACTTGGTCGAGTCCGGGCATAGCAAACTTCTCTTGTACCACAAACTCCATGCAAGTCCGCTTCCGAATGGATACGCCGCGGTGGTCATCTATCTATTGTAGTTTCTATAACTTACGGCAGTGCAACTATTTTTCCCCTTACGGGTTTGCACGGGTGTAGGCTGACTCCATTCAGGGGAACGCCAATCCGGCCGCGGTTTCGTGACCGGCGGGGACAGAAACATGCGATATCTCAAATTTGTGGTGTTGGTTGGTCTTTTGCTTGCGATGGCGCACACTGCGAGCGCTCAAGTTCGCGTCGGAGTTGGCGTGGGCGTGCCGGTTTACGGAGGCTATTACGGCCCCGCTTATTACGGCCCACCTCCCCTCTGTCCATACGGTTACTACGACTATTATCCTTACGCGTGCGCGCCTTACGGCTTCTGGGGACCGGATTACTTTGTGGATGGCGTGTTTATCGGCGTAGGACCTTGGTACGGCTGGGGCTACCGGCACGGCTACGGGCGAGGTTTCTACGGTCGCGGATTCTATGGCGGACGGGGCTACTGGGGCGGTCGCGGCTTTTCTGGACGTGGATCCGGCTTTAACCGCGGCGGATTCGGCCGTGGCTTCCACGGAAATGGATTTGCTGGCGGCCGCGGATTTAGCGGCGGCGGTGGATTCCACGGTGGTGGCGGCTTCCACGGTAGTGGCGGCGGATTCCACGGAGGCGGCGGATTTCATGGAGGCGGCGGCTTCCATGGCGGCGGACGCCACTAAGTAGATTTCAACCCGCGCATAGTTGAACCGACGCCGGCGATCAAGTCGCCGGCGTTTCTTGTTTTTCGATGCCTGTGCGGAGTGGTTCCTACTTTCCAGGATGGCAGTATTGGCAGCCGGTGCTGGCGTCTTTCTTCTTGTGGCAATCCACGCATCCGGCCATTGTGGTCACGTTGCTAGCCGCGGTCACTACTTCCATCTTCGCGACTTCACCATGACAGATCTCACACTTCATCCCCGCTTCCAAATGCGACCGATGATTCCAGAAAACCCACGCGGAAACGACGTAGACGCGAGACCACGGGACCGGCTGCTTAGCCTTCGCGAATTCCGTCAATTTCTGAATAGTCGGCTTATCTTTGGCAATGGTGCGATGACACTCCATACATTTTTCCGTTGGCGGAAAAGTCATGCGATCGCCCGGTTCCGGATTGGGATGGCACTCAGCGCACTTCATGTCGAACCCGATGTGCTGTTTGTGGCTGAACGGAATGGGTTGTTCCACCGAAACTTTTGCGACGGCCGGAGCGCCAGTCTTTGTCGCGGCATCCTGCCCGAATGTGTAGCAGGCCATCAAGAACAACGCCGCGATTCGCGTTGCCAACACCGCAGCAGCACGCGGACGGCTGCGTGCCATTACGTCAGACCTTCATGCACCAGAAGCTCCTGCACCGCGCGGTGCGCTTCGTCGATGGCCTGATTGGTGAACGCAGCGGCGCCCGCATCGGCGTTGGCGATGGTCACCCGGCCAAAGCGCTGGCGACCAAGGATGTGCGGGCGCTGCTCTGCGGGAACGTCGGGGTCGGCAAGCGTGTCGTAGGTGTAGGCATAGCCCAGCGGCCAGCGATTTACGGTGATGGCTAAAATGTCGTCCGCAGCACTGAAACCAGCTGGGCCCAGCATGCGGTCCAGTTGGCTACGAATCTGAAATTCGAAATCACGGAAAGTCATCGTCAGCAGCTCGCGCTGACCGGCTCGGTTTTGCTCTTTGCGCGGCCGCCCCGGACTGTTGGGATTGCGCATCAGGTGCAGCAGGATCGGCTCGTCGGGAGTCGTCGCGCCGCGATAACCGCCAAGCGTAGTTCCGGGATCGAGCGTGCACTCGGTGTGATACATGCCGGGAGCATCGATCACCGCAACGCCCAACTTCTGAAACGCGGTCCAGCGGCGCAGGAGCACATTGGTGTACATCATCGGTACTTTGACCGGATAGGCCAGCGCTTCTTTTTGGCGCGCGGGCAGCTCGGGCATCAAGCCGGGGATCAAGCCGTTGTAGCAGGCGAGAATGCAGTTTTTACCGCGAGCTATGTGGGTCTTGCCGCCGTTGCTGTACGCAACGCTCACTGTCTGCGCACTTTCGGGCTCGCTTTCATGCTGCACGCTTAGCACAACGCTTCTGAGACGGATGCGCACGGGCGAAGCCGGTTGGTCCAAACGCGCGTAGTCGAGCGGCGCCTGCACGATGGTGTTCATGGACTGCTTTTCCGGCAACGCGCCTGGCACCAGTTTGCTCACCAGCAAGCGAGCGATGGAAGCGTTGCCGTCGGGAAAATGGAACAGAAACGATCCTTCGTTGAAGTTTTCTTCCAGCTTCAGGCCGAGACCATTGAAGCCGACGGCTCCGTGCTGCGCCGCTTCCAGTGCGGGCATGGTATCCACGCGTTTGTTGTTGCGCCCGCCATTGCCGAGAAACATCGGCAGGGCGTCGGGCGCCATCTTGGCGACTTTGAGCAGGAAGTCCTGATAGCTCATGTGCGCCAGCCTGGTCCGCTTGTCTTCGACATTCATACCGGCCATGTAGTCCGGATTCTTACCGTGCAAACGAACCAAATCCTTGCGTGCGGCTTCGCTCAGCGGAGCTTTTTCCAGAAACATTTTCCACGGCAGGCGGCCGCGGCCTGCCACCAGGCGATCTTCGCCAAAATGTTCCTGGTCGAAGAAAATTCCGGCGCCGAGACTGTACTTCTGCTCAAGGTCGCGATTCACAAACTCCGAATAGCGTTCAACTTCAATCCCTAATTCTCTCAGTAAGGATTTGGCGGTGTAGCTGTACGGGAAAGGTGTGGCAATCGACCATGTCCCGCCGAATCCCACATAGGTGCGCCCTTCATGGTGAAATTCGTTGCGCTTGGCGTGCCCGCCGAAATCGTCGTGATTGTCGAGGATTAGGACTTTTTGCGCCGCGCCCAGCGCCGTGCGATAAAAGTGCGCCGCGGACAGTCCTGAAATGCCGGCTCCGACGACGACCAGATCGTATTCCTCGCCAGCTTCCGGATCGCCCACGGCCATCTGGGCAAATTTGCCGTTCTGAATGCCTTCAAACTCCTGCACCGCTTCGGGGTACTGTCCACGTAGCCCGGACCGCAGTGGTGGATACGCTTCGGCATTCGTGTTGTCGGTCCCCGGTCCGCGCGATTCGACACCTGCCGCGAGGCAAGCTGCAAGCGGACCCGTCAGACTTAAGCCGGCAATTCCGATCGCCGCACCATTCAAGAAATCGCGCCGGGCAATCTCGCGATCCATTCCCAGCCGCTTTTCCAGCGCAGCCCGGCTTTCCATCTCCTCGTCCATTGGCAGCCTCTTCATCACTCCGCAAAATTCTGTGAGTACGAAATTGCGGGAAGCCTGCTAAAAATCACGTCGCAGTGTACCGCAACGGGCGAACCTCTGCACGGCAACCGGCATCGCTATAGGCGCTTAGATTGCTTCGTCTGAACGCAAATTGCGCTTGCCCGCCGCGCTAAAAACGTGTAAGGTTCGCGCAATCGTTCTTCACCCCAAAACCAAGCCCCGAGATATAGCGTTTCGGACAGCACGGTGCGCGCGAACCGCTCTTGGCGCGTGAGGTCGCCGGTCTTGACCGAGAAAACTTCACCATCTTTTTCCACCGACCGGATTCCTGCTCCGGACCGCCAGGAAGCCTGGCTCTGGAACGCCAAACAGATTTGCGGCAATTGCAACTTTCGGTTCCCGCGCAAGCTTCCCTTCCACGGCTCCATCTCCCGTCGGCGGCTTGCCGACCTGGAAATGACGCTGTTCGCATCCACCGCAGTCGCATTCAACAAATACCCGGCGGTCACCGCAAATTCCGACAACCGCGCCTGCATCGTCATCACCCAATTGCAAGGACTCCGCCGCTACTGCCAGAACGGCAACGAGGCAATTCTTCGCCGCGGCGACGCAACGCTGATCGACTCCGCTACACCGTGGTCTTCCGATTGTGCGGGCGATTGCTCGCGTCTTTACCTTCGCGTACCGCAACGCTTGCTCGAACACCAGCTTCGCCTGAGTGACCTCCCGTTCGCCCGCCGCATCGCCGGCGATTCCGGGCTCGGCGCGATTCTCTTTCGCCTCTCGACTTCGCTTTTTGAGCAAGCCGAAAGCCTCAGCGCCACGGAAGAACTCTCGGCGATGCAAGGCTACCTGCGCATTCTCTCAGCCTGCGTGGGAAGTGACGACCCGGCTAATTCGGTCGCCAATCGTGCCCTGGAACTTTCCACGCGCATTCTCAACTACATCGAGAACCATTTGACCGACTCCTCGCTGGGGCCTGCCGAGATTGCTGCGGCCCTAAATATTTCGGTCCGCCACGTCCACCGCATCTTTACCAAGCAAGGATGCACCGTGGCCGACTGGATCCGGTCACAGCGCCTCAAACGCTGCCGCATGGATCTTTGCGACCCACGCCTGAACAGCAAAAGCATCACCGAGATTGCCTTCTATTGGGGCTTTAACGACTCCGCGCATTTCAGCCACTCCTTTAAAAAAGAATTTCAGTTGAGCCCTCGGGCGTTTCGCTCGCATGTCATTTCCGGTCTGCCCGTGCCCGAACTAGTCGCCGAACTCCCTCCCACACTCGAAAAACGGTCGGTTCGCCGCCTGCGGGCAAGCTGAAGGCACCCTTCGCCGCTCAGTGTTTGCCGAGTGCTTCCGCCAGTCCACTGTGCCACGGCTTTGCCTGTCCCGCCTCTTGTGCCAGATCAATTTGCAAAAACGCTTCCTGCATATACCGCACCGCCAGCCAGCGCAGTGGTTCCACTTCCCAATTCGGTGAGCGCCGCTGCGCCAGCGGTAACATCGTTCGGGCCGGCACTTTTCCGCTCATCAAGTCCGCCAGCACTCTCCCCGCAAGGTTGCTCGTTCCCACACCTTGGCCCGTGTAGCCGGAAATCATTCCCACTTTCGCGCCAACATCGAACCAGATTCCACGCATCCAGTCTCGCCAAACTCCCACGGGCCCACCCCAACGTTCCGCTAACCCACTCCCTTT
>CAZQOB010000042.1:0-46264 GCA_964594885.1 uncultured Acidobacteriaceae bacterium
CCTTCTTCATGGCTTCGGCGATGATGCCGCCGATCTGCTTGTCGTTGTTGGCGGAAATGGTGCCGACCTGGGCGATCATGTCGCCCTTCACGTCCTTGTGCAGCTTGGCGATTTCGCCGACGGCCGTTTCCACCGCGCGATCAATGCCGCGCTTGAGTGCCGTCGGGCTCGCGCCGGCCGCAACCGTCTTCACGCCTTCGCGGAAGATGGCTTGAGCCAGCACGGTAGCTGTGGTGGTGCCGTCTCCGGCCACGTCGGAAGTCTTGGAAGCGACTTCACGCACCATCTGCGCGCCCATGTTCTCCAACGGGTTGCTCAATTCGATCTCCTTGGCAACCGTGACGCCGTCCTTGGTGATGATGGGGGCGCCGAACTTCTTTTCGATGACCGCGTTGCGGCCCTTGGGGCCCAGCGTGATCTTTACTGCGTCCGCAAGAGCGTTCACGCCGCGCAAAATTGATTGGCGGGACGCCTCTCCGGTAACAATCTGCTTCGCCATTTCTGATTTCCTCCTGAATTTGCGTGCTGCTGAATCCGAATACAACCCCCGCAGGGCTGTGCCCTGCGCTACAGGAACCTACAAGTACCGTTACTTCCTTGCGGCCTTGGCGACGCTGACCTTGGCCAGGATTTCCTCTTCGCGCAGGATGAGATACTCCTCGCCCTCTAGCTTGATTTCCGTGCCGCCGTACTTGCCGAACAGCACGCGGTCACCCGGCTTGACGTCGAGCGGGATCAATTCGCCCTTCTCGCGGCGGCCAGCGCCGACGGCGATCACTTCACCCTCTTGCGGCTTTTCTTTCGCCGAGTCCGGGATGATGATGCCGCCCTTCACGGTTTCTTTCTCTTCAATGCGCTTCACGATTACGCGGTCGTGCAGCGGTGTCAGATTGACTGCCATCTTCAAACAACCTCCGTTAGTGAACTTGCAGCTGAACTGTGGTTTGTACTTTCAGGCCCGAGGAAGGAACTTCTTCGAGCAGTGGACTGCGAGAAGGGGGTTAGCACTCCTCACAGTCGAGTGCTAATATAGTCCACGCCAGGCTCCAAGTCAAGCCTTTCGGCGACATTTCACAGAGAATCCAAGATCTGTTGCCCAACCCGTTAGTCGTTCAACCGTATGTATTTTCAATAAGTTAGACATGCAAGAATTTTCTTGCACTTGGCCATTGCCCTGCCTTTCTTCCGGCAGTAGCATTTCGTAGCGCCGGACTATAGCCCGGCATCCCGCTCCAGCAATCGTTGACCATGGGCGCACTCCTTTATGTTCGGCTGATCGTCCTCACTGCGGCAACGCTGCTGCCGTTTTTCTGGATGATCGTGATCCTCGGCCATCGTCGCCAACGGAACTTCGAGCGGGTCTTCTTTTTTCTGTGCCTGGCTCTCACCTGCTTCTTCGGATGCAGCCTGCTCGCGCTAAACGCTCAGCTGTTTTACGAGGCTTCGCCTCCAGGCCTGATCCGATTTACGTGGAGCGTCCTCTGCCTTGGACTTTGGTTCCTTCCGACTCTTGTCCTTCACCTCCACCTGGAGTACGCGAATGTCCGCGAGCTAGTCGCAGAAAATTGGGTGAGAAGGACCATTCTCATTGCGGTATGGACACCAGCTCTGATTCTTGGGCCGGCGCTCATCGGCGCGCTTCGCCTGAAAGATCCGAGTTTTGACACTCCGTCACACTCGCTGGGCATCTTCTTTCAGGCTTGGCTCCTCGCAGCTGTTCTCATCTCGGCGCTGTGGCAAACAAAGTTCAGGAAGGCTGCTCCGGACCAGGAACAACAGGCCTTCCATCGCGATTTGCGAAATCGCTTCGTTTTTCTGTTTGTTTGCCTGCTGCTTCTGGTTCTGGCAGAACGGTCCAGGTATGGCCGGGCCAACGAACTGTTTTCCTTGCTGGTGGTATTCGCTGCCGTGGAGCCTCTGGGCGCGCTCGCGAGGAACGTCCAACGATTCAACTTCTTGCAGATCGGGCGTCAGCGCAATTTGATCTTCGCGGTTTTTGGAGTTTTTCTGGCGCTGCTTTATCTGAGCCTAGTTCGCCGGATCAGCCTATTGCTGGAACCCTATCTTCCCCCCGAGGCTTCCGCAGCACTCCTGCTCTTTCTCCCGGTCGTATTCTTTGAACCTCTGCAACGCTGGATACGCCGTTTGCTGCGCCAGGCTGCTCAGAGCGAAGTCGAAAGGGCGCAGCGGCTGATGGGGCCGATAAACGAAGTGGCCCGGCTTGGGAATTTCGGCAGACTCGTCTCGTTTAGCGAAAAATGGATCGCAGAACAGCTTGAGCTGGCTGATGTTGGCATATCGATGGAAGGCCAACAGAATGCGCCGCCCGCTTCCAGCGGCCAAGTACGGGAAAGATTCGAGCTTCGTCGCGCGAATCAACATCTTGGCTATCTGTCCGTACGCCCCTATGGTGCGATGATGTCCGGCGAAACATTTGCGGCGCTGGAATTCTTGTGTGAACAACTGCCTGCGGCATTCGATTTTTGCAGGTTGATTGAAGAGAAGCTGCGGCTGGAGCGGGAACTGGCCGAACGCGAGCGGCTGGCGGCGTTGGGTCAAATGGCCGCGAGCATTTCGCACAATCTGAAGAATCCACTGGGATCGATCAAGACAATCTTGCAAGTGCAGATCGAAAGCCGCGATCTGCCAGAGAATTTTCGCGCGGAAAACAAAATGGTGTTGGACGAGATCAACCGGCTGTCGGCGAAGCTGAATCAGCTGTTGCAATTCAGCCGGCCTGCAGTGCTGGGGCAGTCTAAGAATACGCGCTGCGACGCTGCGGAAGTCTTGCGCGACGCGGTCGAAATTCTTCGTCCCGAGGCTGATCGCCGCGGAATCGCGATCGAACTACGCCCGGAAGTGCCCTTGCAGCCTTCGCCATCCTCGAACTCCCCCGCCATCAGCAGGGAATCACTGAACGACATTCTGTCGAATCTATTGGTGAATGCGCTCGATGCCGCCTCCGAAGGCGGGCGCGTGCGGTTACAAGCCGCGCAATCCGATGGCGAGTGCGTGATCACCGTGGAAGACGACGGCCCGGGCATTCCGCCGGACGCACGCGAAAAGATTCTGCAGCCGTTTTTCACCACCAAATCACAAGGCACCGGCCTGGGCCTGGCCATCGTGGCCCGCCGGGTTGCCGAAGCCGGAGGTCAACTTGACTGGCAAAGTCCCATCGCAAATGCCCGCGGCGCGCGTTTCCATGTCCGCCTCCCGCTGGCTCAGTAGCTCGGTGACCCTATGAAGACCATCCTCATCGTTGATGACGAACCCGCCGCGCGATACGGCCTACGCCGTGCGCTCGAATCGAAATACCGGATCGCTGAAGCCGAATCGGCCGAGGCCGCGCGCGAGGCGTTATCGGTCGAAAAGCCCGACCTGCTGCTGCTGGACATTGTGCTGCCCGGCATGGACGGCTTGTCGTTTCTGAAATTGATTCGTGATCAGGGCAACCAGGTACCGGTGCTGATGGTTTCGGCGCTCGATGCTGCAAAAACGGCGGTCGAGGCGCTGCGCCTGGGTGCCGCGGACTATCTGGTGAAAGGGTTCGAGCTCGATGAGCTGCGCCAGCGCGTCGCGAATCTGCTGAAACTTGCCACTCTGGAAGAGGAAAACAGCTCGCTGCGGCGCCAGCTTGCTAGCGAAGGCCAATTCGGCGCGATGATTGGCCGCTCGGAAGAAATGCGCCGGGCGTTTGAAATTGCCGATCGCGTGGCCGGAGCGGACTCGACTGTTTTGATCCTCGGCGAAAGCGGAACGGGCAAGGATTTGTTGGCCCAGGAGATTCACGCTCGTTCTCCGCGCGCCGGAAAGCCATTTGTGGCGGTGAATTGCGCGGCGTTGCCGGAGACGCTGATCGAATCAGAATTGTTCGGCTACGAACGCGGCGCGTTCACGGGAGCGGCACAGCAACGCCGCGGAAAATTCGAGCAAGCGCACGGCGGCACTCTTTTTCTTGATGAAATCGGCGACATGAATCCGGTTACCCAGGCGAAAGTGCTGCGGGCCCTGGAAAGTCGTACGATTGAACGTCTCGGGGGCTCGCAAGCGATCCCTGTGGATGTGCGCGTCATCAGCGCGACCCATCGTAATTTGCCGGAGGAGATTCGGGCCGGGAAATTCCGCGAAGACCTCTTCTACCGGCTGCGCGTGGTGACCATTGACTTGCCTCCCCTGCGCTTGCACAAGGGCGACATCGGACTGCTTGCGGACGTTTTTCTCAAAATGCATGGCGCGCGGCTGAATCGTGTCCTGCGCCTTGGCAAGCCAGCTCTGGCTGCTCTGGGGGCCTACGACTGGCCGGGAAATGTTCGTGAATTGAAGAATGCCCTGGAACGCAGTGCGGTGATGGCCCGCGGTGAAGAAGTCGAAGTCGCCGATCTGCCCGGCGAAGTTGCCACGGGCATGCCCCTGACTCGCAAAGAAAATTCCAACGGCGATGATGCCGGCATGGGCGACCGCGATTTTCGCGAAGCCAAGCGCAAATTCGAAATTGCCTGGATCACGAAGGAGCTCGTCTCCCACCGCTGGAATGTCTCCCGCACAGCGGCAACCATCGGTCTGCATCGCCAGAGCCTTCAAGAGAAACTGCGCGAGCTGGGCATCCGCCGCCCGGGCACTGCGCCGGAAGAAGAGGACAGCGAATCGTGACCGCCGTGGCCGGCTATGTTCTTGCGGGAGGAGCAAGCCGCCGTTTCGGTTCGGACAAAGCGCTGGCGCGCCTGGGCGGCGAAACGCTGCTGGCAAGAATGTGCCGGCTGGTCACAGCTGTTCACGGCAATGTTCGCATCGTCGCGCCGCAAGCGCGTTACGGCGCCGAGTCTGCGGAAATTCTTGAAGACCGGTGGCCCGGGGAAGGCCCGCTCGGCGGAGTCCTCACGGCCTTGCACGACGCGGCCGAGACGCCGCGCCACTCCGACTGGAATTTGATCCTCAGCTGCGATATGCCTTTTCTGACCGAGGAATGGCTGCGCCATTTGGTGAATTGCTCGTCGAAGAGCAACGCTGATGTGGTCGTTCCGAAGTCCGCATATGGTTTGGAGCCCCTTTGCGCATGTTGGCGAACGAGCGCCCGAGCAGTGATTCAGCAGCAGTTTGAGAGCGGCGTTCGCAAGGTCACTGCCGTTTTTGCGCACCTGAAAACGGAAGTGCTTGACGAGGTGGTCTGGAAACGGTTTGATAACGACGGACGGCTCTTCTGGAACATGAACACAGCGCAAGACTACGAGGAAGCGGTGCGGATTTTTGAGGCCGCGAAACAGTGACTTACGATGCGAACAATCAGAACGAGTCAGCGAACTACTTTGAGTTTCGCCAGGTCTGCAAAGGGTTCGATGGCCGGCCGGTGCTGAACCGCGTCAGCTTCGCGGTGAGGCGCGGGGAGACTTGCGTCATCATGGGCCGCAGCGGCGTAGGCAAGTCCGTTTCGTTGAAGCACATCATGGGATTTCTGCGCGCGGATTCGGGCCAGGTGATTGTGGACGGTCAGGACGTCACGCATTTTAGCGAGCAGCAATTCTATGAAATCCGCAGGAAAGTGACGATGGTCTTTCAGTCCGGGGCGCTCTTCGACTCGCTCACCGTAGGGGAAAACATTGCCTTTCCGATGATGGATCAGCCCGGGCTTACGCCCGACGACGCGCGGGCCTACACCGCCAAACTGGCGCACGAACTGGAAGTGGAAGACGTTTTGGACAAAGTGCCCAGTGAACTTTCCACCGGAACCAAACGCGCCGTGGCCATCGCCCGCGCGCTGGCCCAGAATCCGCAGGCGATTCTTTACGATGAGCCGACCACCATGGTTGATCCGATCATGGCGCTGCACATGGGCGACTTGATTTCGCGGCTTAAGGAAAAATTTCACCGGACTTCGATTGTCGTTACCCACGACACCCATCTGGCGCGAAAACTCGCCGACTCGATTGTCTTCCTGCAGGAGGGTCAGGCCACGGTGTTTTCTTCATGGAACGAATTTGAGAATTCGCCGGATCCGTTCTTTCACAACTTCCTGATGCAGGATAAATTGGTTCCCGCCATGGACGTGATCCTTTGAGCCAGCTTGCAAGCTCCTCCGATCCACGCCATCAGCTTTGCCGCGAAATGGGTTTCTGGGACGTTCTGCTCTTCAACATAGCCACTGTGCTTGGACCACGATGGATCGCCGCAGCGGCGCATAACGGCACATCTTCCATCAGCTTGTGGTTTTTGGCCGCCACTCTTTTCTTCGTTCCAATGGCCTTGGTCATCAATGAACTTTCGTCGCGCTTTCCCGAAGAAGGCGGGCTGTACGTTTGGGCCAAGGAGGCCTTCGGAGACTTTCATGGCTTTATTGCCGGATGGACGTACTGGGTTTATACGATTTTTTATTTTCCAGGTTTGCTGCTGGCCAGCGCGGCGATGAGCGCATACGTGCTCGGTGGGAAAGGCGCGGAGCTGGCTCAGAGCCGCACGTTTCTTCTTGCTGGATCCATGGCCCTGCTGGCGGTGGCGGTAATCCTGAACATCATAGGACTCAACGTTGGAAAATGGCTGCAAAACGCAGGCGGCGTTGCGACCTATCTGCCGCTGACAATCCTGGTGGTTCTTGGCGGCGGAATCTGGCTGAAGCAAGGCTCGGTTACGACCTACAGCTGGTCGAACATCATGCCGGCATGGAACTGGGACACTGTAAATTTCTGGTCGCAGATCGCGTTTGCGTTCACTGGCCTGGAGCTCGTTTCGGCGATGAGCGGCGAGATTCACGAGCCGCGCAAGACTTTGCCGCGAGCTCTAGTCGCAGCGGCGGCGCTGATCGCGGCGATGTACATCATCGGAACATTTTCCGTGCTGGCGCTCGTTCCCGCGAATGATGTTGATCCGAAGAGCGGCGTGTTTCACGCGATTACGCTGGGCTCCAACGCCTTGAAAATTGGATTCGTTGGCGTGCTGGCTGCGCTATTGGTTACGGTTGGCAACGCTGGTGGAGTAGGCAGCACCGTTGCGGGCATCGCGCGTGTGCCATTCGTCGTCGGAATTGACCGGTATTTGCCAAAGGCATTTGGCAAAATTCATCCGAAGTGGAGGACTCCTTATGTATCGATCCTGGTCCAGGCGGCATTGTCCGCCCTGGTGCTCATACTGAGTCAAATCAACGAAACGACGCGCGGCGCGTATCAGGTAGTTGTCGATATCACGATCATCCTGTACTTCATTCCATTTCTCTATATGTTTGCCGCGGCGATCAAGCTAGCGGTGCGGCCGGATCGGACGACCAATCCGCACGCCGTGCTGATCCCTGGAGGCCCCGCGGGCGTGTGGATCGCTTCGGGACTGGCGTCCGCGGTCACGATGCTTTCGATCATCGTTTCGGTATTTCCACCGGGCGATTCGTCGAACCGGCCGCTTTTTGTTATCAAGGTTGCCGGCACGACGATCGCGGCCGTTGCGCTGGGCTTGATTCTGTATTTTCGCGGAGCGCGCAGCAAACGAGACGAAATCGCGCAATGATTTTGCGCAGCGATTTGTTGAGAGAATTTCTTTAGAAGTTAAAAGCCCTGCCGTACCAATTCTTCGATGGTGATCGACCCCGAGGTTTTTTCGGCGTCTCGCTGGCGCAAATAGCGCTCAATGTATTTGCCGAGAATGTCGGCCTCGAGATTCACGCTGTCACCTGTCGCGCGGTCGCGAATGTTGGTGCGTTCGTAGGTGTACGGAATGACGGCGATTTCGGCGATGCGGTTTTCCCAACGCGCGAGGGTGAGGCTGACGCCGTCGACGGTGATCGAGCCTTTACTAACGATGTAGCGCGCAAGCTCTGGCGGAACTTCAACGCCGTAGCGCCAGCTGTCACCATCGGCGGTAAGATACGCGACTCGGCCGGTCCCGTCCACGTGGCCTAATACAAAGTGCCCGCCAAATTCCTTTCCCGCCGTGAGCGGTGGTTCGAGGTTCACGCGCGTGCCAGGCTTCAGGGACGAGAAGGACGTCTTGGCGATGGATTCCGTCGAGAGGTCGGCTGAAAAGTGTTCGTCGTCGCGATGGACTACGGTGAGGCAGCAGCCGTTGACCGCGACGCTGCCGGAAACAGCGAGATGGGGCGCCAGCGCCGGCGCGTGGACCGTGATCTTTCCGCCGGACACACTGGTTTCGAGGCGAGAGATCGTTCCGAGATGTTCGATGATGCCAGTGAACATGAGCGTTCAGTCTAACAATAGCGGAAAACGGCGATGCTGATCGAGCATCCTTCGAGTCGGAGGCCAGCTTCGCAACCTTACTATAATTTAGTAAGATTTTCCGGACGGAAGAAAACGGGACCAACATGCACGACGAACAAGACCGGAAATTGGGGATGAATCGGAAGATCACGCGGCGCGATTTTCTGGACGGTGTGGCATTGGCAATCGGCGGCGTCGCAGTGGCGAGCGGCGGCGAAGAGCCTTTGCTGCGTTCTGAGGAGCGCGCTGGGTTGCCGGCGTATCCTCCGGCGCTGCACGGTTTGCGGGGTGATCAGGACCAGGTCTTTGAATTTGCGCATAAGCTGCGGGATGGAAAGTCCTGGGAGACGTTTGGCGCCCTCGAGGACGACGGCGAGCACTACGATCTGATCGTTGTGGGCGCGGGAATCAGCGGGCTCGCGGCGGCCTATTTTTACCGCCAGCGTCACGGCGAGAAGGCACGAATTTTGATTCTGGATCCACACGACGATTTCGGCGGGCATGCGCGGCGGGATGAGTTTGAAGTTGGTGGAAGATTGCTGCTGGCCAATGGTGGAACGCAGTCCATTGAGAGTCCCGGCGAATACAGCGAGGTCGCGAAAGGGTTGCTGGCGGCGCTAGGAATTGACTCGCAGAAGTTCTACCAGGCTTACGACCAAAAGCTCTACGCCAATCTGGGAACCGCATGCTTTTTTGACCGGGAGACGTTTGGGGCGGACCGACTGGTGACGGGAATGGGAAGGGTGCCGTGGGCCGAGTTCCTTGCCCGGACGCCGCTCTCTGCAGCGGTGCAGAAAGACATCGCGCGGCTGTATACGGAAAAGAAAGACTATCTGGCGGGCAAAACGCACGAGCAGAAAGTGGCAATGCTAAAACCATTAAGTTACGAAGAGTATTTGAGGAAGCATTGGGAAGCGCTGGCCGAGTGGTTGCCGTTTTTTCAAAGATACACGCACGACCTGTTCGCGGTCGGAATTGAGGCCATTTCGGCGCACGGTGTGTACCGCAATCCGGACGACTACGGCGCGATTTCGTTTCCGGGGTTCGGCGGATTGGGGCTGGAAGGGCTGGAAAAGGAAGAGCCGTATATTTTTCATTTTCCCGACGGCAACGCGACCGTCGCGCGCCTGCTGGTGCGGAAGCTGGTTCCGGGAAGCGTGCCGGGCAGTACGATGGAAGACGTAGTCACCGCGAAGGTGGACTATTCGAAGCTCGATTCCGAAGCGAACGCGGTCCGGATTCGTCTGGGTAGCACGGTTGTGAATGTGAAGCAGCCCGGCGCCGCGAACGGCGTGAGCGTGGTGTACGCGCAAGACGGAAAGCTGAAGCGGGTAAAGGCAATGCATAGCGTCCTGGCCTGCTACAACGCGATGGTGCCGTATCTCGTTCCGGAATTGCCGGAGGCGCAGAAGAAGGCTTTGCAGTACTGCGTGAAGGCGCCGTTTCTTTATACCCGAGTCGCGATCCGGAACTGGCAAGCGTTCGCGAAGCGGGGCATTCACCAGATCGTTGCGCCGGGAAGCTATCACTCGTACGTGGCCCTGGATTTTCCGGTGAGCATCGGCAACTACAAATTCCCGAGCAAGCCGGAAGAGCCTGCCGCGCTTTTCTTGCTGCGGACTCCATGTAGTCCAGGCGCCCCGCGGCGCGATCAGTATCGTGCCGGGCGATTTGAGCTGATTCGCACCTCGTTCGAGACGCTCGAGCGGAATACACGCGCGCAGTTGCAGCGAATGTTGGGCCAGGCGGGATTTGATGCGGTGCGGGACATCGAAGCGATTACCGTGAACCGCTGGGCGCACGGGTACGCCTATGAATATGATTCATACGCAGATCGCGATCTGCCGCCCGGACCGCGGCCGAATGTGCTTGGCCGCAAGCCATTTGGGAATATCACCATCGCCAATTCGGATTCGGCCGCGCGGGCGTATACGGATGCCGCGATTGATGAGGCCTGGCGCGCGGTGAATGAGCTGCCGGGAGGAGGTTAACAGTTGAGAGTTGAAAGGAAGGAAAAGACGTAAGACCGAGTGCGCAGAGGCAGGAGCAGGAGAGGCACGGAGAACAGATGACGGTTGCGGAAAAGAATTTTTGGTTGACTACGGTCAAAGCGCCACAGATTCCGGCGCGGGAGTTGCCGGCGTCGGTCGATGTTGCCGTGATTGGTGGCGGGTTTACCGGTCTGTCTGCGGCCCGGACGCTCGCGAAGGGCGGTGCGAAGGTCGCGGTACTGGAAGCGGAGAACGTCGGCTGGGGCGCCAGCTCCCGGAACGGCGGCATGGTGCTGAGCGGGTTGAAGCTGGGCACGCCAACGCTTGTGGCGCGCTACGGCAAAGAGGCGACGAAGAGAATGTACGGGGCGTCACTGGAATCGATTGACTGCGTGGAGCAGATCGTTAAAGAAGAGAACATCCAGTGCGATTTCTCACGCAGCGGGCATCTGGAAGTGGCGTGCAAGCCGAAACATTTCGACGATTTTCGACGGCATGTGGAGACCATCGCCCGGGATTTCAATCACCGGTTGCGGATCGTCGAGAAAGCCGATTTGCAGAGCGAAATCGGCTCGCGCATCTATCACGGCGGCATGGTGGATGATGTGAGCGCCGGAGTAAATCCTGCGCGGTACGTAGCGGGTCTTGCATGCGCGGCGGCGAAGGCTGGGGGGGAGATTCACGAGCAGACGAGGGTCACTGCTCTGGAGCGGACAGTGGAGAACGGCCGACCTGGCTGGAAGGTGGCGACGACTCGCGGCCTTCTGCGCGCGCGGGACGTATTGGTCGCTACCAGCGGCTACACCAGCGGGGTTACCCGTTCGTTGCAGAAAAAACTGATTCCAATCGGGTCGTTTATTATCGTGACGGAAGTGTTGCCCGAAGCGGTGGCTCGGGAAGTGAGTCCGCGCAACCGGATGATCTACGACTCCAAGAATTTTCTGTATTACTACCGGCTGACCCCGGACCAGCGAATGTTGTTCGGTGGGCGCGCCGCATTTTTCCCGGAGAGTGAGAACACGGTGCGGGAGAGCGCGCGAATCTTGCGCGAGGGGATGATCGAGGTTTATCCGCAGTTACGCGAGACCAAGGTCGAGAACGTGTGGGGCGGAACGCTGGATTTTGCTTTCGACATTATGCCGCACGCCGGGCAGATGGATGGGATGTACTTTTCCTTGGGCTATGCAGGGCACGGCGTGGCCATGGCGACACTGCTCGGCAAGAGGGTGGCCGAAGCTATTTCGACCGGGCGGGATGAGAATCCATTCGCGGGAATCCGGTTTCCGGGCGCTCCGCTGGGGATGTACAACGGAAAGCCGTGGTTTCTGCCGTTTGCAGGCGCCTGGTACAAGTTCCTGGACTGGGTGAGTTGAGCCGCCATAGGTCTTTCGATGACGATCGGCCCGACGGCTTTTGACGTGAAATCCTTCAACCCCGCTGCGTGGGGACTCAGGATGACAAAGAAAAAGCCACGCCGCGTCGGCAACCTAAACGGCAACCAGGAATAGGCCAGCCGAAAACCGAGTCCCACTCCGGAGAATTAGAATTTGCGGGAGTGGTCCTTGGCCCAGCGTTCGACGACGACTTTTTTGTCGGTGTAGAACTCGATGGAGTCGCGGCTCTGGGCGTGCATGTCGCCGAAGAAGCTGTCTTTCCATCCGCTGAACGGAAAATAGGCCATGGGGGCGGCTACGCCGATGTTGATGCCGATGTTTCCAGCCTGGGCTTCGTAGCGGAAGCGGCGCGCGGCTGAACCGCTGGAGGTGAACAGGGACGCCTGGTTGCCGAAGGGACTTTTTTCGAGGAAGGCCATCGCCTCGTCAAGATCTTTGGCGTGGATAAGGCTCAGGACCGGGCCGAAGATTTCGGTATGAGTAAGTTCGCTGTTGCCCGGAACGCCGTCGAGAATGGTGGGCTTCACGAAATTGCCAGCCTCGTAGCTGGGAATTGTGGAGTTGCGTCCGTCCACCAGGACTTTGGCACCTGACTTTTCACCTTCGCCGATGAGCGACTCAATGCGCGATTTGCTTTGCGGTGTGATGACCGGCCCCATTTGAACGCCTTCATCGAGGCCGTAGCCGACGCGAAGTTTCGAAGCGGCATCGGCGATGGAGTCACGGAAAGTCCTTTGGGCCTCGCCGATGGCGACCGCGACCGAGACGGCGAGGCAGCGTTGGCCGGCGCAGCCAAAGGCGCTGTCACTGATGATTTGTGTGGCCATGGTCATATCAGCGTCGGGCAGGACGATGACGGGATTTTTCGCGCCGCCCTGGCACTGGGCCCGCTTACCGCTGGCCGCTGCGCGGGCGTAGATGTATTTCGCAACGGGAGTGGAGCCGACAAAGCTGATCGCGCGCACTTTGGGATGATCGAGCAGCGTGTCCACAGCAGCTTTGCCGCCGTTGACAAGATTGACGACGCCTTTGGGCAAGCCGGTTTGTTGCAACAGTTCAAACGCGCGCTTCATGGTCAGCGGAACACGCTCGCTAGGCTTGAGCACCATGGTGTTGCCGGTGGCGATGGCGTACGGCAGGAACCAGAAGGGAATCATGCCCGGGAAATTGAACGGAGTGATGGCGGCGACGACGCCCATGGGCTGGCGGATCATGATTTCGTCGATGCCGCGCGCGACGTCCTCCAGGTTGTAGCCCTGCATCATCATCGGAATGCCACAAGCGACTTCCACGTTTTCGATGGCGCGGCGCAGTTCGGCTTTGGCCTCGCCGAGAGTTTTTCCGTTTTCGATGGTGATCAAGCGGCCGAGCTCGTCGAGATGCTCTTCCAGGAGCATTTTCAGTTTGAACAGCGGCTGGATGCGATCCTCGGGTGGCGTGCGCCGCCATTCAGGAAAGGCAGCCGCGGCGGCTTCGACAGCGGCATTGACTTCAGCGGCATCGGCGAGGGGAACTTTGCCGAGCGGCGCGTGAGTGGCGGGATTGATCAGGTCTTGCCAGTCGGCGGATTTGGAATTGACCCACTCACCGGCGATGAAATGCGGAACCCGAACTTCCGATACTGCGGTGGCGCACATGGGGAGATACCTCTTGCGACGAATTGAACTCTGCAGATTTACAGTAAAGTTTAGCGCAAGTGGACGAAAGGCTTCAATGAAACTTTGCGGCTGTCAGGGGTCGAAGTGGTCGTGAAGCAGAGCGTCGACGGCGAAGTCCGAGCCAAACTCATGCAGAGTCTTCTGATGCACCTGCAAAGTTGAAAGGTGAGCGCCCTGCGCGAAGGGCGCCTTTCTGTGCCCGGCGAGTTTTGGAGCAAAGAAGAGAAATAGGCGGTCGACCAAGCCCGCTGACAGGGCCGAAGCGTTGAGCCGCGGGCCGGATTCAAGAAGAAGTTTCAGAATCTGGCGCTGGCCGAGTTCCTGCAAAACCGTCTTTAGGTTGATCTTTCCGCCTGTGGCTGGAAGGCGAAACAGCTCGACGCCCGCTTCCTGTAACGCGCGAGCTTTCGGCGACTTGAGCGATCGGCTGGTGAAGACCAGCAGGTCCTCGTCCGCTGACTTGACGATGCGCGATTCGGGCGAGAGCCGGAGGCGCGAATCGAGGATGACGCGAAGCAAGCGGCGACGGCGTTCGAAGCCGCTGCGGTCACCGAGAAGAGGGTCGTCGGCGAGAACCGTGCCGATGCCGGTGAGCAGGGCGTCAGAGGCGTGACGCAGTTCTTGCACGTGGATGCGCGATTCTTCAGACGTGATGGATTGGCGTTCGGCGCCTTTGCTCTGTTTTGGCAACGTGAGTTGACCGTCGAGCGTGAGCGCGGATTTCAATGTGACGCATGGGCGTCCGGTGCGAATCCAGCAAGCGAAGCCGTCGTTGCAACGGCGCGCTTCGGCTTCGCAGACGCCGACATCAACCGCTACACCGCCGGCGCGAAGGGCGTCGAGTCCGGCGCCGGAGACTTTTGGATTGGGATCGTGCGTGGCGGCGACGACGCGGGCGACTCCGGCGCTCAAGAGCGCTTGCGTGCAGGGGCCGGTGCGGCCAGTGTGGTTGCAAGGTTCGAGAGTGACGTAGGAGGTGGCGCCACGGGCTTTTTCGCCAGCGGATTTCAAAGCGACGATTTCAGCATGATCGCGCCAGTCGTATTGATGAAACCCCTCGCCGACGATTTGGCCGTTGTTGACGATGACGCAGCCGACGGTCGGATTGGGGCTGGCGAGACCAATGCCTTTGCGCGCGAGGTCGAGAGCGCGCTGCATGAAACGGATGTCGTGGTCGTTCATCGAAAACGAAGACCGAGGTTCAAACCCGAACCTGGGGCACCCTCCGCGTCCCAATAAACCAAGGGCAGCGAACGAGTGGTGGTCGCATGATCGACCAACGCTCAGTCGAAAAGCGAAGCGGCATAGGTTTCGGCGTCGAAAGGAACCATGTCGTTGATCTGCTCGCCGGTGCCGACAAAGCGGATGGGCAGGCCGAGCTCGCGGGAGATGGCGACGACGATGCCGCCTTTGGCTGTGCCGTCGAGTTTGGTCAACACGATTCCGGTGACGCCGACGGCGCCCGTGAATTCGCGGGCTTGCGCCAAGCCGTTTTGGCCGGTGGTGGCGTCCATGACCAGCAAGACGTCGTGCGGAGCGCCGGGAATCACTTTTGCGGCGGTGCGCTTCATTTTTTCCAACTCGGCCATCAGATTGGACTTGGTGTGCAGGCGGCCGGCGGTGTCCACAAGGACCACGTCGGCGCCGCGCGATTTCGCGGCGGACACAGCGTCGAAGACGACAGCGGCGGGGTCCGCGCCTGGTTTCTGCTTGATGACTTCGACACTGTTGCGTTTGGCCCAGATTTCCAGTTGTTCGATGGCGGCGGCGCGGAAAGTGTCCGCCGCGCAGAGCACGACGTTGAGGTTCTGCTGGCGCAGGCGATTGGCGAGCTTGCCGATGCTGGTAGTTTTTCCTGCGCCGTTCACGCCGACGATGAAGACCACCCGCGGGCCGCTAGCTCCACTGGCGGCTGCAGTCTGATGGCCTGCGCCGTTGGGTGACTGCAAAATCCGCGTGACCTGAGATTTGATCTCGCGCTTGAGCTGCGCGGCGTCGGAGAGCGCGTTGCGGTCGAGTTTTTCCTTTACCGCGTCTAGGATTTCGCGCGTGGTCTTGACGCCGAGGTCAGCCGAGAGCAGGGCACCTTCGAGATGCTTGAGCACTTTGAAGTCGATCTGCTTTTCCCCGAGGAAAATATTGTCGACGGATTCGGCGAGGGCCGCCTTGGTCTTGGCCACCGAGGCTTTGAGCCGTTCCAACAGCGACGGTTCTGTTTTTTCGGGTTTAGCAAAAAGAGAAAGCATGACCAACAAAAAGTGTAGCAGATGACGTGCGGGGAAGTCCGAGCGAGCGTCGTGGTTGGAGACTTAGACCTGAACTTCGATTCCGGTGAGGCGGAGCTTGCCGGTGGTGACGGACGCATCGAGCGCGTTGACAATGACACCGTCGAATTTGGTTCCGGCCAAGGCTTTGATCTTCCCTAGAGCGAAGTCCAATTCCATGGCGTTCTGATAAGGACGATTGGTGGTCATCGCGTCCAGGGTGTCGGCAACCGAAATGATGCGGGCCATCAGGGGAATCTGAGGCGCGGTCAAGCCGTAAGGATAGCCGTGGCCGTCCATGTGTTCGTGGTGGAGCTCGATGCCTGGCAGCATTTCTTTCAACTGCGAGACCGGGCGCATGATGTTGGCGCCCTTGACGGTGTGCTGCTTCATCAGCTCGAACTCTTCTTCGGTCAGCTTGCCGGGCTTCTTCAAGACCCGGTCATCCACGCCGATTTTGCCGACGTCGTGCAGCAGGGCTGCGATGCGGAGCTTGTCCAAATCCTGTTCGGTGAGTCTGAGTTCGCGGCCAATCAAAGTAGAATACTTCGCCACGCGGCCAGAGTGACCTCGGGTGTAGGGATCCTTTTCGTCGATCGCGGCTGCTAGCATGCGGATGGAACCGAGGAAGAGCTCACGGTTGGCCTCGGCAGCTTCCTTGAGCTTTTCGATGTACTCTTCGATGTCCGCGGCCATGATGTTGAAGTTTTCCGCAAGTTCGCTGATTTCTGCTGCGCCGCGCACTACGGTGCGCTGATGAAATTCGCCGCGGCTGATGGCGCGAGTGGATGCGGCCAGACCGTGGATCGGTTTGCTGATGATTACAGCGAAGTAATAGGCGACGATCAAAGCGATCAGCACCACCAAGCTGACGAAGGTCAACGCCTGGCGGTTGAGCTCGGGAACGTTGGCGTCAGCAGCGGCTGCGGAGAGGCTGCGCTGCGCGATCACGGCCCAATTCGCTTCCGGAAAAGTGCTGTAAGTGCCGATGGTTTCGACGTTGCGCTTGTTCACCGATTCATTGAAGCGCATGGTTTCGGTGCTGCGCAGTTCCTGCGGAAGGGACTTCACGCGCGCGACGAGGGAGGAGTTGGTGCTGATGTCTTCTCCGGGCGTGAACTTTCCAGTGTCCGGGTGCGCGACGATGTGGCCCTGATGGTCCACGACAAAAACGCTGCGGCCGCGTACGCTGGAGTCTTTTAAGCGGCGCATGATCGGATTCAGCGAAACCACAGCGGCGATCATTCCACTAAACTGCTCGTTCACGTTGAGCGGAATGGCCACCACAAAGGCGGGCTGACTGTCCGGTTCGAGAGCCAGCGGATCGCTGCGGAACTTCACTGAGCCAAGCTGTGGCGACTGAACGCAAGTGATGAAGGCGCGCCGAAGAGCTTTGCTCACGAACGGATCTTTTTCGGCCTGGAAATTGCCCTGGGAAGCGCTGGTTCCTTTGCCGGACTTTCCGACAGCAGTGATGTAAAGAAACGTGGAGGAATTGCTTTCGACCGAAGTTTGCAGCAGGCGCGTGACTTGGGGCTCAGCGGCGGGGTCTTCAACATCCTGATTGAGCCCGCTGAGGACCAGAATCTGGCGCTCGCTCATTAGTTGTTGGGTGACGTTGGCTTCAAATTGCTGAAGTTCCTGGGTCAAAGAGCGGGTGAGCTCAGACTGCTGGAGGCGCTCGGTGTCCACCAGCTTGTCCTGGCTGAGTTTCAACACCTGGCGGTGGTAGAGAATCAGCGGGAGGGCGCTGACCAGCAGCATCGCGCCCATCACCAGCCAAAGAATGCGCACGCGGCCCGAACGCACTTTGGCCACAAGGGATTGAAGAGTCTCGGCCATAGATCCGAGCTTCATTTTAGCGAGGAGAGAGGTTGCCACGACCTGTCCCGCCAGCACAAAGTGCGGAATGACTATTGACGGTTGCGCACCCGGCCGTTGGGACAGGTGGTTTGGGCTATTCGCGCCGCGAAGGACGCTCCATTACATTGCGGATGGCGTCGGCCGGGGACTTGCCTTCATTGAGGATTGCGTTGACCTGTTCGGTGATTGGCAGCTCAGCGTTTACTTCGCTGGCCAAGTCCAGCAAAGCCCGGGTGGTGCCGACACCCTCGGCGACCATTTTCATTTCCCCGAGAATCTCGGCCAGCTTGCGGCCTTTTCCCAGTTCGATGCCGACTTTCCGATTGCGGCTGAGAGCGCCGCTACAAGTGAGCACCAGATCGCCCAGGCCGGCGAGGCCGCTCATGGTTTCCTGCTTTGCGCCGAGGCGCGCCGCAAGACGCGTCATCTCTGCGAGGCCCCGCGTGATCAGGGCCGCGAGGGAGTTGGAGCCGAGGCCGAGTCCGCTGCAAACACCGGCGGCGATGGCAATGACATTTTTCATGGCGCCGGCGAGTTCCACGCCGAGCACATCATTGTTGGTGTAAAGGCGAAACGTCGGGCCGGAAAATTCAGTCTGAATTTCACCGGCAGGGTCAGCGTAGTGGGGGCCGCTGACGCGGCTCAATTCGAGGACCGGGCGGCCAGCGACCACAACGGCAGTTGGTTCGCCGCGGGCGGCGTCTAGGGCGAACGACGGACCGGAAAGAACGGCGGTGCGGGCGAACGCGGCTTCGCCGAGCACTTCGGCAACGACTTCGCTCATGCGGGCCCGAGTGCTGGGCTCGAGTCCCTTGGTGGCGCTGACGAAAAACATTTCGGGATTCCAGAACGGCTTGGCCCGAACATAGACCTGACGCGCGTAGGCCGCGGGAATTGCTCCAACGACGATGTGCGCGTTGGCCATGGCCTCGGACATCTCATTGGTGATATCGACTTCGGGTGCGAGCTTGCATCCGGGCAAGTAAGTTTTATTCTCGCGCCCGGCGCGAAGGGATTCCGTCAACTGCGGATCGCGGACCCACAGCGACAAGCGATGCGGTTGACGGCTGCGGGTCAACACGATTGCCAGACCTGTGCCCCAACTGCCCGCTCCGAGAATCGCGATTTTTTTCATGTGCCGCTGGGCTTCTTGCTGAACGATAATTTCGGCTCTTGGCCGTGCGCGAGGCGCTTGATGTTGGCGCGATGCTGGTAAATGACCAGCGCCGCCATCGCCACCGTCGCGATGATAACGATTCCCGTTGGAGCGGCATGGGGCGTCCAGAGAAGGTACATCAACAGAGGCAAGCAAGCGGCGGCGGTGAGTGAAGCAAGGGAGACGAAGCGAAAGACGATTACAACGATCACGAACAATAGCAGAGCTGTGAGCATCGCGCTCGGACAAAGTGCGAAAAAGACGCCCGCGGCAGTAGCGACTCCTTTGCCACCACGAAAGCGGAGCCAAACCGGAAAGCAATGGCCGAGCAACGCGCAGAATCCGGCGATGAACATGGCGCGTGTCTGGCCGGCTAGAAAGTGCGACGCCAGCCAGACCGACATGTAGCCTTTGGCCGCATCCAGCACCAAGGTAAGAATACCCGCCAGTGGCCCGACGACGCGCGCCACGTTGGTAGCCCCGATGTTGCCGCTACCGGCCTTGCGGACGTCAGTCCCCCCAAAGAGCTTTGCCAGAATCAAGCCAAAAGGAATGGAGCCGAGCAGGTAGGCGACGGCATACAAGAGCAGCGGCATGGCAGTAGCGCTCACCGGGGGGAGCCTAGACCGTCCTGTCTTAGCGATCCATAAACGGGAACGAATGCAGCGTAGTGTACTCTGCTCCGCTGGATTTTAGTTTGCTTTCGATGAGGTGGAATTCGTTGGCGGAAACCGAGCCCCAAGTGCGGTTTTGCTGTTTTTCGATTTGCTCGGCTAGAGCGCGCGAAACACGCGTCTGCTTGAATCGGCCGACGGTCAGATGTGGGACAAAAGGGCGGTCTTCACGTTGGACGCCGACTGCTGCGAGCTTGCGATCGATCTTTTCTGCAAGCTGAGCCAGAGGTTCGGCAGGTTCCAGGCCCCCCCACGCAACGGTCGGTCGCCGCGCATTCGGAAAGAAACCCAAGCCGCGGAGTTGCAGCACAAGCCGTTGACCGCCGCGAACGGCCACCAGGGCTTCGGTGATCGGAGTGAGCCTTTCTGTTGGCACTTCACCGATGAATTTCAGCGTCAAGTGGAGGTTCGCGGGATTGACCCACCGCGGCGCGGAGTCAGCCTGGCGCAGGGTCTGAATTAAGGAAGCAAGAGATTCGCGCAACTCTTGCGAAATCGCCAGTGCGACAAAGAGCCGCATCGCTCAAATGCGCCCCGGCGGCGCAGCCCCGTTGTAAAGGAAATGGATGCGAACCATATCCAGCGCGGCTTGCGATCCCTGCATCCGAATCATTTCGCGATCACCAGGAAAACGCAGCGCTCGCTCGCGCACTCCCATGGGAGAGGCGAGCGCGACGTGCACGGTACCGATCGGCTTTTCTTCGCTGCCGCCGGAGGGCCCGGCGATTCCGGTGATGCCGACTCCGAGCGTGCTACCTACGCGCTTGCGAATGCCTTCCGCTAGCGCGACGGCAACCTCGGAACTAACTGCGCCCTTGCTCGCGATCATTTCCAGCGGAACGTCGGCCCAAGCCGTTTTCATCTCATTGCTGTAGCAAACCACGCCGCCCAGGAAATACGCAGAGCTGCCGGCTATGCTGGTCAGCCGCTCGGCGAGAAGTCCGCCGGTGCAACTTTCCGCTGCAGCGATCGTGGCATTTTGTTTCAACAGTGCGTGAGCGACAACCACTTCCAGGGGCGAACCATCGCGGGAAAAAATCCGGTCGTGCAATGCCAGGTCCAGGCCATGTTCCACTGCCGCGATGGTCGCTTCAGCGTGGGCCGCGTCGCCGGTCCACAGACGCAAGTGAATTTGCACTTCGCCGGGCGCCGCCAGCACTGTCGTTTGCACTTCGGGGTAGCGCGTATAGACAGGCCCGGCCAAACTGTCGACATGTGATTCGCCGAGGCCGGTGACCCGCAGCTCGCGGTGAAACATGCGCGCAGAAGAGACGCGCCGCTGCAACCGCGGCAGGACCTGCTCGCGAAATAGAGGCTTGAGTTCCCGCGGTGGGCCCGGTAGCAGCGCGATCACGCGGTCACGGTCTTCGATCCAAAGTCCGGGTGCGGTTCCCCGCGGATTCTCGAGCGGCTCGGAACCCTCCGGAACCATGGCCTGGCGCAAATTGGTCTCCGGCATCGGTCGGTTGAAGGAACGGAAACGCGCTTCAATCGTGCGGACAATCTCATCGTTCCGTAGCAGGCGGCGCCCGAGCAACTCCGCGACCGCTTCGCGAGTCAAATCGTCCTCAGTAGGACCGAGGCCGCCCGAGGCAATCGTTAGTGGAACGCGATTTACCGCATCGCGAAAAGCCTCGAGCAGCAACCCACGATCGTCGCCCACCACCGTTTTGCGCACGACTTCAATGCCAAGCCTGTTTAGCTCCTCGGTAAGAAAAAGTGAATTGGTGTCTATGCGGTCCGGCGTCAGCAGTTCGGAACCGACTGCGATGATCTCCGCTTTCATGATGCTTCATTTAACCTTGCGCGGTTTGCCGGTTGCAAGCCGAGGGGCTCGACCTAACTGGCACTCAGGGGAACTATCCGTAAAGAGGCAGGCCGCGGATGTCCCAATCCAGCGTGAACAGCGCGCCAGTAGTGGTCAGCAGGGCGCGGCCGTAAGGAAGGAGCGCAAGGCCAACAATGCTGGAACCGCTCAGTGCCAGATCCGCGCGGCCTTGCGGCGTAATTCTTATGATGCCGCGCCGGCCGCCATAAGAAGCGGCAACAAAAAGATTCCCATCCTTATCGAACGCGAGGCCTTGCGGCCGGCCCAAGCCGCGGAAAAACGTAGTGACTTCGCCGCCCTGATTGATACGGTAAACGCGATCAAAGCTCGATGTAGTCGGTCCGGTGGCGAAAAGTTCTCCATTGGGATGAAATGCCAGGTGGTAAGCCGCGACCGAGGGCTCGAGGGTCGCAAATACGAAAATCTCGCGCGATGGACTGATCTTGAAGATCGTGCCGCTGCGATCCCCGACGTACAGATTCTCCTGCTGATCGAACGCCAAGCCGGTAGCGATGCCCATCCCCTCGATCCATTGCTCGGCGCGGCCATCGGGCGCGACTTTATAAACGGTGCCGTCATTCCTGCAGGAAACGAAAAGATTTCCGTGCCGATCGACGGCCAAGCCGCTGGGATTCACCAGCGAAGTCACAAACGGCTTGATGCTGAAATTCGCGGTGACTTTGTAAAGCGAAACCGGAACGCGTTGCCCGCGCGGTCCGCTGAAGGTGACAAAGATATTCCCTTCCGCGTCTACGGCCGGGCTGGCCACCGGATGCAGATTGTCGGCGATTTGCATGGCGATAGCGACAGGGAACGGCTGGCTTTCGTGTTCGGCAGTGGCCACGCGAACTGTTCCGCCGGAGGCACCCTCCGGGACGCGTACCAACAGGCGCTGGGCGCTGGCCAGAGCGAGGCTTGCTTCCGCGTCCCCGAAGCGCACCACCGGCAGGACATTCGGGCGCGCCGAGAATCCACTGCCACGAATCTCCATTTCGCCGCCGGGGATGGCTGCCGGAGGCGTCACGCTTTCGATGCGCGGAAGGCCGTTTTTTTCCGCGGATGAGCCGAGGCCGAATCTCATAACAAGCTAAAGTGTAACGCTACCTTCAACAGAATGGCAGCATACACTCCGGCGAGCCAATCGTCGGCCATGATGCCCCAACCGTGCGGCAGTTTTTCGAGGTTGCGAATCGGGAACGGCTTCCAGATATCGAACAGGCGGAAGAGCAGGAATCCGGCCAGAAGATATTTCCAGTTCAGCAGGCTCAGCGCGGCAAAAATAGCGTAGTCGGAAAAATCCATGTGCGCGGCCAGATGGGGCATGGCAATCGGAATGAGCGGCAGGATCAGCGTGATGTGCTGGCCGGCGACTTCGTCAATGACGACGTACTGGGGATCTTCCATGCCCGCAAATTGCGCGGCTTTGTTCGCGCTCCACACGCCGATCAGCGCGAGCAGCAATGCCAGCAGAATGGCGCAAGTTACCGGCACGATGAGCTGCGCGTTGTGAATGTCGGCACCGGGCACCAAGAAGTGGTGGTCCATCAGCGTTGATTCCATCAGACGCTGCTGAGAAAACAGGTCGCGGACATTGCTGGGCCGCAGGAAAAAAAGTGCGGTCAGCGAAGCGGTGACAACCCCAACTAACGAACCGAAAGTGCCCGGCGCTTTTGGCGCGTAGCCTACCCCCAACGCCGTAGCGATCAGCAGGGCAAAAGTTGGTTTTTGTTTGGCGGCGTCAGTGGATGGTGTCATGCGATTTGTATGGTGCGCGATTCTCGCGATGCGACGGCTCCAGTTCTTCTTCATCGAAGATGGGGCTGGAAACGGCGTACTTCTCGCTGGCCCAAGCGCCGAGATCCTGGACCCGGCAGCGCCCGCTGCAAAAAGGAAAGTCCCGATCGGACTCGGAGTCCACGGGCTTTTTGCAGATTGGGCAGCGATGCTTCATGGCAAGAGCTTACCCCAAAACGCGCAGGACAGCGCCGGTCGTGATGCGATGGAGCTTTTCGTGCGGCGGTACGACCATACCCGGCAAGCGCTTCTGGGTTCGCGGAAGAATGTCAACCACACGGCCGATCAGGTCGTACGCATCGGTCTTGGTGATTTCGATGCGTGCGGCATCGCCGGCCTCGGCCACGCGGCCGTCGGGAAGCTCGATGTCGGTGAGATAAACTTTGCCATCGATCTCCGGCGCCATGCCTTGAAGCCGCGCTTCCCAGACCAGCGGGTTGTCTTGCGATTGGCCTTCAACCAAAGCCACGTCGGTGCGGCCTTTGAACGCCCGAAGCCGTTCCCGCGAAATCTTTTTCTGCAACGCCATGAGCCGACTGCGGCGGTCGGTGATGACCTCGCCGTCCACTTTTTGGTCCAAGGCAAAACTCTCAGCATTATCCACGTCGGAATATTCAAAGACGCCAAGCCAGTCGAAGTGCGCGGCGCGCACAAACTCGCAGAGTTCGGCGAACTCCTGCTCGGTTTCACCCGGGAAGCCGGCGATAAAGGAGGTACGCAAAGCAACACCTGGAATCGTTGCGCGGATCCGCTCCAGCAATCTGAGAAATGCGTCGCCGTGAGAGCCGCGCTTCATGCGCGCCAGCACACTGCGGCTCGCGTGCTGCAGGGGCATGTCCAGGTATTTGGCCAGCCGCGGATGTGCGGCAAGGGTGTCCAGCAATTTCTGGGTTACCCGATTCGGGTAAGCATAGAGAAAGCGCACCCATAGCAGGTCCTCGACTTTGGACAGCGCTTCCAGCAACTGCGCTAGGCCATCGCCCAGCCCAAAATCTTCGCCATACGATGTCGTGTCCTGACCGATGAGCGTGATTTCCCGGGTCCCAGCCGCGGCCAGATTTTCCGCTTCGCGCACAACGGACTCAAAGCGACGGCTGCGGAATTTGCCGCGCAACTCGGGAATGATGCAGAAGGTGCAGGGATGATCGCAGCCTTCGGCAATCTTGATGTACGCCGCGTGTTTTGGCGTGGTGAGAACGCGCGGGGTGAGGTCGTGGTATAGAAACGTGGGTGGTTCTGCAGGCAAGGCTTTGCTGTCGCCTTGCACCGCTTCGAGGATACGTTCGACTTCGCCGGTGCCGACGACCGCGTCCACTTCCGGGACCTCGGCCAGAATCTTGTCGCGGTAGCGTTCGACCAAACAGCCCGCAACAATCAACTTCTTAGCCGCCCCGAACTTCTTGTGTTCCGCCATTTCCAGGATGGCGTCAACCGACTCTTTTTGTGCGGATTCGATGAAGCTGCAAGTGTTGACTACCAGAATTTCCGCTTCGTCGGCGCGCGGAGTCGGCTCGTAGCCGTCTCGCAAAAGGAGGCCCATCATGACCTCGCTATCAACAAGGTTTTTAGGGCAGCCCAGACTGATGAATCCGACTTTCGGCATGGAGAAATTGCACCTTTTTCGCAATTTTCCATTGTAACACGCGCCCAAAATTGCCGGTTGGTGGAAGAGACGGCCAAGAACACGGAGGAGTTGCTAGCTGGCAATCCGAGCCGCGCGGATGACTCCCAGCAACTCTCGCAACCGCGAAACCTCGCAAGCCGCGTCGCCGTAACGCGCGGCGGCGTAAAGTTGGGTGAACTCATGCACCGGTTCGCGGAGGGCCGGCTGGGTCACCTCGGCGGCAAATTCAAACGGGGTCTGGGTTTCGGAGCGCGCGTAACCGCTTCGCCGCAGGAGCCGCAGCATGTCGGCGTACATCTGCGACGCAATCTGAGGACTCGCCCCGGCTGATGTTTGTCCTCGCAACGCAAGACTCAGCTGCAATCGCCGGACCAGCCAACCGATCCAGCCATAGTGCAGAGCGACCAACAACGCGACAAGCGCTGCAGGTAAGGCCAGCGACCACAGACCGTTGTGAATCTGCCATAGGCGCAGACGATTCTTGATCAGCTCTTCTTTCATCGCGAACCACGCGACGCCGACTTCCCGCCAGTTACGCGATTTGGTCTGCAGGCTCTGGCTGAGCGCCATCTGGTGCGCGAAATCATAGCCGATGACCCAATCGTTCCAGGTGAGCTCCGCCCAGTCAGCGAGCTGCGAGAGCCGCGCGTAGAGGCTCAGTTTGGTCGCGGGCGCGTCCGGCGTGGGATCAAAAATCACCCAACCGGTGCCAGGAAAGTACGCCTCCACCCAGCTGTGCGCGTCGCTCGCCCGCACGATATAATCCCCACCCAGTTCGTTGAATTCGCCGGGCAGAAAGCCGTTCACTTCGCGCGACGGAATTCCGAGCGTCCGCAACATTACCGTCATCGCCGACGCAAAATATTCACAGTGGCCCGCGCGCTTCTCAAAAAGAAAATAGGCCAGCGGCTCCTTGCCTGGGTTCCCAGTAAGATCGAGCGTGTAGGAATATTTCTGCTTCAAGAAAGTTTCCAGCGCCATGGCTTTGTCGTAGGGAGTGGTGACGCGAGCGGTGGCCGTTCGAGCCAGCTGCGGGATGCGCGGATCGAGATCCGGAAGCTGCAGGTAGCGTTGGCTGACTGACGCCGGGTAGTCTGTGCCAGCTCCTTCCAGCCGGGTGCGGTCGAGAAGAGGAAGCTGCGACAGCGCGGTGTAACGCACGGATACGAAATTGTGAAACGGATTGGTCAGCGATCCGGTCGAATCGCGAAAAACGTAGCTGCGCCTGTGGCTGACGCCGCTCGCTTCTCCGGTGAAATTGCCGCGTACCGCCAGCGGGGCGCCTGCAAAGAACAGCGCATCGGACGCCAGCGGCTCTTGCAGAACCGTGTACTGCAAAATCTCACCCCGGGTTTCGCCCGGCTTTGGCCGCTCGGACAGCGCGATCCATCCGTCGCTATTCGCCGCGAGCGTCTCCGCACCGCGCTCTCCAGAGCTCCAGCGCCGTCCATCAAAAACCGCCAAAGCGTTTCCGCGCCAGCGCAGCGACGGATAATTGACTTGCGCGCCGGTTTCCACGCGCAGCACAACTGCTGAGCTTTTCTTGATCTGCCCGATTTGGCCGAGTTCGACTTGGTCGCTGAATCCGCTGAGTAGCGTGGGATTGAAACTGGTCCGGCCGAGATACCCTGCGCTGACCCGCGGTAGAAGAAAGAACAAAACGGTGCCAAACAAAATCGCGCCGAGGGACACGCTGACAGCCGCGAAGCTCAGCGCGCGCGCCAGCCTCTTTTCCGCTTGCGGCGTGCCGGACTTCGCGGGCAGCAGCGCTCCCGCCGCTCCGCGCCGCAGTTCCAGCCCGGCGTAGGTCGCCACGGCAAAAAGCAGGAACAGGAAGAACAAAAAGAGGAACGTCGTATCCACGGTGAGTACCGCCGACGCCAGCACTGCGGCGAACGCCAGCATCACCAGGAAGTGGGCGTCGCGGTCGCTGCGCGCGCTGTACAGCCTCACCAACATGACAAAAGTCAGAAAGTGTACCGAACTGATCAGCGCAGCATAGAGGGGCGGATTCGGAGAATTAGCCGCCAGCGTCCGCGAAATGAAAAACATGTCGAGCGGAAAGAAGAGCAGATAGCACAGCACCAGCAGGGTTGCCGTTCGTGCGCTCAGTTCCGGTTCGTGGCCGTACCAATAACGGCGGGCGCGAACTAATACAGCAATGGTCGCCACAGCCGACGTGAACAGATCGATCTTGCCCGTTCCAATCAGCGTAAGGATTGCGGTCAGCAGCAGCAGGAACAGCGAAATACGGAAAAATCTCTCTGCCGGAAGAGTTTGTGGGGTTGCAAGGTCTGCGCTGCCGGAAGACATAATGAACTCTCATAATAACATCGCGAGAAAATCCCGAACGCTTACGCGGTCCAATCAATTACGTCTGCGTTTCACCATTTACGGCGGAAGGGGCTTCACCGCGGTACGGGCTACCTTTCGCGTCAGATTAGATATTGGCAGAACGAGAACCTGCTCCAGCGAAATCCGTTTGGCTCCGCGAATTCGCGGTAGAGCTTTCACTCTTACAAGAAATGGCGACACAGTAATCTGCCGGTAGGTGACCGTATGCCGCACTCTGGGCAAGGCCTCGGTTTGCAGAATGTTGTTCCCTTTGAGGCTGAGCGCACCCTCCAAGAGAGCTCTCAAGAAACGCTCCGGGCTGCCTGTGAATGCAGCGGTGGGAAAGTGCCAGAGCTTGGCAACGAGAGAAGGGATGTGATCCTCTGCATTGTCCTTCGCGGAACCGGCAGGCGGTGGCAAGAGCAAGCTTTTTCCGGAACGGTCGAGGAGAACCGTGCTCAACAACTGGACCGCGACCGTAGCTCGCTTCTTGCGTTTCTGCGGAAGAGATTCCGCGACGCCCAGTTTGCGGCCTTGGCAAAACTGCGAAACGGGGCAGAGCAGGCACTGCGGCGACTTCGGCGTGCAAACTGTCGCGCCCAGCTCCATCGTTGCTTGGTTCCATTCACCGGCCGAGCTGCGCGCCAGAAGCTCGTCTGAGCGCTGCTGCAGCGTGCGCCAATGCTGCGGTGCGCGCAAGTCGCCGCGCATGGCATCAAGCCGCGCTATGACCCGCGCCACGTTGCCGTCCAACACCGCCAGGGGCTCGTCAAACGCGATGCTGAGAATTGCCGCGGCCGTGTACGCTCCTATTCCAGGCAGGGCCAGCACGTCCTCCCGCTTGCGCGGAAATTCGCCTCCATGCTTGGCCACGATCTGCTGTGCGGCAAGTTGCAGATTGCGCGCTCGACTGTAGTAGCCCAGCCCCGACCACAGTCGTAACACTTCTTCCTGCGGTGCCGTCGCAAGCGTCCGAACATCCGGAAGCCGTTCCAGAAATCGCTGGTAGTAGGGAATCACCGCGGCTACGCGCGTTTGCTGTAGCATGATTTCCGAAATCCAGATGCGATAGGGATCGCGACTGCGCCGCCAGGGCAAGTCTCGCTGGCAACTGCGGAACCAGTCGAGCAGCGATGTGCGAAAGGCCTTCTGCTGATCCGAATGCAATGCTTCACCAGGCAGGATTCATCCGCTGCGCACGACATTGCCACGATTCAACGAGCTATTCGCGCGCAACTCGTCCAGCGATTCCAAAAAAATCACGTAGGAAGAGTGCCATAGTTCAGCGGGAATTGTGCCGCGCCGGCGGCCGGTGACGATGATTTTGAAAAGTTCCGGCGATGCCGCCAGCTCCTGCAGCAGCTCATCCTGGGCTGCGATCGGCTGCGGCTGGGCCAGCGCCAGGTGCCGCAGGATCGCGAATATTGTGTCTTCTGCCGGAGCCAATGCCGTTTCGATACCCACGCTCCGGAATTGTAGATAAGCGTTGCGCTGATAAAAATGCCAGGCCAATCCCGCACACAAGGTGACCGCGCGTTCAAAACGGTCGCCGGCTTGGCCAACGCCCACGGCCTTGGAATCGCCAGGATGCGGATCCATCACCAGCAGGATCCGGCAGTCGTCCTCCCGCGCGAATTCGCGCACCATTAGCGCGCCGACTCGCGCCGACGCTTTCCAGTGCACGTGACTGGCGCTGTCTGTGGGCACGTACTCACGCAGCGAATGCAGATCATGCCCGCGACCTTTGTGGTAGCTCTCAATGCTGCCGTCAATGCCGGGAAAGATGTCCGCGAGCTCGGCGGTCGCCTCCACCGAAGGATAGACCAACGCCTCCGACTTCAGTGGAATGCGCCGCGACTTCTGTAAAAAGCCGAATGGAAAGCGCGTGACGATGCGGAACGCATCCTGCACGTGCAGGCCGCGCTTCAAGAAGGTCATGGGCACGTTCTGCTTCACCCGCTGCTGCCGCGGCAAGTAAGGGAAGAACACCGGAGTCTCCAGCATCGCCGCCGCGGTCTGTCCTTTCTCGGGTTCCGCTTCCACGCGAAGCGCGAACGATGGCAGGGTCAGTTTGTCGTTGATCAGCTCCACCGCACCGCGCACGGTCTGGCCCGCGAAGATGTGTTCCGGCAAATCCACTCTCAGTTCGACGCCGGCCATCGAGATCGAAGACAAGACTCCCGACATCAGAATCACCGACACCAGGCACGCCAGAATCAGGAACAACAAATTGTTGCCGGTGTTCAGGGCAGCCAGCGCCACCAGCATCGTCGCGCCGATGTACATCCACCCCGCGCGGCTGATTCGATACTCCACCCGTTGCCCGATCCACCGCAGTGGAGTGCGTTTGGCCAGTGTCGGCACCAGCGTGACCGCCACCCAGCCGGCGATTGCCAGCGCAAAAAGGGCCGAACTCGCGGCGAACGCAAGATTGCCAAGGTCCGAAGCAGCGCCCGAATACAGGGCCAGCAGCAGCGCCACACCTAGTGCAAGAATGGAAAGAAAAAATGCGCGAACCGCCGGACGGTCGGCTTTGGCCCAGACTTGCGCGAGGGTGGAAGTGATTTGTGCCATGGGCCTACAAACTGCAACCGTTAGACCGGCACGCGCACCGAATCTACGATTTCGCGCAGCGCCGCTTCCGTGGTTTCCGACTTTTTCTGCAGCGAAGCATGCCGCGAACTGGCCACCACGCGATGCGCGAACACCGCGACCGCCAGCTGTTTGAAATCGTCGGGCACACAGTAATCGCGCCCTTCCAAAAACGCTCGCGCCTGCGCCGCGCGCTGTAGCATCAGCGTTCCGCGCGGGCTCACTCCCAGCGCCAGCTGATCGCTGTTCCGTGTGCGATTCACAATCTCCAGCGCATAGTCGTGCAGGCTCGCGTCAACCTTCACGTGAGTCACCGATTCCTGCATCGCCAGCACATCGTTCACGTCCGCCACCGCTTCCAGCGTCTCCAGCGGATTGTCAAACGCGCGCCGCCGCAAAATCTCGCGCTCCGTCTCGGGCGACGGATAGCCCATCTTGATGCGCATCAAGAATCGGTCCAATTGCGATTCCGGCAGAGGATACGTTCCGTGATGCTCCACCGGGTTCTGTGTGGCGATCACCAGAAATGGCTGCGGCAGAGGATACGTCTTGCCGTCCACCGTAATCTGGGCTTCATTCATCGCTTCTAGCAGCGCCGACTGCGTGCGCGGCGTGGTCCGGTTGATTTCGTCCGCCAGCACAACATTGGCAAACAACGGCCCCGGTCGGAACTCAAACTCTCGGCCATCGGGTTGGTACACGCTCACACCCAAAACGTCGCTCGGCAATAGATCCGAAGTGAACTGCACGCGCTGAAAACTGCAGTGAAAGGATTTCGCCAGTGCCTGCGCGAGTGTGGTCTTGCCTACACCCGGAACGTCCTCTATTAGGAGGTGGCCTCGCGCCAGCAGCGTAATCAGCGCGAGCTGAATGGCCTCTTCCTTGCCATAAATGGCGCGCGCAATCGTGCGCTGCAGCTGTGAAACGACCTGAGAGGTGGCGGTCGGCATTCTGAAAACCCCGGATTCCTGTTACAATACAGAAGCTGTTGCGGCGTTTTGCGTTGTTGACGCCGCAGAACGCCAGGCGGTTCAGGGCGAAGAACTCAGCTGTAAGCCCTGAAGGAAATTCCACCCGTTCCCGAACGGGCGATTAGCTCAGTGGTTAGAGCGCTCGCCTCACACGCGAGAGGTCAAAGGTTCAAGTCCTTTATCGCCCACCATTTTATCTTGCCACCGAATCGGCTTGCCGGCTCACCTTGCCCGCCCGCGATGTGTCCAAAACGCTGGCCACTCTTACGCAGCAAGCGAAGTCGCGAATTCTTTTTCGTGCTACCTTTACCGCGTTGTTGTGCTTTGCCAAGCATCAGTCCCAGATGATACTAGCTCCTGGAGGCTCCTGTGGCTGCCACAATCCCCGCTGTCAACCCCAACCCGATCGCCCAGTGCCAGCTGTGTCGCAGTATGCGGCAAACTGCGTTCGTAAAATTCGAGCGCAACATCGGCATGCTGGTCCTGCGCCAGACCCGCTACCTCCAGGGCCAACTTTGCAAGACCTGCGTCGGCAAGAAATTCTGGGAATTCCAGGGACTGAATCTGCTCCTCGGCCCGTGGGGAATCATTTCTCTCATCATGACCCCGATTTTTCTCATCACCAACACGGTGACTTACACCAAGGCCATGCGCCAGCTCGCAACTGCCATAGAGTAGAATTAATTCGCAGCTGCGTTGCGGTGCCATTTCGGTGAGCTGATGTCTTTCCTTCGCACTTTGGAATTCCTGGCTCTGAGCATTTGGCTCGGCAGCGACATTTTTCTCAGCTTTGTCGTCGCTCCCGGTGCCTTCGCGATCCTGGCCAGCCGCGATCAGGCCGGGGCCATTGTCGGCTATTCGCTCACCCGCATGCACTGGATGGGTGTGAGCTGCGGCGTGGCGCTGTTGCTGCTGCGCCTGCTCCGCACGCGCAATATTGCCAGCCTCGCGCTGCCCGCCGCGGTTTGCGTGGCTGCAATGATCGCCTTGACGGCCATTTCACAGCTCACTATCGGGCCCCGGATGGCTGCTCTCCGCGTCCAGATGGGCTCGATCGAAGCAACCGCCGCAGGCAACCCGTTGCTTGCCGAATTTGCAAGACTCCACCGCATGTCAGTAAGCCTGGAGAGCGGCGTCCTGCTCGCCGGCTTTGCCGCGCTCTACTTCCTCGTCCGCGAAGCCTCTTCTCTGTGAGCTCTATGCTCAGTTCTCAGTGGGCCACGGTGTTAGTGTTTTCTTCCTTTTCTGGTGGGTCCCTTCTTCGCGGCTATGCGCTTCCGTTTCAACCGCGGCGGTCGAATCTTATTCGTCACCTTGTACCCAGCCTTCTCAAAGGCCCGCCACATGTACCACGACGCCACCGTCCGGTACGGCCGCCAGCGGTCTCCAAATTTCAGCAACTCCTTCGGGCGCGGCATGTGCTTTTTTCCGTAGGCCACCGACCAGCCTTTCTGCACACCCAGATCATGAATCGGCAAAACATCTGGGCGCCCCAGCCGGAAAATCAGAAACATCTCGACGGTCCACCGGCCAATCCCGCGTACCGAATCTAGCCGGTCTACCAGTTCCTCGTCCGACAGGAGCAGCGCCTGCTCATGCGTCGGCACAACCCCGTCAATCGTCTTTTGCGCGAGGTCCTTCATGGACAAAATCTTCGCGCCCGATAGCCCAGCCTTCCGCAACTTGTTCCTGCCGAGCTTCAGTACTTCCTGCGGAGTCGGCAGCCGTCCATTTACAGCGGATTCGAGATCAACGTCGGTGCCTCCCAAAGTCCTCACGCGCTTCGTTCCGATAGGCTTCACGTCGCCGCCGCTAAGCGCCTTAACCCGCTCCAGAATTGTCGCCGCCGCCTTCCCTGAAATGGACTGATAAACAATCGCCTCCATCAGCGCCTCATAGGGCGACTGGGTGTGGTCAATCCCCGGATCAAACGGCCGCATCTCAGCAATCAGCTTCGCCAGCGCCGGATCCGCTGCACCTAAATGCGTCGTTGCCGCCGCCAAATCAAACGTAAGTCGCGGAGTTTCGCTCATTTTGTGCAACCCTCGAATGTCCTCAAAACGATTCAGCGATTATAAACTTTCGGTGAGTTGCGAAAGCACGTCTATCCGAAATGCGTCACCTCAGCGTCGGAATCGTGTGTGCTAGAATTTTTCGCTTATGCAAACAGGAATTATCGGCCTAACCAACGTCGGAAAGACCACGCTCTTCCGGATCCTTACGAAAGCTCATGTTGACCCCTCCAAGGGCGGCCAGGAAACCCGCGTCGGCGTAGCCAAAGTTCCGGAGTCACGCCTCGCCGACCTCGCCCGGCTCTACAACCCGAAAAAAATCACCTACGCCACCGTTCAATATGTTGATCTCGGTGGAATGCAGAAAGAACGCATGCGCGAATCGCTGGCCTCCCTCCGCGAAGTCGATGCCATCGCCCACGTCATCCGGGTCTTCGACGATCCGAGCGTCCCGCATGCCGAAGGCACCATCGACCCCCTCCGCGACGCCACCAATCTCGAACTCGAGCTCATCCTCTCTGACCTCGAGCAGATCGAAAAGCGCCTCGAACGGCTCGACAAGGACTTGAAGAAAAAAGCCGACAAAACCCTGGAGCTGGAAAAAACCGTTCTCGAAAAGTGCCAAGCGCATCTGCACGCCGAAAAGCCGCTGCGCGAGCTTCCGCTGACTCCCGAAGAAAAAAAGCCCATAGGCGGCTTTCTCTTTCTCTCTCAGCGCCCCATGCTCTTCGTTCTGAATCTCGGCGACGAAGAAGCCGGTGAACTCGATTCCGCCGTCGAGCGCCACAAACTCGGCGCGCTGCAGGGCCGACCGAACACCGCGGTCGTCGCGGTGTGCGGACGCCTCGAAGCCGAGCTGGCAGAAATGGACGACAAGGAAGCCGCCGAACTCCTCGCCTCCTACGGATTGAAAGAGCCGGGCCTCAACCGCCTTATCCGCGCCACTTACGACCTGATGGGCCTTACTTCGTTCTTCACCGCCGGCGAGCCCGAAGTGCGCGCCTGGACCATCCACAAAGGCACCAACGCCGTCAAAGCCGCTGGCGCCATCCACAGCGACATCGAAAAAGGTTTCATCCGCGCCGAAGTGGTTCGCTGGGACGACCTCCTCGCCGCAGGCAGCCTCGGTGCAGCCCGCGAAAGAGCCCAGGTCCGCCTCGAAGGTAAGGACTACATCGTCCAGGAAGGTGACGTCATCCTCTTCCGCCACTCCGGGTAGCCGCCAGTGGTTCGTAGGACCGTCGGAGCTTCTGGTCGTCATCCCGAGCCTAGCAGCCGAGCGTTAGCCGAGCGAAGCCGAGGGAGCTCTCCAAAATCCCAGCCGGGAGTTCCACGCTCCATCAAGAACTGCCTTTTCTCTCCCCCTGTCGCAACTTTTTCCCGTCCTGCGCGTTTCTACCTGTGAACCGGGCGTGGTGAACCTCATGCACCCAAACCGCTTTTCATTCACCATGGCACTATCCTGCCTTCTGGCGGCCTCCGCACTCCATGCCCAGGAGCCGGTCAAAATCCTCGATCAATACAGCAAAGCCACTGGAAGCTCCGGCAAGCTCGCCAAACTGCAAACACTCGTACTCGAAGGCTCCGTCACACCTCCCTCCGACTCGTCCGACGTCAAAGCCGGCACCTTCACCCTCGACGTAAAAGCACCCAATCGCTACTACCAAGAGCTCCACGCCGGCGATCAGACTGAGATTCTTGCCTACAACGGGAAATCCTCTTGGCACCTCGAATCCGGGCAAGCCACCACGTTCCTCGGCCAAGACGCTCTGCAGCTCGAAGCCGTAGCCCTGCTTTCCAGTACCCACTTGCTGAATCTCAAGAAAAACAAAATCGGCGCGGCCTACATCGGTCCGGCGAAAATCGCCAATCGCGATGCCGTGCAAATCGAGCTGACCATGCCCAGCGGCATCAAGCGCCAGTACTTTTTCGATTCCGCTTCGCATCTCCTTCTTCGCGAATCGGGCCTCACCGGTGGGGTCCAGCAAGAAATCAATTACAGCGACTATCGTCCCGAGAGCGGCATCGCTATTCCGCACAAGCTCGAACTGCATCGCGGTGGCAGCATGTATCACATTTTGGTTGACCGCGTTGCCATCAATCAAACCATCGGCGAACGGGTCTTCGACTTCCCGCGCAAATCGCAGGTCCAATTGCCCGATTTGAAAAAGCTCTTCGCCGAAATTGAAGCCAACCAGAAAACGCTCGACAAGCTCCGCGAAAACTATTCCGGCCGCCAATCGACCGAAGAAACCGAATTCGACGTCTCTGGCAAAGTAAAGAAAATCGACCGCGAAGAGCACACTTTCTTCTATTTAGATGGGCACGAAGTCATGACCCTCGTCGCCAGGGATGGCAAGCCGTTGAGCTCCAGCGAGCAGGAAAGAGAAAACGAAAAGACCCGCAAGCACATCGAGGAAATTCAAAAATCCCAAGCGAAGAAAGAAGCGAAAGAAGAAAAGGCGCGGGAACAGGGAAAAGAGGAGAAGAAAGAAGACGAACCCGGAATCGACTCGTTCCTGAAGGCCTGCCAGTTCGTGAACCCGCGCCGCGAGCGCTTCCGCGGTGTGGATGTCCTGGTCTTCGACTTTGAAGGCAATCCCGAATACAAGCCGAAGAGCATCGTCGAGCACATTGCTCACGAACTCGCCGGTGTGATCTGGGTTGACGAAAATCAGCACGAAGTCGTACGCCTTGAGGCGTACTTCGTCAAGAATTTCAAGATTGCCGGTGGTTTGCTCGCCAATCTTCAGCAGGGCACCAGCTTTTCGTTCGAGCAGGCCTTTGTAAACAACGAAGTCTGGCTGCCCACCTACGAAGAGGCCCACATTGGCGTCCGCGTCCTTCTGCTAAAGGGTTTCAAGCTCAACGAAGTCACCCGCTACTCAGACTACCAGCGCTTCAACGTGGACACCCTCGCCACCATCGGTAAACCCAAGGTTGAATCGGCTCCCGTCGACAAACAGCCTTGAATTCACCGGCCACGGCCACGCAAAACCGCGTACAATTCTCGGACTTGACACTTAGAACTTAGAACCTACGACTCGAAAATGTCCGACTCGGAAATTCTGCGCATTCTCCTGGCCGCAGTCCTCGGCATCGCCGCCGCAGCCGGCAACCTGCTCGGCGGCTACTTCGTCGTCCGCAAAGAGTGGCCGCGCAAGTACCTGCAATATTTCCTCGCGCTCGGCGCTGGTTACATGCTGGCCGTGGCGTTGATCGAGATGATTCCCGCCTCGGTCCAACTCGCTGGACCGGACGCCTTCTTCTTCGTGCTAATTGGTTTTTTCCTCATCCATCTGTTCGAACACACCATCGCGCCGCACTTTCACTTTGGCGAAGAAACCCACGCCGAGGAGTTCGCCAGGCAAGGCGCCCGCAGGGCCGTCCTGCTTGGCCTGGCGATCCACTCTTTCTTCGACGGCGTCGCCATCGCCGCCGGCTTTCTGATTTCCACCTGGCTCGGAGCCGTCATCTTTGTCGCTGTTTTTCTGCACAAACTGCCCGAAGGCTTCACCGTCGCTTCCATGGTTCTGGCCAGCGGCCAAACTCGGCAAAACGCCATCCGTGCCGCCGCTACCCTCGGCGGCGCCACCCTCCTTGGCGTAGCCCTTACCAGCATCTTTCAGGGACAGCTTCAGTACGCCCTGCCTCTGGCCGGCGGCGTGACCCTTTACGTAGCTGGCACCGACCTGCTCCCGGAGCTCAACCGCGAACCCAACTGGCGCCTGGCTGCCCTGGTCTTTGCCGGGGTCGCTATTTTATTGATTTTGCAGAAGTTAGCGAATATTTGAACCGTGCTCCGGGGGCGACTGGCGACATCGCCCAGCGTCCGAAAACACCCGACTTGGGGACTGGCGCCATTCTTAAACACGGGATAAATTTGTCCTGCAACTTTATGAGCCCGCTTGTGTTAAACCGAGTGTGGTCGCAATGACCAGGTCTGACGTCCAGCTCATGCTGGAGGTGAAGGCGGGCGACGAGCGGTCGTTCGAGCTTTTGCTGCAGCGCTATCGGACGCCACTGGTCAACTTCCTTTTCCGCATGGTTCGCAGCCGCGAACAGGCGGAAGATCTGGCCCAGGAAGTTTTCATCCGCGTCTACCGCGCGCGCGATGAATATGTTCCGACCGCGAAGTTCACGACCTGGCTGTTTCGGATCGCGACGAACCTGGCGCTCAACTCGATCCGCGATCACCGCCACCAGAAGTTGGAGATGTCGATCGACGCTCCCATCACCACTGATGCGGAAGAGGGCGACGAGAGGACTTTCGAGTTAGCCGACAAGCAGCAGAACGTCGAGCAGAAGCTGGTCGAGGATGGGCGGAAGAAAATGATTCGGCATGCGATCGAAAAATTGCCCGAAAAGCAGCGTGCCGCGGTGCTCTTGCACAAGTATCAGGAGCTGGATTATGCCGAGATCGCCAAGATTCTGAGCTGTTCGGAAAGCGCCTTGAAGTCCTTGTTGTTCCGGGCCTACGAAGCGCTGCGTATTGAACTGGCGCCGCTGGTCCGCCAAGGAGCGAAGTGAGATTGATGTAGAGCGGGTTTATCCCGCTGCTGCGAGAAGGGAACGAAATCTGAGGTTTCGGTTTCTGGTAGAAAGAAGGGAATCATGAGTTGTAAGAACATGAAAAGCCGGATTCTGGCGTACGTGGATGGGCGGCTGAAACAGAGCGAGCATGCCGAGATGGAAAAGCATCTCGCGTCTTGCCACGCTTGCAGCGTCCAGGTGAACGAATTCCGTGCCGTCAACGATCTGCTCGGCGAACTGCCGATGGTCGAGCCGTCGCCGGAATTCGATGTGCGCGTTCGCGCGCGCGTCGCCGCCGAGCCGGTCAAGCAAAGCTGGTGGAGCTGGGCCTGGCCCTCTCCTCGCGTGGCCTTCGCAGCCTCGGCCCTCCTGGTTGCAATTCTGTGGCTTGGCTATCGCAGCGAACATGCTCCGCAGACAATCCAGGTGGACGATGCGGAGATGATGCAAGACCTTTCAGTAATCGAAGATCACGATACGCTGTCGAACTTCGAACCATTGAAATCTTTGCCTGGCCCTGTGGATACGGACGATTCGAATCAGGAGATGTAAGCGCGGTGACAACCGAAAGATGAAGCGGCGATTCCAATTCGGATGGGAGGCAACGATAGCAGCAAGCCTGCTTGCTCTGGCTACTCTTGGCACGCCTGCTTTGCGCGCACAGAGCCATCCGGATCGGCCGCCAAAACAATCCCAGCCGGCTCCGCGTTCAAATCCGGCACCGCGGAATAACTCCGCGCCTCCCCCGCGCGCGAATTCGAATAACCCCAATACCAATCGTCCGCCAGTCAACACTCCTTCGAATCAGCCGAGTCCGCGGGAGTACAACGGCAATCCGAACCGGCCGCCGGCGTCCACCGTCGGGCCGTCGCGCGACAATTTCAACAGTCGTCCCTACAACAATTCCCCTGGCACCCGTTTGAATCCGCGCCAGCAAGTCGGCGTTGGCTCGCCTCGCCCGTTTGTGGACAAGATGCGCGACATGACGCCGCAACAGCGCGAACGCCAGTTGCAGAACATGAGGGTCTTTCAGAACATGCCGCCCGAGCAGCAGAACCGCGTTCGCCAACAGTTCAATCAGTGGGACCGCATGACTCCGCAGCAGAAAGCCGATCTCCGCGAAAAGGAGCAGGTCTGGCGGACCCTGACACCGGATCAAAAGCAGCACATCAAGAATGACGTGCTTCCGCAGTGGAAGCAGATGCCGTGGGGACGCCAGCAGGTGCTCCAGCAAAAGCTGAGTCTCCTGCAAAACATGCCGGAGTCGGCGCGCAACCAGCGCCTCAATGACCCGAACTTCACCCGCGGCATGAACGACCAGGAAAAATCCATGTTGCACGACTTGGCCCACCTGCACGTCGGCGGCGCTCCCGATCCTCCTTCCGGGGAACCGTAGTCAGACGCGAACTCTCACCTTGTCAAAGCACAGGTAGCGAGGTATCTGCTTTTTTTCCTCTCTTCTCTCTTCTGCCCCAGCCTTCTTTAGACAAATTGGTTCTTCGCGCCATGGCCAGATTGCGCCGATAATAACTCGTTCCACCCAGCGCGTGACCCGCAGCACTGCACGGCATCGAACCAGAGGAGGTCGAGATTTGCGCGAAAGCGGCGAAACGGCGGACACCAGCACTGGCCGCGAAGTCGTTGAACAAGAAACCCGCCGCGACGTCTTCGAACCCATATCCGGCGGCGTAGCGCCACGGACTTTCACCTCGGCCCGTTTTCGCGCCCTCAAACATCGCAACTTTCAGCTCTTCATCGCCGGCCAGCTGGTCTCCCTCATCGGCACCTGGATGCAGACCACCGCTCAGCTGTGGCTGGTCTATCGCCTCACCGGCTCAGCCGCGCTCCTCGGCGTGTTCGGATTCGCCAATCAGATTCCGATGCTCGTCCTCGCCAGCGTCGGCGGCTACGTCGGTGACCGCTACAGCAAGCACCGCGGCGTCATCGCCACGCAAACTTTTTCGATGCTGCTGGCCTTCCTTCTGACCGCGCTCACGCTCAGCAACGTCGTAAAGGTCTGGCACCTGATCGCCATCACATTTCTGGTTGGCATCGTGAATGCGTTTGACGTGCCCATCCGCCAGTCGTTCTTTGTGCAAATGGTGGGCAAGGAAGATTTGCCGAACGCCATCGCGCTGAACTCTTCGATTTTCAATGGGGCTCGGGTCGTTGGCCCCGCCATCGCCGGATTCGCGATCGCCAGAATTGGCGAGGGCTGGTGCTTCTTTCTGAATGGCGTCAGCTTTCTTGCCGTCATCTTCGCGCTCATGGCCATGCGCATCGAACCGCACCAGCCGAAACACACCGGCGAATCGCCCCTGCAGAGTCTGCTCCAGGGATTCCGCTTTGCCATGCACGACCGGCCCATCCGCTCGGCGCTTTTGCTCATGAGCATGCTCAGCCTCTTTGGCCTGCAATACTCGGTGTTCATGCCGATTTTTGCCGACAAGGTATTGCACACCGGAGCCCGCGGGCTCGGCTTCTTGATGAGCGCCGCGGGGGTAGGTGCGGTCCTGGGCGCCCTGCAGTTCGCCGCTCGCACACACTATAAAGGCCTGGCGAAATGGATTGCCGTGACCTCCGTGACCTGCTCCGTGTGCCTGCTGATTTTCTCGCAGTCCAGACTGTTCTGGCTCTCGATTGCACTGCTCTTCGTGGTGGGATTCGCCGCAACATCTCAGATGGCTGCCACCAACACCACGGTGCAAAACCGCTCGCCGGAACCGCTGCGCGGACGCTTGATGGCGGTGTACGCGACGATGTTCATGGGCGTGCAACCTATCGGCGCGCTGCTGGCCGGCGGAATCGCAAAGCGCATGGGCGCGCCCGCGACGCTGGCTATCTTTGGCGCGATCTGTCTGCTGGGCAGCCTGCTCTTTGCTGTTTGGGTGATCGTACGCGTGCGCCCGGCGGAAAAAGCGGCCCGGCAAGTGATCTAAATTTAGTTCTTGGGCCTAACGGTAACGCCGCGGTCCATCAGCTCGGCATCCTGTGAAGTTCAGAATTCATACCAGCCGGAGCGTTTCCCTCTCACTCTCATCAATGCCGCGAAGCACTCATGGCCGGCCTTGCGAACTCCGACGTCCCTCTCTCAGACCTCTGTGTGCTCGGCGTGAGCGGTTGGGGGCGCTTCCGCCAGAACACATCGGCGGCCCCCAACCTCGCCAAATAGGAAGGACCACGGAATTACTGCGGATTAGGCCGATAGAGCCACTCAGGTTGCCCGACCGCTGCGTTCGGCTGCAACGGTGGAACCGCCGCAAGGATGGAGTCCACTTGCGATCGATTCGGAGACAGTGAGCAAACCGGATCCGTAGCAGCAGCATCACCGGCCAGCAGCAACGCCTGACAGCGGCAACCTCCGAAATCCTGCCCGCGGCGGTCGCAGCTCTTGCAGGGCTCGTGCATCCACTCCTGGCCACGGAATTTCTGAAACGCAGCGCTCGACTCCCAGATCTCTTTCAGGGATTTTTCTTTCACATTTTCAAACTGCAAGCCGGGAATCACGCTCGCCGCGTGGCAGGGCATGGCGTCGCCCCGCGGCGTAATGAGCACGGCCTTGCGTCCCCAGCCGCCCATACACGGCTTCGGAAACTTCGCATAGTAATCCGGCACCACGTATTCCACACGAATCTTTCCACGCAGCCGTTCCTCCGCGGCCCTGAAAAATTCCAGTGACTGTCTCAGCTGATCGCGGGTAGGTAGAAGCTGCGCCCGATTCGCGAAAGCCCAGCCGTAATACTGCACGTGCGCGAATTCGATGCGTGTAGCGGACGAATTTTCTGCGATCGCCAGCATTTCCGGCAGCTGGTCAAGATTCCTGCGCTGCAGGACAAAGTTGAGGGTCACGGCAACACGGCGCGATTTTAGCCATTCGAGGACCCGCAACTTTTGGGCATGCGTCTTGGTACCGGAGATTTCTTCGGCTGTGCCTTCGCGCGTGCCCTGAAAACTAAGCTGGAAATGATCGAGCCCGGCGGCCACCAGTTCGTCGAGTCGCTTCTCATCCAGCGGCAGGCCGGAGGTGATGAGGTTGACGTAAAGGCCAGCGCCACGAGCGACCCGAATGAGTTGCACCAGGTCCGGGCGAGCCAGCGGCTCGCCTCCGGTAAGATCGATCTGCATCACTCCGGCCGCGGCAGCTTCCTGAAACACACCCGTCCAGACTTCTGTAGAAAGCTCTTCCAAGCGCGCGGTGAGTTCTCGCGGGTTGGAGCAGTACACGCAATGCAGCGGACAGCGGTGGGTCAGTTCCGCGATGAGGGCGAGAGGGGAAGAGGCAATCATACGTTTCTCAGTTATAGGTGGTAATCTGAAGCAACGCAATTCTCCCGGCGATACTGGCCGTATTTGGCGAATTGGATCGGAAGTTGTAAGGCCCGCCTTCTGAGGCGGGCTCCGATCCGTACGGTCGGCCTGAACAAGGTAAATCGCTGGAATCCCGTCGGCATTCCAATTGGGCCGGAATTCCGGCGCCCGCGCTTGCCGCTTATGTGCCCTTCTTTAGGACGACGTGCAACGCCAGTTGGGTGGAGACATGTTCGGCGCAATGGTACCCGAGCTGCGCCAGGTCGATGCCCGCGAATAGATTTTCGCCGGAGCCCATAAGCACCGGACGGAACGCCAGATGCACTTCGTCTATGAGCCTGGCGCGAAGATATTGCTGGATGGTCGCCACTCCGCCGCCGATTCGCACGTCCTTATCCCCGGCAGCTTCCTTCGCGCGCTGCAAGGCCGCGTCGATTCCGTCGGCAACGAATTGAAATGTTGTTCCACCTTTCATCTCGACCGGCCTGCGCGGATGATGTGTCAGCACGAGGGTAGGCACATGATACGGCGGCTCCTCGCCCCACCATCCTTTCCAGGACTCGTCAGGCCAGGGGCCCCGCACCGGGCCGAACATGTTGCGTCCCAAAATCCACGCGCCGACGTTCTCCATCCCGCGCTGCGCCCATTCGTTGTCAGCGCCGGTCGAGCCGCCTTCATGCCCGTGCATCTGTTTCCAAGTGCGCGTGGCGAAGAACCATTCGAATAATTCCGGTCCACGAACGCCGAGAGGATTTTCGAGACTCTGATTTGGGCCGGCAGCATAGCCATCAAGCGACACGGCAAAGGAATTGACTCGGACCTTTGGCATGGATGGCAAGTATAAGTCATTGATGAGCCGCAGCGCGCCTACCTTCAGGCGGCAAAGCGACTGGTGATCGATTCTGAGCGACTTGATTATTCGGAGTCGCTATCCGAATCCGGATACGCGTTGGTGTCGCCGGGGGAGCGGAGACCGGCGAGAGCCAGGCTGCGGCGAAGCGCGGTTTCACCACCGGCACCCCGCTGGGTCTTGGCAACGTTGCCGTCGCGATCGATCACAACATAAATGGGATAGACGGTCGCCTGGTACATGGCGGCGAGATTGGTGTCATCGGTAAGCACGACCCGGCAGGTGCGGGGATGGGCTTCGAGGTATTTCTTCACCGTCTTTTTGGATTCGCCGACGTTGATTGCGAGCACCGTCAAACCCCTATCGGAGAATTCGTGCGATAGCTTTTCCACCAGCGGTGCTTCTTCCTCGCAGAAGTGGCACCAGGTGGTCCAAAACTCCAGCAACACGACCTTGCCCTTAATGGACTGGTTGTCGAACTTTTCGCCGTCGAGGCTGCGAGCGTTAAAGCGGGGAGCCGGTTCTTTGGTCGCACTACCGGCAAGTGCGGAGGCAGCGAACAGGATCAGCGCAAAGGACCAGGATTGGCGAAGCCGGGCGGAGGACATGACGCAAGTTGTATCGCCAGCTTCCACCAATGTCAATTTATTTATCGGTACCGGTGCGGAGGACAGAACCCGCCAAGCTAGTTACTTAAAGTCCAGGGCGCGCTGATCTTGCAGAAGCCGAAGGTAACCGAGGATGTCGGTTTCGACTTTGTGGGGCTCGGCTTTCGAGTAGATCTTTTGCAGTTCGGCGATCAGTTGGGCGACGGTGTGCTGGCCATCGCAGCGCGAGACAATCTCCAGACTCGGCCCGTTGAGGCGCAGCGCCCGCTCCGGCATAAGCAACACTTTGTTGCCTTGGTTTTCGCCAAGGCGCACGCCCGCCGCGAGCTGCGGCTTGGAGTTCGGATCGATGCTCATAAGTCCGCTTTCTCCAGGTGGAAAGCCCCGGGAGGAGGCCAGCCGGGCTGGACGTAGGCAAAGTAAAGCGCGTCGAGCATGGCCCAGAGAATATCGCACTTGGCGCGCAGCGCGTTGTGCGCGGCATCCTGCTCTTCGCGGGTGCGCGCGTGTTTGACCACCCAGGCCAGAGCGAATTCCGCATCTTCGGGAGCTTGCGTCAGGCGGCCAGTGAAATAATCGAGGCCCGAGGAGAGCCAGGGATAGAACTCACGCAGGCGGTCCATGCGTAGTGCGATGAGATTGCGCGAGAAAAGCTCAGTGAGAGAAGAAGCCACAGCCTCGAGATGCGAGCGGGTCGCGACGAAATGGATGTAAGCGTCCACCGCATAACGCGTGGCGGGGAGAATGCCGTCACCGCGAACGGCATGCAGGCGGGAGAGGCCGGTGGCTTCGACGAGTTTGAGCCACTTTTCAATTCCACCGGGCTTGGGGCCGCCCGGACCGGCCTGGGCTCCGTCGCCGTCATGATCCACCAGACGCTTACGCCACGCGGTGCGGAAAGCGTGGTCGTCGGTTCGCGCAAGCAGCGCAGCGTCTTTGCGCGGAATGCTCGCCTGATAGTAGTAGCGATTCAGCGCCCACGCCTGTAGCTGGCCGCGGCTCAGCGCGCCTTCGTGCATCAGTTTATGAAACGGATGCTTGTGGTGATAGCGCTCCTCGCCGATGACATGGAAGCCAGCGACGAAGTCGGTTTCCGAAAGAAGGTGCTTTTCCTGGGTCACAGAGCGAACTCCATGCCGTCAAAGGCTATCTCAAAGCCCGCTTCGCGCACCAGGCGATGTTCTTCGCTGTTTTCGTCGAGGATGGGGTTGGTGTTGTTGATGTGGACCAGAATTTTCCGCGCGGCGGACTCTTTCGGAAATTGAGCCAAAAGACCGTCGCGTCCGGAGAGCGGGATGTGCCCGATCTCGCGCGCGGTTTTGGCGCTGCGGCCGGTCTGGACAAGTTCGTCGTCGGACCAGAATGTGCCGTCGAGAAAGACCATGTCGCTGGTCGCAGCGGATTGCAGCCAATCCAGCGAATTTTGGGGCAGGGCAGGAGCAAAAGAGACGGATTTGCCGCCCTGCTCGATGCGCAAGGCTATGACCGACTCTTGCGCGGGGAGCGCGCGGCGGAATTCGGCGCTGACGTAATCGGGATAGCCGCCGCCCAAGGCCGTCGGCGCGCAAATAAACGATGGCGGAGCGGAGGGATCGTCGCCGAAGCGGCAAGCCAGCCGCGCACCCGGCGAAAGCACCTGCCACTGCACCGGCGGGCTGGCGCGTTGCAGCACGTCAAAGATGCGGTTTTCCGATTTGAGGATGCGCTGCGCCGAAGGTGTGGCAAATACGAAAAACGATTGAAACTCGCGCAGATGCAGAAGGCCCATAACCGAGTCAACGTCGGCGGAAGTAAGAAAGACCCCGCCAATCGGCGATCCGGTGGACTCGCCGGTCGGAGGCGCGAACTCCGGCGTAGCCATGATTTGCGCGCGCAGGTCGGGAGACGCGCCGACTAGGAACCAGACTTGGCCATCAGGAGAGAAGGCGAGCTGGGTTTGCGACCGTGGCGTGGCTCGAAGAGTCCCGTTCCGGAGACCCGTGCAGTTGCGGCAGCCGCAGTTCCACTGCGGAAAGCCGCCGCCAGCCGCGGAGCCAAGAACTTTGATCTGCATCGCGGAACATCATAACCGGATTGCCGTTCAGGCGCGATTGCTGGACTGGAAAAGCAATCGGCCGGACTAGGTCCGGCCGACGAAAGCACACTAACCGGTCAAAAAACCGGCCACTCCATAACCGAGAGCCAACTCAGTCTAGATTTCGGCGTTGGCGTAGGAGCTGATTTCGCAGTTTAGATCAATCTCTTCGTGCTTCGGTGTGGTCCATTCCATCGGCCCTGACTCCTTTTCGCTCGGCGAAGTAACCGCGCACCGGCTATGCCGGGTGCGCCAGTGAAAGAATATCACAGATCTGCGCCGGCACTCGAATGAAACTGAGCCGTCGCTCAAACAGAATCGAATTTGCGCCAGCAATCGAGCGCGAATACGGAGCGAAAACGGGCCGCTAAATGTCGTGCGTGGCAACGGATTCGAACACAAGCGGTGGCGTAGAGATTCGCGCGATTTGCCAGCGAAACCTTTTTTCAAAAAAGTTCGCAGGAATGCACGATTTTGCTTGACAAGACACACAGTCCGTCTAAGATGTGGCGAAATGTGGTATGAAGTGGGAGGATGTAGGGCAAGTTGGGGTGAAGTAGGGCCCAGTAGCACGCAGTAGGCATTCCGTTCCAATACGCAGCAAAGTCGTTGATTCAGCGGGGGGACGTGGCGATCTGGGGCAACAGACTCGTCGCAGGGCTTGGGTCGAAGTGTAAAAGCCATTCCCATCGGATGATCAGGGCACATGAGTCTTCGGGGAAATTGTCCGGCGAAGGTGGACGACAAGGGTCGTCTCAAGATACCCGCCGTGTTTCTCGAGGGGCTCAAGGAATTCGGCCATCAGTTTTACATCACGAGCGTGACCGGCGAATCGGCGCGGATTTATCCGATGAAGGTTTGGGCGGGGATTGAAGAGAGGCTGGCGAAGTCGTCCAGCCAGAACCAGGCCAAAAACAAGTTTTTGATGCGGACCAGTTACTTCGGGCAAGTGGTAGAGATGGACGGGCAGGGCAGGGTGCTGGTTCCTGCGGTGTTGCGGGAATCCGCCCAGACCAAGGGCGACGTGGACGTGTTCGGGAAGCTGGATCACCTGGAAGTGATGAACCACACCCGGGTGATGGATCAGATGAAGAGCGATCCGTTCACAGCGGAAGACTTTAAGGCGCTGGAAGGACTGGGGATTTAAGGTTTTGGCTGGTGGCGGGGCCGCGGCATAAAGCCGCTGCTACAAAAAGCGGGTGACGGGATTGAACGCGCCACATACGCCAGTGATGTTGCAAGAGGTGCTCGGATGGCTGCGAATAAAACCGGACGGAGTATACGTCGACGCCACGTTCGGTGCCGGGGGGCATTCGGAAGCCATCGCCGGCGGACTTTCTTCGTCGGGCAGGTTGATCAGCCTGGACCGGGACGCACAGGCGCTGCGAATCGCCCAGGATCGTTTGAAGAAGTTCGGGTCGAGAGTGAGCTGCGTTTTGTCTCCGTTCTCAAAGATTGCGGAGGTCGTACACGAGTTGGGGATTCCGACGGTGGACGGGGTCTTGGCCGACTTGGGAGTTTCGAGCATGCAGCTTGACCAGCCG
>CAZQOB010000043.1:0-46180 GCA_964594885.1 uncultured Acidobacteriaceae bacterium
AGCGCCGCCAGCCACCACGCTTTCGTCGAGCCCATTGACATGCCCAGCGTGCCCAGCCGCCGGGTGTCGACCTCCGGACGGCGCGCCAGGTAATCCATCGCACGAAATTCGTCAAACATCATCATCCCGTAGAGCAACTGCCCCTTCCACAGCATCAACTTGAAGGCGTTTTCTTCACCTTCGCGACCGTTTTTCTCGTGCTGGCGCTCACCGAAGCACCAGCTATCGATCGCCAGCGTTACCAGTCCCTTCTGCGCGCACACGGGCGCGTACGCCGGCGCGACCTCCACACCCTTGATCAGCATCTCTTTGCCTAGGCCGTACATCCCACCATGCCAGTGGCTGTAGAGCAGCCCCGGCGCAGGCGTTTGCTTTTTACGTGGAATCAGCAGCAGGGCCGGCACCGGCTCCACACCGTTCAAATCGAGCACCAGCCGTTCCAGCGTGTAGTCTTCGTGCTCTTCCTTGCTGACGAGCATCGCTGGCCCCGGCTTATGCTCCCACGGCAAATCCCCTAGGAGCTCCCACAACTCTTTTCGCCGCACCCGTTGCCGCGCCAGAAATGCGTCCCTAGATTGCTGCGGAGCAAGTTGAGGCAGATCATTGGAGGCGGGAACGACCGCTGAAACCGCGGCTCCAGCGGAAGCCTGTAGGAATTCGCGTCTCGTCGAAAGCGTAATGGCCGTGCTCATCGCAAAACTCCATTCTGGATACTTGGGAGTGAATGCCGACCGGTCTTTCGGCGCCGTATGAAAATGCAGCCATTGTCCCGCTTGAAATAAAGCCCCAGCCGGAAAAAGGCTCAGTTCGGGTTTTGCTGACGCCACCCGGTCAGAAGAAAATAAGCCCCGACGAGTGACAACATGCCAGTGGCAACTGCGAGAATTGTATGCATGGCGAAAAAAGGATGACCAAAGCCCTGGTCGTGATGTGTGACCAGGTGCGCCATCATCCGGTACATGTTGTGCCCGTAGGTCAGGGTCGTTACCAGGACCGATAACCCGCTGGCGACATGCAAAGTTCGCTTCATCTCCGATTCCTCCCCTGTTGGTGCAATGTAGCCCGGATTCTAGTGAGCCTGTGCATTCTGTGACCCTGGCGGCCCATCGGACTGAGGGCGACACCCTTACCCGGGAAGTGCCATCGCTCCGACCCGAACAGTGACATAGTAGAGCAGGTTTCAGCGAGCCGTATATCGGGAGAGTCATCAGCAAAGGGAGCGAGGGCATGAGCTCAACCAAACAGACCGCGAGAATCGCAGGCTTGCTCTACCTGGTAAACGGGGTGACCGGCTTTTTCGGCATCGTTTACGTCCCCGGCAAACTGATCGTTTCGGGTAACACCGCGGCGACCGCCAGCAACATCCTCGCTTCCGAGCGGCTTTTTCGCCTTGGCATCGTTTCCGAACTGATTTGTGCTGCGGAATTCATCTACTTGGTCTGGGTTCTTTACCGATTACTCAGCGGCGTGAACAAAACGCATGCTGCGCTGATGGTGATCTGGGGTCTGGCCTTCATTCCCGTGATGGCGGTGAATGTGCTAAGCGAGATTGCGGCCCTAACGCTCTTGCGCGGCGGGGATTTCCTGTCGGTTGTCAACCAACCGAACCGCGAAGCCCTGGCCATGTTGTTCCTCGATTTACATCGTTACGGGTACATTGTCGGCTGGATATTTGGCCCCTGGCTTTTCCACTTAGGGGCTCTCGTATATAGATCGGGTTTCCTGCCCCGCATTCTGGGTGTCCTCCTGATCGCTGCAGGTTTCGCCTATTTGGCGGATAGTGTTACACCGTTGCTGTTACCGAGTTACGCGAATGCCGTGGACCGATTCGCGAGCATCCCGCTGACGCTTGCCGAACCAGCGATTATCTTGTGGCTTTTGATTATGGGCGTGAAGGATCAGCCATTGAGAGCCGCAGCATGAAACCGCTCGAACAGCTGACTTCGTTCCACGTTCGGCCGACTCCGGGGGCGTAGTCGGCAGTCCGGAAGTTATGACTAGGCAAAAACGCTCAAACCCGAGAAGTGGCTGTTATGGCCTACATCTCCGCTCAAAAAGCTTCCCGGGGCTTACACCGGAGTGGTAGCGATTCCCAGCGGTGACTGGGAAAGTTTGCTGCTCCCAGGCAAATGCTGCATTATCGCTTCGCTTCGCCCTTCACGACCGGCATATTCTTCGCCGTCCATTCCTGATAAGAACCGTCGAACATTGCGGCGTCATAACCAAGATATTTCGCCAAGAAATATCCGTGCGAAGCCTGCAAGCCGACCTCACAATAAGTCACAATCTTTTTGCCCGGTGCAAGACCTCGCGAGGCGTATAGCGCGCGGAGTTTTTCCGGCGATTGGAACACCGGATGCTCCTCGCTGACTAGGGTTTCCTGCCAATAAATATTAATTGCGCCAGCCAGATGGCCGGCGTTATACCGTCGCTCCGGGCGTGAATCGACGAGCTGCTCAGGCTCTTCCCCTGGTTTCGCTTCCACATCGCTTTTCACTTCGTCGAGCAGGGCGCGGAAGTTCTCATGGATGTGCAGGCTAAAAGTCGCCGGAGAAAACTTCGGGATATCACCGGTTACCGGACGGTCCTCGTCCAGCCACTGTTCTATGCCACCGTCGAGCAGCGCGGCCTTGTCGCCGTGCCCCAGATAGTCGAGCGTGAAATATGCCCGTGCGGCGTTGGGGAACCAGTTTGTCGCGTAGATGATCACACGCGTGCTGTCACCGACGCCCAGTTCGCTGAATGTTTGCTGTAACTGCCCGGCGCCGGGTAGTTCGACGCTGATAGGTCCGTTGTCGGTGGTAAGTTTTCTCATGGCCAGGAAGCGTGCGCCGGGGATGTGGCCGCGCTTGTAGTCACTCAGGCTGTCGGCGACGTGAAGGATTACAACGTTCCGATCGTTCAGATGGTCAGCTAGCCAGTTCGTGCTCACCAGCATGTCGGAATGGACGAGGTCTGTTCCAGCTGGAGCCGCTTGGGGCTTCTGCTGACCGAAGGCAAAAATCGGAAAGAACAAATAGACGAGGCAAATAACGCGACGCATAAACACTCTCCCTCCAACCCCAACGGCACAACGACACGAAGCAACTAGATTGTTGTCGCGACGTTCGTGGCTTCGCGTCTCCTCCGAGCCCTCTCAACTATACTGCCAGTCAACGGCGAAGAACGGAGCAGGTTAACTAATGGGAATCAGCTGACAGGCCGACAGTAGGCAGCCTTGGATGCGAGCCTAAAATAAATGGATTAACGCCAACTAAATGACTTCCGGAATCGGTCGTCTTGGGAGGTCACTTGAGTCAGTCTCCGCACTTCAACTCCGCCGGAAATCCCGCCCCGGCTGCGACTCGCCGAAGCACCCGAATCGAGAGATCCGTTCCACTAATCGTGTTGGGCCAGGACCAGTTAGGCCAGCCGTTTATGGAGAGAACCGCGTCAATTACTGTGAACAAACATGGCTGCCGCTATCCCTCGCGTCACGACTACGGAGTTGGAACATCGGTCACGCTGCAGCTGGTAGGCTCTATGGTCGGTTGCGAAAAACCGCAGACCGTCGTTGCGATGGTCCGGTCGGTCCATCCACCCGCGAGCTTGCGGGAGCTGCAACAGGTCGGCGTGGAATTGGAAACACCAGGGAATATCTGGGGGATTGCGCCGGCACCGGCAGACTGGACGAGCAGGGTAGAAACGAATGTGCCGACGGAGAAATTGACGGGTGTGATAGCTGAAGCGACGGGATCTGGGACCCAGAAAATAAGGCCCCATGAGGTGCTGCGAAGGCCAGAACCGAAGATGGCGGAGGTCGTCAGTATCCCGACGCCCGAAGTTCCTGGACCGCTTGCCCCACAGTCGGCAGGGCCTCCGCAGGTAAAGCGTGTGGTGGTCACCCCGGATGGGCTGATCGCCGCGCTGCAAGGAAAGTTGCAGCAAGAGGCGGAGAAGGCGGTACAGGCAGCGTTAACGAAGCACGTAAACGGCAGGATTAAAGATGCACTTCGATCGATTGATGATGCTCGGCAGTTGAGCATGCAAGAGGTTCGGGGCCTGGTCCCGAAGCAAATAGAGGAAATGAAGCTTTCCCTAAAGGAGGGGTCCGCAGAATTGGCCGCGCAAAGGAAGGCGGAGATAGAAGCATACTGCGAGAAGGCTGATGAAATGGCGCAAGGCCTTAAAGAGCAGGCTTGCGAATTGCGACGCGAGTTGGCGAGTGCGGCGCAAGAGTGTATCGAGAAGATGACCCGAGAAATCGGGCTGCTCATCCCGGCGCGACTGACGGAAGCCTTGCGCCAGGCGACGTCGGACGTCGAGAGCGCGGCGGCTGCGGTTGTGGACCGACGTTACGAGCAGCTGCTTGCCAATGTGCAGATCGCAAGACAGGAGGCGGTCGTGAACTTGAATGCGCGTTCGGCGGAACTGCAGGCGCTGACTCAAAACGTGGTGGATTCCGGTCTCGAGGAGCTTCGGCGGGAGACCGAACGAAACGTGAAAATGGCTTTTGCGGATATACAGGAACGTTCAGTGTTGACGCTGTCGTCGTTGGATGCAGAAAGTACCGCCATCTGCGATGCCCGACGGCAGCGGCTAGAGGCGGAGGTGTCGCAGTTGGCCGAACAGGCGACAGACGAGTTCCGTAAAGGGATGCAGGCGTTTTTGCATTCGTGCTTGGCTGCGGCAATGGGTGCCGTGGAGAGACATTCAAGGACAACCCTGAATGAGCTGCCTAAAGCTAGTAGTGAGAACTCAGCGGAGGGCGATGACAGTGACATCATCCCGGACCCAGGGAGCGGCCTGACGCATTAACACCTCAACGCACCTGCTGGATAGGGCTCGTCTGCCCCAGCGGTCCACGATAGCGGCCTAAGTGCTGCGCTGCTTGCACCCGCAGCCATCGCGCATGCGCATTCCCTCGTTTGGTGAGAACCCAATACACTGCGCGGCACTCGGAACAAGGCCACGGTTCGCATAGGCTTCTGTTTCTTGCACCACGAACCAATCCTGCCGCTTCTCGCTTGTTTCTGCCATTTCCACAAATTCAGCCTTCGAGTGGGCGACCTTGCTCAACTTGCCGAATGTAGTATTCAACCAGAAAACGGCGCCAGCTTCGTCCTGCAAGAACAATTCGCCGAACAGATTTCTTGCCAGAAGTGACATCTGAGAGGGGCAAAGCCATCGCCAGTCGTGGAGAAGTCGTTCAATTTCGAGCCCGTCCACGCGAAACCATTTTTCGACTGGCGACATGGTGAGGTTCCGGATACACCGGCGCCACGCTGCAAAAAGCGAAAGGGCCAATTGAGCCCCTTGCGTCGCGCGCTTGGGTACGGTTATACTCCAGGTATGAAGACGGCGGTGTCGATTCCCGATGAAGTCTTCGAGGGAGCGGAGCGGCTCGCGCGCAAGACCAAGCGATCGCGGAGTCGCCTGTTCAGCGACGCGCTAAAGGAGTATTTGGCGCGCCACACACCTGACCAAGTGACCGAGGCGATGGACAGGGCCATAGACGAACTGGGCCAGTCTAAAGACACGTTCGTTTCCACTGCCACCCGGCGCGTTCTTGCGCGAAGCGAATGGTGATTTCCCAGGGCGAAATCTGGTGGGCGGATTTGCCTTCGCCGACGGGTTCAGGTGCAGGGTTCCGAAGGCCAGTGATCGTTGTCCAGGGCGAGGCGCTGAACCGAAGCCGCATCGCCACCGCTGTGTGCGTTCCGTTGACCAGCAATCTCAGATGGAGTTCGGCACCAGGAAATCTGCGGCTGTCGGCCCGGCTTACGGGCCTGCCGCGTGATTCGGTGGCCAACGTATCTCAAATCGTCACAGTCGATACGGATATTCTGACGGAGCGAGTCGGCAAGCTCCCACGCGAGAAGCTAGAATTGTTGCTGTCAGGAATAGACCTTGTGCTTGGGCGGTAGCAACCACCGGTTCCGATGGCTTGCATCTGGACTGGACTGTCGGGGACTCGGAACTAAACGCCGGCTCCGGACAGAGCTTTGCCACGCTATCGACGATTGGGAGCCGACCTGTGGCACTCTTGCCACGAATTCTGCGAGGAAAGTTCTATAAAATCGTCCACTTGGGGGGAGCGCTTTTCATTTGGATAGATCCTGGACGCATCTCCTCGGCAACTTGCTAGTAATTTTCGCGTTTGGTGTGGGGTGCGGCTTGCTGTTCGCCGCGGTAGGCTTTCCAGGCCTGATCGATGACGTAGGCGTGGATGGCGTCGGCTTCGGCAACAGTCATCCGAAACGTCGGGAAAGCGAATTTGGGAGGATCGGCGAGACCGGGCATACCCTTCTCCCAGTGTGACCCGCCCATCACAATCGTGTACCAATCCTTGTGGACTTGCTCGGGCGCGTAGCGCAAATCGGGAATCGCGCCGTCTTCGACCCAAGCCCCGCTGCCATCGATTTCCGGCGAATGGCAACCTTCACAGTAAGAAGTGACATAGAGCTTTTTGCCTTTCTCGATAGTGGCTTTGTCCGCCTTTTGTTCGGGCGGTTTGGGTACGGGCGGCACGACGATTTTCGGATAGGGGAACGGAACGCTGCCGCCAAGCTTGAACGCATAAATCCGAACCGGCCCCCGCTTCGATTCAGGAGTGGCCATGGTGCGGGCGGGCGCGAACAAGCGCGATCCCGAGCCCCAGCCCACAGGCGTCAGAATGTATTGCTCGCCGTTCACGGTGTAGGTAACGGGAATTGATTCGATGGCGGAAAGGGTTTTGACGGACCACAGTTTTTTTCCGGAGTCAGCGGCGTAGGCGGCAAATTCACCGGTGCCCTGGCCTTGGAAAACCAAATTGCCCGCTGTTGAGAGCGTGCCACCGTTGACGGCGATGTCTTGGTTCGCGCTCCAACGTTCTTTTTTGGCGAGCGGATCCCAAGCGATTAATCGCCCGAAAAGTCCCTCGCCGCTTTCGCCCGCTTCCACCGGCGCTTTGCTTGCGGAATGGCGGTCTGTCGTCGGGATGTACATCAGCCCGGCTTGCGGGTTGTAGCTCATCGGCCACCAGTTGTGGACGGTCCACTGTTTGCCGCCACCTTGCGAAACGGGAACCAGGACGGGCTTGCCGGTTTCGAGGTTGTATGAATTGGCCCACGTGGTTTTCACCAGCGGATCGGCGGCCAACAACTTTCCGGTCTGGGCATCGAGAACGTAGAAGAATCCGTTTTTGGGAGCGGTCATGGCCACGCGGCGCTTTTCGCCGTTCCAAGTCAGGTCGGCCAGAACGATGTGATTGTTTTCAGAGTGCACGCCTTCGGTACCGCTCTGGTAGTGCCACACGTATTCGCCGGTATCGGCATTTACCGCAACGATGCATTGGGAGAAAAGCCTTTCGCCGCTGGCCTTGACGGCCGCGAGTTCCCCGAAGTCCGCGCCGGAGCCGGCGGTGCCGAAGATGACCAGATTGTCCGGCTCGTCGTAGGTGATGGCGTTCCAGACGTCGCCGCCGCCCTGGCGCCAACCGCCCTCGCCTTTCCAGGTTTTAGCGGCCATTTCCAGCGCTTTGGACTCAAACGGCTTGGACGGATCGCCTGGCACGGTCCAGAATCGCCAGAGTTCTTTGCCGGTGTTCGCGTCGTAAGCAGCGACCGCTCCCCGCACTGCATCATCCGAGCCGTTAAAGCCCATGAAGATTTTCCCTTTGCCGACGTGTGGCGCGCCGGTGATACCCGTTTGCAGTGGATCGCAGACGGTCGCTTCCCATGTTTGTCTGGCACTTGCTGCATCAATCGCGATCAGGCGGCAGTCGCCGGTGCCGACGTACACTTTGCCTTCCCAAACGGCCACGCCGCCGTTAGTTCGCGCGGAGTACGAACCGTTGAGCGCCAGATTGAGTTTCACTTGCGGATCGAACTTCCAGATCTGTTTTCCGGTTGCCGCGTCCACCGCGTACACCTTGGAAAGTGGTGCGCTGACGTAGGCCATTCCGTCCACGACAATCGGCTCGCTGACTACCCCCATTTGTCCTTCGATGTCCAGATACCAGGCCAAGCCCAATTTATCGACATTGGCGTCCGTGATCTGCTTCTGTGGGCTGAAATGTGTGGAGTCGTGAGTGCGGCCGTTGATCATCCAGTTCGCCCCGGCCGTGGCATCGGCGGCGGCGCGCGATAGGGTGACGTCGGCAGGCTTTTTGTTTGCTTGGCCCGCCTGGGTGCTGGTTTTGCATGAGTTCATCGCCGCGGCAAACGAAATCAACATCAAGGCAAACACCGTAAAGCTCTTACTGCTCATGGGAGCACCGCCTCCTGGTTCAGGAATCGCAATCGCAGGAATCATGCTGTGATTTGTTGGCGATAGTAGTGGCGATATTCGGGCAAGTCAACGCGACGAGCTCGCTCAGTTGGTTCTGCCCGCGGGCATTTAAGAATTCATCTCGACACTGTGTTTTTGTTAGGACTATGCTTTGGCCCGCTGAATCTGAATGCGGAGCGCCGGAGGAACCAACTTGCGCTTTCGATTGTTTTTGACGCTGCTGAGCTTGCTCCCCGGCGCTTTGACCGTTGCCCAGGATTCAAAGTATACGCCGGAGAGCCAGCAAATTCCTGTACCCAAATGTTTGACCATGCACTGGGTCTGGGAAGGCGGCTACACGCCTTGCACGGAAAGCGACCACCAGGAATGGCTCGCCGACATAACCCATTGGCGTAACGAGCGGCGGATCCGCATCGGCTATAGCGGAGCACGGTACGGAATGCCGGAGCTGCGGTGGACCCAAGCCAGCTTCATTCAGCCGCAGATGATGGTGCAGGAGCGCTTCTTCTACGATCCAGAGGCCGGCAGATATACCGTCGATCGGTACCTCGATGATCTGCAGAAAAGGTACGGCGGAATTGATGCGGTGTTGATCTGGCCGACGTATCCGAACATGGGGATCGACAATCGCAACCAGCACGACATGATTCGCTCGATGCCGGGCGGAGTGGCCGGCGTCCGCCAGATGGTCGCGGACTTTCATACGCGAGGTGTGCGAGTGCTATTTCCAATGATGATGTGGGATCAGGGGACGCGCGAGCCCGGCAAGCCTTGGCCTGAGGAGATTGCGGAGCTGATGAAAGAAATTGGCGCCGACGGGATCAACGGCGACACGCAGGATGGCGTACCGTTGGCGTTTTCATCTGCGGCGGACAGGGCCGGCCACACGCTGGCGTTCGAACCGGAAGGAGGTCCCGCAGACGAAGCGATGGCGTGGAATGTGATGACTTGGGGGCAGTATCAGTTTCCGTTTGCGCCGCTGGTAGATCGGTACAAATGGCTTGAGCCGCGGCATATGGTGCACATTTCCGATCGCTGGAACCGCGGTAAGACGGACGATCTGCAGTTCGCGTTCTTCAACGGTGTGGGCTGGGAGAGCTGGGAAAACATCTGGGGCATTTGGAACGGGATCACGCCGCGGGATGCGGAAGCGACTCGACGAGTGGCAAAGATCGAGCGCGTGATGGCGGCGTATCTGGTCAGCCCGGATTGGGAACCGATGTTTCCGATGTTGCGGTACGGAGTTTTTTCGAGCAGCTGGCTGCGCTTCGGGAACACCTTATGGACCATCGTGAATCGCAATGAATATGACCTCGATGGCCCGCAGATGGAAATTCCAGCGGCCGCCGGCGTTCAGTATTTCGATCTCTACCATGGAGTTGGGCTGAAACCCGGGAAAGACAGCAGCGGCAGGCTGACGCTGAGTTTCCAGATCGAAGCGCACGGTTTCGCGGCGGTGCTGGCAAGCGGGAGCGATCCCGACACCAGCGTGCAGAAGCTGATGACGGAAATGAAGCAGGTCACTGCTCGGCCACTCTCTTCTTACTCGAGTGAGTGGAAAGCTCTGCACCAGGAAATTGTGCCGATCAAAGGGACCAGCCAGACGCAAAATGCGCCGGCGGGTATGATCGAAATTCCGGCCGGCGATTTCGATTTTCGCGTGCAGGGAATCGAGATCGAGGGCTTCAACGATCAAGGCGTGGATGTGCAATACCCCTGGGAAGATGGGCCTCGCCGATTTCACGAGCATCAGATGCGCATCAATGCGTTTTATATCGACAAATACCCGGTGACCAACGCGGAGTACAAGAAATTCCTGGACGCCACGCACTACCATCCGGCGGACGAAATCAATTTTCTGCGCGATTGGAGGGATGGGACATTTCCCGGCGGTTGGGAAAACCGGCCGGTGACTTGGGTGGCAATGGAGGATGCGCGGGCCTACGCCCAGTGGGTTGGAAAAAGACTGCCGCATGAGTGGGAGTGGCAATACGCAGCCCAGGGCGGCGATGGCCGCAACTACCCTTGGGGGAGTGCCTGGGACGCGTCGGCCGTACCACAACCGGACAAATCGCGAACCACGCGGGGGCCCGATCCGGTGGACGCTCATCCAAAAGGTGCGAGCCCTTTCGACGTGATGGACCTGGTTGGCAATGTTTGGCAATGGACCGAAGAGTTTCAGGACCAACATACGCGCGCGGGAATACTTCGCGGCGGAAGCTATTACCAGCCGCAAGGATCGATCTGGTATTTTCCGCAGGCTTACAAGCTCAGTGAGCACGGAAAGCTGCTCCTGATGTCGCCCAGCATGGACCGTTCGGGAACGGTTGGGTTCAGGTTGGCGCAAGACAAATAGCAGCGCGATTGGGAGGAACATGTATCAGCCAGAAGCGTACTTCGCTGTGCTCGCATTCATGCTGACCAGCATGATCTGCTGGGGTTCGTGGGCCAACATGATGAAGCTAACGCCGGGATACGCCTTTCAGTTGTTTTATTGGGACTACATTGTGGGAATCATTCTCGGCGCGCTTTTCTGGGCTTTGACACTTGGGAGCTTCGGCAATTCTGGAGCGACATTTGTTGAGAATCTTCGCAGTACGGATACCGGCCACATTCTTTACGCGCTGGCCGGAGGCGCAGTGTTCAACGTCGCGAACTTGCTGTTGGTTGCCGCAATTGATATCGCGGGCCTGGCGGTTGCGTTTCCGCTGGGGATCGGTTTGGCTCTGGTCGTCGGAGTTCTGCTCAACTACCTCCTGCAGCCAAAGGGTAATCCCATGCTCTTGTTTGGCGGGGTTGCCCTGGTTATGTTGGCGATTGTTTTCGACGCCCTGGCCTACCGCAATCGTGAAGTCCAACGGCGCACCGTCAGCATTCGTGGGATTCAAATCAGCATTGCTTGCGGAATTCTGATGGGAGTTTTTTATCCGCTGGTAGTGAAGGCAAGAACCGGCAGCGGCGCGCTGGGTTCGTACGCTGTGGCATTTATCTTTTGTCTCGGGGCCGGCCTGTGCGCGATTCCCGTGAATTATTTGTTGATGAAGAAACCGTTCACGGGCGCCGCACCGGTCGACGGCAAAGGCTATCTCTCCGTACAGTCCGCATATCACATTTGGGGAATTTTGGGCGGAGCGATCTGGTGCACCGGGCTGGTGTTCAACCTCATCGGCTCGGGCGCAAACGTGGTCGGCCCGGCGATTTCGTACGCCATCGGCCAGGGAGCAACAATGGTCTCCGCCATTTGGGGAGTTTTCATTTGGCGTGAGTTTGTTGCTGCGCCTGCGAATTCGCGCAAGTTTATTCCGCTGATGTTCGTCTTCTTTGTCGCCGGATTATTTTCCATCGCAGTTGCGCCGCTCTACCGATGACAGCGCCTTCAGATTCTCCGCACATTGTCGTTGTTGGCAGCATCAACCTCGACTTTGTCGTTCAGGCCGGCCATATCCCGGCGCCTGGGGAGACGATTCTCGGTGAGTCTTTTCGAACTTACTTTGGCGGCAAGGGGGCCAACCAGGCGGTCGCAGCAGCGAAACTCGGGGCGCGCGTAACCATGGTCGGTTGCGTAGGCAAGGATGCATTTGGCGGGCAGCTGCTCGCAGGCCTGCAAACCGCCGGAGTGAATATCGAGCATGTGCAACGCGCCGAGAACAGTTCCGGCGCCGCTATGATCACCACTGACAGGCGAGGCGAGAACAGCATCGTGGTTGTTCCCGGGTCCAACGGTGATCTTTCGCCTTCGCACATTCAAGATTGTGACTCGGTGCTGTCAGAAGCGAGCATTGTTCTGGCGCAACTGGAGACACCAATCGAAACCATCGAGTTTCTGGCTGAGCGCCTCGCACACCGCGGGGTTCCGCTGATTCTTGACCCGGCTCCCGCGCGGTCGTTGTCGGACACCCTGCTTTCGCGCTGCTCTTGGCTGACGCCCAACGAATCCGAAGCACAGTTTCTGTGCGGCGCGGAACTTCACACGGAAGATGATCTAGCCATCGCCAAACACATTCACGCGCGTGGAGCGCGGAACGTGATCTTGAAGCAGGGCTCGCGCGGAGCTTTCATCTCCACGGTCGGAGGGCTAGCGGTTCGAGTCCCCGCCTTTTTGGTGGCGGCGGTGGACACTACGGCCGCCGGCGACGCGTTCAACGGAGCATTCGCATTGGGGATTGCTTCCGGGAAATCGGTAGAAGAAAGCGCGCGATTTGCGAATGCGGTCGCGGCGCTTTCGGTCACGCGAGCTGGAGCGCAGCCTTCGATGCCAACGATGCTCGAAGTCGAAGCGTTTCTGGCCCACCGGCGCTAGATTCACTCCGCAAAGAAAGTTTGTCACGGGAAAGTCAGGACGGCTACGCTGAACGGGCCAAGGGCGACGCTATCGGTGGTAAGTCTGCTCGAAGCCGATGGCTGGCCGTCGCTGGTTACGTCCACATACTCCAGTTTGGCGCCAGCCGCTCCCGGCACGTCAAGCGTCGCCGCACGATCGCGTTTGTTGATGAAAAGCACGCGATGCTTCCCGGCCTTGGTGATCACCGGCATGACGGAGATATCCGCCGAGCCGAATGGAGTGTCCACAATCGTATCGCCCGGCCCGAAGTTGTTTTTCAGCAGACGCAGCACCAGAAAGCGAGCGTTGGGCTTGCCGTTTTCCCAGTTCACCATGGATACGCTGGGATACTGCGTGGGATAACCAACGAGTTGCGATTCACCGGCTGCGTCGATGCCCAGCCGGGACAGCTCCGCGAAAAGGTAAGCATAGAGCGCGCCGGAGAGATGCCAATACGAAGACGAGATCGGTTTTTCCACGTGGGTCGGCTCGCCCTGGTCTCCGTCGTTCGCAGCGATCGAGCCGAGTTCGTTGATCATCGTGCCGGTTTCCGGAGAAAGCCGCTGGCGTATCGCTTCGATGTATCGAACGCTGTTTAGAAAACCGTCAGCCTGCGCGAAAAAGCTGTACTGCTGAATCTCAGGCGTCTCGCCGCTGCTCGGCGTGGCATAAAAATGGTACGAGACGTAGTCGAGCGGGACGCCCTGCGCGTGATTCTTGTGGTCCAGAAAATATTCGAAGAAGCGCGGATTCTGGGAGGGAAGCGCCATGGCCAGACCCACGAATTTTGTTTTCGGCTCGACGGCTTTCATTGCAGCAACCACGGCGTCGTAGATTCTGCAGTAGGTTTCCGGAGACATCTGGTGCTCGAAGTCCACTTCGTTCAGCACTTCCCAGTAGGGAATCGAATAGTGGTAGCCAGAGTCATGACGCTTTCCCAGTTCGTCGCTGAAGCCGCCTTTTGTGTACCAGCTCAGCAACCGCGCGTAGTACGCCGCGACTTCCCGCGCAGTAGGATCGCGCAACTCGGTTCCTTGTTCGTAGTTCCACAAGACCTGATTCGGATCGGCGGGATACGCGACCGGCTTTTCCGTTTTGTACATCCACTGCGGAATCGTGCTGAAGTTCAGCACCGCAGGATGCCCCTTGGTCGCCTCCAGGAGGTCCAGGGTCATGGGATCGATCACCGAGAAATCCCACGACGTTTTTTCCTTGCCGGGCGGCTCCAGCTCGGGGACGCCGAGCCTCGGGTAGGGAAGCCACGGAACGTAACGGACATAGTCTGCGCCCAGCTCCTGAACCGCGAGAAACGCGTTGTCGTGAACCGCCGTTCCGCGGCGCAGCGGGGGGTTCACGACGACTTGGAGGGTCGGCGCAGTCTTCGTGACCCGAATGGTCTTGTTCCAATCGATTGTCAGCTTGGGATTGTCTGACGTTTGAGCGCTTGCTGCCAGGCAAACGGCGAAACTTAGAAAGCCGGCTGCGAAAAAGCGGCTGAAGATTTTCGACTTCAAGAAGCACCCCGTGCCGGCGCTTGCCGCCGGCTGGTGGCGAGACTGTAGTCCGGTTTACAGGCATTTTCAACCGGCGACCACTTCGGAAACGAATTGTGATATATGTCGCTCGGTTCGCAAGGCGAAAGTTTCAGCATCTAGAGGAAGCGTGTGATGAGCGATCCGGAAGGCTTCCAGCCTAGCGTTGGACTGTTCGGTGTCGGGCTTGATGCCTATTGGCCGCAGTTTGCCGGACTGCGGGAACGGCTGACAGGTTATGTCGAACGCGTCGCAAGAATGCTCGGTCGGCCCGGCGTTCGCGTCGTCAATCTAGGTTTGATCGATACACCGGAAAAAGCTTTAACCGCCGGGCATCAGTTCCGGCAGGCCGACGTTGATCTGATTTTTCTCTACGTCTCGACCTATGCTCTTTCATCAACGGTGCTTCCGGTCGTGCGGCGCGCAAAAGTTCCGGTCATTCTTTTGAACCTTGTTCCGGCTGCGGCGATTGACTACGGCTCCTTTAACAAGATGGCCGACCGTACGAAAATGACTGGCGAATGGCTCGCTTATTGCCAGGCTTGTTCTATTCCAGAGATCAGCAACGTCTTCCGGCGCGCGCGGATTCCGTTTCATCAGGTCACAGGAGTGCTTGAAAATGATGCGGCAGCGGAACGGGAGATCGCGGAATGGATCGAAGCAGTTCGAGTCGCCCATCAGATGGAACACAACCGCCTCGGTGCCATGGGCCACTATTACAGCGGGATGTTGGACATCTACACCGATTTGACGCTGCAATGCGCGACGTTCGGCGGCCACATTGAGCTGATCGAAGTGGATGAACTGTCGGTGCTCAGGCGAGAGGTTTCCGATATCGAAGTCGCTGATCGTGTACGGTTGTTTCACGAACGTTTCGACGTACAGCCGGATTGCGAGCAGTCAGAATTACAACGCGCCGCGCGGACTTCGGTGGCGCTGGACCGGCTTGTCGAAAATCACCAGCTCGGCTCGCTGGCCTACTACTACCGCGGCAGCGGCAACCAAGCGAACCAAGACACGATCAGCTCGGTCATTCTCGGCAGCAGCCTGCTGACGGCGCAAGGCGTGACGGTCGCTGGCGAGTACGAGATCAGAAACGCGCAAGCGATGAAGATTCTCGACCGCTTCGGGGCTGGCGGCTCGTTTACCGAATACTACGCGGTGGACTTCGACGATGACGTAATTCTGATGGGGCACGACGGTCCCGGTCACATTGCGATTGCCGAAGGAAAAATCAAAGTGCGCCCGCTTGGCGTTTACCACGGCAAAGTCGGACATGGGCTTTCGGTGGAAATGGCGGTGAAGCACGGCCCGGTGACGCTGCTGTCGGTGTCGCAAACGGAAGATGGCAAGGTGAAGCTGCTGGTTGCGGAAGCTATGTCGGAGGCGGGCCCGATCTTGGAGATTGGAAATACGAATAGCCGGTACCGCTTTAAAACGGGAGCGCGAAGTTTCATGAATGCGTGGAACGCCGAAGGGCCGGGGCACCACTGCGCGGTCGGTGTCGGTCACCTCGCAGGCAAACTGCAAAAGTTAGGGCAACTGCTCGGGGTCGAATGTAAGGTGATCTAGGCATAGCTTGTCGCGCCGCCGCGATTTTTCTCCGCGCGCTCGCGGGTGATCCGCTCCAGGTAACCGCTCGACCGAAAGGCTTGCAGCGGGTCGGCCGGCAGGTTGCGAGCTTTGCGCCACTCCTGAATGACCGGCCGCACGTCTTGCCAAAACGCGCCGCGCAACGTTTCTTCGGCGTCCACCAACGAGCAGTTTTGTTGCAGTTGTGCCAGCCGCTGGTGATCCACCAGCGCCGCTTTGGCGTACAGCTCCTGCGCCGTGCAAACTGTTTGAATCATCGCCTCGATTTTCCCTTTGAGGTTGTGGCTCTGATCCACCATGTAAGCGATGTCCGCCGTGGATTGTGTTTCCCATTCGAACATCCGGATTTCATGGAAGATGCGGAAGATCTGATAAGGGTCGATCGAGCCGAGCGTCAGATCATCGTCGGCGTATCGCCGGTCATTGAAATGGAAACCGCCCATCATTTTGGTGTGCAGCAGCCAGCAGACAATCTGTTCGATGTTCTGTGATTGATAGTGGTGCCCGGTATCCACAAGTACGAACGACTGCGGTCCGGTGTGCTTCGCGAGCAGCACGGCCATGCCCCAGTCGGCGATGTCCGTGTGATAGAACGCGGGCTCGAACGGCTTGTACTCGATCAGCAGTCGCTGGCCCGGCCGCAACGCTCCGTGGACCTCTCGCAAGCCTTCTTCGAAGTGGCTGATCCGCCTGCGGATATTTTGCGTGCCGGGATAGTTGGAGCCGTCCGCGAACCACGGTGAAACGTCGCGCGAACCGAGCGTCTCGCTGATTGCGACGCAATCGAGGATGTGGCGAAGGGCCATTTTGCGAATCGCGGCGTCTGGATTACCGAGTGAGCCGTACTTATATTCCTGATTCTGAAAAATATTGGGATTGATTGAGCCCGGCCGAATTGCAAAGCGCTTGGCGAGCGCTTGCACGCTCGTCACGTCGGCAATGCCGTTCGGCAAGTCCCACTGCACGTGCAAGGCGAGTGTCGGGCAAGCGCCGGTCACGGCGTGAACCGCCGCGGCGTCGCTGAACTTTTCCTCGATGGTTGTTGCAGCGGCAGCCTGACTGAATTTGCCAAAGCGCGTGCCGGTGTTGGCGAAGCCCCATGAAGGCAGCTCGATCCGGAACATGTCGAGCCCGTTGAAAATCGCTTCCGTAGCTTTGCTGTTCATTGCCGTGCCTCCATCAGGCTTGCGGAAAGGGAGTTCGCTTTTTCAATTGGTTTCGCGACGGGACTCATCCGCCCAAAAACGTTGCTGACGACAGTTGCTTCGCCCATCTCGCGACCGTTTCCGCAGAAGCTCCGCCCGAAGTATCCGGCTCGTCGTGACTGGCCGCCAGCTGAATCGCAAAGTTACCGATCGTCGTGCTTTCCACCGCGCCCGGAACGATTTCCAGCCCGGTCCGCTCCGCCGTCAGGCGATTCAGAAGGGCATTCTGGCTGCCGCCGCCCACAATATACAAGCGTCGCAATGTTTTCCCGGTAATGGAGCGAATCGCGGATAGGACTTCCGCATAGCGCGCGGCCATGCTGTGAAAGATCAAGTTCGCTATCACCGGAATTCCGGCTTCGCTGACCGGGAGGGCGGGCCGGCCTTTTTCCATAAGCTGCGCGTTGATCTTTGCAGTGATGTTGCCTGGCGTCATCAATTGCGGCTCATCCACGTTGATGAGCGTTCCGGGTTGAGGCAGCATGGCGCAACGGTTCTGAATCTCTCGTACCGAGCAACGAAAGCCCCGTTGTTCCCACTCATCCATGGACTGCTGCAACAGCCACATGCCGTTCACATTCTTGAGGAAGCAGTATTTGCCGCCCGCTCCACCAAGATTGGTGAAATTGGCAGACTGCGCCGCACCTGAAACGCAGGGCCTGTCGAGCACCGTTCCCACCAGCGACCACGTGCCGGAGCTGATGAACGCCCAGTCATCACCCGATGCCGGAATACCGGCGATCGCCGCGGCAGTGTCGTGGCACGCGGCCGCGATAACCTGCGCTTCGCGGAACTCCGGCAGCGACCCTAACTCGTTCTGGAACCGGCCCAAAACCGTCCCGCACGGCAGAATCGACGGCGCAGCACCGGCTGCCAAGCCTAATTCCTGAAAAATCTCTTCGCACCAAGTTGCCGTCCCGATTTTTACCAGGCCGGTATGCGTAGCCATGGTGTATTCGCTGACGCGCCGCCCGCACAACCGATAAGTGATGAACTCCGGCAAATTCAGCCAGGGAAGCCGCGGGTCAGCTCCCGCAAGCTTGTCCGCGTAAAGCTGGTACAGCGTGTTAATGCGCAGGATTTGAATCCCCGTCAGTTCGTAGAGCTCCTGCGGTGAAAGCAGCGCATGAACTTCGCGTTCGGCGCGTTCGGTACGCGAATCGCGATAGCAAAAAGGGGGCGCAATGGGAGTGCCATCCGCCGCGAGCCGGACATAGTCCACGGCCCAACCGTCAACAGCGATCGAGGCAATCCCTTCCGGCGCCCGAGCGGCACAAGTCCGTAGTCCTTGCATGACGCCGTCAAGAATCGCAGCAATATCCCAATGCAGTTCTTCGCCGATCGGCAAAGGACCGTTGGCAAAGCGGTGCACAACTGCGATGCGGGCGTCGTCTCCGGTCCAGCGCAGCAGCGAAACGCGGCAACTCTGCGCGCCTAAATCTACGGCAACCGATGCTTTGTGGCGATTCTCTGCGGTCACTGTGTTGCACTCAACGCAGGAAGGCTTCGCTCAGTCCGCCATCCACGGGAATCAGGTGTCCTGTGGTGCAGCGCGATTGCGGCCCGGCAAGAAACAGAATCGCCGCCGCGCAATCCTGCGGGTCGATGGGTTGGTGAGTCAGCGTACGCTGGGCGTAGAACTCCGCCAGCAGCGACCGCAACTGCTCGTCGGCGGCCTTCTGGTCAAAGGGAATCGCGTACTTGGTGAGCGAAGCAACCACACGATCGCGCGGAAACATGGTCGAGCCCTTAACAACCGTGGCGGGGCTAATTCCATTCACACGAATTTTCGGCGCCAGCGAAATCGCAAATTCGCGGACCAGGTGGTTCACCGCGGCTTTGCTGACGTCGTAGGCTTCGCTGCCGCGCTTGGGCACAACGGCATTTGCAGAGCTGACCAGGACGATGCTTGCCGTCAGATCCTGCTCGCGCAGGAGTGTCGCCGCCTCCTCCAGCAACCTGTGATTGGCCGTAACATTGATGTCCAGCGTGAGTCCCCACTGGCCGTCGCTGATCGTTCCGTCCGGCGAAGATGGAAAGATCGCTGCCGTATTCACCAGAATATCCAGCCCGCCGAACACAGAAGTGACGTCACGCAGCGCTTTCCGAATGGATTCGCGATCTCGAATGTCAATCGCCACCGCAATCGCCGCCTCTTTGCCCGCACTTTGCTGGACTTCTGCGGTAACTGCCTTCGCTGCCTCGAAATCTTTGTCGGCGATTGCGACGTGCGCGCCGCGGCTTGCCGCCAGCAGCGCAGTCTCTCGTCCTACGCCGTTGCCTCCGCCGACCACGATGCAGATCCGGCGGCTCAGCTCCTTTTCCGGTGGTTGGCGGCGAATTTTCGCCTCCTCCAGTTGCCAATATTCAATTCGAAAGGCCTCCGACGGCGGAAGCGCAACGTAGTTCGAAAAGACGCTGAATGCTTCGGTGCCCGCAGCCGGGCCAGCTTGTGGCAGAACCCCCGGAGTCTTTTGGGAGCCGAGAGCACTCGCACCTTCCATCACGTGAATCGCGTTGGTATAGAACTCCCCGGTAATGCGCGCTTCGGTTTTGTTTTTCCCAAAGCTGAACATGCCTATGCCGGGAATCAGCACCACGGTTGGATTCCCGTCGCGTATTTTTGGCGAGTCCGCCTGCGCGAAAGTAGCGTAATACTTTGCGTATTCTTCGCGATAATTCTTCAGCGCCGCATCGATCGCTTCGCGCAATCCAAGCAGATTGATGTTGGGAGTCCACGGCACGAACAGAGGGCGAATCTTGGTGCGGATGAAATGGTCCGGGCAACTGGTTCCCAGGAACGCCAACTTCTCCGCGTCAGCCGAATTCACAAACCGCAACACTTCCGGCAGGGAATTAAAGTGACCAATCAACCGCTGCCCTGCCGAAACGCGGCCACGCACAAGTGGAAAGATCTCGTTCGCCAGCGCTGGCTGACTCTCCATGATCGCCGTCCGTTGCCCGCCAAACAGTCCGTCGCCGCGCCGCTCCAGGTGTTCTGTGACGAACTGCCCCAGCTGATCGATGATGGTCAGCGTGTTGACATAGCATTCACGCTGCGTCGGGCCCCAGGTGAACAAGCCATGCCCGCCGAGCACAATGCCATCGCAATCCGGCGTTTGCTTGACTGCGTCGCGCAACATCATCGCCAGCTCAAACCCCGGCCGCTGCCAGGGCAGCCAAACCAGCTGGTGCGAATACACACGGTTAAACTCCTCCATCTTTTCGCGACCGTTAGCCGCCGCGGCGAGCGCGATGCCCCAGTCGGGGTGCAGGTGATCGACGTGGCCGAACGGAAGGAAGCCGTGCAGTGGGGTATCGATTGAGGCGGCCACGGTGTTGTTGCCGAACGCGCACAGCGGATACATGCCCACGATTTCGTCTTCAAATTCCACGCCGCGGTAGCGGCCTTCGAGCGCGCGAACTTTGTCGAGGTACAGAGTCGCAAAACCCTGCCGCTTGATGCTGCCGATATCGCCGCCGCTGCCCTTGATCCACAGTACTTCTTGCGGAGCGCCGGTCAGCGGATCAAGTTCTGTAATTTTGGAGCTGGTATTCCCGCCGCCAAAATTGGTGATGCGCAGATCAGATCCGAGGAGGTTCGAGCGGTAGCGCAGCAATTCGGGTGCATCCAGCGTCGCTGCCATGCGCTGGTCCCAGCGGTCTTCCAGATAGCGGAGTCTTTCTTGCGTTTTCATTGACGACCAATCTTGATTCGCTTGATTCACAATCGTTGCACTGCGCCGCAAGTATAGCGCGGCGATTCGGGGTTGACGGCCAGCCGTCTGTGCTACTAAAGTCCGCCGAGCAAGTCAGCGCAAGCCGATGGCACTATATTCTAAGCGCTAAGAGGCGAGTTTTGTGACTCCAAATCCAATTGTTGGCGTTTTTTATCATTGGTTGGGCGGACTGGCGTCCGGCAGTTTCTACGTTCCCTTTCGCCGGGTTCGCAGCTGGGCCTGGGAAACCTACTGGCTGGTTGGCGGTTTCTTTAGCTGGATCATCGCCCCCTGGCTGCTGGCGCTGGCGATGACCTCCGACCTTTCGCAGGTGCTGCGTGAAGCGCCGCCCTCAAGCGTCTTTTGGTCGTACACCTTCGGCGTGCTGTGGGGGCTCGGTGGCCTGACGTTCGGCCTGACCATGCGCTACTTAGGGATGTCCCTCGGAATGGCGGTTGCACTCGGCTACACCGCCGCCTTCGGCACCCTGATGCCGCCTATTTTTCGTGGTCAATTCGTCAGCGAAGTACTGGGCACGCGTTCCGGACTAACGATCCTCGCTGGAGTTGCAATTTGTCTGCTCGGTATCGTCTTTGCCGGAACCGCCGGTGTGATGAAAGAAAAAGAGATGTCCGAGGAGCAGAAGCGCGCGGCGATTAAGGAATTCAGCCTTAAAAAGGGCCTTCTTGTGGCAACTTTCTCCGGCGTGATGAGCGCTTGCTTCGCGTACGGCCTCGCTGCAGGCGATCCGATCAAACTGATCACCCTTCGACATGGTACGCCAACTCTGTGGCAGGGCCTGCCGGTGCTGATCGTTGTTCTCCTGGGCGGTTTTACCACCAACTTTATCTGGTGCCTGATCCTTAACATTCGCAACAAGTCCGGCTATCAATATTTCAATTCAGAAATTCGCGGTGCCGGCTCCGCAAGCGCGTCTGGAGCAGCGATTGAGAATCCGACCGACGCCCCAGCCGAGGAGATGGCCAAAGCCGCCGCACTGAGCACCTCTGTCCCGGTGCGTGCGCCGATGTTGTCCAACTACTTTTTCTCCGCCCTGGCGGGAACCACCTGGTACTTCCAGTTCTTCTTTTATTCGATGGGCGAGACCCAGATGGGCCGCTACAAGTTCTCCAGCTGGACGCTGCACATGGCCAGTATCATCATTTTCAGCACACTGTGGGGCATCGCGTTGAAGGAATGGAAAGGCGCGGGTTCGCGCACTAAACTCATGGTGGCGCTGAGCTTATTTGTTCTGATTACCTCGACCGCGGTCGTCGGCTACGGCAACTATCTCGCGACGCACGCTAGCGTTAGGCAAACGCCCGCTACCATCACCCAACCGCTGGACGGGTGTAGTCACTACTTCATCGCCACCGTGAAGTGATACGCGCCTGCGGGCACTTCATAAATTTCCTTTCCGGCCTCGGTACGCAGCAAGTGCACGCGCGAACTCTGCGCCAGCGGCTTGCTATCCAATTGAAATGCGTCCTTCTGCTGGACCGCGACCGGCAATTCACCCTTGCTGTTTGCGGGTATGTTCAAATTCCATTCTGCGCCGTTGGCATTGGTGGTCCAGGCCGAATGAATCATCCCGTAGCGCGATTCGTATGAAAAATCGAGCGAGCCAAGCGTACGGTCGAAATTCGGATGCAGGCGAATCGTATGGAACCCGGGGTCTTCGGGCGTGGCGTCGATGCCCGCGGCGTAGCCGTAAATCCAGTCGGCTACTGCGCCGTACGCATAGTGATTGTAGGAGTTCATTCCTGGATCGCCGCGCATCTGATCGCTGTTCCAGCGTTCCCACATGGTCGTCGCTCCATGCTCCACCAGGTAGCCCCACGACGGATAATCTTTGTTAAGCAGCAGGTGATAAGCGACATCCAGATGCCCGGTGTCGGTCAGCGCCCCGAGCAGATACGGTGTGCCCAGAAATCCGGTGCCGAGTTGCCCGTGATTCGCACTAATCCGGTCCACCAACCTCTGCCCCGCCAGCTTCCGCAAGTTCTCATCAAGAAGATCCATATGCAGAGCCAACACATACCCGGTCTGAGTCTCCACCGGCTGTTCGCTCATTGGTTTTTCGGCGCCCGAGGCGAACACCGGCTGCGGGGGAACGCCACCCACAAATCCATCTGCGTGCACATACGCTTTGTTGAAGGCCACGCGGATCTTGTCAAACAGCTGGCCGTACTTCTTCTCAGCATCGGTTCTGCCCGTGAGATGCGCCATCTGCCTCATCAGCGTAACGTCATACGCCCAATAGGCGGTCGCGATCAGGTCCACGGGCGTGATGCCTTCCGGCGAAAGCCAGTCGGCGAAAGGGATGCCGTAAGCCTTCCGCCACAAATAATCGGGATTCGCCGCTTCGATCGCGGCAAGATAGTTCTCCATCGCTACCCAGTTTTCGTCGATCACTTCGCGGTCGCCGGTCTGGATCCACGAGGTCCACGGCACGACCACTCCGGCGTCGCTCCATCCAGTGCCGGAGCCTGAATGAGAAGTCAGTACGCCCGGCGCAAAAATTCCGTACATGGCTGTGCCGGACTGGGTGCCGCGCAAATCCGCGCCGTACTTTCGCGAGAATGCGGTCAAGTTCATGTTGTAGGAAGCTGCGCGCCAGAAGACTTGCGCGTCGGCGGTCCAGCCCAGGCGTTCGTCGCGTTGCGGGCAGTCGGTCGGCACACCGACGAAGTTCGAGCGCTGTCCCCACACGATGTTGTTCCAGAGTTGGTTCAACATTGCGCTGCCGGTTTTAAGCGTCGCAGTGAACGGCGCGTCGGTATGGAACACCACGCCTTGCACATCTTCCAGCTTGGGCGACTCGGCGACGCCGGAAACCTCCAGATAGCGGAAACCGTGATAGGTGAACTGGGGCTGATACTCGCGCTCGCCTTGGCCAGCAAAAATAAAATGATCGGTCGCCTTCGCGGTGCGCAAATTGTCGATATATAGCGAACCGTCCGCGTTGACCACTTCCGCAAAGCGCAGTTTGGCGTCCGTTCCCGCCGAGCCTTTCAGCCGCACTCGACCGACGCCGGAAAAATTCTGGCCGAAGTCATAGACGTAGACGCCCGCACTGGGGCTGGTCAGCGATTTCGCGGTCAACACTTTCTCCTGGCGAATCGGCTGAAAATATTGCCACTCGATCACCGGCTCGTTTGGCGTAACCAGCTCCGCCGCTTTCCACTTGTTGTCGTCGAATGAGGCATCGTCCCATTTGGCTTGCGCGCGCCGCTCGTCGTAGGTTTCGCCGTCGTAGATCTCCGCGGTCAAAATCGGAGAAACATCCGCCTTCCAACTTTCATCGCTCACGACCCAGTCCACCGAGCCGTCCTTATATTCCAGCCGCAATTGCGCGCGCAGTGCCGGCGGTGTCTTGCCGTAGTTGAAGCCTTGCCCCTGCCATTCCAGCGGCGTGGTGTACCAACCGGGCGCCAGCAACGCGGCGAGTGCGTTTTGGCCGTTTCTCAGCAATGCGGTTACGTCGTAGGCCTGATAGACAACATGTTGGCGAAAATCGGTCCATCCCGGAGACAAAATCTGATCGCCCACGCGATGGCCGTTCAGAAAGAGTTCATACGCGCCCAGCGCCGTCGCGTAAATCCGCGCCGCCGACACGTGCTTTCTGGCTGCAAAGGTGTGCCGCAGCGATTTCACCGCACCGGTTCGCGAGCCGCGTCCCTTATCGGCCGGTCCAAAATCGGATTTCAGCTCGGTGAGCACGATGGCGTCCTGCCAGCCGCTGTCATCAAATCCAGGATCCTGCCAGTTTCCGCTGGCGTTGAACGCAGCCTTCCAGCCCGGTTGCCCGCTCTTGCTGACGCTCAACGATCCATCGGTCTTGGTTATGACCAGAACCACGGCCAGTGGAGACTGGCCAGGATTCGGCGTTGGCCCCTGATCTTTTGAGAAGTAGCGCTTCACATCAACGGCCAGCAGGTTTTTCCCGGTGCGCACTTCACCGGTGACATCTCGCAAATCGTATTTTTTCCATGCCAGGCTTCCGGACGCGAGCATCGGCGCCGCGTCGGAAACTTTCCGTCCGTTTACCCAGACCGCGGTGGTGTCCTGGCCTGTGACATACATCGCCGCCCGGCGAATCGCGGAAGGCGCATCAAATTGGAAACGGAAGTCGTAGTGCGTATCCTCCAGCGCAGTGACCTTGGCATCCGCGTTGACGATCCAGGGCGCGTCGGCTTCGCGCAGCGCCTTTTCTTCCGGCTCTTCGTAGCTGATCCACTTCGCTTTCCAGTTCGCTTGCTCGAGCAGCCCCGTTTCCCACCAGGTTGCATCACTCGGCGGATACGGCTTGCCGTCCTTATCCCAGGCAAGCACTCGCCAGTAGTAGCGCTTGCTCGGCGCAAAGCTTGGTCCGGCGTAGCTCACTCCCAGTGACTGGTCCGATGCGACGCGACCGCTGTCCCACACATCGGCTTTACCGTTTTCCAGCAAGTCCGGATTCGAGGCCACTTGTAGCTCGTACGCCGTTTGTCTTGCGCCGTCGCGGCTATCTTGCAGTTTCCACGAGAGTTGAGGATGCTTGGCGTCCATTCCTATAGGAGTCACCAGCGACTCACATTGCAAGGCATACGGCTTCCCGGACTGGGCCCAGGAGCTGGCAGCCAGGCCTGCCGCGGCTGCCAGGAAAGCCGACATCTTCGCTAAGCGCATAGCCAAGCAGCTGCTTCGATTCCATGAAGTCACTGTTTGCCTCCGCTGATTGACTGGGAGTTGCTGCCCTAGCTTCAGGACCAGCCTGGCCCGCAACATTTTTGCACCAATTGTCCTCGCAAACCTATCTAAATTCATGTCCCTGCGGCAACTTTTGCGGGGGGTGCTATCCTTCCGACGATGCGAATTCTGATTCTTAACCTTGCCGCGCCGACCGCAGAGGCGGTCTCAGGCGCGCTGGCCGGCCTGGGCTACGAAACGGCCGTGGACTCCGGTCTTGACGTCGAACAGATCGAAACGCTCAACCCGGAGCTGCTGATCACCGAAGCCACTCCCTCCGACCTGAGCTGCTGCGGCATCATCACCCAGATCAAATCGCGAGAGCAGACGAAATCCATCCGGGTGTTGATGGTCGTCACGGGAGGAGCGCTGGAGCGTGCTCGCGCTCTGGACCTTGGTGCGGACGACGTTATCTCCTCTCCGTTTGACCCGGTGGAATTTGCTGCGCGGGTGCGCGCTCAGTTTCGCGAACGTCAGCCGGAAGACGAACTGCGTCTTCGACTGAAGCGAGCGGAACAGAAAGAGCAGCTGGCCGAACTGGCCGTTGAGACGCTCAGCGGCGGCGCCGTTGCCCGGAAGCGGTTATGGGTCTTTCCGACGATTATTGTATTGTGCCTGGTTGCCGTCGTGGCGGCGCTGATTACCGCGGTCACCTATCGCCGAAGCCGAACCGACACCCTGCAGTTGAAAACGGAGGTGGCACGCCTGAGCCACGGCGTGGTGCAGCAAAGCGAACTTCTGCGCCGTGCGGACGAAGAACGCCGCGCGCTGAACGAGAAGCGAAAAACAGAAACTGCCACTCGCGAATCGCTGCTGGCACAATCCGCCGACCTGAAAAAGAAAATGGCGTCTTCCGCTGGAGATGATACGGAACTGCGCAAGCAGCTGGAAGAAACCCAAGGCCGCCTGAAGAAACTCGAGAGCGAAGGCAAATTCGCGGAAAACATTGTAAAGAGCTACGGTTCCAGCGTGTGCCTGCTGCACGTGGTGGTGGAGTTTCTGGACCGCGGCACGGGCAAGCCCATCCTGATCGCCGTGGACCAGCTCGGCAAACCGATTACCGACGATAAAGGCATGGTTCAGTTGGACCTTGCCGGCAATGGTCCGCACCTGCAACTGGATGTTTTCGGCACCGGCTTTATGGTGCGCAAAGACGGGCGTCTGCTGACCAATCATCACGTGGCGGAGCCATGGTGGGGCAACGACGAGCTGAAATCTCTGATTGACCGCGGGGCGTCTGCCTATGCTCTTTCTTACACCGCGTATTTCCCCGGAGGTCCCAGCGGCGTTTCCGCCAAGCTCGACAAGATCTCCACACTAGCGGACGTGGCGACCCTGCGCCTGGATGGCGGCCTGCCGCGAAACACAACGCTGCTCGAACTCGATGACCGCAACGATGCAAGCGTGGCTGGGGATCCGGTGGTACTGATCGGATATCCGACCGGCATCGAAGGAATTCTGGCGCGCGCCGGACCGGAAGCAACCAGGGAAATCACCAACAATGCATCCGAGGTCGCGCAAATCGTTTCGCACCTGGCGGACAAGAAGCTCATCCGTCCGACGACCACACAGGGACATATCGGCGACGTGCTGCAGGACAAAATTGTTTACGACGCCGCAACGACTTCCGGCGGTTCGGGCGGTCCGCTGTTCAATCGCAACGGAAAAGTCATCGGCGTGAATTTTGCTATTTTGAGCGGTTTCGGCGGCTCGAATCTGGCGGTGCCAGCGCGTTACGCGAAAGACCTCCTGAAGTAGGGGTCCTAATTTTTGCTTCAGCTATCTTCCATCCGGCGTTTACCTCCGGCGCTTCGAAGCGTATGCTATGCCGCAACTTAAGGGGGAGACTGACTTATGAGGCTGGGAGTTTTTTCGCCGGTTTTTGCAAAGCGCACCTTGGATCAGATGCTGGCAAAGCTACGCTCGCTGCCGGGAATCGGTGCGGTGGAGATCGCAACGGGCGCCTGGCCCGGCAGCGACCACATTGATGTTGACGCCTTGCTGGGCAATTCCCACAAGGCAGAAGAGTTCCGCAGCCAAATCACCGATGCTGGGCTGATCATCAGCGCGCTTTCCTGTCACGGGAATCCCATACATCCGAGCCGCGCCATGATGAAGGAACACGACGAAGTGTTTCGCAAAACCATTCGCCTGGCGGAAAAGCTGCATGTGCCGGTGGTGGTCACGTTCTCAGGCTGCCCCGGGGACAGTGACGATTCGAAATGCCCGAACTGGATCACCTGCCCGTGGCCGCCGGAGTTCCTGGAAACGCTGGAATGGCAGTGGGACAAGAAAGTAATTCCGTATTGGCAGGAGGCATCGCAATTTGCCGCTAATCATGGGGTTAGAGTCGCTCTTGAGCCGCATCCCGGATTTGTGGTGTACAACGCAGAGACCGCGCTGAAGCTTCGCTCGGCGGCCGGAAAAAATATCGGCGTGAACTTTGATCCCAGCCACCTGTTCTGGCAGGGCTGCGATATTCCAGCAGCAATTCGCACACTTGGCCATGCCATCTTTCACGTGCACGCAAAGGACTCCGCGCTGGACAGCCAGAACATTGCCCGGAACGGTGTGCTGGACGCGAAGAGCTACCGCCAGATGGCCGATCGCGCTTGGCTGTTCCGCAGCGTGGGATGGGGCCACGATGCCTTGGTCTGGAAGCAGATCATCAGCGCGCTGCGTCTGGTTGGATACGACTACGTCATCAGTATCGAGCACGAAGATGCGCTGGCTTCAGTCGATGAAGGGCTGGAGTCCGCGGCTTCGTTCCTGTCGAAAATCGTTCTGCGCGAGCCGCCGGTAGAGCCCTGGTGGACGTAGCTTCTGTGCTACGCGATTTATCTTCTGTTTAACTTACTGGCGCCGAGCTCTTTTCATCCGTCTGTCACACAACTGTCACCCGCCGTTCGCATAAGTGGCCGCAAATAGAACTGCACGGAAATCTGTCCCGTCTGGCGTCTGTGTCCTTCCCGACTCTCGCCACAAATGACCTGGAGGCGGGACTTAAATAGGGGTGTGGTTCCATGCGCCATTTTCGAATTTCATTTGCCCGATGGTACCTTCTCGCGCTCGCAGTCTTACTAATCACCAGTTCCGGGTTCGCGCAGGGCGGCAAAGGAGTGGTCAGCGGCAGAGTCCAAGACACGCAAGGCGGCGTGTTGCAAGGCGCCAAGATTGTTCTGGATCCCGGAGGCCTCACGACGGTATCGGACGCGCAGGGCGAATTCACGCTGAACGGCGTACCGGGCGGACCGTACACGCTGACCGTTTCCTACATCGGACTGCAGACCTACACTGCGCAAGTCGAGGTGAAAGCCGGCGCAACGACACGCGCCGATGCTCGGCTGAAGGTGGCGGCGGGATCCGAACAAATCATCGTGACCGCGGAGCGCGCTTCCGGCGAGGCTGAGGAAGTAAACCGCGAGCGCACGGCCGATAACGTCGTCCAGGTGCTGACCTCGGATGTGATCCGAAGTTTGCCTAACGCGAACATGGCGGATGCACTGGGCCGCCTGCCTAGCGTCACCATCGAACGTGACGAAGGAGAAGGCAAGTACGTGCAGGTACGCGGGACCGAGCCGCGCCTGACCAACGCCACGATCGATGGCGTGAATATTCCGTCGCCCGAATCCGGCGTTCGGCAGATCAAGTTCGATGCGATTCCTGCGGACATCGTGGAGTCCGTGGAAATCAACAAGACCCTGCAGGCGAACATGGACGCTGACGGCATCGGTGGATCGGTGAACCTCGTTACCAAAACCGCGGGCGAACGGCCGACGATAAGCCTCGCGGGGATGGGAGGCTACACGCCGATTCTCGGAGGCCGAGGCAATATCGAGACCGCCGGAACTGTGGGGCAGCGCCTTGGAACCGACAAAAAGTTTGGTTTGCTCGTTGGCGGTACTTACGACTGGAATGGCCGTGGAATTGACGATATTGAGCCGCTTCCCGACGTCGCCAATCTTGGAACGGCGGCCCAGAGACCGTGGTTTGACCAAACCGACATTCGCGAGTACCGCTATTACCGCAGCCGCTGGGGCGTAGCTGGCAGCGCCGATTACAAACTTGGCGAAGGATCGAATCTCTACGCCCGAGTCTTGTATTCAGACTTCCACAACTTCGGCGACCGCTGGGTGTATACGATTTTTGATAACACCAGCCCTTCACCCACTCTTTCACCCACTCCCGGCACGCCCGTTTTCAATGCCCAGCAGCGCCGCCCGGATTATGCGATCGGCAGTTTTTTGGTCGGCGGCAAGCACGTGCTGACGGCGAGCTGGTATTCGTGGGACGTTTCGGTGTCGCGTTCGAGCCAGAAGGGGCAAGTGGGAAACAACAACGCCGATTTTGCGGCGACCAATTTGCCCTCCAGCAGTTGCCAGTTTGATCCGGCCAATACTACGAATCGCTACCTAGTGCAGTGGACTCCTGTTTGTTTCACCGAGGCGTATGACCAAGCGAATTACACTCTGAGCGATGTCAACATTGCCCGGGGTCTCACCGCGCAACTTAATCTTCAATTTGCCGGAGCCGTGGGGAAGCGGTACCACGTTGGCGGGCATTCGGCGACGATCGAGGTTGGGGGCAAGTTCCGCAATGCTCACAAATTCGACAATGAGTTCAGCCTCACTTGGACCCCGAACGGAACCGTGCCCATGACCGATTTTCCCAATACATTCTCGAACAGCAATTACTATGGCGGACACTATCAACTGGGGCCGAACCCCAGTTTCCCGAACATCTTTGCCTTCGTACAAGCCAACCAGGGTCAATTCGCAGAAGTCGACACGCAGGGAGTTGACCCCGCCGATTTCAGCTTGGTTGAAAAAGTATCCGCCGGTTACGTGATGAACACCATCGACTTCAGCAGGATTCGTCTGGTTGCCGGCGTGCGCTTTGAAGGCACGAACCTCGACACCAAAACGCCGGTGCTCGATCCAAACACCGGAATACCCGTGGGCAGTTTCAACGCGGGCGGATCCTATGTAAAGGTTCTTCCGAGCGCGTCCATTCGCTATTCGCTGACCAACGATACGAATCTTCGCTTGGTGTATAGCCGCGGAATGTCGCGCCCCGATCCGCAGGACATCGCGCAAGCCATACAAATTACTCCCGGCACCAATCCGATCCCGATCAGTATCGGCAATCCAAACCTGAAGGCCGAGACCGCAGACAACGCGGACGTTCTGATCGAGCACTACATCAGCCCTTTTGGAATGATCACTGCAGGCTATTTCTACAAAAATCTGACGGACCCAATTGTGTCGGGGGGCGTTACTGTAACTTCAGGGTCGTTCGGAGGCCAGAGTTGCGCGCCTCCTGCGGCACCAAGCGGCTGCAGACTAAGCGAGCCTATTAACGCGGGCAGCGCGTGGATCAACGGTTTTGAAGCGGCCTATTTGCAGCATTTGACATTTCTGCCCGGTGCGCTCGCGGGGTTGGGCATCTCCGCCAACTACGGCTACACGGCTTCGCGCACGAGCGGCTTGCCTGGGCGTTCGGATCATCCCCGGCTGATTCGCAACGCTCCTCACACTTGGAACGTCAGCCCGACCTATGACCGTGGCCGCTTCTCCTTCCGCGTAGGTATCTCTTATAACGCGGCGAACATTAACCAATATATCTTTGCGGATGAAGTTCCGGGCGGCATCAGAGGCCCACTTAGCGACGACTACTTCTTTGCGCACTTGCAGGTGGATGCGCAGGGAAGCGTGCGCGTGGCGCATGGGCTGTCGTTTGTTGCTTATGGATTGAACTTAACGAACGAAGTATTCGGGTTTTACTTTGGAAGCCCGCAATACTTCCATCAGCGGGAGTATTACCGACCGACTTATGCGGCGGGCCTCCGCTGGAATCCGACGTTCGAAAAGAAGTAGACAGCTATTGAGCTGCTTTCCGCCTGGTTGTTTGGCAGCTAGAAAAGCGGACTGCGCCTAAAAACTAATGAAGCGGTATTTCCGTGTGGCACTGATCTTGATCCTTGCGACGGCAGCAGCGAGTTCCTGCCGGAAGAACATCCGATCGCGTGCGCTGCCTGCTGAAACGGCAGCCCTGTTAACAGGGGCAGGCGATATTGCCGACTGCCGAGATCTGGTCGGGGCGGAAGCGACGGCCAGGCTGCTGGAGAAAACTCCGGGCACGGTAATGGCGATTGGCGATCTGGCGTATCCCGACGGCTCCGAGGCGAACTTTGCGTGCTATGACCGGACGTGGGGCCGCGTGAAGAGCCGGACGCGACCGGCCCCAGGCAATCACGAGTTCCACACGTTGGGCGCGGCGTATTACTTCCAATACTTCGGAACGGCCGCCGGTGATCCGGGGAAAGGGTATTACAGCTACGAATTGGGAACGTGGCACATTGTTGTGCTCAACAGCGAATGCCAAGCCGCTGGCGGATGCGGTGCGGCGTCTCCCCAGGGGCAGTGGCTGAAGGCGGATCTGGCCGCGCATCCGGTGGCGTGCACGCTGGCGTATTTTCACAAGCCGCTGTTCAGTTCGGGCGGAGCGCACGGAGACGATTTGACCGTCAAACCATTCTGGGATGTGCTCTACGCGGCGAACGCAGACGTTGTGGTGAGCGGGCACGATCATGACTACGAGCGGTTTGCTCCGCAGAACCCGGAAGCGCTCGCGGACAATGCGCGCGGAATCCGCGAATTTGTGGTGGGAACTGGCGGTAAGAATCACCGGCCGTTTGGAGTGGTGAAGCCGAACAGCGAAGTGCGCGACGTCAAAGCCTTCGGCGTGCTGAAGTTGACTCTGCACCCAGGGCGATACGAGTGGGAGTTTGTGCCAGAAGAGGGGAAGATCTTTCGAGACGCGGGAAACGGGACCTGCCATTAGGTCTTTCCGCGGCCCGTGTGCATTCCGTTTTTTTCTTTTTATCTCAGGGGCCGGCCAACTCTATAGCCAGCTACAAACACTGTGTTTTCACTTAGTTTGCGTTCGCAAGAACCTCTGAAGGAATCCTTACGGGCTGTTCATCCTTTATCAGCCGCCGGCGGTAGGATCAAGACGGCGTTGAGCTCTTGTTTCTAAGATCTATCTGCGATGGCGGACTCTTATCGATGGCAGGCACGATCGTGATGTGAACCGCGCTTGAACGTGCTGGATCTGAATCGAGCGCTGGACGCAGCGTTCCTGGCCGAACTAATCTTCCGGCCCGCGCTTGGTGTTTTTGGGCTCGCTGGGAGCTTGGAAGCGATAACCAACCCACGGTTCGGTCAAAATCAGTTTCGGTCGCGCTGGGTCCGACTCAATTTTCTTGCGCAGCTGATTGATCATGACCCGCAAGTATTCGGGCTCATCGCCATAATCAGGGCCCCAGACCGCCTGTAACAGCCTGCGATGTGTGATTGGCTTGCCGGCGTTGGCCACCAGATGGCGGAGCAGTTCGAACTCCTTTGGTGTAAGGTGAACGCTCTCGCCGCGCACGGAGACAACGCGAGCGTCAAAGTCCACGGAAAAATCTTTCGACGAGAAGGGCAGCAGTTTGCCTTGAGGGAGCGTGCGGCGAAGCGCCGCCCGGATTCTGGCAAGCAATTCCTGCATGCCAAAAGGCTTGACGATGTAGTCGTCCGCACCCGCGTCGAGGGCCAGCACCTTGTCGCGCTCCGCGTTACGCACCGTAAGCATAAGAATCGGAGTATCGGGCAACGACCGGCGAATTTCGCGGCACGCCTCGATGCCGCCCATACCGGGCATATTCGCATCAAGAAGAATCGCGTCAGGCACCGAATTGCGGATGGAGTCGAGCGCATCTTCGCCGGTTCCGGCCTCGAAAATTGTGTAGCCCTCGGCGGACAAAGTTGTTCGCAAGACGCGGCGCACCTGCTGCGCATCGTCCACAATAAGAATCTTGGCTGAGCTCATGCTTTGTCCGCTCCGGGACGCGCCACCGGCAGGGTAAACGTGAAGACCGAGCCATGATTCAGCTGGCTGGTGACACCGATCGTGCCGCCATGCGCCTCCACGATGGCCTTGGCGATTGGCAACCCCATCCCAGTGCCCTGAACCACGGTGCGCTGGTCGCGGCCGCGATAGAACTTGTCGAAAATCAGGCCCTGTTCCATGTTGTCGATGCCGGGCCCGTGGTCGGCGACGCTGAACGCCACGTACGGTCCACTGTGATCGGCGCTCACCACGATCGGCTGGTCTTTGGCCGAGTACAGATTGGCGTTCTCGAGCAGTTGGGTCAGGACTTCGCGGGCGCGCTGAAGGTCGGCGCGGACCGGCGGCAAGCTCTCCGCGATTTGCAGGCTGATTTCTCTAGAGGCAAGAGAGGTCCTGCAGTTCTCGAGTGCTTTGTCGACCAGCTCGCGCACAGGGACGGCCCGGAAGTCGAGCTCAATTTCGCCGGCCTCGAGTTGAGACATTTCCGAGGCATCCTCGACCAATTTGTTCAGGCGATCGCATTCTTCGTTCATGATTTCCAGCAGTTCCTGTTGCTGGTTACCGGCAGGTGGATTCGGCGAAAGCAGCGAAGTGACGGAAGCTTTGATCGAGGTCAGCGGCGTGCGGAAATTGTGGGTGATGGAATCGAGCAGTGCGGATTTCAAGCGTTCGCTCTGCCGGTCGGCTTCGGTGCGGCTAAGTTGCTCGACGGCTCGGGTGCGCTCAATCGCAATTCCCAGCAACGTGCCGACGGCGTCGAGCGTTTGGCGGGCCAAGGTCGCACCGGAAATCCCGAAACCGCCGATCGCTTTCATGCCGACGCGCACCGGTCCAAAGGACACGCCACGGCCGGAATCGACAAACGGCTCCTCTCGTTCGTAGGCCAGCCGCAGCTGATCTTCATCCAGCTGGAGAGTCCCGAATCCGGAGCGATAAAATTTCTGTTTGTCGGCCAGAAAGACGCTGGCCGCGCCGGACTCGAAGGCATCAACCATGTGATTGGGAATGGCGTTGAGCAGTTGAATGACGTTGCCTTCGCCAAGCAGTTTCTGGCTGAAGGCGTAAAGCTGCGCGATTTCGCGGCGGCGGCGGTTGGCGATGTCGGCTTCGCGCCGGATGCGGCTGGAGAGGCGGCTTCCGGTGATCGACGTGACAAGAAAAGCAAGAAGAGCCACCCAGTTCTGCGGATCGGCGATGGTGAGTGCGCCGACCGGAGGAAGGAAGAAATAGTTGAAAGCCAGCATCGCGGCCAGCGACATCAGGACCGAGACCGCCATCCCCCAGACCGCGGAAACTGCTAAAATCGCGAGCACAAACGAGAGCGCAACGGTGGTCTGATTTACGCTGGGAACCGCATGGCGGAAGAAGGCTGTGATCGCGGCCACGATCAGCAAGGCAAACAGGCCATGCATGGTGCGAAGCCGGATGAACCGGGTCATGGGTTGATTCTATCGTACCCAAGTGGAACGGCGGGAGAGCGCAAGTGAGCAAGAAACCCGAAGATTGGCTCGCGGTCGCATCTCCGGAGCAGAAAACGCGCGGCAGCTTCAAGCTGTTTTTGGGCTATGCGCCAGGCGTAGGAAAAACCTTCGCGATGCTGAGTGAAGCCATCCGCCGGCACAGCCGCGGCGAAGACGTCGTGATCGGAGTGGTAGAAACACACGGCCGCAAGGGAATTGAGGAACTGGCGGCACACCTGGAGAGCGTCCCGCGCAAGAAAATCGATTACAAGGGGACTTTGTTCGAGGAGATGGACCTCGACGGAATCCTTGCTCGCGCGCCGGCCGTTGTGCTGGTGGACGAATTGGCGCACACCAACATTCCCGGCAGCAAGAACCGCAAGCGCTATGAAGACGTGCAAGCGCTGCTGGCAGCAAACATCGACGTCATCTCGACGCTGAACATCCAACACATCGAAAGCATCTGCCCCGTGGTACGGAACATTACTGGCATCACCGTCCGCGAGACTGTGCCGGATTGGGTGCCGATGACCGCTGCGGAAACCGTCATGGTGGACCTGACGCCGGAAGCCTTGCAAAACCGCATGCTGCGCGGCGACGTATATCTGCCGACCAAAGTGGAGCAGGCCCTTAACAATTTCTTTCGCCGCGGAAATCTGATCGCGCTGCGCGAACTGGCACTGCGCCAGGTCGCCGAGCAGGTGGACCGCAGCCTGGAAAACTACATGACCGCAAAAGACATCCAGAAAAACTGGGCGGTCCGCGAGCGCATTGCGGTGTGCGTCAGCTCCAGTCCCGGCGCGCAGTATCTGATCGCGCGAGCGGCAAGGATGGCTCGGAGGCTGGATTCAGAGCTGTATGTGATTCATATCGACACCGGCCGCGACAAGCTGGAGCAGAGCAAGAAGACGCTGGCTGCGAATCTGCAATTTGCGCAGAATCTTGGGGCCAAAGTGCTTGAGCTGAAAGGCCTGAGTGTTGCCGACTCGGTGGCGAAGATCGTACGCGAAAAGCACATTACCCAGGTGATTTTCGGGCGTTCCATTGAGCACGGTTGGCGCAAGTATCTGTATCTTTCGGCAGCTCATCGCTTCTTGCGTGTATCGCCGGAAGTGGACGTGCACATCGTTTCGCAAGAGAAGGATTGAACCGCTGCCTGCGGGAGGGCGGGAATGGCTCGCAAAGCGTTTCGCCTGCGAATCAAGGCAGGCAAAGAAGCGGAATACGACCGGGAACACCGGCAGGTTTGGCCGGAACTGCTGGCCAAGCTCAAAGAGGTCGGCATTTCGCGCTATTCGATTTTTCGGCGCGATCAGGATCTGGTGCTGGTGATGGACGTGGAAGATTTCGATGCCGCGTGGGACAAACTGGCTCACGAGCCGGTCAACCTGAAATGGCAGGAGAAGATGTCAGCGATCTTTGAGCCGCTCACCGGCCTGAAGCCCGGCGAGCGATTCCCAATGATGGAAGAAGTGTTTTATTTGGAATGATCCAGCAAGATTGTTTACCTTGTTAAGATCGAGCTCTCGATGGCTCCCGATTCGATGTTCAACACAACCTTATAGCAAGACCAGGACCACGCGACCACCAGTCCACCTTCGATTGCAAAGTCCACGTAGGGGTCATTTCATGGTGGTTGGAAGCTTGGCGATCCAGACCTGCTCCCCTGCAGCTGAGCACCTGGAAAGATTTTGAAAACTCTTGGGCCTGAGCAGTCGATCGTAAGGCAGCGGCTGGATAAAATCCGAAGAACGGGAATCCTTAGCGCGTTTTCGGCGCCGTTCTGAGAGCCGACAACGCGGCATCAGACCGAACTCCTGCATCAGCGCCGCATCCGGGATCGACGAAGAGCCACGCCAGAGCGCCGAGAGCGGCCACAGTCGCCGCTGTCCGAAACCCCACATTCCAGGAAAATTTCGCCGCGATCCAGGGTGTAAGCGATGCGGAAGCCATTCCAGCGAGTTGATTGGCCATGTTCATAAAGCCGGAAACCGACCCAGCCGATTTGCCGCCGATGTTGGCGGAGACGGCCCAGAAGGCGCTCTGAGAAAGGTAGAGGGAGCCGGCCCCTCCGGCCAAAACAAAGCTGGCAATACGCGCATCGACAGCGCCAGATCCCCAAACCACAAAGAGCGCGGTTAAGGCAAAACCGACGACGCAGATTGCGCATCGGCCGAACCGTGGACCGAGTTTTCTGCTCAAGATATCGCTGACGACGCCGCCGAGCGGGCTGCAAACGGCCATGGCTAGAAAGGGGAGCATGGCGTAGTACGAACTCGTTTTCAGATTTAGTCCGCGAACGCGCGCGAGATAAAGGTAGAACCAGTTGAAAAAGACTTGTGCGACGTAGCCGAAGCAGAAGTAGGCGAACGAAAGAATCCATACGTTGCGGCTGGAGAGGATGTCGAGCCAGGAAAGGCGCCCATCATTCTTTGCCCCCACGGCCTGCGGAATCCCGCCCTCGATGAGGGTGAGTTCCCCAGGCGAGACCGCAGGGTGAGATTGCGGCGTATCACGCGAGATCAGAAACCAGATGGCGCCGACCGCGAGGCCAATCAATGCACAGACGAGGAACGACGAGCGCCAGCCGTAGCGCAGCATGATGAAAGTGATCAGAGGCGGCGAAATGCCCGCGCCGATGCCGACTCCGGCAAAGATGATGCCGTTGGCCGTGCCGCGCTCTCGCTGTGGAACCCACCGAGCGGTGAACTGGTTGGAGGCGGGGTACATCACAGCTTCGCCCAATCCGAGGAGAAAGCGAATACCGAGCAGGGCGACCATGACGTTCCCAAAGGAATGGGAAATGGAAGCCGTCAAGGCGCTAAAGACTCCCCACCAGACGACGCCGGCGGTGAGGGCCCGGCGCGGTCCGAAACGATCGGTGAGCCAGCCGGCGGGTGTTTGAAACAGTGCGTAGCCAAACAGGAACGCACTAAAGATGAAGCCCAGTTGCTGGTTGGTGATGTGAAATTCTTCGGTAAGTCTGGCCGCGGCCACGGAAAGATTCACCCGGTCCAGATAGGCGGTCGCACTAAGGACGAACATCCACAGAACCAGGAGCCAGCGGATGTAGGACTTACTCGGCGCATTCATGAGAGCGGTCGTAGCTCGTTCATTTGGAGGCGGCGATTTATGCATTGCCAAGCTGGGGCGCAGACGCTGCGCCCTTACTGTGAGAATGGCCGGTCACGTTCACGCAGCGTGGGACTTCAAAAGCTGCACGAGCTGCTGGGCGATGATTTTTTCCTCGCCGGGTTTCAGCATGAAGGAGCTCATGCCCAGGCCGCGGTCGGACGAGCCGAGCACGATCGATGGCTTTCCGCTGCGCAATGCTTTGCCGGCATCTTTCGGAGTCAGCGAAATCTTGCGTGGGTCCCAGAAGATGCTCATGTGCGGCACGTGATTGGCGACGTCGGGCACGTTGAACGATGTGGTCACGCCGGGAATGCGGCAAATTTCGGCTGAAACATAGTCCAGGCGGCGCCACCATTCCTTGTCCAGCGCGGCGTGGTCGTCGTTGAGGTAGCACTCGAGCGCTTTTACCATACCGACGATCTCTTCCTTACCGACTTTCGAGGCGCGGCCAATCGTGTCTTCATGCGGGCTGTTGTTCAGCATGGCATTCGCGATGTAATCCTTTTTGCCGATGAGCAGGCCCGCGCACTGCGGCCCCCGAATGGCCTTCCCGCCGCTGAAAGCAATCAGGTCGTAACCCATCTTGGTGAAGTCCCAGAGATTGGAAACCGGCGGCGTATCGGCCGCGGCATCAATGAACGCAGGGATGTTGCTTTCGTGGGCGAGCTTCACCCACTCATCCACTTTGATTTGGCCTTGGGCATTGGCGAAGTTCGAGAAATGCATCATCGCCGTTTGCGGATTGACAGCTTTTTTCAGATCTTCGCGCGATTCTATCACTACGAGCTTCACGCCGGTCGAGCGCAGCTGATGGTCGAACGGATTCCGATGCGATTTCTGGATGATGACTTCCGATTTCATTCCGGTAAGGTCCGGAATCTGTTCGATGAATTTGGGATTGTTGCCGGTTAGGAGGCCCGCCAGGCCAACCTGCATGCCGGCCGCTGCGCCGCAGGTGACGATGGCGTCATAGTCCGCAGGGAGTTTCAGGAGTTCGCAGATCTTCTTGCCCGCAGCGACTTCAAGATCGGCGATAGGAACGAAATGTTCGCCGGCAAGAGCCATCACGGCCGCAACCTCGGGGCGGGGAAGTGAGCCGCCAAGATAGGTCATGGTGCCCTGGCCGTTGATGACTGTGGTCAGACCCAGCTCTTCGTATACATTTCCGGTCGAGCCGAATCCCGTAAGTTTATCCGTCGCCGCGTTAGCGTTCGCGCCCGGCGTGGGCAAGCCGAATACTCGACGGGTGTTCAGCAGCGCTCCGCTAATTAATCCCGCACTGCCCAGGAAGGTTCTACGGTTCCAGAGAGTTTTGAAAGACATGGCGCTTATCCTTTTTTCACGATGGCTGCGATGCAATTGATTTCGACCAGGGAATTACCGGGCAAGGCCGCAACGGCAACAGTCGTCCGTGCAGGCCCGCCATTCGGGAAATAGGTCTTAAAGACCTTGTTCATGCCATCGTAGTCGTCAATCTTGGTGAGGAACACCGTCAGCTGCAGGATGCTGTCCATGGTGCCGCCGCCGGTTTCCACCAGCGTCTTAACATTTTCCATCACCTTCTTGGTGTGAGTCTCGATGTCCATCGGGAATTCGCCTTTGGGATCGTGCGAGTGCGCGCCTTGTCCGGCGATGTAGATGGTGTCGCCATGAATGATGAGCGGCGTGATGAAACCTGTTCCGGCTGGCTTGCCTTCATAGTCGAGTTTTTTTACACCGGGAGCTGCTTGTGGCTGGGGCCGAGCCGGTGACGCCGCAAAGGCGGCCCCCGAAGCGGCGAACCCTGGAATCAAGGCGGCTAGCTTGGCAGCAAAGCCGCGGCGAGAAGTGAAAGCGGAAAACATTTCGATCCTCCTGTTAGATTCGCTTCAAAAAGCAAAACTCACGGCAAGGCAAAGCTGAAAACGTCGCTCCCGGCAGCGATGGCCACAAACTGCTTCGAATTCACTGCATAACTCATCGGAGAAGCTGTGATGTTCTGCCCGGTGTTGAAGTGCCATAGTGAGTTACCGGTGCGCGCATCCACAGCTTCAAAAGATTGCGTATCATTCCCGTAGAAAACCAGGCTGCCCGCCGTAGTCATGGTTCCGGCAGCGGAGCGGCCGATTCCTGCTTGAACATAGCGCCATGCGGGTTTGCTGCCGTCCAACGGAAAGGCAAGCAGCATCTTCTGGTTGTAGTCTCCTTCACTGCGCCGCGCGCCGGTGGAATAGTAGGTTTGCCCGGTCTGAAATTCCTGTGGCTTCAGGAAGAACACGTTGCAGGTTTCGAGAGCCACAAAATAGAAAAGCGAGGTGTCCGGATTGTAGGAAGGCGCGAACCAATTCGTCGCGCCGATAAAACCCGGGCAGATACGCGTGCCCTCTTTGCTGGGCTTTGCTCCGGTCAAGATTGGTCGGCCCTTGGCGTCAATGCCGCTGGCCCAGGTGATTTTCTCAACGAAAGGAACCGCGGAGAGGAACGCGCCGTTGGTGCGCTCGAGGATGTAGAGGAAGCCGTTGCGATTGGCCTCAAATAGCAGCTTGTGCGGCTGGCCATGAAATTTGCCATCGACCAAAACCGGTGTCTCCACAGCGTCGTAGTCAAACAGATCGTGCGGCGTGAACTGAAAATACCATTTAAGCTTTCCGGTGTCGGCGTCGAGTGCGAGCAGGCAGTCGGTGTAAAGATCGTCGCCGGGGCGCGGCGCGCCGTCAAAATCGGGCGCAGGGTTGCTCGTGCCCCAGAAAACGGTGTTCAGCTCGGGATCGAAAGTGCCGGGCATCCAGGTGGTGCCGCCGCCGAGCTTGTAACTTTCTCCCGGCCAGCTCTCTGAGCCGAATTCGCCCGGCGCAGGAATGGTCCAGAAACGCCAGGCCTCTTTGCCCGACTCCGCGTCGAACGCTGCAACGAATCCGCGTACTCCATCGTCACCGCCGGAAGTTCCGACAAGGACCTTGTCCTTCACCACCAGCGGCGCGCTGGTGGCGCCGTAATTCTTGTTGCCGTCCGTGTAGGCGACATCCCACAAAAGATTGCCGGAGCGCGCGTCCAGGCAAAGCAGATGCGCGTTGTCGGTTTCCAGGTAGATGCGGGAGTGCCACACCGCGACGCCGCGATTGTGATGCTGCGAGGCGTCATCAATCAGGCCTTCGGTAATCGGCCGCGAGTAGTGCCAAAGCGTGCGGCCGGTCTGCGCGTCCAGCGCGAAGGCATCGTTGGCGGAGGTGACAAACATGATGCCGTCGGCCACGACCGGCGTTACTTCAAGGGCGCTGGAATTCGCTGCGTGAAAGACCCACTGCGCGCGAAGCTGTGCGACGTTATCGGTGGTGATCTGGCGCAGCGCGCTGTAGCGCCGTCCGGTGTAGTCTCCGTTGTAGGAAAGCCAGTTATCGGCAGCAGGCTTGGCCAGCAGGCGCGACGGATTCACATCAAGGCCCGTCGAAACGGAGGTCATGCGAGCTTGCTGAGCGGCGCCCTCCAGCGCGCCTGCAACCGCGAGAAAAATGGTCAGCACGATCTTTAGCCGTAGATGCATTCCAGGGGTTGTTTCCCGCTTCCGAGGGCATTCATTCTATCCGCAACGCAGTAAATTTTACAGCCGTCCGAATTTGGCGACTGCTTCTTCAATCGATTTAAGCTTCTCGATATAGGCGTACATGGAGTGTTCTTTGAAATCCATCTCCTGCGCCAGCTTCAGGGTTTGCGCCGCCACCGCTTTTGGAACGACGACCACTCCGTCCGGATCGGCAGTGATGATGTCGCCGGGATTGACCGGCACGCTGTCACAGGTCACCGGGATATTCGACCCGGCGAAGCGGTAATGGCTGATTGATGTAGACGGGACGATGCCCGCCGCATAGACCGGGAAGCCGATCTTTTGCAGGTAAGCTGTGTCTCGCACGCCGCCGTCAACGACCGCGCCGGAAAAATTCCGCGCCGCCATTGCCGTGCCCATCAGGCCGCCCATCCCCGCGATGTCATTGCCATCTTCGACGACCATTACGTAAACGGAATTCGGCCCGCCGGTATCGATCGCGTGAAGCATCCCTTTCAGCGCGTCTGGATCGTGATTTGCCTCTTTCTTGAGCGCGACGGTCAGCGCGAAGCCTACAAAGCGCGTGGAAAAGAGCGGGCGCATTCGGTGCGTCATGTACATTTTCTTGCCGGTAATCTGCTCCAGCGCGTCCGAGACAGACGCCACTTCGACATGGCGGAAACCGTCAAGAAGGGCGGCATCGGAGTCGGCCGCCGGCGATTCCTTTTGTGTAGCGCCTATCTTAGCGGGACGAGCTACGAGAAGCAGACCAAGAAAAATCAAAGCGCTCAGTCCCAGAACGGTCTTGCGGCGGGAAGATAGCGAGCCAATACTGCGATTCATGGATTCCTCCGGCACATCGCGCTGCGCACTGTAGCATCTTTCCGGCAGCCCATGAAGCGGATTGCGGGCAAACAGCTCTATTTCCGAGCGTTTCTTAAATCGAATTAAATGGAATTATTGCAAAGTTGGCAGCGCTGGGTGCCTTGACCGTCGGCGAGTCTCAGGCCACTATCTAGGCGGCGCAAAAATGCGCGAGGACAACTGCTTGTCATCGAAAACGCGACCTCTGCTAACTTTCAGCAAAGCCAGCTTGCAGGTTTTCATGGCTCTGTTCTGTGCCGCGGCCGGGTTCGGGACCGCGATCTTACAAAACAAACCAACCAGCCCGCAGAAAAGCGAATCGGTCGGCGAAGCCAGGATTAGGTTTGAGACCATCTGCGCCTCGTGCCACGGACTCGATGGCCGCGGAGGTGAGCGGGGGCCGGACCTGGTGTCGCGCCCGGAAGTGGTCAGCAAGAGCGACGCCGACCTCGGCAAAATTGTGAAAGAAGGAAAAGTCGCGGGCGGGATGCCTGCCTTCTCTGGATTCGGGAGCCAGCAAATCGCAGCGCTAGTGAAGTATTTGCGAAGCTTGCAGGGAGCAAGCAAGGACCCGCGGTTGCCGGGCAATCCAATCCAGGGCAAGACGCTGTTTTTCGGCAAAGCTGGATGCTCGGAGTGCCACATGATCAGCGGGCAAGGCGGATATTACGGGCAGGACCTTACGCGTTATGCCGGAAAACGAGGCATTGAAGAAGTGCGTTCCGCGATTGCCGACCCAAACAAAGACTTGGATCCACGCCGCGGGCTGGTCACAGTTGTACTTACCGATTCAACTCTGCTGACCGGCCTGCCGCGCAATGAAGACAATTTCTCGCTGCAACTGCAAACCCGGGATGGAGCATTCCATTTTCTAAGCAAGGCAGAGATTCGTTCCCAGACTTACGAAGGAAAGTCGCCTATGCCCGCCGACTATGCCACCAAGCTTTCAGCCAGCGAACTCAACGACCTCGTAAGTTTTCTGATGCGCACGGCAAACACGGACAAAGGAAATCAGGCCAACCATGGCGATGACGACTGGGACGAGTAAAGGCAGGGTTAAGCGGCGCAGTATGAGAAGGTTTGTGGCCACGGCATCCTGGCTGGGCCTGGTGCTTGCAACTGCGATCTGCCTGTATGCACAGAAACGCAAGCACGAATTCCAGCTGCACGCCGAAGCGGACCAATTCTGGTCGCTGATCGATCGCGACGCGAAACTTTCGACTGTTGGAAGCGGATTCGGATTTACAGAGGGGCCGGTGTGGGATCCAGCGGGCTTCGTTTACGTAAGCGACGAGGAAATAAATAAGATTTTCCGACTTTATCCCGACGGGCGGACGGAAGAGCTGGTCTCGCTGGGCGATCCCGACGGAAACACCTACGACCGTCAGCAGCGCCTGATCGATTGCGCTAGCGTTCTGCGCGCCATCATCCGGCTGGATCGGCAAGGAAAGTACGAAGTTCTGGCAGACCGCTTCGAAGGCAAAAGATTCAACAGTCCCAACGATGTGGTGACCGGACCGGAAGGTTCACTGTATTTCACCGATCCCACACTGGATCTGCCGCAAGGGGAGAAACAAGAGATCGCGTTTCAAGGCGTGTATCGACTTGACGCCGCAGGGAAAGTTGAGCTGCTGACCAAGGAACTCTCACAACCCAACGGACTCGCATTTTCTCCGGATGGCAAGAAATTGTATGTGGACGACAGTGAACAGCGGAACATCCGGGTTTTCGACTTCACGGCAGAGCACACACTTGCAAACGGCAAGATCTTCGGCGAAGAGCCGGGCGGAAAAGGCGACGGCGTTCCTGATGGCATGAAGGTGGACACATCGGGAAATCTTTATGTGACTGGGCCCACGGGAATTTGGATCTGGAGCCCGTCGGGCCATCATCTGGGAACGATCGAGCTCCCCGAACAGCCCGCCAATCTTGCTTGGGGCGATCCTGACTACGGAACGCTGTACATCACCGCAACAAAGTCCGTTTACAAACTGCGAACCAAGACCCTCGGATTTGTGCCGTACTTGAGCCACTAGGTGATGCGCTAGGGGCCGCGCACTTTACTGCGCCGGTTTTGCGGAGTCTTTACGAGTACGCACCGCGATCAACGACATCTGCTCCAGATCTGGATAGTGAACGGCATCTTCCGGCTTACGGTCGCCCGGCTGCAGTTGCTGCACGGTAGTGGCCGCGGGCAAAGCACCTTTAAAATATTTCTGATACACCCCGGCGTATTGCGGGGCCTCTGTTAGATCGTCCAGATAAACCGTGACCGAAACCACCTGATCGAAGGCCATGTCCGCTTCTTCGAGATTGTCGAGCTGATTGCGCATGGTTTGGCGCGTCTGATCTACCGTGGAAGCCGCGTACACGCCTCCATTCGGTCCCGGAATGAACCCGCTTTTGGCCGAGCAATACAACGTTTCGCCAGCAAATACACAAGGACTGGCCGTCGGGCTCGGCGGCATGTTTTTCGGCCGCACCGCCTTGCGCTGGCCGAGATCGCGCACGGCAATGCCGGTGTAGGCGACGTGTGCACCTTCCGGCAGACTCGATACTTCGATCGTCGCCCGCCCGGGCGTATTCCCGAATTCAAACCGCCGCGCGTAGTGTTCGTTCATAATCCGCATCGGTATTTCTTTGCTGAGGTACGGATTCACAAAAACCATGTTGGCGTTCGTAAGCCCCGCCGCTTGCACCACCGCGCCTAACCGATCGAGCGCCATATCCACTTGGGCTGCCGGACTTTCCGGTACTGTGCCGGTCACGGGGTCTTTTCCTGGCATGGTTGAAATAAAAAGCCGGTCGTGCGTCAACATTCCCGCCGAGTAAGCTTTGCTTACCGGCCAGTTGGGAACCGTCACCGGCTCCTTTCCCTTTAGATCGCGAACCGCAACCGCCGTGACCTGCAGCGGCGATTCCGGAACGCGGGCCACGCCAAGTACTCCGCGCGCGGGCGGGTCCTTCGGAAAATACGCTGCGAACACTTCGTTCAATTTCTGATAGCGATCCGTGTCTTCCAAATAGACCTGAACATAAACCACATGATCCATCGTCAGGCCCGCGGCTTCGACAAATCCTTTGATGTTGTCGAGGCACTGGCGCACCTGATCAGCAAATTTCGAAGGTAGCGCCCCATCCCCGCGGCGTGGCCCCTGGCCGGAGACGTAAACGTAGCCGCCAGCATTCACGCTGGACGAGCCCGGTACCGCCAAGGTTGTCGTGGCCGATTGTGCGTACGCCAACTGTGACTGCAGCAGTGCCATGGCCACGCCGAACAGCGCGAAGGAACGCACTAGGTCTTCCCTTTGCGAGCCGCCGCGAGGAGCGTGCGCAAGCGCTGCCCAACAATCATCTCTTCGCCGGGCTGAATGGTCATGGAGACTAGCTCCAGGTGATTCTTTTCTTTCAATTCCTTCGGATTCGGCTTGGGCTTGTCGTTGCCTTCTTCGACTGCGGACACCATGCTGGGGTTATCGATGCTGAGCACCTCGATGACGGGATCGCCGTCGTGCAATTGCTTCACGCAATCGGAGACGCTGAAGCCCCAGGCGTCCTGGTCCCAGTTGACACGCAACGTCGGGTAGCGGTTGCCGTCATCCGGAATGTAAATTTCAGTGTGCACGCCAGGCACTGTTTCGACCAGCTTGGCGATGCGATCGCCGCGGTAGGGCCATTCCTCCTTCTGCTTCTTGGAATCGAGTTTCAGCCAGGTTTCCATTGCTGTCAGGCAGCCCATGATTTATTCCTTTCCGCCCTTGATGCCCCGGCCAAGGAACATCGCCGAGCCGACCGACCAGTGGTCCTTTCCGTTGCCGTTGTTGTAGTTCGGCGTGCGACCCATCTCGCTCTGGATGATGACGACCAGGTGCTCGCGGATCTTGAGCTCCTCTGCGCGTCGGATGAGGTAGGCGATTCCCGCGAGAAACTCGGGGATGAGCTTCATCTGGTCGA
>CAZQOB010000044.1:0-45737 GCA_964594885.1 uncultured Acidobacteriaceae bacterium
ACCATCAGCCAGAGCAGGAACGAATCGCGTATCTGGAGAAGAAAATTCAGACGAACGATGAAGTTTTGGCCGAACTGATGGCGGCGAATGTTGCCCTAAAAAAAAGAGTTGGGGAATTCTGATCGGAGTCTGGGTCCCGCACGACCATCTGATGAAGCACCGATCTCGGTCTTCTCCGAGCAGTACCCGGGGGTCAGGCCGCGAGTAATCTCGGACAATGGGCCGCAATTTATCGCCAAGGACTTCAAGGAGTTCATCCGCATTTCGGGTATGACGCATGTCAGGACTTCGCCGTATTACCCGCAATCGAACGGCAAAATCGAACGTTGGCACAAGTCACTCAAATGGGAGTGCATTCGCCCTGGCACGCCGCTGTCGCTCGAAGATGCGCGGCGTCTGGTTAAGAGTTACGTGGAGCATTACAACAACCTGCGTCTCAACAGCGCCATCGGCTACATCGCGCCGAAGGACATGCTCGCCGGGCATCAGCGGGAGATTCAGGCCGAGCGCGATCAGAAGTTGGAAGCGGCGAGGGAACAGCGAAAGAATCGCCGCCAGCGGGCCGCGTGACCAATGAACCGGATTCCAGGTTGCCGACTACCGACGAACCGGTTTGGTTTGCGTACTCAAGTGACCTGCCGTAGCGCGACTTTATGTCACCGACGGACGGGTTTGCCCTTCCCATTTCTCTCAGCTTCGAGCCACAGTCTGTACCCATCCTGCGAAAACATGCCAAACCCATGTTCTTCCGACGTAAAGCGCTAACTGCTGAAAGATAATAAGGAAAGCACCAGCCCAAACCGTAGCACGGTGGACCCGCCGCGTTGCCCAGAGATCGTAGGAAATGAGCAGCAGAATGAAGATGTAGGACAGTCGCTCTGCCATTATTGCGCCTACGCCAAACTCCCTCGTACGAAGGAAACTGTGCAAGTGCCAGCGAGCAATCGGAGCGGTCATCAGCGCCGTCGAAGCCACGATGATCAGCCGTTTGTGCGCTGCAGCATCAAACCGTGCACGGTAGGCGAACACAATCAATACAGCGAAGGCGACAACGTTGGCGAGTGGGAAAATATAGAACGCCAGTTGGTCGCCCACATGGGATCCGCGCGCCAGCCCGTCGGTTGCCGCCCAGACTCCGACAATTATCATCGAGCCCGCCAAAATGACGCCTGCGATGCCAAGGCGCCGATGGACATCGACCCGGCCGGCTGCCGTCAAGGATGTCTGCGCGATGAGCAGCAGAATCCAGGACGAAAACAGAACTGCGTGTACATGAATGGCCAGACTTGGCAGCGGGGCCCGAATGCCGCCGGCGAGGTAATAGCTTGGCGCGAAGCCCACGAAAACTATGATAAACATGAGCCAGGCAACACCGGGGAAAAAGACATGGTCAAATCGTCTGCCGGGCAGATTATGGTCTTCAGGAACCGCAACTTGATTTTGGGTTAAGGTCGTAGCCATCGTTCCTCCAGTGCGAAGCGGCCAAATCCTTCTCGATGCCACAGAAAGATTTATCAGCCGATCGCGAAACGCCTCTGAGTACCGTGGTTCGCGCTGCAATGTCGTGATAAAGGCCTGAAATTTTGCTGATAAAATCCCCAGAACTCTTCCAGGAGCGTACCTATGGCCGTTTCTACCGACAGGGTCTATGAATTTGGCGAATGGCGTCTGGAGCCCGCCGAGCACTTGCTGCTGCGCAATGGTTCTGCCGTTCCCTTAGGTCCCAAGCTTTTCGAGACGCTTCTCGTGCTCGTCGAGAATGCGGGTCGCCTGGTGACGAAGGAAGAGTTCATGAACCGTGTGTGGGCCGACAGCTTCGTCGCGGACTTGGCACTTACGCAAAATATCTCGCAGTTGCGGAAGATCCTCGGGAATGGCGAGGAACCGGTTATCGAGACGGTGCCGAAGCGGGGTTATCGGCTTTTGGTTCCAGTGACGAAGGGAGAAAGAACACAGTCCGCGACACCAGCAGTACAGAATAAGCAGCCGAGGGCCACAAGCCGCGTGCGCCTCAGCCTTATCCCATACGTGATCGCTGGAGCGCTCGTTATCGCCGCTCTGACTGTGACGATACGGCGACCTCAAAGCCTTCACGCTTCAAATTTTGTGCAGGTCACGAACGATGGGCGGGCAAAACAAGGACCAATCGTGAGTGACGGAGTCAGGCTCTACTTTGGCGAAGGAGCCACGAATCACTTTGCGCTGGCTCAGACTTCGGTGGCCGGCGGCGAGGTGACATCCCTGCCGATTTCGCTGCAAGCCCCATACATCCTGGATATCGCCCCGAATCGAAATGAATTGTTTGTGGGATCGTCCGGTCCCGAGACTTCGGCGTCTGGTAGCCCTGGGAATGTCGGCTCCGCAGCCCCTCTTTGGATTTTCTCGCTGCCGGGAGGCGCGATACGGCGCGCCGGTCAGACCGCGGCAGACGCGGCAACTTGGTCTCCCGATGGGCATGAGATGGCATTCGTTGATGGCACTCTGGTTTATCGTGCTCGAAGCGATGGCAGCGACGCAAGAGAGCTGGGCAGATTGCCTGGCACAGGTTCATGGTTGCGATGGTCGCCTGACGGTTCCGGCCTCCGGCTGACGGTTTTCGATAAGGCGACCGGGCAATCATCCTTGTGGGAGGTTTTGCTGCCTACAGGAGGGGCACAACGCCTGCTGCCAATTTGGAACGAGCGAGGCTCTGAGTGTTGTGGCAACTGGACACCGAATGGTAAGTATTTCGTCTTTCAGGCAACGCGCGAAGGAAAGACCGAAATTTGGGCTCTTGCTGCCGGAAAGGAACAACCGGTGCAGCTAACGAGTGGACAGATGCACTCGCTGGCGCCCTTCGTGAATATCACTGGCGAGAAGCTTTACCTGATCGGCGAGCAATTGAGAGGTGAGTTGTCCCGCTACGACCCCAAAGCCGGTCAGTTCCTGCCATACCTGTCGGGAATCTCCGCCGAGTTCGTGGACTTTTCAAAAGACCGTCAATGGGTCGCGTACGTTACGTTTCCGGAGCAGACCCTATGGCGCAGCAGAGTCGACGGAAGCGAACGGCTGCAACTCACCTCAAGCCCCGTACGTGCGGTTCTTCCTCAGTGGTCTCCGGATGGCAAGCGCATTACCTTTTTTGACGTTGCGCCTGGGAAACCTTGGAAGATTCTCTTGATGTCTTCAGACGGTGGTACACCGGAACCGCTGCTGAATGAGTCGAGAAATGAAATAGACCCCGGCTGGTCTCCGGACGGGAACTCAATCGTCTTCAGCTATTTTCCGATATTCGAAAGGACCACGGCGGAGCAGCTGGGGATCTTCATAATGACTCTGAGCAGCCGCGGCGTTGTTAAGCTGCCAGGCTCTGACAACTTGTGGGCGGGACGTTGGTCGCCAGACGGGCGTTACATGGTAGCCAGGTCGACGCAGCCCCTTGGTCTGATGCTTTACGATTTCAGATCACAAGCGTGGTCCCGAATTGCGAATAACACCTACGTCGGCGCTATGAACTGGTCCTCCGACGCCCGCTATCTTTATTTTTTGCGTCGCGGAAGCGATCCCGCAATTTTGCGCATACGAGTCCCGGATGGTGCGATCGAGCAGGTTGCAGACCTGAAAGGAGTGCGACAAACAGGTTTTCGCAGCGGATTTTGGATGGGCTTAACCCCAGATGATTCGCCTCTGATTCTCCAGGATGTGGGAACCGAGGAAATCTATTCCCTCGATTTGATGACTCAGTAGCCGCCCGTCGACATACGCTTAGACAATGACGGCAAAAAAAACAACCTGAGGCGAAAGCAATCCTTGGTGATTGGTGGTTCGCGACCTTGGGAATGATTCAGAATCGATTGCACCCACTCCTGGATCACGGGGCAACACGGAAGTTGAGACGGGTGGACGTGGTGGAGCTACAATGATCTGGCCGGGCGAAATGGAAGCGGGCTCTGCGGGACGCAACCATGCTCAGGGATAGCCTGGTGGTCGTATCGATGCCTTGAAAACATCCGCTCGGAGGGTGGAATACTCACTAACGGAGCGCGCCCTCTTTCCATTTCAGGCTGAACCAGCACTGTGCCCATTGACGAGTCAACGCGTTGGCGAATGCCCGCCAGTTCCGTCCGGCGTCGAAAAACCCCGCGTCGCCAAGACACCGGTCCTAATAGGTCTGGTCTTTCTGTGGGGACAGTCGGAAGCGGAGTGTCGGTTTGTCTCGACAGGCGCGCTGTGCCAGAATAAGGGCGAGGAAACATGAGTACATCACTCGGCAAGCATGTCACGCTGACCAAGCCGGACGACTTCGGCAAGCTGCTGGAAGATGAAGGCATTATTTTCGCCACGCTGGATAAGGCGGTGAACTGGGCGCGGCGGAGTTCGATCTGGCCACTGGGATTCGGGCTGGCGTGCTGCGCGATCGAAATGATGTCCATGGCGGCTTCGCGGTTTGATGTCTCCCGCTTCGGTGCGGAAGTGTTTCGCCCGTCGCCCCGGCAGGCGGACTTAATGATCGTGGCCGGCCGGCTTTCGCAGAAGATGGCGCCGGTGGTGCGCCAGCTTTACGATCAAATGCCCGAGCCCAAGTGGGTGATTTCGATGGGGGCGTGCGCGACTTCTGGCGGTGTGTTCAACAACTACGCCATCGTGCAGGGATGCAACCAGGTTTTGCCGGTGGACGTGTACGTACCCGGCTGCCCGCCGCGGCCGGAAGCGCTGCTTTACGCCATAATGCAGCTGCAGAAGAAGATTGACAGCGAAAAGGGCTCGTTTAAGCGCGCGCTGAACATCGCCTAGGCTTTCCTAAAATCCACATAGCGGATATCCTCTTGGGCCATGCGAATTCTCCTTTGCTTGGGCCTGGGCCTTTCCCTTTGGACCAGGAGTTGTGATGGTGGAGCTGCAGCCGGTTCGCCCGAGGCGTGGCCACCGCCCGGCTGGCTACTGACTTGGTCGGATGAATTTAACGGCCCGGATGGATCGGCGCCGGACGGCAAAAAGTGGACCTACGACCTCGGCGGCGAAGGCTGGGGCAACGAAGAGCTGGAGACTTACACCGCGCGCCCGCAAAACGTGCAGATTCGCGGCGGCAATCTGGTCATCACCGCGCTCGAAGAAACCTACACCGGCAAAGACGGACTTGCGCGCAACTACACTTCGGCGCGGCTGAAGACGCAGGGGCTTTTCGCGCGGGCTTATGGAAGATTCGAGGCGCGCATCAAGATTCCGAAAGGGCAGGGAATCTGGCCCGCATTCTGGACCCTCGGCGACGACATCGGTACGATCGGCTGGCCGAAGTCCGGCGAAATCGACATCATGGAAAACATCGGTCGCGAGCCGGGGATCAATCACGGTTCGCTGCACGGACCGAGCACGGTAAAGCCGACGTCTGATCTGAGCGGCGCGTATGTCTTGCCGACTGGGCAGCGCCTTTCCGACGATTTTCACGTGTACGCGTTCGAATGGGAACCGGACACCGTGCGGTTCTACTTCGATTCGATTAACTACGCGACCTTCACTAAGGCGCAGTGGCCGGCCGGCGGTCAGTGGGTGTTCGATCATCCGTTTTTCATTATTTTGAATGTCGCGGTAGGCGGGAACTGGCCGGGCAATCCGGACGCGACAACGGTTTTTCCCCAGGAGATGCTGGTGGATTACGTGCGGGTGTATTCGAAGAAATGACGCCCGCGGCCGGGCGAGCTGGAGACCAGGTGGCCATGAATCTTTCCAACGAACCGGACCGGATGCTGTTACGCCACGCGCTGGCGACGGTGGCCTATCGCGCGGGAAAAGCGTTGCGCGGCGCCCCAGAGAGTTTTGCAAACTTCAAAATCGGCGAAACATCGCGGACGCCGGCACAGATTCTTGCGCACTTGGGCGATTTGTATGACTGGGCGCTGGCGACAGCACGGGGCCAAGAGACCTGGCATAATTCGCAGCCGCTCGAGTGGAACAAGGAGGTGGAGCGCTTTTTCGCCGCGCTGAAGAAGTGTGATGACTACCTCGCTTCGCCGCTGCAGGTGCACGTTCCGCTGGAGCGATTGTTTCAAGGGCCCGTGGCGGATTCTCTGACCCACATCGGGCAGATTGCGATGCTGCGGCGACTGGCGGGCTGCGCGATCAGAGGCGAGAACTACGCTTTAGCCGAGATTGCCCACGGACGGGTAGGAGCAGACCAGGCCGCGCCGCGGCGGGAATTTGATTGAGCGGAAGCTACGTTGGCTGAACCGGGGCCATTTGGATGGAGACGATGGCCCAGTGGTCTGATTTGCGTGACATGACGACGGTCATGCGGTGCATCCACACTCGCTCCATGCTGGCAACAAGAGCGTTCTTCCACAACATCATAACGACCAGGTGGTCGGCCGATTCTGCGACGATTTCTTCAATCTCATGGGTGGCATTCTTTTTTGCATAGGGCGCGAACAGATTGACGAAATTCTTCGTTATCTCTTCGTGATTCCAGCGTTTTCCGAACACGTCCACCATCTGTGCGTTGCCGGCGAGAAATTCAAGCAACCGGCCGGAGTCGTGCCACTTAAGTCCCTGTAGGAAATCTTCCAAGACCGGCAGCGGTGGTTTGACGGGCTCTCGGGCTATCGCCATCTGCGGCGACGTCGAGAGGGTCTTTCTGAGTTCTTCAAGTCCGACTCCCCTGGTTCGGAGCAGTTGCGCAGCCCAAGAACCTTCAATTCTCAACATGCCGAGCAGAATATGTTCGGTTCCGACATAACGATGAGCAAGACGGCGGGCCTCTTCGGCGGCAAGTTGCAATGCCTGCTTGGACTCCGCTGAAAAAGGAATTTCGACTGAGGTCGAGATGCGTTCGCCCCGAACAATTCGGCGCTCGATTTCGGCGCGAATCTGCGATTCGGGTCCGGTGTCCTTCAGCAACTCCCTTAGGGCTAGGTCCTCTCGGCAAAGGCCCAGCAGCGAATGCTCGGTTTGGATATACGAATTGCCGTACTGACTGGCTTCGTATCGGGCGAAGAATATGACGCGGCGCGCTTTTTCGGTGAAGCGTTCGAACATGGCAATGAGCCGAAAAAAAAGAGTCTAAGTGCTCTACCTGGTTATGACAACCGGCGCCCTGATTAGAGTGGCTTTGCTTTGGCTGCAGGAGAGTTCCGAGCCCGGCGCGCTGTTCTCACGGCGGACGTAGGCCATGGCGATCGCGGACTGTAGAGCAGGAGAGAAGGCGCTGCGCGTGATGTGGCCGACTTCTTTACCGTCTGCGAGAACAGGAGAGCCGCTTGCAGGCGGTTGGACGGAGTCGAGCTTCAGCACAACGCGGACGCGATTGACTTGGCCGCGTGAGCGAACGCGTTCGACGATCTCCTGGCCCGTATAGCAGCCCTTGCTGAAGCTGATGTGGGAATTTTCCAGGCCGGCTTCGTGCGGGATCTGCTTATCGCCGAAGTCGTAGCCAAACCACGGAACACCTTGTTCGAGCCGCAGAGCATTGAGCGCCTGGTAGCCTGCCGGCGAGCCGCCGGAATTCGCGACTGCCTCGCGCAGTTGATTCCAGAGCTGCGGCAATTCGCTTTGATGCGCCAGGAATTCCGCGCTGGCGACGCCGCTCGGCGAGCGTCGGGTGACGCCACAAAACATTCCCGCGACCGAAGACGGCCGGAACGAAAGGTCTTCCATCGCGCGCACATCCACTCCGGTGAGTTGTCTGGCGATTTCCGCCGCGCGCGGACCTTCCAGCGCCAACGTTCCCCATTTGTCGGATTCGTCAGTCAGCGTGACGTCGTCCATGATGATGTATTTATCGAGTGCGGCCAGCAGCGGCTGGCGAATCATCGCAAAAGAAACGCAGAACAGCGCCAGGTCGCTGGCGTAGGTTTCAATTTCCGCTTGAATGCGGCCCTGGGGATTCAGAAAAAGCGATGGAATTCCGTGCCCGGGCGCAAGGTCCTTGATGTTGTTGGTGAGAATGGCATTGAGGTAGCGAACCCGATCAGGACCGGCGAATTTGAAATAGCAGCGGTAGTTTTTGTCGAGCAGCGCGACGGTTTCGCGGGCGGCGCGGTACTCGGCGAGCCAGTCACCGAAATGATCGGGAAGAGCGCAGCCCAACCACACGCCGATCCTGGCGCCTGCGCTTTTGTGCACAGTCATCAGTGGCGTTTCAACGGGCGGACTTGTTTGGGTGTCGGTCATCCACACTTGAGTTTAGCAAAGCGCCGTGACGCGCTTCTCGATATGAGCGGAGACCACCCGGGCGTGCTGATTCCCACGTCCCGAGGTGGCTTTGCGTGAATGTTATACTGGCGAATCTATGGTCCAGGCCCCATCGCCGCAAAGCGCCCCGCGGTTCCTCCATTTCTCGCTTCCCGTTGGCCTGCTTCAGTGCAACTGCTCAATCATTGCCGATCCGCTGAGTCGCGAAGCGCTGGTGCTGGACCCGGGCGACGAAATTCATCGAATCATGGAACTGCTCGGGCGGCACGGACTGCAGGTGAAGGCGATTGTCAGCACGCATGCGCATATTGACCACGTCGGCGGATTGAAAAAGCTGCACGACTACACGGGCGCACCGGTGCTGATGCATCGCGACGATATGCCTCTGTACCAGGCGATGGAGATCCAAGCCGCGTTTCTGGGAATCGAGCCGCCGCCGCTGACCGAGGTGCATCAATTCTTGCGCGAGGGCGACACGCTACAGTGGGGAAATTTGCACGCGCAGGTGATTCATACTCCTGGCCACACCCCGGGAAGTTCGTGCCTGTATTTGCCGCCGGAATCGGGAAAGATCACGATTGCGGCGCCACAATTGTTTGCCGGCGATACTCTTTTTGCCGGCAGCATCGGTCGAACGGACCTATGGGGTGGCTCGATGCAGCAGATCATGGATTCGTTGCGGAACAAGGTGCTGGAGTTGCCGGACGATACGGTCGTTTATCCCGGCCATGGCGAAATTACGTCGATTGGCGCGGAGCGGGAGAGCAATCCGTTTTTGCGAGAGAACTGAAAGCGTGCGGCGTGCGAGAAGAAGAGTCGATTCCTAGCTGGACTTTGATTCGCGTGCGAGCCGGATTTCTTCCATGACCGACTGCAGCAGTTCTTTGGCGTGTACCAGCTCCTGAGTAATCATGCGCAGGTCCATGGCAGGAACGGCGGGATTGCGCTGGCTGGTGCAATAGACGCCGTGCTGTCCAACAAGCACTAAAGCGTTGGTGATGCGGTCGAGGCTCACGGCCAGCCGACCGCGCTCCTTTCCAAACATCTGTTCGTAGCGCTCCAGCTCTTCCGCGTGTTCTGTAAACGCCGACATGGATTCACCTGGCTTTGCCGCTTTTACTGCGAAGCGCGTATGGTGGGCCCAAAGCCCGACGGTGTAGCATCGGGCACAGCGGCACTCCAGCAAACTTTACCGCACACTTTCTGCGGGACATAATCGCTTCGCTGAAGAACTTCCCGCGGTTGCCGGAAGGTTCGCACTTCCGGCTGCGATTTGCCTGTTTCGTGTGGATTGGGGACACAGGCTGGAGCTGCGATAACATGCGACGTTCGGATCTCGTGCAACACAACGAAAAAGAGAAGGGCGCAACTACGCGCACCTCGCAGATTGTTTTTGGCGAGCGGCAACATCTGCTGCGCGTGCTGGATTCGCTGGAAGGCACCGACCTGGCTCCGGCGCGCGCGCAACACGAGCGCCGGTCGCTGGAAGATCTGATTCATGCGCGGACGCGCGAGCTGAACCAGATCAACACCGCCTGGGATGAAAAAATTGGATTGGTACTGAGCGCCGATGCCAAGCCGGATATGCTGGAGAAGTTGGCCAAGCAGGCGCCCGAGGAAGATTACTATCTGCTGCGGCTGATCAGCGAGCATCCGCGGTCGAATGCCAAGACCCTGCAAAAGCTGGGGCGGCATCCCTACGGCGCGATCCGGGAGAACGTGGCGCGGCATCCGAATGCCGACGCGACCACGCTGACCCAGTTGAGCAAGGATCGCAGCCAGCCGCTGTGGTACCTGGTAGCATTCAATCCCAATACGCCAGCGCCTCTGCAGCGCCGCTTGCGTGACCGCTTGAAGCGGCTGGGCGAGAATCACGCCCTGCGCTAGACAGTGGCCCAGCCATTCTTGGCTGTGCGTACGTTAACTCCATCCAAAGCTTGCGGCTTCGTCCGTGTAAGATAGGGGCGGAGTTTTCCCTATACATGCCGGAAGAATCCTTCCCAAGAGCAAAGCCTGAGTTTGCCTTTCGCTCCGCTGGCGGCTTTTTGCGCGAAAACGGCATTGCGGCGGCCCTGCTTTCGGCGCTGGTCCTCGCTCCGTGCTTCTGGCACTCACGGATTCAGGCCGGCGACCTTGGAAGTCACGTGTATAACGCCTGGCTAGCGCAACTGATAGAGCGTGGACAGCTGCCGGGGTTAGTGCTGGTCCATCAGTGGAACAATGTTCTGTTCGATGTGCTGCTGCTGCGGACGGCAAATTTGTTTGGTTTTAGTGCCGCGGAAAAAGTCGCCGTTTCGTCTACGGTGCTGATCTTCTTCTGGGGGTGCTTCGCTTTCCTGGCTGAACTTTCTGGCAAAACACCGTGGCTGCTGGCCCCGTTCCTGGCTCTGCTCTCCTACGGTTATGCCTTGCACATGGGCTTCATGAACTACTACCTGTCGTGCGGACTGGCTTTTATTGCCGTGGCTCTGGTCTGTCGGGGAGGAGCAGGGAACTGGCTGCTGGCGCTCGGCGTCGCTGCACTTTGTTTGTTCGCGCATCCGATTGGATTAGCGTTGTGCGTCGGAGTCTCGGCATACGTGCTCATACAGCGGCATCTGACGGGCTGGCCGCGGATTGTGCTGCCAGCGGCATCGCTCCTGAGCGCATGTTTGTTGAAACATTATTTTGAGATGCACCCGGAGCTGGAAGCGAATTGGCGGAGCGAAGGAGCGCTCCAGCTCTTGGGCCAGGATCAGCTGAACCTGTTCGGCAACCGCTACGTCGTGCTGTCATGGTTCCTCCTGGCATGGAGCTTGGTTTGCTTGGTGGCGGCAGTTTACGACTGGGTGTTGCGCGCGCGACGAGGGTCGCGATGGATTGCTGTGGCTGGGGAACTGTATGCGATTTCGGTGATCGCGACATTTTTTCTCCCGGAGAACTTTCGGGTTAGCTTGTATGCCGGCTGGATCGGATTGCTGGTTTCGCGGCTGACTCTGGTGACTGCGATCTTCGGGCTGCTGGTGCTGGCGTCGTTGCCGCTTCCTCGCTGGACGGTCCGCGGGAGTCTGGTTTTGGCACTGGTCTTTTTTGTTTTCTTGTACCAAGACACGGACAAATTAGACCGGCTGGAAGGGACGGCCCGCGAAGCGACGGCCACGCTGCCAGCTGGAACTCGCGTGGTTGCGGTGGCCAACCCGCCTGAGGACTGGCGCATCCCTTTCCTGTACCACTCGATTGAGCGGGCGTGCATCGAACGCTGCTTCAGTTACGCGAACTACGAGCCCTCGTCCAGGCAGTTCCGGGTGCGGGCGCTGCCGGGGAACTTCTATGTGACCGCGTCGGTCGATCAAGCCGACGACATGGCTAGCGGCGACTACATCGTGCGGCCCAAAGATCTGCCGCTGACTTCGCTGTATCAGTGTGACTTGAACGACTTCACGCAGATTTGCGCCATGGCCCTCAGGGCCGGGCAGAAGACCGAGGACCCGGAAGCCGATCCAGGGCCAATTCCCGCCGCCGCCGAAGACCACCAGTAAAGAACACTTGCGAAGCCGGTTTTTTGCCCGGTGCAGCGGCGTTTTCACGGAAAGACAAATTGGCTCTTGTATCAGTCCAATTCCTGCTAAAATTGGCTCATTAGGAGAGACAATGTTACCCGTTCATCTCCAGCCGGAAAGCCACGTTCCCCTGTACATCCAATTGCGTGACCAGTTGCGCGCGCTCGTCCATTCCGGAGACCTGCGTCCCGGTGATCGCATCCCCGCCAGTCGCGAGCTGGCCACAATTCTGGGCGTTCCCCGACCCACGGGGGCCAACGCCTAGGCCGAACTGGAAGCCGAAGGGCTGATCCAGGGCAACGTGGGCCGCGGCACATTCATTCAGGGCAATGGCCATGGTCTGAAGCTGACGCCGGCCCCGCCGTCGCTCGTGCCGAACGGGAATGGACTGCGCTGGGAGTTGCTGTTCGCTGATGAGCGCGGCGACGAGATTTTGAGCCGGCTGACGGCCAGCGTGCCCGACGACGCACTTTCGTTCGTGATGGCGCGGCCTGCGGCAGAGCACTTTCCGATCGAAGAACTGCAGGTCTGCGTGAATGCTGTGTTGCGCCGCGAGGCGACGGAGGTTCTTAATCTGGGCGCTTCGGACGGTTATGCCCCCCTGAAAGAAGCCTTGTTGGAGCTGTTGCGCGATGACGGCATTGTTGCGAAGGACGAGAATCTGTTGGTTACCGACGGCTGCCAGCAGGCGCTGGACTTAATCAGCAAGGCGTTTGTGCGTCCGGGCGACTGCGTGCTGATGGAAAATCCGACGTATCCCGGCGCTGGCGCGATTTTTAACGGCACCCGCGCGCGGCTGCTTGGCGTTCCAGTGAACACCCATGCGGAGCCGGGCAAGCCCCTGGGCATTGATGTCGAAGCGCTGGAAGCGACGCTGGCGGCGAACCGGGTGAAGCTGATCGTGCTGACGCCGGACTTTCAGAACCCGACCGGTACCTCGATGCCGGTTGCATCGCGGCGCAAGCTGTTGGAACTGGCCGCGCGCTACCAGGTGCCGGTCGTCGAAGATCACATTTACGGGCGGCTGCACGCTCGCGACGAACGAGTCCCTTCGCTGAAGCAGATGGATCGCGCAAACCTGGTCATCCACATTGACAGTTTTTCGAAGGTCGCGTTTCCGGGACTGCGCGTGGGATGGATTGTGGCTCCGGCGGTTGCCATTGAGCGCTTGCGGCAGGTCAAACAGACCACCGACCTGCATACCGACCAACTGGCACAAGCAACGCTGGCGGAGTTTCTGCGCCGCGGCTACTTTGCCAAACATCTGGCAAAAATGCGGAAAGTGTATGCCGCGCGGCTTAGCGCGCTGGATGAAGCGCTGCGCAAACACATGCCGGAAGACGTGCGCTGGACGCGGCCCGAGGGCGGTATGTGTCTGTGGCTGGAGCTGCCGCCGGGATTTGACGCCAACGAGCTACTAATCCACGCCAAGGAGCGCGGGTTGCTGTTCGCGCCGGGCCGGTATTTCTACGTTCAGTCACCATTGCCCAATACGCTGCGCCTCGGGTTCGCGAACCTGAACGAGAAAGAGCTGGGACGCGGCGCTTCCACGCTCGCGGACTTGCTCAAAGTCGAGATGCGCAAGCGCCAGCGCGGCGTGCGGCGAGCCGAGCGCAGCCGGGTCGCTTTGGTCTGAACGATGACCAAGCTGCTGCTGGCTCCGAATCCTTCGAATCATTGCTTCGGCTGTGGAGGAGCCAACGATTTCGGGATGAAGCTAACCTTTGAGCTGGATCAGGATACGCAGCGAGCCAGCGGAAAATTTGTGTTGGGGCCGCGCTATGCAGGCGGCGCGGGATTTGCGCACGGCGGCGTGATCGCGGTCTTGTTGGACGAAGTGATGGGCAAGCTTTCGAAGTTGTCGGAGGAACGAGCGGTCACAGCGGAATTGAACATCGAGTATCGCAAGCCGGTTCCGGTGGATGCGGAGATTGTCGTGAGCGGTTGGCAGGAAGAAGAGAAGGGCCGCACGCGTTTTCGCATTGGCGAGATTCACGACGCCGCGGGAAATCTCCTGGCGCGGGGCCGCGCACGGTTTGTGGTGATCACCCAGCCGGTGGGGGCGAAATAAGGATTTCAATTCACGCGATTTGAGGAGATGAACATGGACACCAGGAAAATAAACGACGGCGCAAACGGCCACGGCAGCGCCAACGCCAGCAACACCGCGAACGAGTGGCGGGTAAAAGTCGGCCTGGCTGAGATGCTGAAGGGCGGCGTGATCATGGATGTCACCAACGCCGAGCAAGCGCGCATCGCGGAAAAAGCCAGTGCCTGCGCGGTGATGGCCCTGGAACGTGTGCCTTCGGACATTCGCAAAGAGGGCGGCGTGGCCCGCATGGCGTCCATTAAAGTGATTCGCGAGATCATGGACACGGTCACTATCCCCGTGATGGCCAAAGTGCGCATCGGTCATTTTTCGGAAGCCGCGGTCCTGCAAGCGCTGGAAGTGGACTTCATTGACGAAAGCGAAGTGCTGACTCCGGCGGACGAAGAAAATCACGTCTGGAAACACGATTTCCGCGTTCCGTTCGTGTGCGGCGCGCGCAATCTGGGCGAAGCGCTGCGGCGCATCGGCGAAGGCGCAGCTATGATTCGCACGAAGGGCGAAGCGGGCTCGGGGAACGTAGTCGAAGCAGTGCGCCACATGCGCACGATCGTTGCGCAAATGAAGAAGTTGACCACGATGCGCGACGACGAATTGATGCGCGAAGCCAAAGAGCTGGGCGCGCCGCTCGAACTGGTTCGCCAGGTCGCCAAGACCGGAAAGCTCCCGGTGCCGAATTTCTCTGCGGGCGGAATTGCCACGCCGGCTGACGCGGCGCTCGTTCGCAGCCTCGGCGCCGAGGCAGTTTTCGTCGGCTCGGGCATTTTCAAGTCCAGCGATCCCGAAGCGCGCGCCAAGGCCATCGTCAAGGCCACCACGCATTTCGAAGATCCGAAAGCAGTGCTGGAAGCGAGCGAAGAGTTGGGCGAAGCCATGCCTGGCCTCGATGTTCGCCAGATGCAGGATAAGGATCTGCTCGCAACGCGCGGCTGGTGACAGTGAAACCGCCTCTCAAAATTGGCGTACTGGCCGTGCAGGGCGACTTCGAAGCCCATGCAGGAATGCTGCGTTCGCTTGGAGCGGACGCCGCCGAAGTACGCACGTTCGCCGATTTGCAACAATGCGATGGCCTAATTCTGCCAGGCGGCGAATCCACCACGCAGCTGCAATTCCTGCAGGAAGAAGGTCTCTTCGATGGCATCAAGAAGTTTGCCGCGGACGGCAGAGCCATTTTCGGCACTTGCGCCGGCGCGATTCTCCTGGCAACAAAAGTACAGAATCCCGAACAAGCGTCGCTGAGCTTGCTCGACATGACCGTGCTGCGCAACGCCTACGGACGGCAGCTCGCTAGCGACGTGTTCTTCGGTAGCTCAAAGCTGGAACCCGCGCCGATGGAAATGGTCTTCATCCGCGCCCCGATTATCGAATCGGTCGGAACGGGCATCCAGGTTCTCGCGGAATTTGGGGGCAAGCCGGTGCTGGTACAAAAAGATAATCTGCTCGCCGCGACATTTCATCCCGAGCTGACCACCGACAGCACCGTGCACCGCCACTTTTTGGAAATGGTACACAAGGCCACCGCAGACGCGCACAAGGTTTCCGCCCATACTTGAGGCATGAGTACGAGCCAACCTCCGCCTCCTCGCAGGATCTACGTACTCTTTGTCTGCATCGGCAACTCCTGCCGCAGCCCGATGGCCGAATCGATTGCCCGGCACGACTATTCCGACCTCTTCGAAACGTCAAGCGCCGGACTCGCCCCGCTCGGCGTCGTTCAGCCCCTGGCTCTAGAGACGCTCCGCGCCAACGGTTATCCTGCCGATGCCCTCAGGTCTAAATCCATTCTTAGCGAAGTGTGGTCGCAAGCCACTGTGGTGATTAATATGAGCGGCTACCACGGTCATCGTGCCTTCCCGCGTGACGGCTGGCACAAGGTCGAGGATTGGGAAGTGGACGATCCGTTCGGCGGCCGCGCCGAAGACTACCAGCGAACTTTCGAGGACATCCGCACTAGAATAGACACGCTCGCCCGGAAGCTGAGGCCACCGCGTGACGGCCCTTAGCCCCGAGGTATCGAGCGCGGGTTTTCAGGAGCAAATTTGCAACGCGCAAAAACCAGCGTCTCCCAGGAAGACTACCTGAAAGCCATCTGGGAGCATTTGGAAGAAGGTCAGTCGCCGATCGGCGCGCGGCTCGCCGAAGAATTGGGCGTAACGCCGCCCGCCGTGACCGCCGCGCTGAAGCGCATGCGCCGCGATGATCTAGTGAAAGTCGAACGCGATGGGCGAATCGACCTTACCCGCAAAGGCCGCGCCATTGCCGAACGCATGGCGCTTCGCCATCAGCTTGCAGAAATGCTGCTCACCGACGTGATCGGTTTGCCGTGGTCCAAAGCCCACGACGAAGCCGAGCGCCTCGAACATGCGATCTCGCCCGAGCTCGAAGCGTTGCTTCTGAAACGCTTTCGCGACAAAAAGAGCTGCCCGCATGGCGTTCCCCTGCACGGCGGCTTTGCGCAGCTCCGCAAGCAAGGCGCGGTGCTGCTATCCGATCTGCAAGCCAACGAGCGCGCGGAAATTATTTGTGTCTACGAGAAGGACGGGAAATTTCTGGAGTTCCTCGATGGGTTGAATCTGCGCCCGGGTTCGCATTTTTCCGTGACCGGCCGCGAATATGACGAAACGCTCACGCTGCGCTCCTCCGGTCACACGCTGCATCTCGGCAAGCCGGCAACTTCGCGCATCTGGGTCCGGCGCCTCTCCTAGCGATTGTAGGGCGCGCGCTTCAAGGCGTCCCGGTTTGCTCAGTAGTGCCAAAGGCTCGTGGAGCAGTAGGCGCGGCACCGGATTCAACCCGTCGCCTGACATCAACTCCTCATCGAACTATAATTCCTCCATGTCTGGGCCCGAACCCCTCCGCGCCGCCGATCCTTTTCTCAGCCTTCACGCCGTCCGGGTCTTTGTGCGCGACCTCGATCGCAGCCTGCGCTTTTACGTTGACCACTTGGGCTTCCGTCAGGTGATTGACGTCAAGCTGCAATCCGGCGAACGCTGGGTCGCCGTTTCTCCTCCCAACGGCACAACCATTCTTGCGCTGGTTGCGCCGAAGACCAACACCGCCGAATACAAACTCATCGGCCGCGCGACCCAGATCACGCTGGTGACTTCCGACGTCGCCGCAAAATTCCAGCAGTGGTCGAAAAGCGGAGTGCGTTTCCTCGGCACGCCGCGCCTTCGGCGCATCAAGTACCAACTGCCTCCGCCAGCAGGGGCGGGCCCGGACGGCCCCCTTTTAGGCAATGAAACGCCCATCTGGGGCAGCGTCTCGGTCCGTTTCCGGGATCTGGACGGCAACATCTTTTCCCTGGTCAGTTTTGACGAACTAACCCATGCGATCGAAGCCGAACGCCGGGCCGCCGCCGACAAGCTCGAAGCCGAGCGCCGTGCAGCGCAAGAGATGGAAATCGCCACGCAAGTCCAGTCGCGCCTGTTTCCGCAGACCCAGCCGCGCATGAACTCGCTCGAATATGCCGGCGCCTGCATTCCGGCGCGCGCGGTCGGCGGCGACTACTACGATTTTCTGCAGCTCGGTCCGGACCGTCTGGGCTTCGTCATCGCCGACGTTGCCGGGAAGGGAATTGCCGCCGCCCTCTTGATGGCCAACTTGCAAGCCAACCTGCGCAGCCAGTTTGCGCTGGCGCTCGAGCAGCCCCAGCGCTTGCTGCAAAAAGTGAATCGCCTCTTCTGCGACAACACGCCCGACGGCACGTTTGCCACGCTGTTTTTCGCCGACTACGACGACTCTTCAGGCTACCTCCGCTACGTTAACTGCGGTCACCTCTGCGGCCTGCTCATCCGCCGCGATGGTTCAGTCGATCGGCTAGGGTCCACCTGCACGGTGCTCGGCGTGTTCAAGACCTGGGAGTGTGGAGTCAGCGAATCCGCGCTGCGCCCGGGCGACCTGCTCGCGCTCTACACCGACGGCATCACCGAATCGATGGATCACGAACTCGAAGAATACGGCGAAGAGCGCTTCATCGAATCCCTACGCCGCCACCGCCACCTCGCTCCCGACAGTCTGGTAACCTCGCTCGTCACCGACATCCGCGCCTTCAGCCCCCACGAACAGCGCGACGACATCACCATCATCATCGCCAGACGCTCCCGGTGAAGTGAGGACGTGGTAGGTTCGGAAAAATCGCCCAGGTTGAAGTGCAGCGGCCACTCTGAAATCAGAAAGCATTGTCCGGGCGAGAGCCCCCCTGCCAAACGGTAGGAACCCGGCAAGTCGTCGCTGCCGCGCCTACCGCGCTTGGTAAACGGTCCGCCCGCCCACCACCGTCTCCAGCACGCGCACGTTCGCAATCTCGTCCGCCGGAACCTTCAGTGGATTGCGATCAATCACGATCAAGTCCGCAAATTTTCCTACCTGCAATGATCCGGTCACATCGTCTTCGTGCAATTCATGCGCTGCCTCGATCGTAATCGCCCGCAAAACCGTTTCGCGCGACAATCCGGGATCTTCGCCCAGCCTCCCGCGATACTCCGCGGGCGCATTCGGCGCGTTGGTTCGCGTCACGCCGACCTTCAGCGCAAACCATTCGTCCAGCTCATCCACCGGCCAATCGCTCCCAAACGCGATGCGCGCTCCCGCGGCCGTCAGCAAACCCGCCGGTTCCAGAATCTTCATCCGCTCCGGCCCAAAGTACCCCTTGACCCCCATCGTGTCGCCTGCGGGCTTCTCCCACTGAAAGGAAAGCACGGGCATGGTCTCCAGCGCTTTGAACCGCGCAAAGTCCGCCGGGCCGACAATCTCCGCGTGGGCGATCGCCGGACGAATGTCCGCTGCCCCAATCTCTTTGCGCATTAAGGCCACCGCGTCCAGCGCTGCGCGCACCGCGCCATCGCCATCCGCATGCAGGTGCGGATCGATTCCCGCGCGCCCCAGCCCGACCAAGATCTCGCCGAGCGGCTTCGCGGGAAAATAGACATCCGGACCGCGGTTTGTTCCCGCCACCCAGCGCGGATTCTCAGCGGTCCCGGCGTTCACGCGATACGGCTCCAACATGTTGCCGGTGAACGCCGGGGCGGAGATCACTCCATCCAGAAACAGCTTGGCATTGCGCACCGTGACGGTGGGCCTGACCTGCAGCGCGCCCTGGTCATACTGCTTCGCGTAACGCGCGACCTTCGCCACCGCGGCGCTCGGATCGCGGCCGTCCTCAACTTCAATCAACGGAGCGAAGTGCCCGCGCACCGTGAGCTCTCCCGCCTTCTGCACTTCGGTAAACGCAGCCATGTCCTCCGGGCCCGCACTGGCGTCCAAAAACGATGTCACTCCTTGCCGGTTTAGCGCCTGCTGCGCCCCCTTCGCCGCCGCAATATTTTCCGTCGCCGTCGGCTTCGGAACTAGGCCAAAGAACACTGCGTAACCCTGGTCCTCGAACAAACCGGTCGGATTGCCCTCCGCATCCCGCCAGATTTTTCCGCCGGCCGGATCTGGAGTCGCCTTGCTGATCTTTGCCAGCGCCAGGGCTCGCGAATTTGCCAGCGCGGTGTGCCCAAACGAAGAAACAATCAGGATCGGTCGCGAGGTCTTCAGCACATCCAGCGTGCCCTTGCTGGTCTTCACACCGGCCGGTTTCATGCTCTCCTGAAACCAGCTCACTACTTCCAGCCAACCATCCGGTTCCTGATTCTTGGTCTTGTCCAGGCAAGCCTGCACGCGCGTCTGTAGCTGTTCCACAGTCAGCGATTCGTAATTCATGCTGCACTTTTGCAGCTTCAGCCCCGCCTCCAGTGGATGCAGATGCCCGTCCACCAGCCCCGGCATCAGAAAGCCGCCTTTCAGGTCCGTCACCCTTGTGGCCGCAGCAATGAACGGCGCAACGCCGGCGTTGCTGCCCACGTAAACGATCCGGCCATCGCGGATGGCCACGGCCTCAGCCAGCGAATTCTTTTCGTCAGCTGTGAAAACCGCCGCGTTGCGGTAAACGCGGTCCGCCGGCGTCTGGGCCGCGGCGCACGTGGTCAGAAGAAAAGCAAAACTCAGCAAATAAAATGGAGTCGGTCGGATCATTTTGGCGGCTCTCGAGAGATTTTTGCTAAAGCTCCGCCATACTAATCCATCGGCTGTCCACCGGCAAACTTTCCCCGTCGCCCGCGCAGGTGGGGCAACCCAGCCTTGGTGCCCTCTGTCGTCCGGACTCTGTGTCCTCGCTGTCACTTCCGCATCTTTCTCCGTCGCGCCTTCTGAAAGCCAATACCTGTTTCGGCAGCACACGGCGGCGAAAAGTCGTGGTCCAGTTGGGCGCCATATAATAGATGCAGGCCGCCCGATGCGCTGCCCAAAATGCCAATTCGATCATGAATTGCAGACCACTGAGTGTCTCAAGTGCGGAATCATTTTTTCGCGATACCAGGCCGCGCTCGACGCGGCGGCGAAACCGGCAGCTATTGCCGTTCCGCTTCCGCTCTCACCCGCTGAGCTTCTTCCTCTCCCCTCAGGCTATGGGCAGGAAAGTGCCGGCCGCGCCGATGCCAACAGGGAATTGCAGTATCGGTTCCTCGCCTTCCCCTTGGCACTTTTGTTCGCGCGCCTGATCGCGCGCACTCCGCTCGGCCTCGCAGCGGGCATGCTCACTATGGTCCTGCACGAAAGCGGGCACGCCATCACCGCATGGCTGACCGGCCGCTGGGCCGTGCCGTTGCTTTGGGTCACCACGCACGGCCAGCAGCGCTACTGGGGAATCGTTTTTCTTCTGGCCGCCGTCATTGTGTTCGGCGGATTCCTGGCGTGGAGAGCCGAACGCTGGGGCTGGGTTCTTATCGCCGGGGCTGCGCTCATCGCACAAATGGCGTTTTTATCACTGCCAGCGGAATCGTCCATCGTTTTCGGCGGCGATGGCGGCGCATTCGTCCTGTCTACCATCCTAATGGCCGCGTTTTACGCTCCGCGCGAAAGCAAGCTCGTTCAGAGTTGGGGCCTGCGTTGGGGCTTGCTGGTCATCGGTGCGCTGGTTTTCGTCCACGTTTTCCTGATGTGGTCCGGCCCGATGGAAAACCTTCCTTTTGGTGAGATCGAAGGGGTGAACCTCTCCGATCCCAGCCTGCTCACCGAAATGTACGGCTGGACCGTTCTCCAGTTGGTCGATCGCTACGTCCGTCTGGCCGAAATCTGCCTTGCCGCCCTCGTCGCTCTCTACCTGTGGGGCCTTGTCTCCGCCTATCGCCAACTCCGTCGGATCCCCGCTCTCGAGCCTGCTCGACTTCCAGGAAAGGTTTAAAGCGCCGGTTCATGAAATGCCAGGCTTTGGCCCGACGTTTTGACTTACCATCCCGCCTGCCCCATCCGCTCCAGGATCAGTCCAACATAGCGGTTCATGTGATCGGGCCGCCGCTTCAGCGGCGCCGGCAGAATCGCGGCCAGTTGCGCCGCCTCTCGTCTGTCAATGTTTCGCGCGGACGTTCGGTAGTAATAACGGCTCGCCGATTCGGCGCCATAAACTCCGGGTCCCCATTCGACCACGTTGAGGTACAGCTCCAGAATCCGCCGCTTCCCCAGAACCAGTTCCGCTACAGGAACCAGCGTGAACTCCGCGCCCTTTCGCAGAACCGAACGGCCGGTTCCGAAGAACAGGTTTTTCACCAGCTGCTGCGTAATCGTAGACCCTCCGCGCAGGCGGCGCCCTCGGTCCAAATCGTCTTCGGCGGCGATTTCCATCGCGTGCCAGTCGAATCCATGGTGCTGGTAGAAGCTCGCGTCTTCCGCTGCAATCACCGCATGCTGGAAGTCGGGCGCGACTTGCTTCAAGGGAACGAATTCATATCGCTCATGATAGGGCGTGCGGTGAATCCAGCTCTGCACCCGGCGCTGTAGGTGTACCGCGGTTGTAGGCGGGTCGATCCATCGTGCAGCTACAAGCGTCAACACTGCAAGCGACCACAGCAGCGCCAGCCCGATCAGAAACCATTTCACCATAGATCGGACAGAAACCGTCCGTCGCGACTTCTGGAGAGTCGTACCTAGAACTTCGACGTGTGTGCCCGGGCTTTCAGCCACACCTCAGAATAATCCGTCCGGCTCAATTCATCTAGCACGCAACGCAAGCGCCGGTGCGCGGATGCCGCACGGCACGGTTTCAGGGCGCGGATTTTGTCTTCGGGTCGCAACGGTTTCGATGGAAAGAACCCAACCTGGGGAGGGGGCACGGGTCTTGGGGTCGTTGGCGCTTTGCCTTTCGTCGCCACGAGTCATCAATCCCCAGTCACCGTGCACTCTTCTGCGCTACAATCCCGCCACCTTGCGGAGGCCCTCGATGACTTCTCTTAGGCCCGCCCACTTCGCCTTGGGCCTGGCTCTCAGCGTCGCGTTCGTGACCCCGGCCTTTGCGGCCGACGCCATTCTCCTGCACGGCCACATCTACACCGGGAATCCCAAGGCACCGTGGGCCCAGGCCATGGCCATCACCGGGACGCGCGTTGAAGCCGTCGGCTCGGATCAAGAGATCGCGCGTCTGCAGAAACCGAAAACCACCGTCGTCGATCTGCACGGCCGTACCGTCATTCCTGGTATCTCCGATTCGCACACCCACATGTGGTTTGGCTCGCTGGCGCTGCGCGGCATCAACCTCTCAACGCCCGAGTTCAGCATCACCCCCGACCAGCCCGAGGTCCTGGTCGAAAAAATCAAAGCCTTCGCGGGTGCACACCCCAGCGAAAAGATTTTATTCGGCCGCGCCGACTTCAGCTCCACTCCTCCCGGTACGCCTTCGCACGAACTGCTCGACCGCGCCGTTCCAGATCGTCCGTTGATCATTCACAACACCAGCGAACACGCACTGTGGATCAACGCCAAAGCGCTGGCGCTGGCGGGAATCACCGACAAGGCGGTGGCCGATCCTTCCGAAGAGAAGTACGTCATCCGCGACGCTAGCGGCCGTCCGAGCGGCGTGTTGCTGGAATCGGCAATGGCCATTGTTGAGCGCGTGGCTTGGTTGCGGTTCGGCACAGAAGAAAAGCTCGCGATGCTCAGCGAAGGCGCGCACTATCTGAATCGCTACGGCATCACCAGCGTTAACAATGCTACTGGTGACCTGGCCGAGATTGAACTCTACGCCGCGCTGCGCGATCAGGGCCGGCTGACGGTTCGTACCCGCACCTCATTCGGCGCGGTGGCCGTAAATCATCACCTGACACCGGAGTTTTTGAACGCCTTGGAGAAAGCCCGCACGCAATATCACGATGACTGGGTTTCCGCGAACCTGGTGAAGTTCTTTGCCGATGGCGGCACAGGAATGTTTCCGCCGCTAACCTACGAGCCGTCTGAATACAAGAAGCTGGTGGTGGAGCTGGACAAGCGCGGCTTTCAAATAATGACCCACGTATTGCGTGCAGATTCGGCGCAAATGGTGCTGGACGCCTACCAGGCGCTGGAAGAGCAGAACGGACCGCGCGACCGCCGCTTGCGCTTGGAGCACGCGGATGTTCTGAGCGAAGAAGATTTGCAGCGGCTGGCGAAACTGAACGTTGTGGCCAGCATGCAACCCACTTTTTGCTGCAGCGAAAATGGAGGCAACACCGATCCGCTCGACCGGACGCCAAGCGATCGCTGGCAGAGCCTGTTGCAGTCCGGCACGACCCTGGCCTTCGGCAGCGATTGGCCCTGTACGTGGCCGCCCGATCCGTTTGTCAGCATTCAGGAAGCAGTGACCCGGCAGATTTGGCGCGATCCGGTAACCACTGCGTTTTTGGGAGGCTATGTGGACGGCGCCGCGCAGGGAGGGGCCACCAGCACGCTGCAAGTCTACGTTCCCGAAGAGAGGATCACCGTGCCTCAGGCCGTAGACGCCTACACTCGTGGTTCGGCCTACGCGCGATTTGTCGATGATCACATCGGGACGCTCGAGCCCGGCAAAGAAGCCGATCTCGCTGTTCTGTCGCAGGACGTTTTTTCGGTGCGCCACGACGAAATCTCAAAAACCAGAGTCGTGGCCACCATGGTTGCAGGGAAGTTCGTATTTAACGAAATGAAGCAGGACCAAACGCGCTAGCGAAGTACGGTCGGGGCCCGTTTCAGCGCGTCCTTCCGGCTGATGGCAAAGGTTCTGCTAGTTGCCAGCCGCTGTGCTGCGTTCATCGCCTTCCAGCAGCGTCTGCAAACGCGTGTAACCCGCACGGCTGACCGGCAGCTGCAATCCGCTGGAAAGCACAGCGACGCGACTCTCTTTTCCGTACGGCTCGATGCGTGCCACCCGCTCGATGTTCACGATGTACGAGCGGTGGATGCGCACAAACTGTTTCGGATCGAGCGCGGCTTCGAGGCTGGCGATGGTCTGCTGCTTCAAATGCTTGCGGCCTTCGCTGGCCAGCGCCACGTAGTCATCCTGGGCCTCGGCGTATTCCAGCTTGGCGACGGGAATCAGCGTAACGCGCGTGCCGTCTTTCACCACCAGACGCTCAGCGAACTGTCCAGCTGGACGCGCCGCAGCGGAAAGTTCCGCCGCTTCGGGCAACTTTTCGGCTTTGCGGCTCAGAACGCGCTGGACCGCCGCTGCCAGGCGCTCTTTGCCCACAGGCTTGAGCAAATAGTCCACCGCGTGCACTTCAAACGCCTTCATGGCGTACTCGTCGTAGGCAGTGACGAAAATGACCGGAACGTCGGTGCCAATCAGCTCGAGCACATCGAAGCCGGTAAGCTTCGGCATTTGAACGTCCATGAACAGGAGGTCAGGTTTGTGTTCCGCAACCGCTTTGACGGCTTCCAGGCCGTTGCGGCATTCAGCGATGACTTCAATCTCTTCGTGGGCGCTTAGCAGTTCGCGCATCACCTGGCGGGCGAGCTCTTCGTCGTCCACCACCAGCGTCCGCAATTTTTTGGATTTGCTCACTGTGCCGCTCCGGCCTCTGGTGAAGCATACTCCGCAGGCATGGAAAGACTCACGCGAAATTTGTCTTCGCTGACGTCGGTGTTGAGCGAAGCTTTTTTGCCGTAGCGGGCTTCCAGGCGGCCGCGCACGTTTTTCAGACCGACGCCGCTGCGTTTCTTTCGTGCAGGAGCTTCTTCATCGCGATCATTTTCAACCACAACCGTAAGCTGTCCATCCTGCACCGCCGTCACCAGCCGAATCAGACCGCCATCGGCCATGGAGGCGATGCCGTGGCTGACGGCGTTCTCCAGCAACGGCTGCAGGAGCAAGGGCGGAATCCAGCAGCCTTTGGACTCTTCGGCGATGCTTTCTTCCATGCGCAGGCGCTCACCGAAGCGGACCTTCTCGATCGCCAGGAACTTCTCAAGGAGGTCCAGTTCTTCGGAAAGGGGGATGACGGTTTTTTCGCCCATGCCCAGCGTGAGGCGCAAGAAATCGGCCAGCAGCAGGCACATTTCGCGGGCCCGAGAAGCATCAATGCTGGTCAGCGCGCTGACGGAATTCAAGCTGTTGAACAGGAAATGCGGATTGATTTGCGCGCGCAGAGCGCGCAGCTCGGCGTCGCGAGCGAGCATCGCGGTTTCGGCGGCGCGGCGTTCCGCATCCTTGGAGGCTTCAATCGCGATGACAACGTAGAAGAAGCCCGCAGCGATCAGATAGAGCAGGATGCCATCGAGGAGCAGTTCGGTCTGATGCGCCGCATAGCGCGACTCGATCTCGTGGAACGAGGCGCTGCGCCATAGCAGACGCGCATAAAGCGCGCTAGCCTGCATCCACAGAAAACTCAGCGCAAATCCCGCGCTCAAGTGCGTTACGAAGACGCGCGGGTCGCGCGCGGTGCGGAGCGGCGTGGCCTTGCAGGCGTACCACGCAGGAAGGGCAAGCACGGCATACAAAGCCATCATCGGCGCGAGCAACACCGTTGTCTGGCCGATTTTGATTCCCGTCGAAGTGTGGATCAGAATAACGAACAGCCAGGTGAGGAGAGTCCAAACGCTAACGTAAGCAGTGAGATAGGCGCGGCTGCTCAGTACCGGGTGCTGCGTAATTTTCAATTGCGGATCTCCACGCCTCCAAACAACGCCATGCCCATGACGATCAAAGTTTTCTTGGGCTTGTCGGGGTCCACGGGCGGGTTGTAGCGCGTGGAGTCGGTGTATCCACCGAAGACTCCCTGGCCACGCGTTTCGACGTACCAGGTATCCGGCACGCGAATCTCAATGCCGCCGAACACCGCATTGGCGTGGAGGACGACCGCGGGAGTATCCATATCCGCGTCGCGGAGATCGACTTCGATTCCCCCAAAAAGAGATTGCAGCTGGCCTCCACGAAAATCGCGGGCGTTGACCCTCTTCTGAATGCCGCCAAAGATCGCGCTTTCATTCAAGGCGCCAGGAACGTCGGAGTGACCGGCTTTGAGAGTGTCCGCCGCTTTGCGGGCTTCGACAGCGCTCCACATGGCCATGGCACCCACAGCGATCAGAACCATGGGCCAGAGTTCGCCCCAGGACAAATGAGCATAGCCAAGGTTGTTGAGAAGAAGCAGAACACCGAAAACCGTGATCCCGATGCCCCAAAGGCGGCCGCAGGAATCCGCCAGTTTGACCAGTCCGACAAAAATCACAATGACCGGCCAGAACTTCCAAAAAGTTCCGGCGTTCACAACTCCAAAATGGTCCAGGAGAAAAATGACGCCAATGGAGAGGATGACGGCGCCGGGGATCAGCCCTTCGTAGCGGCCGCGATTGCGCATTCTGTTGTAGACGCGGGCCTTGATCTGGGCCTCGAGGTCCTTCCCGAATTTTTCTGCGTCTTTGTCCATTGGTCCTTTTTCGAGATCCGCTGCCCGCGAAGGTTTAGTTTCCTTTGCGCGAGATGACGACACCGGCGATCATAACGGCCATCGGCCAGCATAATAGCAGCACCCTGGTCAGACCCAGCAACACGCCGTTGGGGTGGAACGCGAAAAAGTCCACGGTCTCAAGAGCAGCCATCCCGACAGTTGCCATCCAGCCAAACGACGCTGCAGCAGTGCCGCCAAGAGCGGCTCCCGCTTCGAGCCAGATGGCCCAGACCTGGAGAATCAGCGCGACGCCTCCGATTGCCAGGAGCACCAGTCCGGCCTTTTGCTTCCGCTCGATTCCGCCGTGCCAAGCCGCAACCATTGCCGCCTCCGCACCCGCGATTCCTTGCAGGCAGGGCCAGAATAGGGGCTGACAGGAGAGGTTGCAGCGACGATTCGGCGGACGCCGCCCGGCTACCGGCGAATGGCGGCGGCTGTTCGGTATGTGTTGCGCCAGAAAAATGTCAAAGAGCTGGTCTGAAGACCGGCCACTACAAAACCAAGACTTGCAAAACGAGGGACATGCCACTAAGTTATGCGGCACACGACGGTGGTTAGGCCCAAATCCAGTTGAGGAGAATGCCCAGATGCTTCTAGCAACTGCGCTTCCGCAGGCTCCCAGGTCGCGCCGGTTCCGGTGGATTGCTTACGTTCTGATGGCATTGATAGGCGGGTCGCTGACGTTTGTCGGCGCGTATGCGGAGCAAAAAGCAAGTGATGGTGCGACGTTCCGCAAACTGATTGACGAATATTGCGCGGCGTGGAGCAGCGGGAATCCCGACAACGCGGCGAAGTTTTACGCGCAAGAAGAGGGAGCGGTGTTTTACGACCTCGCGCCGTTTTCCTATCACAGCTGGAAGGAGTATCGCACCGGCGTGCAGAAAGAGTTTTTCGATACGACCGCAGCCGCTTCACTGACGGCCGGGAAAGATCTGAAAGTAACCAGGAGAGGAAGCCTGGCCTGGGTCACCGTGCCGATGCATCTCTCCATGACCGGAAAAGACGGCAAGAAGACTGAGGCCGAAGTCCGGTACACTGGAATTTGGGAGCGCCGAGGGGCGAAGTGGGTGACGGTGCATGAGCATTTGTCGGTGCCGATGGGGTAGGCCGAAGCCGACTGCGACAGGCCCCACCCATGAGAGAGCAGGGAAAGGCATTTCCTCAGGAGCTAAAGCTCAATCTTTCCCTGACCTGTGAAGCGGGAGCCAGAGCTCTGACCCCGGTGACGGATTCTGCGTATGTGGAATTTGCTGAGCTATTACTGGATGGCCGCCCGTGGTTACCGCTTGCGTCCGTGGGACAGTCCGTATTTGAAGTGGAGGCTGGAAACCTTTCTCGGTAAGGAAGCGGAGAATCTTTCCGCTGGAGCGTTCCTCAGGACTCTTTGGAAGTACCGGCAAAATATGCAGAATTTTGTGGACTGGGCGGCAGAGCGGCGGCGGATCCAGGCAGAATCGCGCTCGCGAATTTAGCCTCAAGAATGTCTGGCCCTTTGACGCTCGGGGTAAACGGAAGGCCCCGGCGCCATATCTAAACCCTAAAGCCAACCCGACCCGACATACTCTGCGCGAGATGCTGCGTCAATGCGAGAGGTAGGCGTAGAAACCGGGGCCGACGCGCATCGAATGATGCCAAGCGAGCGGGAAGGCCCACCAGACCAGCGATCCCAGAAGTGCCTGACCGACGGCCAGCGGCAAGATATTCCGCTCTTTTGCGAAAAGCCAGCACATTACGCCGCCCCCTACGGCGGTCAGTGGAACCAGGACCGGATTGGGCCAGTGCAGAGCGCCAAAAATTGCGCCGGCGCTCGCAGCGGCTAGAAGCGGGTGGTTTAGTCCGGCTACCAAGCGGTTCATGGTCAGAGACTGCAAGCCGATTTGCTGCAGGCCGCAAAAGAACAGATAGCCGGCGAAGCGGCGCCATTCCAGGAAATGCGCGGGCGTTCGGTGAAACGCGCCAAGCGCCGCTGCGACGACGAGGAGTCCAACAGCGGAAAGTAGGAAAACGGGAAGGCAACGCCGGGTCGCCGGCCAGAGATTATCGGCCCGCCAGCCTAATGTTTTCGACGTATCCCGATGAGCGACAAAACTAATGATCAGCCATAAGGGAAAGACCAGCCAGGATTTCGGGTACGTGGCTTGCAGCATCCAAATATAAAGAGCAACCACGGACGGAAAAGCCAGACTTTCGAACAATTTCCACCCGTTCGACGAGGAAGCGATCATACAGTTGCAGCGGTAGACGACAACGCTGACCAAAAATAATAGGATGATAGCTTTTCAGAATAGGTTTGCAACGGGTATAGATTTTGAGGAGTTCCGATGGCCGAAGCGGTACATCGCGTGGTGATTCTGGGCGGGGGATTTGGCGGCCTGGCCGCCGCGCAGGCGTTAAAACGAGCGCCGGTGCAGGTCACGCTGATTGACAAACGCAACTTTCATTTGTTCCAGCCGTTGCTGTATCAGGTGGCTACCGGGTCGCTTTCACCGGGCGAGATTGCCGCGCCGCTGCGGGGTGTGTTGAGCCGGCAGAGAAACGCCGAGGTGCTGCTGGGCGAGGGGGCGGATATTGATCCACTGCACCAGGTACTGACGCTACGGGACGGGGGAAGGTTTCGGTACGACTCGTTGATTGTCGCCACAGGTTCGCAGACTTCGTATTACGGCAACGACTCGTGGAGAGAATCGGCGCCCAGCCTGAAGACGATTGAAGAGGCGACGAATATTCGGCAGAAGATTTTGCTTGCGTTTGAGTGCGCGGAGCGAGCTGAGCGGCCCGAAGAGGTCCGGGCGTGGCTCACGTTTGTGATCGTCGGAGCTGGGGCCACCGGAATGGAACTGGCCGGAGCCCTGGCGGAAATCGCCAACGAGACCCTGCGGCACGATTTTCGGCGAATCAATCCGCGCGAAGCGCAGATTCTGCTGATGGAGGGCGGTCCGCGGGTGCTGCCGGCGTTTCCGGAAGATCTTTCGGCAAGGGGCGAGGAGTTGGTTTCGCGGTTGGGCGTAAAGGTGATGAAGGGCGTGAAGGTGACGCACGTGGATGCGGAAGGCGTGCGCTTCGAGCACGACGGGAAAACTGAGTCGCTGCGGGCCAAGACGGTGCTTTGGGCGGGAGGCGTGACGACAAATGAATTCGGGCGAAGGCTGGCGGCCCGAACAGGTGCGGGGGCGGATCGCAGCGGCCGGATCACGGTGACGCCACAACTCACGATTCCGGAGTTTCCGGATATTTTTGTGGTGGGCGATCTAGCATCTTCAGCTGGCGAGGATGGAAAGCCGCTACCAGGGGTTGCGCAGGTGGCGATGCAGGGTGGCGCCTACGCGGCGAAGGTGATTCGCGCGCGGATTAAGAAAAGGCCTGGGCCGCCGCCGTTTCACTACTTCAACAAAGGCGACTTGGCGGTGATTGGGCGCGCCGCCGCGGTCGCGAATATTTTTGGATTTCATCTTTCGGGACTGCCTGCGTGGCTGGTGTGGCTGTTCATCCACCTGATTTACATCGTAGAGTTTCAGAGCCGCGTGGTGGTGTTCATTCAGTGGGGCTTCCAGTACCTGACCTTCAGCCGCGGAGCGCGTCTAATTACGGGAGAAGAGGTCACGCTGCCGCGACAGCCGTAGTAGACTTCCTGCCCTCGGAGAAAAAAAATGAAATTGCTTGGACGTTCGCCGGTTGCGTGCGGAGCTTTCCCCCGTGTGCTGCGTATCTGTCTTGCGGCTGCAGCGATTGTGCTGGCCGCGGGCGCTTCGCAAGAGCAAGAGGTGAGCCCGGACACCTACTCCGGGCTGCGCTGGCGCTTTCTGGGCACGCATCGGGGAGGACGGATCACCGCGGTGGCCGGCGTGGTAGGTCAGCCGAATCTTTATTACGCGGGAACGCCGAATGGCGGAGTGTGGAAGACCGAGGATGGCGGGCGGACCTGGAAGCCGATTTTTGATGCGGTTCCCGTGCCGTCGATCGGAACGCTGGCGGTGGCGCCGTCGAATCCCAACGTGATTTACGTTGGAACCGGCGAGCAGGGAAGGGGCGGTGGAGTTTTCAAGACCACGGATGCCGGAGCGACTTGGCACTCGGCGGGACTGGCGGTGGAGCACTGGATCAGTTCGCTGGTCGTGGATCCGAAAAATCCAGACGTTGTGATCGCGGGAGCGTTTGGGAACTACAACCCAAGTGAGCCGCGTGGACTGTTCAAAACGACCGACGGCGGCAAGGCTTGGAACAAGTCGCTCGAAGGCCCCGACGGTAACTCCGGCGTTGCGGACCTTGCAGCCGCACCCGATGATGCTCGGATCCTGTATGCCGCGATGCTACCGCCGGCCAGAGAGCCGGACCAAAAGGAACCAACCGGCGAGTCACGAATCTTTGTTTCTTCAGATGAAGGGGCGAGCTGGAAGGCAGGAGGAACCGACGGGCTGCCGGAAAAAGGCCGCGGGCGCATTGGCGTTGCGGTAGTTCCTGGTACGAGCGGGCGCAGCGTGCTGGCGATCATGAACCAGGGACTTTTCCGGAGTGACGATGGCGGCGCGACGTGGAAGCAGTCCACGAAAGACCCGCGCATTTTGGGCAGCGGATACTTTAGCCGTGTTTATGTTGATCCGAACAACGCGCAGGTGGTGTACGTGATGCAGACGTGCACGTACCGCTCGAATGATGGAGGAAAGACATTTTTCGCGTGGCGCGGTGCCCCGAGCGGGGAAGACCATCATGTGCTATGGATCGCGCCGGACCAGACGAATCGCCTGGCGTTAGGCACGGACCAGGGCGTGATTATCAGCGTGAACGGTGGGGAGACGTTCAGCGATTGGTTCAACCAGCCGACCGGACAGCTGTATCACGTTACGACGGACGAGCAGTTTCCGTATCACGCTTACGCGGCGCAGCAGGACAGCGGGACGATTATTGTGCCGAACCGCAGCGACTACGGCCAGATTACTTATCGCGACTGGTTTTCCAGCGGCGGGTTTGAGAGCGGATACATTGCTCCCGATCCGCTGAACGCGAATTTGGTGTACTCGATTGGATGGTTTGGGACGGTACTGCGGCTGGACCGCAGCACGGGACAGATCGCGACAGTGTTTGTGCCGCCGGCGGATTACCAGACGGTGTGGGAGACGCCGCTGGTGTATTCGCCGCGTGATCCGCACACGCTTTATTACGGTTCGCAATACTTGCTGAAGACTTCGGACGGGGCGCTGACTTGGGATGTGATCAGCCCGGACCTCGGTTCGTCGCCGCAACATCCGGCGGAGGTAAAGAAACCTGGGAATGGACATAAGCCGGATCCTGACGAACAGAGTGCTTTCGCCGCAGAGAACGACAGAGACCCAGCACAGTTTGCCAGCGGCGGCGCGATTCACACGATTGCGCCGTCTCCGGTTGAGAACGGGTTGATTTGGGTAGGGACATCGAACGGCCTGATTCAGTTATTTCGCAACGGCGCCTGGCAGGACGTGACGCCCGCGGATCTTCCGAAGCGAAGCGCCATTCGTCTGGTGGAAGCGTCGCCATTCGATGGGAACGCGGCGTATCTGGTGGTCACGGCGCGGCGCGATGATCATCCCTATCTCTATCGGACGCGTGATGCGGGCAAGAGCTGGACGAAGATTGTGACGGGCTTGCCGGAGGATGTGCCAGCGGCGGCGCTTCGCGCGGATGTGAAACGCCGCAGCCTTTTGTTCGCGGGAACGCAACTTGATGCGTTTGTCTCGTTCGATGATGGAGATCACTGGCAATCGCTGAAGCTGAATCTTCCGGAGACGCCGGTGCTCGATTTTGCTGTGCATGGAGACGATCTGGTGGCCGCGACGTTTGGACGCGGTTTGTGGATTCTGGATGACATCACGCCGCTGAGGGAGCTGAGCCCGAAGACGGCGGGTGAGTCGGTCCATTTCTTTAAGCCGCAGACCGCGATGCGAGTTCGCTGGGACAATCACGAGGAGACACCCCTTTCGCCGGAGTTTCCGGCGTCAGAGAATCCGCCGGACGGCGCCATTCTGCACTATCGGCTAAAGTCCGCGGCAAAAGGTGAAGCGACGCTGGATTTCTTCGATGCCAAAGGGAATCGTGTTCGGCACTATTCAAGCAAGCCTGCCGGTACGAGCGGGCTGGTGGGGAATGCTCCCGAGTATTGGTTTGCCGGACCCATGACTTTGGACGCAAAGCCTGGGTTGCATCGTTTCGTGTGGGATTTGCGTACGGAAGACCCGCTGACGCTGACCTATGGTTATTTTGGCGGGAAGCTTGGCTACATCGAGTACACGCTGCCGGACCATTCGATTCCCGGGCAGACGCCGCGGCAGCAGCCACCGGGTGCGTTGGTCGCACCAGGTGTTTATGACGCAGTGTTGACGATTGACGGTAAACAGTATCGCCAGAAGCTGGAAGTGGTTCTCGATCCGCGCGTGCATGCTTCGCAGGACGATTTGGTGTTGCAGTGGAATGTGGCGCGCATGATTGCCGGAGCGATGGGCGCGAGCTACAACGCTTACGGCGAGTACGAAGTGCTGCAGACGGTGCTCAAAGATCGCCAGTCAAGAGTGAAAGACAACGCGCAGGCCAAGGAACTGGCCGAAGCGCTCGGCAAATTGGAGGCGGCGGCGACGGCGATTGCCGAGGGCAAAGACAGCGCGCCTGGAATCGGACCGATCAATCGGGATCTCTCGCGCTACTACATCATGGTTGAGGCAGCGGACCTGCGGCCGGTGCCGTCGGCGCAAAAGGTCTCAATCGAGAGTTGCAAGAAATTGCAAACGGGCTTGGAGGCTTGGCGCAAGCTGAACTCGGAAGAAGTTGCAGCGGTGAACAAGCAGCTAGATGCTGCCCATCTGGCCGCGATTCCGGTTGCCGCGACCAAGGGTGAGGCGCTAAGTTGCACGCCATGAGGCCGGTGTAAAGGTGTACTTTATTGTGGGCATAGCCTAGTACTACTACGCTTCAATAGTACAGGCGTTCCCGTAGTACCTTTTTTCTACCTCAGGGCATCTTTGGATTGCCTTGTGGATTTCGGCTCGCATAGAATGCTCGAGCCGCAAGCCCTCAGCCTCAGGGTGTCCCGTGACTACGAATCCTGTGTCCGTGAGCGTTGAGCATCGGTTTCGCTCCTTCGGGCTGAGCGAAAACCCGTTCCATATCTCTCCCGATCCTCGTTTTCTTTTTGCGGGGACATCGTACAACAGCACGATTAGCGAATTGCAAAATGGCGTTGCTTCGCGCCGGGGCCTGATGGTGCTTACCGGCGAGGCCGGAACCGGAAAGACGACGCTGATGCGTTACTTTCTGCAGTGGCTCGGGGAGCGCCGCCTGTCCAGCTGCTACATTTTTCACGCCCATCTTGATCCTGCCAGTCTGTTCGAGTTTGTTCTGCGTGATTTCGGGGTGCCGGTTCTTTCGAACCGGAGAACCGATCTGATAGCTGCTCTGCACCGCTGGTTCGTTACCCGGGACGCCGCTGGGGATACACCGGTGCTGATCATTGACGAAGCGCAGGCGCTGCCTGTGCGTACGCTGAGCGAGCTTTGCCTGCTGCTCAACCTGGAAAGCACAAAAGGAAAACTGGTGCAGATCTTGCTGGCCGGGCAGCCGGAGCTCGACGAAAAACTCCACCGCCCCGATCTGTACGCGCTCAGGCAGCGGATCGCCGTGCGCTGCCGGCTGCCGGTTTTGACGCTGGAGGAAACGGGCGAGTACATCCGGTCCCGCCTTCGCTCCAGCGGAGCTGGCGAGGAAGAGATTTTTCCGGCGGAATCGGTCCGGCTGGTGTATTCGTGCGCCCGCGGAGTTCCGCGGGTGGTCAACCTGGTGTGCGAAAATGCGATGGATCACGCCTACGGCGAGGGGAAGTCGGTTGTGACGCCGGCGCACGTCCGGCGGGCGGCGGCCCAGTTTGATCTTGCGGTGGAGCTCGCAAAGCCGATGGATGTGGCAGCGCAGGAGCAAACGCAAGTCGCGACGCCGAAAGCGATGGAGAAGCCGGCCAAGACGGAAATCCCAATGGTAGTTGAGATCGTCGAGCCTCTTAGCAACACCCAAGCGATGCCCGCACTGGCGACTAGGCCTAGAGACGAGCGGAGGGCGGAGGCGATTCCGTTGCCGGCTGCAGCGGCAGCTGCGATCGCGGCCGCGCCGGTTAAGGCTGATTCGTCTGCGCCGGCTCTAGCACCTATGGCGATCTCGACTCCCGCTCCGACAAGGCAGGCGACTGGAGCGGCGGTAGCTGCAAAACTCGAGCTTCGTACGGTCCGGCCTTATTCTGACGCACCCGAGGCTGCCGCGCCTCCATCGGCGCTGGGGGCGCGCAACGCGAAATCGGGCTTGGTCGAGTTTTGTCTGGACCCCGGTTCGGCACAGGAGACTCCCAAGCTGGTAAACGGGGAATGGAAAAAGAATCGGTTTGATGCCGAGTGGCGTCAGTATTGGCGCGATGTGAGCGGGACTTTCAAGCGCGATCTCCAGCAGCTGAAAGCTTCGATCCGGACTACGATGCGAAGCGGGGTTTACGAGCCGCTTTGGCGCTGGCTGGGCAAACCGATCATTCGCCGCCAGTAACTAAAAACCGGGCGGCCGTTCTTGTTCGACCGCGAAGTGTCTCTCCATCTGCAAACCGACGCGAGCGATCACTCCTTCCTCGAACAGCCGGCCGATCAAGGTAACGCCGTGTGGCACGCGACGCGGCGGCGAGAACTTGGGCCAAGGATGTTCAGGATCCGGGGCCCAATCGCTGCGCGCCTGAGAAACTTCCACAAAGCCGGTGCGGAAGGTGAGCGAAGGATGTCCCGTGAAGTTGCTGATCGTCAGCATTTCATCGCGAAGGGAAGGCACCAAGAGTAGGTCCACCTGGCTGAAGATTCGGGTCATCTCCTCGGCAACTTTTCGGCGCATGCGGTCCATCTGGACAAAATCGACAGCCGACAGAAAACGGGCCTGGCGGAACAGATTGGGCCAGGAGTCGTAGGTCTGCATTTTGAGCAGATCCAAGCCATGGCTCAGTGCGAGCTCTTCAAAGGATGCCGCGGCTTCTGCGAAGAGAATCAGCTGAAGAGAATCGAAGGGCCAGTCCGGCAAGGTTACTTCGATGGGCTTCATTCCGAGCTGTGGAAGGCTGGCCAAGGCAGCGCGGTCCACTTCCGTTGCAGGATCTTCTTTCATCCAGGCAGGAAAGTAGCCGACGCGCAGGCTCTTGGTGCTGGCGTTGGCGTCATACTCCAGGTGGCTGGCTACGCTGTTTACGTCGCCGGGGTCCGGACCGCTGATGGCTTGCAGGACGAGGAGCGCGTCTTCGACCGTGCGGGTCATCGGTCCTAATTTGTCGAGCGACCAGCACAGAGTCATGGCGCCGGTGCGGGCCACGCGGCCGTAAGTTGGCCGCAGGCCGGTTACACCGCATCTCATGCTAGGCGAAACGATACTGCCGCCGGTTTCGCTGCCGATGGAAAATCCCACCAGGCCCGCAGCTGTGGCTGCGCCTGGCCCGGCACTGGAGCCTGAAGCGCCCTCTTCTAATAACCACGGGTTGACGGTTTGTCCACCGAACCAGATGTCGTTCAGCGCCAAAGCGCCGAGGCTCAACTTGGCGATGAGCACGGCGCCCGCTTCGTTCAATCGCTTCACCACTGCAGCGTCTTCTTTCGGAATGCGATTGCGGAAGGGTTCTGCGCCGAACGTCGTGGGGATATCCGCGGTGTCGAGAAGATCTTTGCCGCCCCAGGGGATGCCATGCAGCGGGCCGCGGTATTTTCCGGCCGCGATCTCAGCGTCTGCCTTGGCCGCTTGGGCTAGGGCATGTTCCTTGGTTACCGTAATCGCGCAACGCAGTGTCGGATTGAACTTCTCAATCCGCTGCAAGTAAATGTTGGTTAACCGCTGCGAAGAGATTTGTCTCGATTCGATCCATCGCGAAAGTTGAGTAACTGGCGCGAAGGCAATGTCGGCATCGTTTGCCGGCAGGGGACGATCCTCGATTGGGCTGCGTACGACGCGATTCTGCTTCGGACCAGACGGGACACCTGCAAAAACCGGATTCCATCGCGAATACGGGGCCAGTCCATCAGGCAAAACTACTTTGCGAGGACCGACTCTTGCCTCGTAGAGCGGCGCCATGTTCACGCGCCAGGTGCCGGCGGCCTGTGCTCGGTCGCGAAAGTCCAGCTCGAATTGCACCAGCTTTTCGCCTTCTTTGAATGTTTCCAGAGAGACTTCGGGCCCAGCGGGCTTGGCGGTACCGAAAGCCGGTGGCATACCTGCCGGCGTTTGTGACGGCTCTTGTACCGGCTCAGGGATATGCGGGTTTACGAGTGCCGCACCCACAATCCCAACGCTCGTCTTCGCTAGAAAGTCCCGTCGTGTTTTCATCTAGTCCTCGCCAAAAACAGTCTCAGCTACGTTGCCGCGCGGCTTCATAAAAAAGAACAGCCGCAGCGGCCGCGGCATTCAGGGATTCGACGCCGGACGCCATGGGAATACGGACGCAAGCGTCGGCGCTCCGTTCGACTTCCTCTGGCAGGCCTTGCCCCTCGTTGCCGATGAGCAAAGCCACCGGTTGACGCCAATCCACTTGCCACGGCGCGAGCAGAGGCTGCTCGCTCTCTGTAGCTTCACGGGAACTTGACGCCAGCGTCTGGATGCCGATGGCGCGAAACTGCGCTAGCAGAATCGGCAGCGCGGTGCCCGTAAGCAGCGGAAGATGCAAGGCCGCCCCAGCTGAGGCCCTCAGCGCCTTGGGAGCAAATGGGCTGGCGGTGCCGCTTTGTCCGGAGGGGGCAGCTACCGCGGCGGTGGCACCAAACGCTGCAGCGGTGCGCAGAATGGTGCCGACGTTGCCCGGGTCCTGAACTCCGGCGAGCACCACGATCAACGGAGCCGTGCTGGCTGCGGCGGTCTGTGAAATGTCGTCGAACGAAAAGGTTCGCGGAGTGACGAGGGCGGCCACACCTTGAGGATGCTCGGTGTCGGCGATGCCTTCAAACAGCCGGTCGGTCGTGCGCAGAATGGGAATATTGACTTCGGCACGATCCAAATAGGGAGCCAGGCGCGGGTGGTGGCGGGCGCCCGATTCGCCGAAGAGCACGGCACGAATGGGCGAGGTCGAGCGCAGAGCTTCTTCCACCAGCCGCGGGCCCTCGACGCCGACAGCGCCAGACTCGGTAGGCAGTCCGCCGCGCAGGGCGATGCGAAATTCTTTGAGCCAGCGATTGTCGCGGCTGGTGATAACTCCCGACTCCGTCGAGGATGGGCGTGCGGTGCGAGGCGAATTGCCGCGAGAGGCCATACGCCGGAAAGCCTAACAAAAAACCGCAGAAAAAGGCTGAATTCGGAGGGAAGTGGCCGAGGCGACGGTCTTGCAATCCACCGAACACTTATTGCGTGGTGCGGGATGCTGTGGTAGCGTCGCGCGCAGCAGGGCAGCGGGCGCGGAGCGCTGCGGCGTCAATTCGCACTCCGCGAGAGGCTATGAATTGTCGGCGGAGATTCTGCGAGTAGACGCGCAGTCGCCTTCACCAGACGCGTTAAAATATGCCGCGGAGCGCCTGCTCCACGGCGAAGTGGTGGCCCTACCGACCGACACGATCTATGGGCTGGCCGCGGATCCGTTCAATCTATCGGCAGTAGAAGAGATTTTTCGGGTGAAAGGCCGCCCTGAGGAGCGAGCTCTGCCCATTCTCGTCAGCTCCCTCGATCAGGCAATGCTGCTGGCGCGCGAAGTTCCGCGAAATTTTCTCCGTCTAGCGGAGGAGTTTTGGCCCGGAGCGCTGACGCTGGTGGTGGATGCTTCGCACCGGCTGCCGCTGAAAGTGACGGCCAATACCGGAAGGATTGCGCTGCGCTGGCCGCACAGCGAAATTGTGAGACGACTGATTGAAGAGTTTGACGGTCCACTGACGGGAACCAGTGCGAATCTTTCCGGTTCGCCGTCGTGTACTTCGGCAGACCAGGTGTACGCGCAGCTGGGCGATCGGTTAGACCTGATTCTCGATGGCGGAGAGACCAAGGCGGCTGTGCCGTCCACGATTGTCGAGCTGCACGGCGATGAATGGAAGATCATCCGCGAGGGCGCGATCAGCGCGGCGAAGATTGAAGAGGCACTGCAATGACGCCAGCTGACGGCTCGCTCTCAGTGTTGCGGGGCATAAGAGATTTTACCGAGGATGGCTGGGCCGCGGGCACCAGTGGCGGAAGGAATGTTCGACGGGCGATGGTGGAAGGTCTCGTAGGCCAGGATCGCGAAGGCCAGGGCTTCTTTTGCTTCTGTCGGGATGCCGAATTGAAAACTGGGTCGCAGCTCGATGCCAGGAAGGAGTGCCGCAAGCTGAGCGAAGACCAGGGGATTTTCCGCACCGCCCCCGGAGACGATGATTTCGTGGATCTGGTGTTTGCGGAAGACGAAGCAGCGCAGCGCGTCAGCAATAGATGTGGCGGTTAAGACGGTGACGGTGTGGAGGAGGTCGTTGGCCTTGGCGTTGCAGCGACGGCCTAGAGAGAGGATCTTCTTGACGTACGCGGTGCCGAAGTATTCTCGCCCAGTAGATTTTGGCGGCGCGATCTTGAAATAAGGATCGCCCAAGAGATCCGCAAGGAGTTTGTGGATGAGTCGGCCTTGGCGTCCAAGCGAAGCGTTTTTGTCGTAGCGCTGGCGGCCGTGGGTGAAGTGTTGGACGAGCGCATCAATAAGCATGTTGCCTGGGCCGGTGTCGAAGGCGAAGACATCGGAGGGCCCGGCATTAGCGGGGAGGACCGTGATGTTGGCGATGCCGCCGATGTTGAGTGCAACGCGGCCCAGCTTGGCATGGCGGTAGAGCACGTAGTCGGCGAACGGCACCAGAGGAGCACCTTGGCCGCCGAGAGCCATGTCCGCGGGGCGGAAATCGGAGACAGTGGTGATGCGGGTGAGGTTCGCGATAATGGAGCCGTCGCCGATTTGCAGCGTAGAGGGCATGGAAGAAAAACTCGCACCCTTAGCACCGATGGGTGCGGCACCCGCACCCGTGGCGGGCAAACGTTGTGGTCCTTGGTGGAAGATGGTCTGGCCGTGATTGCCGATGAGATCGATCTTTTTCGGCGAGACGTGAAATTTCCGGCAGGCGGCGAGGGCCGCGCCCGCGTAGATGTGCCCCAGGCGAGCGTGTAGTTGACTGAATTCTCCAGGAGTCAGGGGATTTTGCTCGGCGACACGAAGGATCTCTTTGCGGACTTGGGGTGGGAACGGCTGATGCGCGTGGCTGAGGAGTTTGATGTTCAGTTCCGGCGGTGCGCCTGAGATCCTCAGCAGAGCAGCGTCAATGCCATCGGCGGAGGTGCCGGACATCATGCCGAGGACGAGCATGGGTCGGTTGGGCATTTAAGGCTCGCAAAGATTTTTACCACAGAGGTCACAAAGGACGGGAGAAGAGGCACAAGACAGCGTGCAAAGAGTGAATGCTTGACTTCCTGCCGTCGTCATAGATGTGGGTGAAGTTCAACCAGCCGATAGATGGAACTGCCGAGGTTCCGATGGCAATTTGCAGACCTCACTCGTCCGAAACTCTCTTCGATCATTGGAACACCGCAACCTGGACAGAACCACTTTGCACCCCGCCGATGACCGCCTCCGAGAGGAAATTTGAAATCCTCGGGCTCCTGCGACCTACTCGCGAACCAGGCGTATCGTTGGTCAGCCATTTCTCGCGAAGTTCCATACCCTCGCGTCCGCATGTGAACTTCTTGCCTGTTTGCTTCAGCATGTCGGGCCATTTGGGCAGTACATTCGGGTCATTCTCCTCACGAGATTTGTCTTTTTAGCGCGGCGAGGAGCGTCAGTGCTTCGAGCGGAGTGAGTTGGTCGATGTTGGTCGAGCGGAGCCGGTCAAGGACTTCGCGGTCGATCGCGGTGAAGAGAACTTCCTGGCCGTTTTGAGATGATCCCACATTGCAACTCATTGCGCCGGGGGTGAGGCGTTCACTTAATTCGTGCTCGGACTGTTCATGTCTTTTGAGCACTTCGCGGGCGCGTTCAATGACGCTGCGCGGCAGCCCAGCGAGGCGTGCGACTTCTATTCCGTAGGATTTGCTGGCGGAGCCGGGTTCGACGTGGCGGAGAAAGATGATTTCGTTGGGTGTTTCTTTGACCGAAACGTGGACGTTCTTGACGGCCGGCAGAAGATCGGCGAGCTCAGTCAGCTCGTGATAGTGGGTGGCGAACAGTGTGCGGGCGCGGGTGTGCCGTTGCAGATGTTCGACGACGGCCCAGGCGATGGAGAGGCCGTCGAACGTCGCGGTGCCGCGGCCCACTTCGTCGAGAAGAACCAGGCTCGACGGCGTTGCGTGAGTGAGGATGCTGGCCACTTCGGACATTTCGACCAGGAACGTCGAACGGCCGCGCGCGAGATTGTCACTGGCCCCGATTCGGGTGAAGACCCGATCGGTCATAGGCAGCTTCGCCTGGCGCGCAGGAACGAAACATCCCATCTGCGCCATGACCACGATCAGTGCGCTTTGGCGAAGATAGGTGGACTTGCCGCCCATGTTCGGTCCGGTGATCAGAAGAAGCTGTTGCTGGCGCGGCTCTAGGCACAAATCGTTAGGGACGAAGCGCTCTCCCTTTTGCCGAAGGAGCTCCTCGATTACGGGATGGCGGCCTGCGACCAGCAGGAGTTCGCCGGATTCGTTGAATTCGGGGCGGCTGTAGCCACGGTCGGCGGCGAGCTTGGCGAAGCTGGTCATAACATCCAGCTGGGCCACCGCTGACCCGGTGCGACGCAGTCTCGCAGCCTGCGCGGCGATGCTGGAGCGAATATCCACAAAAAGCTGGCGCTCGATTTCCAGGATACGTTCGTCAGCAGCCAGAATCTTGCGTTCATATTCCTTCAGTTCGGGCGACGTAAAGCGTTCTGCGTTGACCAGCGTCTGTTTGCGTTCAAAGTCCGCGGGCGCAAGGTGCAGATTGGGTTTGGAGATTTCGATGTAATAGCCGAAGACCTGGTTGAAGCGGATCTTGAGCGAGTTGATGCCGGTGCGTTTGCGCTCGCGCTCTTCCATCGCGGCGATGATCTGTTTGCTGTGCTGGCTCAGGTTGCGCAGCTCGTCGAGTTCGGCGTGGTAGCCGCTGCGAATCATGCCCGGTTCGGTGGGAAGGGCCGGAGGCTCTTCGGCGATGGCCCGCTCGAGCTTTTCCCGGACATCGACAAGCTCGTCGATTTGCCCGTGCAGATGGCGCAAAAGTTCGCTGCCGCCGGCAGGTGGCGGAGTGACAAAGTTCCGCAACGTCGGCAGCGTCGCGAGCGACTTGCGGAGCGCAACGAGTTCGCGTGGGCCGGCTTGGCCAAGCGTGATGCGGCTGGTTAAGCGCTCCAGGTCCTGGATGCCTCGCAGCTCCTTGCGGATTTCGCCGCGCACCACGGTTTGCTGAACGAAATGGGCGACGGCATCCAGGCGCATTTCGATGGCCTGACGGTCAATGAGCGGACGAAGAATCCACGAACGGAGCAGCCGGGCCCCCATGCCGGTGACGGTGACGTCGAGCGCGGAGACCAGTGTCGTCGGCGGGTTCTTGCCGGAATCGTCAGAAAAAATCGGCGCCAGCAGTTCGAGGTTACGGACAGAAACTGGATCGAGAACCAACGTGTCGTGCTGCTCGTAGTAGCGGACGCGATCGAGATGGCGAAGCGCTACCTCGGCGGCTGCGCCGTTGGCCGGATCAGTACCAGAATCGGCAGCTCTTGCAGCGTTCTCGCGCAGGTAGTGGACGATTGCGCCCGAAGCAGCGAGCGCTTGCAGGTGGCCATCGAGACCGAAGCCAGTAAGTTCGGCAACGCCAAACTGTTCTTTCAGGATGCGTTGTGCGTAATCGTGCTGAAAGGTCCAGTCGTCAACGCGGCTTTCCACACCGCCGGTACCGTCGAGCAGTGAAGTCTTGGCGGTTTCAAAAAGCTGGGCGGGGCGGGGAAGTAGCGTTTCCCGCGGGTGAAGGAGCTGCATTTCATCGCGAAGCGACTCCTCCAAGCGAGGGCCGGCGAATTCGGTGCATTGGAATTCACCCGTGGAGAGATCCACAAACGCCAGGCCGATGATGCCCAAAGCCGAATCATGGTAGACCGACGCGAGGAAGTTGTTTTCTTTGGCGTCGAGCACGGCGACGTCGGTAGCAGTGCCCGGTGTGATGACGCGAACAACTTCGCGGCGAACGAGTTTCTTGCCCGGACCTGGCTGCTCCATCTGGTCGCAAACGGCAACTTTGAAACCTGCGCGGATCAGGCGGGCGATGTAGCCGTCGGCGGCGTGGTACGGCACTCCGCACATCGGAATGGGCTGGCCCTTTTCGCGATTGCGCGAGGTTAGCGTGATTTGCAGCTCGCGTGCTGCAAGCATGGCATCTTCATAGAAGAGTTCGTAAAAGTCGCCGAGGCGGAAGAGCAGCAACGCGTGCGGGTACCGCGATTTGATCGCGTGGTACTGCTGCATCAGCGGTGTGGCGGGATCGCTCATCAGAAATCGACCAAAGGCCGGCGATCGGTGACCAGTAAGGATGGCCGCATCATGATTGCATTCCCCACGCGGCCAGCAGGAACGCGTAGTCGAGCGCGATTTCGCGGAGGTAGTCGTAGCGGCCGGAGGCTCCTCCATGACCGGCACCCATGTTGACCTTGAAAAGCAGCGGGCGGGAATCGGCCTTTAGCGTGCGCAGTTTCGCGACGTATTTCGCGGGCTCCCAGTACATCACTTGGGAATCGTTCAGGCCGGTCTTCACCAGCATAGCCGGGTAGGCTTGGCATTCGAGATTGGGGTAGGGGCAGTACGACTGCATATAGAAATAATTGTCTGCGATCTGCGGGTTCCCCCACTCTTGGTACTCGCCCACCGTCAGAGGCAAAAATGCGTCCAGAATCGTGTTGAGCACGTCAACGAACGGCACCTGGCTGATGACCGCGTGGAAAAGGTCTGGCCGCATGTTGGTCACGGCGCCCATGAGGAGGCCGCCAGCGCTACCGCCTTGAATGGCTAGCTTGTCGGAATTGCTGTAGCCGTTCGCCAGCAAGTGTTCCGCGCAGGCGATGAAGTCGGTGAAGGTGTTGCGCTTGTGTTGCAGGCGTCCGGCGTCGTGCCACGGTTTGCCTAGTTCGCCGCCGCCCCGGATATGGGCGATGGCGTAAGTAACGCCGCGGTCGAGCAAACTGAAACGATTGGAATTGAAGTTGACCGGCATCGAGATGCCGTAGCTACCGTAGCCGTAAAGGAGCAGGGGAGCGGAACCGTCGCGCGGCGAGCCTTTTGGCGAGACGAGCGACAGGGGGATCTTGGTGCCATCGGACGCGGTTGCGTACAGCCGTTCGATGGAGTACCGCGCTCGGTCGTAGCCGCCCAGAACGGGCTGCTGTTTGCGAAGCGCACTCTGCCGCGTTGCAGCATCGAAATCAAAGACCGACTTCGGCGTGACGAACGATTCGTAGGTGTAACGGAAGTGTGCCTGGTCGAATTCGGGATTCACCCCAGGAGCGGCGTTGTAGGCCGCTTCGTTGACCGGAATGCGATAGGAGTTGGACAACAGACCGCTGGCGGTCGCAAACAGCGGAACGATTCGAAGAAACGGAAGTCCTGCTTCGCGTTCGAACAGGACCAGGTGCGAGTTAAAGGGTTCAACCGCCGAAAGCTGCACGTCGGGGCGGTTGCCGATCAGTCCCTGCCAATGGTGGCGCTGGGGCGCCGAGACGGGGGCTGCGGCCAGGCGGAAGGTACGCCCGCCCGAGTTGGTGCGGATCAAAAAGGTACTGGCGCCAAAAAGTTTTGGATGATGTTCGACGTAGTATTCGTGATTGTCTTCACGCGGCGCGATGAGCTGGAATTCGTCGAGCGGCGCTGATGCCGCCAGGAAGCGGACTTCGCTAGTTGTGTGGCTGTTGGATACAAGAAGCAAATAGGCGCCGCTTCGTGTGCGCTCAATGTCAATGCGGAAGCGTTCGTCGGACTCTTCATAGAGCAGCGCATCGCTGCTCGAGTCGGTGTTGTCCAGCGCATGGCGGTAAAGGCGGTGCGAGCGTTTCGTAACCGCATCTTCGACGACGTAGAAAAGGCTGCGGCTATCAGCGGACCAGGCGGCAGAGGTAACCCGCTCCGCGCGGAAGGGAAGCAGCTGGCCAGCATTCAAATCCTTGATTTGCAGCGTGTATTGACGGAAGCCAGTGATGTCGGTGGAGTAAGCCAGGAGCGCGTTGTCATCGGAGACTTCGAATGAGCCCAGACTGAGAAAGGAGTGGCCTTCGGCGAGCCTATTGAGATCGAGAAGAAGTTGCCCGCTCCGGTCAGAGTCGGAACCAGAAGCGGGAGAGGCGCCGGCGACGGCGCGGTAGTAAAGACTGTACTGCTGGCCTTCGACCGTCTTGGTGAAATATTCATAGCCGCGCAGTCGATAGGGCACGGAAAGGTCGGTCTGCTGGATCCGCGAGAGCATTTCCTGGTAGAGCGCTTTCTGCAGCGGTTCGGTTGGTTTGAGAATGGCGTCGGCGTAGCCATTCTCGGCTTGGAGATAGGACAGAACCTCGCCGTTCGCTTTCTCGCGAAGCCATTGATAGTCGTCAGTCCGGATGTCCCCGTGAAGTTCATGCTGCGCTCGCCGCTTTATGGCCACGGGTGGTTGCGCGGCGGAATGCGAGATGTTAGCGATGCCGACTTCGGTGCAGCCTTTGGAGTCCGTAGTCATTCTCGGTGAAGTGCAGCCCAGGCAGGTCGCAGTTGATCGCGACGCGTTGGTTATACTAGCGGAAGTCGGAGAACGGAAAAAGGCGTACCGGGACATCCGCGATGGCCAAAGAAACCGAGATCAAGCTGGCGGTGAGCAATACCCAGGCACTCGCGCGCAGGCTCCAGAAATTGGGCGCCAAGACAGTCGGTTCAGGGAACGGCCGAGTTCATGAGCGAAACGTTATTTTTGACACGCCGGATGGCGGACTGGCAAAGCACGGCCAATTGCTGCGGATTCGGACCGAGACGGGGCTGGGCAAGGCGCAGGGCGCAAAACGGGTGGTTGTGACGTTCAAGCAACCCATGGTACGAGGCGTGGATCAAGAAGGCGCGCGATTCAAGGTGCGGGAAGAAACCGAGTTGGAGGTTGCCAACGCCGAGGATCTCACCAAGATCTTCGAAGGTCTGGGAATGCGCGGTTGGTTCGTTTACGAAAAGTTTAGGACAACGTGGAAGCCCGGAGCAGCAAGAACCTGGGCCAAGAACCCGCGCAGTGAACAGTGCGAAACCGCCGGG
>CAZQOB010000045.1:0-45215 GCA_964594885.1 uncultured Acidobacteriaceae bacterium
AACATCAACGACAAGCACATCGAGACCATCGTTCGCCAGATGATGCGCTGGGTCAAAGTGGAAGACGTTGGCGACAGCACCTTCCTGCTCGAAGAGCAGGTGGACAAGTTCCGCTTCCGTGAGGAAAACGACCGCATGATCTCCGAAGGCGGCCGCCCGGCCACAGGCCGTCCACTGCTCCTCGGTATCACCAAGGCATCGCTGTCGACCGATTCGTTCATCTCGGCCGCGAGCTTCCAGGAAACCACGCGCGTGCTGACCGAAGCCGCGGTTGCCGGCAAGGTGGACTACCTGCGCGGCTTGAAAGAAAACGTCATCATGGGCCGCCTCATCCCCGCGGGTACGGGCCTCGAGCACTACCGCAGCCTGCAGTTGCTGACGGAGATGCCGCCGCCCGCTCCCGTCGAAGAGCTGTTGCCCGAAACCACCGATCTCATGGCCGACGACGCCGCAGGTCTGGATTTCCTGAACAACCCGGAAGGGGAAGAAGAGGAAGGCGAAGCCGGCGCTGCGGTCTAGGGCTGCAGCGCCGGTTTTACCGGCCATTGCACCACCGAGGGACGCGGGCCAACTCGCGCCCCTCTTTTTTCCCGCAAACCTATTCCGTCGGGCCCTTGCAGGCTTCGGCAGGTACCGCTGGCGATTGCTCCGGTACAGGTATTCTTAACGAACGATTTGCCAATCCGGTCATTGCCGTGGGCTCGACAAAGGGATGAAACTATCATCTAGCGGGCTTGTTGGCCCGCAGGATCGATCGCGAAACTATGCCCGAAACCTCGCGGCCAACCCCTTCTTCCGGAACCGGACCGTCGGAACCTCGTTCGAGCGTTGGAGACCGGCTGGCCCAGTTTGAGCAGCGTCAGCGCCAGTTGTGGCGAAAGACCTACGGTCTGCTGGCGCTTCTGACCGTTGCTTTCGTCGCAGCTTCTTGGGACGCATTGCGTTCGTTCGCCCAGCGATATGAAACCCTCCTGATCGGTGTGGTCGTCGTCGTAGCCGTCTTCATGATTTATGCCTGGAAGCGAAATCAGGAGATCTCGGAGCTGCGCGGACTCATTCGCGGCATCGAGCAGCGCGATACCGCGCCGCCCAGCGATCAGCAACTCGACAAACTCTTCGCCGTCATCGAGCGCTCCCAACAGGGTTATCGCGACCTGATCGACTCTTTCGATGATGTGCTGGTTGCCATCGGCCTCGATGGCGAAATCCGCGCTGCCAACCGCAGTTTCGCCGAACTGGTTGGCGGTACTTTTCAGCAAATCATCGGGCATCCGATCTCCGAATTCCTGCAAGATGCCGGCAGCGACGCGCACAACCTGATCGAGCGCTCTATGCCCCGGTTCCTTGAGAAGCGTCATTGGACCGGTGTCGTGCAGATTCGCCTCAAGATGCGCCAGACCGTCCACTATTTTGATTGCGTGATTCACGCCATGCTGCGCAATGATCAGGTAACGGGCATGACCGTCCTCGGCCGGGACATCACGGCTTCGCGCCGCAACGAGGCTCGTTTCACCGAACTGTTCGAGACTCTGCAGGAAGGCATCTACATCGTCACGCCGGAAGATCAGATTGTTGACGCCAACCCGGCCCTGGTCCGCATTCTTGGATATGAATCGAAGGCTGAACTTCTGGCTAAAAAGGTCAGCGAGATTTTTCCGGATGACGCCCTGCGCAGGACCGTACGCCACGAGGTCGAGCGCCAACCGGTCCTCGAAGGCCGCGAAGTTGTGCTGGTCCGCAAGGACGGCGTTCCCATCACCTGCCTGAATACGGCTGCTGCCGTGCGCGATCCCTCCGGCAAGATCATCCGCTATCAGGGCGCGTTGATGGACATCACCTCGCGCCGCGAAATCGAACGCAAATTGCACAAGCAGCAGGAGTTTGCCCATCGTCTGGTGGACAGCTTCCCGGACCTCATCCTGGTCCTGGACACCAAGCTCAACTACACCTTTGTTAGCCCTCGTTGCCGCGAAGTGCTGGGCTACGACCTAGCCGAAGCTGCGGAAATGAAACTGGGCGGCCGTACCCATCCGGAAGACGCTCCGAAACTGTTATCGCTCTACCATGACCTGATCGCAGGCAGGAAAAGTCTTGGCTCCATGGAAGTCCGGGTCCGTAACAAGCAGGGTGAATGGCGGCGCATTCTGTTCAACTTCAGCCCGCTTGCGGACGAGATCGGGAAGATCGAAGGCGTTGTTCTTTCCGGCCGCGATGTCACGGACCTCAAACGCATGGAAGAACAGCTCATTCAGGCGGAAAAGCTCGCCGCCATGGGGCAAATGCTTGCCGGCGTCGCCCACGAATTGAACAATCCACTGACCGCTATCTTGGGCGTTACCGAACTGGTCCGGGAACGCGAAGGCCTGGACGCTGCGATGAAGCGCCAGCTGGATCTCACCCACCGTCAGGCGCGCCGGGCGGCTCGCATCGTCCAGAACCTGCTGGAGTTCTCGCGGCCGGCTTCGCCGCAAAAAAAACCGGTCGATCTCAGCTCCATCATCGAACGTACCCTGCAGCTGCATGAACATTCGCTTCGCCGCAATCGCGTCGAGTGCGACTTCACGCCGCAACCGGATCTTCCGCCCATCGTCGGCGACGCCAACCAGCTAATTCAAGTCTTTCTCAATCTCATCTCCAACGCCGAACAGGCCATTCGCGAGGTCCGCGAATCCGGCCGCATTCAGATTCGGATTGCCCCGGCAGGTAGGAATCTTGTCGCTACCGTTCAGGACGACGGCGTGGGCATTGCGCCCGAGGCCATGCCCAGAATTTTTGATCCCTTCTACACCACCAAGCGACCTGGAGGCGGTACCGGGCTCGGCCTCAGCATCTGTCTTTCTCTGATCCGCGAGCACGGCGGCACCATTCAAGCAGAGTCGCTTCCTGGCGGTGGTTCCGCTTTCAGCGTCTACGTGCCGACGGCCATAGAAACTACGGAACTACCGGCGCCCGCAGTGCCTCCGGCTGCTCACGAATCCGAACCCGCGCTGGACCCGGCCGAGCGCCCGCAGGCGGATGTTCTCCGGGGCTTAAACGTGCTCGTTCTCGACGATGAGGACAGCATCCGTTCGCTACTCGAAGAAGGGCTGGGCGCATACGGCTTAAAGATTACTTGCGCTGCGACGGCCGAGGAGGCGGCACAGCTCGTTCGCCGCCAGCCTCAAGACGCCTTGCTTTGCGATTTGCGGTTGCAGGGTAATAGTCCGCTCAGTGAGGGCCGGGCGGCTGCCACTCACGTTCTTGCTGCCGCGGGTTCGCACAAGCCCAGGGTCATCTACATGACCGGCGAGCTGGTTGATCCGGTTTCCGATTCAATGGGTGAGGGCGCACTCTTCCTGCAAAAACCGTTTCGCATCATCGAAGTACTGGATCTGCTGCGCGAAGCGTTCACGCCCGCCAAGCAGGGTCTCCTAAAATAGTCAGAGATTGGTTCCGCCACTACTCTTTTGTTTTTGCTGGCGCTTTTCTGACGTCCACGCCAAAATCCCACACGTACAGGTTTACTCCGTCTGGCAAAACCTCCGCGAATGCATACTCGCCCGCCGGCAGGGCCTCGCTCACAGTGAAACGAAATACGTTCTGCGCCACGTCCCAGCGCTGCAGTGAAACCGTGCTTACATCTTCGCCCATCTGCACGCCGAACATGCTGCTGATCGATTCCAGCACCCGCTTGCTGCCCTTCACCTTCAAACGCACCAGTTCGATCTCGGGCCCGCTTTCTCCCGGCCGGCTGCTCTTGCGCACTTCCGACCGGCGGTCCGGGTCTGGCGGCGCCTCCCGCAGGTAGAACTCGGGCCGCTCCGAATTGATTCGCCGGATAGACTTCGCACCCGCAATCTCAATATTTTTCTTACCGGGAACAATGGGCACCGGCGAGAACACCTGCTTCAACAACTGTTTCTTGTCCGTACGCTCCGCCGCACCCACCTGTTCCAGCGGCGTCACCAACTTTCCTTCCACCACGAACATCCCTTCGCCCGGAGGCAGATAAACTCCCGGCGCCACGGGCAAGCTGGCGTCCACATCCATCGGCATTTCAGTTTTGCGCTCTTCTTCCTGATGATGCACGGTGGCCACCAGGGAATCCGCTTCCTTGGATGCCGACGCATCGGCCTTAGCCGTTGCGACCCAGTCCACCATCGCCGCGGGAATCTCTTCCCAGTCTCCCCTCTCCGCACTGAGGTAGCGCACTCGTTCGCCGTTTCGGTGGTACTCCCGAACCAGCTGGAAGGTTCCATCTTTCAACACCAGTTTCTTCCCGCGTTCTCCGGTGGCCCGGCCGGAGTTGTCCACGACTTTGCTCCCAGTAGCCGGCCTTTCCTGCCCGCGCGCCGCCAAACACACCAAAACCCCACAGGCGAACAAAAGTGCGCCCACTTTGACGGTCCTCATGCGACGGGAACTCATAGCTGGCTGTAGTGGTATGATGCCGCTTCGCCCGAAGATTTTGCCCGGCCCGGAGAGCTTAGCACGGCCAGGGACAGCACTCCCCGGGCACTTGGTCGCTTTGGGATCTGTGTTTTGCCAACTCGGTCGGTGATGGCGTCAGCTTCCGCTTTGCCCGGCTGCCATGGCCCGATTGGCCATCTGTGCCAACCACTCGCGCGAACGCCGGTCCATTTCCTCGGGAGCCACGTCCTCGATGTGCGTCGCCAGGCTCCAGTGATGCCCGAAAGGATCGATCACTTTGCTCATCCGGTCGCCCCAGAACATATCAGCGACCGGCATCCCCACGCGGCCGCCTGCCGCTACTGCCTGCTCGTGCATGACGTCCACGTTGTCAACATAGAGATACAGCGACTGCGAGGGAAGGGATTCAGCCGCAGGTGCAGCGCTCATTCCGGGATACTCGTCGCCGACAAACACGTGTGAGTCTCCGATCTTGAGCTCCGCATGCATGATCCGGCCATCCGGGCCGGCCATCCGCATCACTTCCGTCGCTCCGAATGCTTCCTTGTAGAAATCGATGGCCCTCGCGGCATCCTTGCATGTAATGCCCGGGGTTATGGTGTGATATCCCGGCGGAATGGTTGGTACAGACATTGCAGCCTCCATGAATCGCTCTTGAATCGCGCAGCGGTCTGGCAAAAAATGCCCTGCGCGTAACGGTCTGAATACGCCTCCGCGGAAGCGAAGTCAATCGCGATTCGTTCGACTCCGCCAAATGTTGAAGAATTTTGATGTGGCCACAAGCGCCGCTGCCAAGATTGGTGGTTGCTCACCGCGGGCCGCAGCGCGCAACGGCACGATTCCAGTGGCCCTACAGGCTCTCCGGTATAGCCAGCTATTTTCCCGCCCGGCATAGTCCGCATAACGAGACGCTGCGGCGGTACCGAACACTCGCCCTGGTCTCAATTGCAGTTTCCTCCGTTACACCCCGAACGTGGGAGCAAGGCCACAAGCACTCCTCCCACGACTCTCCTTCGAGACAGGAGTCAAGATTTTGCTGGGGGCAGTGCGTCTGGCCTCTACAGCGGCTTGGGATGTGCCGCCAGCGCCTCGCGGAACGCTTTCAGGTTGCTCTTGTCCACCACCGCCGTTCCGGTGTCCACAAACGTCGGCATGGGCGGCGCCGGCGCAGTCCGCCAATCCTTGAAGTCATGAACCGCGTTGTGGTGCAGGTCGTCGGCAAACTTTAGCGCGTAGTACGCCATCACATACGGCTTCTGCGTCACCGTCGCCGAAATCACGTCGCGTTCGATCCAGTCCAGGGTTTCCGGGTCCTTGTCGAATCCGACGATGGGGATCTTCGCGTCCAGCCGGTGCAGCGCTTCCGCCGCGCCCGATGCTCCTGACGCTTCCAATGCGATAATTCCGTCAATTTTCGTCTTCGCCGTCAGCAACGCGGAAGTCTTGTCGTTCGCCACGCGAGGGTCGCCCGTGTCATCAATGGTCTGCGTGACCTTGAGCCCTGGATATTTCTTGAGCGCTTCGTTCATTCCGCGCGCACGGTCATCGAGATTCAGTTGTCCGGGAATCGTAATCACCACCACCTGTCCCTGGCCCTTCAGAATGTCCACCATCCGCTTGCCGCTCTCGCCGCCGGCGCGGAAATTGTCCGTTCCGACGAACATTACACGCTTGGAGTTTGGCGCGTCGGCGTCCACCGTAATCACCGGGATCCCCTGCGCCACGGCCGCGCTGATGGCGTCCTGCATCAGTTCCGGGCGTGCAACCGAGACCATAATTCCCGAGGGCTTGCCGTTGACCGCTGACTGGAAGGCTTGCACTTCCGCTTGCGGATCGAATTTGTCCGGTCCTACCATTTCCGCCTTCACGCCCATCTGCTTCGAAGCGTCCAGCAGTCCCGCCTGCGCCTCTTGCCAGTAGGGAAGGTTGATGTTGGTGGCGACAAAGACGTAACGCTCTTCCTGCTGGTGATACGGAGTCTCGCACGACGTCATTCCGAGAACGCAAAGCAATGCTCCCGCTACCACAACCAGGCTTTTTGCTTTCATGGCGCTTCCTCCAGGCGGCGTTGTCCCTGCTGAAGCACTTCGAGGCCTGCTGCGAGGTGCAAACGGGGGAAGACTACCATAAATCCGGACGGCCCGGGCATGGCAAACTGTTTTCGGCCGCACCGCCGGGACCTAGGAGGATTCGATGCGTTACGATTTTCTGGTCGAAACCTACGCAACGGAACGCATCAAAGTGTTGAGCGTCTGGAGCGAATTCACCGACGCCGATCTCCCTTTTCGTCCCAGCGTCGCTGATCCTCGCGGCCGCAGTGTCCGCGAGCAGATGATTCATCAGTGCTTGAGTGAAAACTTTTGGTTTATGAGCATGCTGGAGATTGACGTCGGCGCTCCGCCCTTGCCGCGCGACGAAACCCGGCTCGAATTCATCAAGCGCTATGCCGAAGACAGCGGCAAGCGTCTCGGTCAGCTAGAACGCACGACTGCAGCTTGGTGGGAGGGTGAAACTCGGTTCTTTAACCTGGCAAAAACGCGCGCGTGGATCATGACCCGTCGCTTGACGCACACCGCGCATCATCGCGGACAACAGATGGCCATGCTGCGCATGCTGGGGCGTAGCCTGCACAGCAACTACGGCCCGACCGCCGACACCGGCGGGCTCATGCAGAATCACGCCCCCACGATCTACGCCTACCGCGACCTGCATGCGCTGTTGGAAGGCGAAAGCCTCGGCGGCCGCAAAGTGCAACTTCCTGGCGCGTCGGGAGAGCCCGTCACCGAGCGGCCCGATGCACCCTGAGTCGCGATTCTCGAGGGCGCAAAAGCGGCCCGAACGGGACGCAAAGTATCGGATCGAAGGCCCGGATTACTCTGGCTTGCTGATCACACCGCAGGCGATCCGCGGCGGCGAACCGCTTCCGGTCTCGGCGGCAACGGCATGAATCACCAGCGCCGTCCCGCCATTGCCGAAGACCGAATGATCGTCTGCTCCCAGCGTCACATTCGGCGCCACCACCGACACATGCGCCGTGCCATCCGCGGCCACCACCAGCGCGAAGTTCGGTATGTCTCCGAGCGGTGCTCCGCTGTGATCGTGTCCGCCGGCGGTTCCGTTGAAGTGCGGCCCGGCGGACTTGAAATCAGGTGGTTCGCACTTCGCAATCTGGTGAATGTGGATTGAGTGTTCGCCCGGCGGCAGCGATTTGATGTCCAGTTTGATCCGAACGCCGGGCGCGGCATCGGTCAAAGTGGCCGTTCCGATCGCTTGTCCTACCGCATTCTTAATCTCCACCACTACAGCTTTCGGCGCGGGCTTCGCCGGCATGGCGACCCCGGAAAATGAAGCGACGGCCAACATCGCGGATGCAACAACGCAATACCTTTTCATGCGGCTCCTCTGCCGGGCCCACGACCGCGAACCTCGGCTTTTGTCAGGATTCGGCAACCCCACTGTACAGGCTGACGCGCCCTCGTTGGGTTACATGTCGCCATTGAATCACTAGGGAGCGAGGAGATTGCGTCAACAAATTGTAAAAGCGCCGAGCCTTGTGAGCTTTCAGTTAGCGGCTAAGACCGCGAATCCCCTGCTCCCGGCGAGCCGCATGCATCTGAAAACGATAGCCATACGTCAAATCGAGACAGGCGCAAGCAATGCCGCTTTCTCGCAAAGTCTTTTTCCTGCCGGTCTGGCGCGATTGGCTTACAATCATTCGCGGCAAACAACACTCAGCGGAATTCACCAAACCAGTCGAGGACATCATGAAAATTGCAGGCCGATTCATCCCTATCGCCACTCTTCTCGCAATTTTTGCTGGAACTGCCTCCGCGCAGGTCACCCATGGCCAGAAGCCGAACCTGCCGGCTCCGTTTGCTACCAAGTCTGCCGGCAACGGTCCGGAAAGGTCCGAAGCTCCCGCCGAATTTCTCCCCAAAGTTCCTGCCGGCTTCCACATCAACGTTTTCGCCAAAAATTTTAAGAGGCCGCGTCTGCTCACCGTTGCTCCCAACGGCGACATCTTCCTGGCCGAGACCGGCGCCAAAAACATCGTCATCCTTCGCGATCCCAAACACACTGGCGGCGCGCAGGAACGCACAGTGTTCGCGAGCCATTTGGTGCGTCCGTTCGGGATCGTTTTCCATGATGACTATGTCTATGTCGGCGACATGACCGCCGTCGTGCGGTTCAAGTACAACCCAAAGACTTCCGAACGAACGGGCGAAGAGGAGAAACTCTTGGAACTGCCTGGCGGCGGCCATGACACTCGCAACCTCGCCGTTACCCCCGACGGCAAGCACCTGCTCGTCGCGGTCGGTTCGGACAGCAACATCAATACCGGAGAGCCCGCGATCCGTGCAGCGGTCACCATCTGCGATCTCGACGGCAAGAATGCACGCCAGTTTGCAACCGGGCTGCGCAATCCGGTCGGTCTGGCCATCGAACCGGTCTCCGGCAAGCCCTGGGTCACGGTCAATGAACGCGACGAACTTGGCGACGACCTTCCTCCTGACTACTTCACCAGCATTCAGGACGGCGGCTTCTACGGCTGGCCCTACAGCTACATCGGCGGCAACGTCGATCCGCGCGTCAAACCGCAAATGCCCGATCTCGTCGCGCGTGCCGTCATTCCCGACGTGCTGCTCGGCGCGCACGTCGCCCCGCTGCAGTTCACTTTCTATGACGGCAAACAGTTTCCGACGAGCTACTACGGCGGCGCTTTCATTTGCGAGCACGGCTCGTGGAATCGCTCTATTCGCTCCGGCTACCAAGTGGCTTTTGTCGCTTTCAAGGATGGAAAGCCTTCTGCCGACCCGGTCCCGTTCCTGACTGGGCTAGTTCCCGATCCCAGGGGTTCGGTCGTCAGCGGTCGCCCTGTTGGCATCACGACTGCTCCCGACGGCTCGCTCCTGGTCTCCGATGACGGCCTGAACCTCATCTATCGCATCACCTATGCACCGTGAGCGTCTGATCTTGCGAGGCTCGAATGAAGCCGACAACGGTTCTGATTGCCGGTCTCCTCTTCTTATTCGCGGCCCCAGCCGCGAGGTCCCAACAATCGAAGACGACTCGGGTTCTTTTCATCGGCAACAGCTACACCTACTTCAATAATCTGCCGGAAGTGTTCGCCAGACTCGCGGAAGCTGGCCGCGGCAAAATTGAAACGACGATGCTCGCGCCGGGTGGCTGGCGGCTTAAGGATCACTGGGAAAAAGGCAGAGCGCGCGGATTGCTGGAGAGCGGGAAATGGGATTTTGTAGTACTGCAGGAACAGAGCACGCTGGGAGCGAATTATTGGGTTGACGGTAAGGATCACGTCAACAGTGATGCCGTTTTTCGGCCGTACGCGGAAAAGTGGGCCGCGGCAGCGCAAGAAAAGGGCGCAACGCCGGTGTTCTTCCTTACCTGGTCGGCGAAAAATGTTCCCGAAGATCAGTCTGCACTGACCTACGCCTATACCCGCGTCGCGAAGGATACCGGGTCCTTGCTGGCACCCGTTGGCATGGCTTGGGAGACGATCCGCCGGGGAGAGCTGGGGCCTGGGCTCTTTTACGAAGGACATGGTTCGCATCCCTCGCCGGCGGGAACCTACCTCGCTGCCTGTGTTCTATACGCGACGATTTTCCGTCAGAGCCCGATTGGACTACCCTCGAAATTCGTGGGCACGCCGGTGAACCTAGACACGGAGAAGCCCGAGGCCGGAAAGAGCGCGACCTTGGTGGATTTGAGTGCCAACGAAGCCGAACGCTTTCAGACCATAGCCTGGAGCACTTGGCAGCTGCTTGCCGGAAACATGGGCTACCCCGAAGTCTCGCCGCCACAAGTGCCGTCAGTGCCGCCTCTGCCCGCCGGCCTTCCCTTGTCTGCGCAGGATTTGGAGGGCACATGGGAAGGAACGACCTTGTTGTATCCAGTCGGCCCCGCAAACCTGATCTTGCGGGTCCAGAATGCCCTAGGATTGAAAGCTCATCTCGAGATCAAGTACCGCTCAAGGAGTATTCCCGACGAATCGATCGAGCTGTCGGACTTCCGCATTCGGGACTCCAGCCTTTTTTTCACGGATCCCAAATCAACTGGTCTCGACAACCTTACCGTGCGCCTGACCGGTGTGATGGTCAAACCGGGAGAGCTGCAAGGCACGGCAGAGGCTAGGACCGAAACGGCAGAAGTACATGGCAGCTGGTCTCTTAAGAAGATGGCTTCTCCTACGCAGTAACCGGTTCTTCGGATCACTCGAGCCGTCAGCCACGTGTCCGCGTAGTCGTGCTTGACGGCGAGAACGGAGGGGCCCCGAGCCTAGGAAAGAAGGCTATTTCACTGTCAGGTTGCCGTTCTAGGGTGGCGTAACCAATCGGGTTATTGTCACCCGAACAACCCGTGCTTCCGCATGTCGCAATTCTGTAACAATTTATTCATGGCTTCGAAACCGGCACCGCGATAGGCTCTAACTCTATGCAAACAGCTAAATTAGACATCGACCGCCAGCCTGCTGCGAACGGCGTTTTGGTGGCTCGCCTAACCGGCAAGTTGAGCCTCGATACAGTCAGCGGCTTTCTCCAGCAGCTTCGCCCTGAGGAGACCCACAAGCTGGTGCTGGACATGAGTGGTGTCAGCTACCTGGATTCAGCGGGTGTTGGCGCCCTGGTGCAGCTGTTCGTGCATCGACGCTCTATATCCCGAGCCTTCGCAGTGGCTGCACTTACGCCTCAGGGCACTGCCGTGTTGCAAGTTGCGGGGCTGACCAAGCTGGTCCCGAACTTTCTGACGGTGGCTGAAGCAGCGGCCTGATTTCCCATTTTCCGATCTGAGCCTTCGCTGCAAACCCGCTCAGTGCGGCGTCCAGTTGGGATGCGCGGCGAAGAGGCCGTCCACCACGCCGATCTGGTAGGCGATCACGAATCCAAACACCAAGCTGAGCAGGCCTGTGGCGGTCACCATGCTTCGGCTGAGCCACGCGAAGCGGTTTCCTGCTGCCGTCATGGGAACGGCGAAGGCCAGCGTCATCAGCATCATTCCGATGATGGTCCCGAGTCCAAACACCAGCAGATAAAACACGGCCGAACGCGGATTGCGGATGGTTCCGAGCACCAGTAGCGCCACAGCCGCCGAGCCCGCCAGTCCGTGTACGATGCCGACGAGCAATGGCCGCAGCGCGTGAAACCATCCGAGTTTCTCAACCGGCGCCGCGAGCCAACCGGGCGGACTGATTTCCTTCCCGTGATGTTCCGGTTGATCAGGTTCGGTGCCTTGCTGCTGGTGTCGGTGGTGCGCGCCCTGTCCTTGGTGATCCCCGTGGGTGTGCGAATGGAAGTGGATGTGTCCGCCATGCACGTGCACATGGGAATGCGAGCCGGTGTGTTCGGGATGGGTCGGAGAAAGTTTTTCGCTGAGCCAGCGCATGGCGCCCGTGAGGTTCAGCACCCCAAGCAGGATGAGCATTAGCGCCACGGAAAATTCCAAGGCCAGGCCGACACGCGGCGGAATCACCACTCCGAAGAGAATAATCGCTGCGCCGACCACCAGAATGGTGAGCGTATGGCCCACTCCCCACAGGATGCCGATCCAGCCGGAGCGGACGATTGACTTTTCACGGCTGACGATGGTCGAAACGGCTACCACATGGTCAGGATCCGTGGCGTGGCGCATGCCAAGAAGGAAGCCGACCGCGAGGATGAAGAAAACGTTGGTCATTACGGAGAGCTAGGAATGCAAAGCTAAAGTTTAGAGTGGAACGGGGATTCAGGGAAGTGGGTATCGCTGGGCCTCAGCCAAGACAAGATTTTGCCACGATGATTCTTGACCGGCGCGTTGCCGGAGCCTAAACTGCGCGCATTCAGGTTCCCACCCTCTTTGGAAGTTGGCCATGAGCAGGTTGGTTGGATTGGCGATCGCAGCGGGGTTTCTGGTACCGGTGACTCTGGCCCAGAAGCCGCCGGCGCCCGCACCGCCGCCGAGTCCGGCACCCGTTTCGAACCCAACCCGCGGTAACACCAACTTAACGCCGAACACGTTGCCGGAAAGTCTCAACGGCGACCGTGTGATGTTTCTGAGCGGGAGCGTCGCGACAAGCGACGGAACCTCCCTTCCCCCCAATGTGATCGTCGAACGCCTCTGCAACACCAGGGTGCGCCAGCAGGTGTACGCGAATGCGCATGGCGACTTCACGATGGAACTGGGGACGATGCAAGAGGCCGTGCTGGACGCGACCGGAGAGAGCGATCCCAAGGCCGGAATGTCGAAAGGGGCGCTCAATCTGGGCGTACCGCGGAGGGAACTTGCAAATTGTGAGCTGCGCGCCTCGATTTCCGGGTTTCGGTCGGACACGGTCAACCTGGTGGAGCTGACACCTTCGGGCAGTAGCGTGAATGTCGGCTCGATTGTGGTGGAGAGAACGACCAAGGTAAAAGGGATGGCTCTGAGCGCCGCTCCTTATAAAGCGCCTGAGAACGCCAGGCGCGCCTATGTGAAGGGCATGGAAGCGCTGCGCCACGACAAACTTTCCGAAGCCCAACAGCAGTTCGAGCAGGCCGTGAAGATGTTTCCGAAGTATGTCAGCGCATGGTTCGAACTGGGGAGCGTGTTGCGGAAGGAGAAACAAAGCGCAGCCGCGCAGTCGGCGTTTCTGAAGGCTACTTCGCTGGACGGCAAGTTCCTGCCGCCATATCTTTCGCTGGCGGCGATGGCGTTTGAAGGGCAGGATTGGCCCCAAGTCCTTGGGCTGACCCAGCATATCTTGGCCCATGATTCGCTGAACTATGCGAAGGTCACCGGCTATGTGCTGGATCTGGACGCCGTGGATTACGCTGAAGCAAATTTTTATAACGCAGCTGCCAACTTCAATTTAAACCGCCTGCAAGAAGCGGAAAAGAGCGGGCTGCAAGCGGAGCGGTTGGACGTGCGGCCTCGCTTTCCGCAACTGCACTTGCTGCTGGCCGAGATTTTCATGCGAAAGAACGAAAACCCGAGAGCGATTGACGAACTGCAAATGTTTTTGGTGTCCGTGCCGCAGGGAAGAAACGCGGACTTGGCTCGGGAGCGGCTGGCAAAGCTGCAGACCCTGGCCAGCGAAGCGCCCACTCGCGAAAAGGTTGATCAGAACTAATTGCTTCCTCGCTAACTTTCCAATCACCCGCTGGGATTATCGCTCCTCTCGCGCGCGACTGGGGAATTTCCTTAACCCGAGGATGATCAGCAACGCGAGGAGTACCACGACCAGGGCGGACCAGACTAGCATCTCACCCTGAGGGCCGGAGAGCGACTCGACGGCCCTGCGGACTTCCGGCGGCAAAGCAAAAGGCGCGTAGGCCGAATCGAAAAACTGCAGGTAGCGGGCAGGCAAGAGGGAATCCTGCAGCATTTGCCGGTAGGCGCGGTCGTACGGGGAATAGGCGAGGAACAGGACCGCACAAGCTAAGACCAGCAAACCAGGGCAAAAATCGGCAAACAGGCTGGCCCAATGGCGCAGGCGGGCGCTAAGGCGCTGGCTCAGTGACGCCAGGAGGCCGATGCTCAACAGCGACAGAGGGAGGAGTGTCCAGATGGCGAGGACGGAAGTTTGCATCAAAAGCCCCGACCATTCCTGGCCGGTCCAATGGGGAAAGCCCCGCCGGGAGGAACCTTTGAATCCGCTGAAATAGGAATTGCGTTCCGCACGGTTCTTTTCCATGAGAGCTGAGAGGGCCAGCGCATCGCTGTGGCGGCCAGACTTTTCGTACAGGGATTGAAGCAGCGGATACGCTTGCGCTTCGATTTCGTTGGCGGTCCAGGCTTCCAGCCGGAAAAAATTGGCGGGGCGGATCCGTTGGGCAAAGGAAAGAACCAGCGAGCAGTCTTCGATCGCCAGTTCCGGGTTGCCGGCACGCTGGGCCTTTGCGGCATCAGAAAGAAGAATCCGGGAGTAGTTTCGGATGGCCGGATAGACGTAAAGAGGACGACGGCCCGCCAGGCTCGCCAGAATGCGAGGATCGTTCATGGCGTAGCGGCGCATCACGTCTTGAGCCAATTGCAGGAACTTGCCATCGTAAGGATCGTAGCGGGGAGCGGAGAAGGCCGCGTGCATGTCGGCGAGCCAGGCCGGATCGCGGGAGGCGAGCGTGCCCCAGGAGGCGATGTCTAGGGCTTGGGGATCGGCCTGCGCATCCTTTACGCGATACCCTGCGGCAACGGATTCCGCGCGCATCAGGTAAAGAGCGGCGTTTCCGGGATCGGCTGCGATTAGGCGTTGAATCCGGGCTTCAGGAAGGCCGTGCTGGGTGGTGATGTTGTCAAACGGCAGCAAACCGTTCTCGTAGTCGATCCAGGCGAGAGAGGGGTCGCGCTGAATGGCGGCTTCGGCGAGGGCGAGTCTCTTACTTTCGTCATCGTGCGAAAGGGAAACGAAGGCCAGCAGTTGCGGATCCTGACTGTTCTCGGCGAGATATTGAATTCTTCGGACTTCGGCCGATGGCGATGACTCCCGGTCGGGTCCGGTATAAGAGTCCGAAATAGAACGGAAGACTGCGCGGGTTCCAGGTTGTGCGAAGATCCCTGCAGTCGTCAGCAGCAGCAACACCTGCACGAATCGCGGGAGGCGAGGATGGCGCCCCGGCGCGGCGGGAAATCCGCCGCCGGACTTCCCAGCAGGGCCGACACCGATCGGGCGGCGAAGACTAGCGAGAAAAGATTGAACTGATGCGCGGGCCAAAAGCATGGTTCCTCCCAGCAGCCAGCGGAACTGTGTTTGCGGCGAGTCAATTGCGGACAGCTCGGACGCGAAAGCGAGACCCCACGCCTTGTTTTCTTCAGGCCAAAGCCTGACGAGCGTACTGCTGAAGCTTTCGTTGAAGCGCGCCAAAGTCTTAGAAAATGCGGAGTTTTGGGACATTTTCAAGCCTCCGACGCGGCAGGCTTCCAGGGCTTGCGTTCCCGAGCATGCGGTAACTCCTCGAGGGCCCAGGTGCGGGCTTCCGAAGTAAGCCGGTAGAGATGACGAGGGGCACGCCCGCCAGTGGGCCCTTCCCATTTGGTCTCGAGCCAGCGGAGTTTTTCCAGGCGCATCAGGATGGGGTAGAGCGTACCGGACGAGATCTGCGTGAGCTGGGAAAGAGCGTAACCATGGCTCCATTCCGACCGGCGGTCGACAAGAGCGCGGAGGAGCGCCAAAGTTTGCAATGAAAAGCGAAGTCGCAGGGCCATGCAGTAAGTCTACATATGTAGAGTTATTTGTCAAGGATAATTTGGCGAAAGTTACGCTTCAGCCAGGAAGCAAAGAAAAAAAAAGTGCAGCAGACCTGCCGCCACAACTCGAGTCGCGGTGCTAATCGGTTTTGAGAAGCCTGAAAAGTTCGGCGGCGGCGTGAGGAAGACGTGCGCCTCTGCGCGAAACCAGATAAACGTGGCGGGGCAGGTTGAGCTGGCGGACTTTCACTTCCTTCATCCAGCCGTGATCAATCTCCCAGGCAACGCACATGCGCGGCACAATCGCGACGCCCATGCCCATCTGCACGAAGCGCTTAATGCTTTCGATCGTCGGCATTTCAATGGGCATATTCAATGTGGTTCGGTTGCGACCGAAGAGTTCGATCACCCGGCGGCGGAACGGCGATTCGACGCTGTGGGCCACGAAGCTTTCGTTTTCGAGGTCCGTGACGTCCACTTCTTTCTTCTTTGCGAGCACATGTTTTGGCGGCACCACCAAGGTCAGTTCGTCTTTCAGAATTTCAGTGGCCTGCAGTTGCGGCTCGCCCGGAACGAAGGAGACGGCGCCGAGATCCAGGCGGTAGTTGAGCACCTCGTGCGGAATGTCGCGGGAAAACATGCGATGGACGCGAATCTGCACGCCGGGATGCAGCCTGCGGAATTCGCCGAGGGCCGGAAGCAGGGCGTGGATGGAGCTTTCGTTAACGCCGAGCGAAAGTTCGCCACGGTTCAGGCCTTCCAGCTCGGTAAGTCCTTTTTTGACTTCGTCGCGGAGATTAATCAGGCGTTCCGCATAGTCGCGCAGGAGATTGCCGGCGTCGGTGAGCCGTACCGGGCGCGCGCCGCGCACAAAGAGCGGCTGGCCGAGGCCCTCTTCGAGTTTGCGGATGGCCAGGCTGACCGCGGGTTGCGTGCGGTAGAGCCGTTCCGCGGCGCGAGAAAAGCTGCCTTCGCGGGCCACGGAAAGAAAGACCTGGAGTTCGCTGAGATCCATGAGGAGCGGTCATTATAAGACAGAATTATCAAATACAGAATAAAGATAAATTTGACCCGCAGGGCTTTCTCTGCCTTACTAAGACTGAGGGAAACCCTATGGACGTAGTCCGTATTTTCGACACCACGCTGCGCGATGGCGAGCAGTCGCCCGGCTTCTCGATGAAGACCGACGAGAAAATCCGCATGGCCCGGCAACTGGCCAAACTGGGAGTGGACATCATCGAAGCGGGCTTTCCGATTTCATCGCGCGGCGACCTGGAAGCGGTGCAGGCTGTGGCACGCGAAGTGCGCGCCGTGCCGATCGCGGCGTTGGCCCGGGCGAAGCAGATGGATATCGATGCGGCCATCGAGGCGTTAAAGCCCGCAGCGTTTTCGCGGCTGCACGTTTTTCTGGCAACGTCCGATCTGCACCTGAAAGTAAAGCTGAACATGACGCGCGAGCAGGCTCTGGAAGCGATCGGCTCGATGATCCGCTACGGCCGGCAGCACGTGGGAGAAGTGGAATTTTCGGCCGAAGACGCCGGACGCACGGATCTGGAGTACTTGTGCCAAGTGTGCAGAGTAGCGTTGGAGGCGGGAGCGACGACCCTGAATCTCCCGGACACCGTGGGTTACGCAGTTCCAGAAGAGTACGGCGAGATGTTCAGAAGGGTTCGGGAGCATCTGGGCGACCCGCAGGGAATCACGCTGAGCGCGCATTGCCACGACGATTTGGGCTTGGCCGTGGCGAACTCGCTTGCCGCGATTCGTGCTGGCGTGCGGCAGATTGAGTGCACTGTCAATGGTATCGGGGAACGCGCCGGAAATGCGTCGCTGGAAGAGATTGCCGTGGCGCTGGCGGTGCGCAAAGAGAGCTTTGCGGTTACGACTAACATTAAGCTGGATCAACTTTTTCCGGCCAGCCGTCTCCTGACCGAAGTGACTGGGGCTGCAGTAGCTCCAAACAAGGCCGTCGTCGGCGCAAATGCTTTCGCGCACGAGGCGGGGATTCACCAAGACGGTATCATCAAGAATCCGCTGACCTACGAAATCATCACACCGGAAACGGTGGGCGTGCCGTCCCGTTCGCTGGTGGTCGGCAAGCACTCCGGGCGCAACGCCCTGCGCCAGACGCTGCGCGATTTGGGCTTTGAAGCCAGCGACGCCGAACTGGCCGAAGTGTATCGGCGCGTGACCGCGCTGGCCGACGAATCAAAAGCGGTGCGCGCCCGCGACATTCTGGGCATCGCGCACGAGGTGATTCGCCGCGGCGGTTCTGCCGTAGCCGCGGAAGCTTCGGTCGCCTGATCGCGCTGTATAATCAAGGCCAACCTATTTCGCTAGCGCAAGGCCAAACATGAAAAAGACCATTGTGCTGCTTCCGGGCGACGGCATCGGCCCGGAAGTGGCTGCCGCCGCCGCGACCGTGCTGAAAGAGTGCGGGCGGGAGTTCCATCACGATTTTCAATTTGAGGAACATCCCATAGGCGGTTCGGCAATCGATCTTACCGGTGTGCCGCTCCCAAACGCCACGATTGACGCGTGCCGCCGGGCCGATGGCGTTTTTCTGGGTGCCGTCGGCGGACCGAAGTGGGATTCCTTGCCTGTAGGCAAGCGGCCGGAGAGCGGCCTGCTGGGCTTGCGGCAGGGCATGGGACTGTATGTCAACGTGCGTCCGGTGAAGCTGCTGGAGCCGTTGCGTGGCATGTCGCCGCTGAAGCCAGAACGGCTGGGCGATCTGGATTTGGAGATCGTGCGCGAACTCGCCGGCGGTATGTATTTTGGCGAGCGCGGCAACAGCAAAGAAGGTGGGACCGAACGTTCGTGGGACACCGAGTCTTATTCGACCCCGGAGATTGAGCGGATTGCCGACTTTGCGTTCAGGCGCGCGGAAAACCGCTCGCACCGTTTGTGCTCGGTAGACAAGGCAAATGTTCTGACCAGTTCACAGTTGTGGCGCCGAACGGTCACCGCGATGGGCGCTGCCCATCCGAATGTTCAGCTTGAACACCTGTACGTGGACAATGCGGCGATGCAGCTGACGCTGAAGCCGTCGCAGTTTGACGTTTTGCTGACCACCAACATGTTTGGCGACATTTTGAGCGACGCGGCCGCGGCTTTGGTCGGATCGATCGGGTTGATTCCCTCGGCGAGCTTTGGTTCTGGCGCACCGTTGTTTGAGCCGATTCACGGTTCGGCGCCAACCTTGGCCGGCAAAGACTGTGCCAATCCGATCGGGTCGATTCTGAGCGCGACGATGATGCTACGCGATGCATTCGGACTGAACCTCGAATCGGATTGGGTCGAGCAGTCGGTAGTGCGGGTGTTGGGAGCGGGTTACCGGACCCCCGACCTCATCGGCCCGGGCTCGAAACCCATTGGAACAACTGGGTTTATGGAAATCCTGCACCAGGAGATGCAGCGCACTTTGGAGCACGCCGAACGTTACGGCTGGGGCGTTTAGAAAGCCTGGTCCTAGTTCTTGCAAAAGTCCCGGCGTAAGTGCACAATCCACGCCCTGCTGAGGATTGAAATGCGCTGGCTCCGCCTGTTGTCCCTAGGCTTGGCGTCGGTCTATCCGCTGTATTGGACCGCCCAGTTTGTTCTGTTCTTCCTGCCAGAAAGCCTGATGGGCTTCTGGCTGGGCCAGCCCGTTCGGGTTCTCGGTCTGACGTATCTGCAAGCCACGTCGTCGGTTAGTCCGCACTCTGCGTTTGCGGTCCAATGGGAAGCCTTATTCGTCGCGCTGGTCATCACGGCCGTCATCATTGGGCTGCGCGGAGATGAGTACCTAACCGGTGCGCTCGGAATTGTGCTGCTTGGGCAATGCACGTTGCTGCCCTTTGTAGATTCGTTGCGCCAGTGGGATGCCTCGCTGATGGACGACCTTGCTGGCGGGCTGCTCGCTTTCTCGTTGATCGTGGTTGGGCTGTATCGAATCCTCAGCCGGACAGGCGGGTATGACTTCCTGGACCGGGTGGCGATACTCAGCCTGATCGCCGTCCTTCCGCAGGCCGCGTTGTGGATGGCCTTTCGTATGGCGTATCCGTATTTCGGGACTCGCTTTCTGCTGCTGCTACTTGTGCCGCTCTACCTCGGAGCGATCATTGCCGCAGCTTTGCCGAAGCGAATCGCCGAGGCGGACTTCAACAGCGTGCCCTGGACAGAAATCCTCGCGAGTTCAGCTGTAGCTGGTCTCCTTCTCATCGCAATCACGCTGAGCAGCCGTACCATGAATGAGCTGGGGTCCCGGGCGCCTGGTGGAACGTCGGGGTCGCTTACGGTCGACTACATCGAGCCTTGCGGGACATGCCAGCAGGATGTTAACGTAACACTTTCGCAAGGGGCCGTCGTAATCTCGCAACGACAACAAACGGCGGGAGATAGCTGCGATGCGCCAGGGTGTGATCCAGACCCCGGGTCAAGGTCGATCGGTCGGACGGGTAGACGCTAAATTGGCATACAATTCTCTAAGCATTTTGGCGGCGCAGGTCGCGCGTCGCTAGGCACAGGCCCGCAATGTCCGAACGACGTTCATCGAATTTTGTTTCGCCGCGTCTGACAAGCGGTGTCGACGACGTATTTTGGTCCGTGGAAGGCTCGTTGCTGGAGCTAAGCGCGCTCCGGCAAGTGGGATTCTTTACCTGGAATTCACAAAGCTTTGCCGAGCGCTGGCGTCGTCGAGCCGGTATGGCTCTGATCACCTTGCTGCGGCCCGGAGCCTATCTCGCGGGACGCACCTTCGCCACGCGTCTTCTTTACATCCTGCTTCGCGGTGTGACCCGTGATCGTCTCGATCTTCTGGGCGAAGAGTATTTCGAGTATTTCCTGAAAAAACGCCTCCGCAAAGAGTCTCTCGATGCCTTGCGACGCGCGCAGGACGAAGGGCAAAGAGTTGTCTTGGTCGGCCAGTCGCTCGACCACGTTGTGCGTCCGCTGGCCAGGTATCTCGCCGTCGATCGTTTTTTGGCCAATCGCATGGAATTTCGCAACGGCGCGGCCACCGGACGCCTGCTCGCGCCGGTGATTCGTCCGCGCGGACCCTTCGCCTGGATTGCGTCCGGAGGCGCAGACGGATGCGGGACCGAGAAGGCTTTGCTATCGCAGCTCGGCCTGCGGGAAGCCGCCGATCTGCAGTCCGCGGTTCAGGATTCGCGCCGCCCCGCCTCAATGAACGCTCCCGCCGTGGTGCCGTTCGACAGTGCCCCACACGTAGAAAGCTTGAGCGTGCGTCGGGCTCTGGCTGGCAAGCATATTTTGCTGATTGGCGTCACCGGCTTCATTGGCAAAGTCTGGATGGTGGAACTGCTGGAGCGGGTGCCGGACATCGCCAAGATTACGCTGTTGATCCGCCGCAACCGTACTACCGGTGCGCAAAAACGCCTGGAAAAAATTGTTGAGGAGTCGCCAACCCTGGATGGTCTGCAGACCAGGCACGGCGCCCGGCTGGGCGATTTTCTTCGAGAGAAAATTGACGTGGTGGAGGGTGATGTCAGTCAATCCGGCCTGGGCCTGGCAGAGTCCGTTCGCCAAAAGCTCGCGCGTTCGCTGGATTTGGTGGTTAACAGCGCCGGGTTAACCGACTTCAACCCGGACTTGCGCGAAGCTGTCTCCTCCAACGTGGAATCGGCCGAACACCTGCTTGATTTCGTTCGCAGCAGCGACCACTCGGCGCTGATGCATCTGTCGACTTGCTATGTAGTCGGCATGCGCGATGGGCGCGTGAGTGAAGAGGTCGAGGACAATTACACACCGGCTGGAATGAAAAGTTTCGACGCCGAGCGCGAAATCGCCTCGCTGCGCGAAACCATTCAGCGCATTGAGGAACGCTCGGAGAGTCCGGAGCTTGCGCGCGCGCTGCGCCGTCAGGCCCTGGGCCGCGGCGCGGACGAATCGCGCGTCGCCGCCGGTGAACTGGACGGGGTGCTCAAGCGCAACCGCAGCCGCTGGGTGCGCAACAAACTCACTCGGGTCGGCATGAAGCGCGCGGAATACCTTGGTTGGCCGAATACCTACACGTTTACCAAGAGCCTCGGTGAATCGATTCTGGCCCGCCGGGGCAAGGATCTGCCGATCGCCATCGTCCGGCCCTCCATTGTCGAGAGCTCCACCTCCACGCCTTTCAGCGGATGGAATGAAGGAATCAACACTTCCGGACCGCTTTCGTATTTGCTGGGCACCAATTTTCGCCAGCTGCCTTCCAACGCCAAAAAGTGCCTCGACATCATTCCAGTGGACATGGTTTGCCACGGCATGACGCTCATTGCCGCGGCCCTGATCGAGCGCAAGCATGCTCGCCTATATCAACTGGCGACCTCAGGGATCAATCCCTGCGATATGGGGCGTTCGATCGAGCTTACCGGCCTGGCCCACCGCAAGCACTACAAGACCCAGCAGGGCATCGAGCACTGGCTGAAGCTGAAATTCGAAACCATCCCCGTGTCCAAGCAGCGCTACGAGCGGCTTTCCATTCCCATGCAGAAGGCCGTCGTTTCCGGCATCAATCGGGTGGCCGAAAAACTCAGTATGAAAAAACCGCCGCTGGCAAAAGCTGAGCGCGATCTGAACCGAGCGGAAAAGCTGATTGAACTTTACGAACCTTTTATTCTGCATAACGAGCACGTCTTCGAGTGCCAAAATGCGCGGCTGCTCTCCGCGGCGCTTCCCGAGGACGAACGGGCTGATTTTGCTTTCCGGCCTGAATCCATAGATTGGTGGGACTACTGGATCAACATCCATGTGCCTGCATTGCGCCGCTGGTGCTATCCATTGATGGAAGGCCGCCCCTTGGAAACGCGCCCCGCACGCGAACTCGGCTGGAGCGCAGAATCGCCGTCCAGAACGGAAGCCGTGGCCACTTCCGGAGAAAACGACTAGCGCATGGCCATTTTTCTCACCGGCTCGACGGGATATCTCGGGAGCTATCTGGCTACTGGACTCTTGCGCGATCACGGTGATCCGCTCAATTTGCTGGTTCGCGCGAAAAATGAACAAGAAGCGCGCGAACGCCTCTGGCAATCGCTGCAACTGCACATGGAGTTCGCTGAGTTTCAGGAATATCTCGACGACCGCGCGCGGATTTTTCTAGGGGACCTGACCGGACCGCTGTTCGGGCTCGCGGAAGGCGCCTACCAGTCGCTCGTGCAGACTACAGACTCCGTGATTCACTGCGCCGCGTCGCTCAACCGCAAATCCGAAAAGCAGTGCCTCAACGTAAATCTGCGGGGCACGCTGGAAGTCATTCAGCTAGCGGGCCGCGCCAGAGATCATCACGGGCTGCGGCGCTTCTCGCACGTTTCGACCGTAGCGGTCGCCGGCATGCGCCAGGACGAAGTCGTTCAAGAGGACAGCGCCATTGATTGGGCGCGCTCGGACTACGACCCATACGCCCGCACCAAGAAATTCTGCGAGCACATGGTCCATCAGCTCTTAGCCGATGTGCCCCGGACCATCTTCCGTCCGGCGATCGTGCTGGGTGACAGCAAGCGTCCGGAAACTACCCAGTTCGATATGGTGCAGGCCTTCAGCGTGCTGGCGAGCCTTCCGGTGTTGCCCCTGCGGCCGACCGATCGCATCGATATCGTGCCAGCCGATTACGTAGCCAAGGCTATTGTCAGCATTCATCAAAAGGATTCGCCAAAATACCCCCGCTACCATCTTTCCTCGGGTGCGGGGTCGCAGAGCTATTCTGAAATCACTGACTCCCTGTCCCTAGCTGGCGGCGGCTCGCGGCCAGCGTATTTTCCTTCGCTCGGGGGCACATTTTCCGGCACCGTGAATTGGCTGTCGCATAAGAAAAACAGTCTCGGCCACGGCGCATCGCTGCTTAAGGTTTTCTGGCCCTATCTCGTTTGGAATACGGTTTTCGACAACGCGCGAGTGGTGCAAGAGTTGGGCGGCGAAACGCCGGCGAAGTTTTCTGCCTACGCCACGCCGCTTCTGAAATTCAGCCGCCAGAATAAGTTCCACTATCCCGCAAAGCCCTGGCCGCACGGCCATTCCGCGGTAAAATCGGCCAGCGGAGGCGCTGTGGCATGACCGACTTCCTCCTGGTCGCTTGGGTCAGCATTCTGATCGAATTGACGCGCCTGCAATGGATGCTGGGCGGTGGCCAGCGCTGGCAGTCCGGCGAGAAATTAAGGCTGCTTTTCGCCGGGTACAACGGCACACGCAACACTGGGTCGGACGTTCGTGTCAACGAAATGATCCGCCAGATCCGCCACGTCCTCGGCGCTGGAAACGTCGATTTCAGCGTCATGACCCAGAGCTTCGATCGCACCACAGGCTACTTCGAAGGCACGCGCCAGGTTTTCCTTCCCGACGTCTTTCCACCCTTCCTGTACCGTGAAGTGCGCCAGAATCACGGCGTAGTGGCTTGTGAAGGCTCGATGTTCAAAAGCAAATTTGCCAATGCGCTGACCACCATGATGATCGGTTCGCTGGGTCTGGCTTCCTCCGAAAACAAATTGTCGGTCGGCTACGGTGCCGAAGCCGGTCACATGGATACGCTCGTCGAACAAATGTGCGCGCGCTACGTCCATGATTCGCTGGTCATCACCCGCAACGTTGAATCGCAAACCGTCCTTGGCAAGCTCGGAATTTCCACGGAACTGGGCACCGACACGGCCTGGACGTTCGAGCCGCATCCCGATTCCTACGGCCGCAAAGCGTTGCGCGACGTCGGTTGGGACGAAAAAACTCCGCTGATGATCATCTGCCCGATCCATCCGTTCGTTTGGCCGGTAAAAGCGTCCATCGCCAAGTACACGGCACGCATTACCACCGGTGCGTACAAGGAGAGCCAATACCGCACTGTCTATTTCCACGAGTCGGGCGCGGAAGTCGATCGCAAGTTCAAACAATACATTGCCGGTTTCGTCGCTGCGACCCGCGCCTTCCAGCAGCGACACAAAGTTTTCACTGTTCTGGTCGCCACCGAACGCCTCGACGCTGTCGCCTGCCGCGCCATCTGCGAACAGATTCCCGGCTTGCCGATCTTCACTTCCGATGCTTACGACATGTACCAGCTGGTTTCGGTTTTGCGCCAAGCTTCCTACATGGTTTCTTCGCGCTACCACGGCATCGTCACCTGCATGCCCGCTCTGGTTGCCTCCGCTGGCGTCACCATGGACGAGCGCATCCGCAATCTGATGCGCGAGCGCGGCCATCAGCATCTTTGCGCAGGAGTGGAGGACGCCGACCTTGGTAACAAGATCCTGCAAATGATGGAGACACTGGTCACCGATGCCGAGTCCATTCGCCTCGGCGTCGGCGAAACCGTGGTTCGAAACCTCAAAGTGATGGCCCGCATGGGCGTCATCTTCGAAGACGTCATGCGCCGCCAGTATCCGGAATTTCCGCTGCCTAGCGGCGTGCGTTCCTGGGAAGACTATCTACCGCCTCTGCATCCAACCCTGGCGCAGCTGGCGGAAAAGCACGATGTCTCGGAAGCTGCGCTGGCCGCATCGAAATAGTTCTACATGCCGAATCTTCCGCCGAATTTCTTCAACAAAATTATCGACCGTTTGCGGGATGCGGCCGATCTTGTTGTGCTTCGTGAGGTGCGTGGTGCGGAGTTTGTTTCGGTAACCGGCCGCCAGTTGCTCGCAAAAGTGGAGCGGGCCCGGCACTGGCTGCGCTCGGAGGGCGTCCAGCCGGGAGAGCGCTGCGGCTTGGTTGCCCCCAATTCCGTCGCCTGGATCGCTGCTGACCTCGCGCTCATGGCCGAAGGCATCGTCGTCGTACCGCTCTACCATCGCCAGACTCCCAGCGAACTCGTGGCCATGCTCAAGGACTGCCAGCCGCTGCTGGTCCTTTGCGGCGATGCGGAAATGGATCATGCTCTGGCCGCGGCTTGGCCCGAAATCCCGCGCCACCTAATACTCGATCAAATTTTCGCACCGGACTCACAGTCTGCCCAAAGTTCCCCACTGCGCTTTCGCGCCGCCGACGAACTTCTCACCATCATCTACACCTCCGGCACCTCCGGCGACGCCAAAGGCGTCTGCCTCAACATCGCGAATCTGAATCACATGACCGGCTGCACGACGGAGCGCCTGGATCAGCTGATGGACCAGACGAGTCAGCCCGATCAGATCTTCCTCTATGCGCCGATGAACTTTGCCGCCAGCTGGATGCTGATGCTCTCCGCGCTTTTGCGCGACAGCGTGCTGACGCTCTCTACCGACCTCAACAAACTTGCCGACGAAATTCGCATATCCGAACCGCACTACTTTCTGAACGTTCCCACTCTGCTCGAGCGCGTCAAACGCGGCGTCGAAGAAAATATCGCCGGGCAAATCAGCCCCATCCGCGCGCTTTACATCCGTGCTCGCGCGGCTTGGAATCGCCACCAGTCCGGAAAGCCCTCCGCAAGTCTCGACGACATCTGGCTCAAACTCGCGGATAAACTGATTTTTGCGAAAGTGAAACAGCGCTTCGGGCCAAATCTGCGCGCCCTCATTTGCGGATCGGCGCCGCTCGCGCCGGAAACCCAGCAATGGTTCCTGATGATCGGCATCCCTGTTTTGCAAGCCTACGGCCTCACCGAAACTACTGCGCTTTGCACGCTGGACAATCCGCGTGTTCCCATCGAGCCGGGCTGCGTCGGCCGCGCCGTCTCTGGTATCGCAATGAAACTCGCAGAAAACGACGAAATCATCGTGCGTGGCCCGAACATTTTCCCGGGCTATTGGAACCGCCCCGAAGAAACCGCCAAAGTCCTGCGCGACGGCTGGTTCCACACCGGCGATCAGGGCGAAGTCAACGCCGACGGCAATTGGCGGATCATCGGCCGCCTCAAAAACCTGCTGGTGCTCAACAGCGGCCACAAATTCGCCCCCGAGCCCATCGAAGACAAGCTCGCGCAACTCCTCCCCGCCGCCCAGCAGATCGTTCTCGTCGGCAACGCCCGCAGCTTTGTTTGCATGCTCGCGACTGGAAACGTCGAATCCGCCGCTGTGCAGTCCGCCATTGACAGCATCAATGCGGATTTGCCGCACTACCGTCAGATTCGCAATTTCACCATTCTGCCCGACTCTTTCACTGTCGATAGCGGCCTGCTCACCGTCAACGGCAAAATCCGGCGCGACGCCATTGCGAAACGGTATGATGCCGAGATTAACGCCATGTACGCGCGAAAGGCTTCGGCATGAATTCATTCCAGGGAAAAGCCCTGCGCTGGGAGTGGAAGGATGGTGTGATCGAACTCACGCTCGACCACCCCCCTGCCAACGAAATCGGCACGCTCATGCTCGGCGAACTGGAGCAATTTGTTGCTGCCGCACGGCAGCTGGCGCCGGAGACGGCTGCTTGCATCATCACCAGCGTACAAAAGAGCGGCTTTTGCGCCGGAGCCGATCTGGGCGAGCTTTACCACAGCGCGCTGGCACTGAGCGAAAGCGAACGCAGCGCTGGGGTACGCAATTTTCTCGAACGCATTCACTCCGTGCTGAACTGGCTCGACGAGGCGCCTTTTGTGACGATCGGGGCGGTGCACGGAGTCTGCTTTGGCGGCGGACTCGAGCTCGCGCTCGTCTGTGACGTCATCATCGCGGACAAGATGGCTCGCTTCGCCTTCCCCGAGCTGCGCCTCGGCCTGATCCCCGGCTTCGGCGGCATCCCGCGCCTGAAGCGTGACCTCAGCAACGGCTTTGTGCGCGATCTGCTGCTCACTGGCCGCAGCGTCAACGCCACTCGCGCGCAAGGTGTCGGGCTCGTTGCCCAGCTCGCGGCCGAAGGCGAAGCCTTGAAAATCGCGCGCTCCACCGCCGCTCAAGTCACAAAGTTCGATGCCGGAACCCGCGCCGCCGCCAAGAAATTCATCAAGCCGGTCCCTCGCGAAGAGCTCCGCCGCGAAATCGAAATCTTCTGCGATCTCTTCACCCGCCCCGCAGTCATGGCCGGCCTCAAACGATTCGTCGAAAACACCGGCCCCATGCCCCATCAGCCATAGCTGGACCGCCTTTGGATCCTTTTTCGTCCCCTCGATCGTAGCTTCGACTTCCGCCCTAAACCCAGGCTGTCTGCGCAGGTTGTGACCACAGTGAATGCGGGCCGAAACCGGTCCGGCGCGGTTTCCTCTGAGAAACTGATTTCTATTGCGCAATCCAAATCTCAGGCCCAGTTTCGCATCTTCAAGCCAGAATGCTAAATTATTCCTGGCATGCCCACTCTCGAACAAACTACGCAAGAAGTGCTGAACCTGGCCGTCACGCATTTCAAGCTGGCTCCGGGCTCGCTCGCGCCCGAAGACGACTTCTTCCAGAAACTCGGCATTGACAGCCTGCAAACCCTCGAAATGCTCTCGCGCATCGAGAATCACTTCAACATTGAACTCCCCGACTACGAAGTCCAGGGCGTCAGCGATTTCAAAACCCTCGCCGAACGCATCCACGCCCGCCTGTAATGTTGGATCTCACCAAATATTCCTCGCTTGGCGCGGCACTGAAAGATGCCGTATCCCTTTTCTCTGAGGAAACGTGCCTGATCGAGGCCGATCGCGACAGAGAAAAGGCTCGCCTGACCTACCGCGAATTCGGCGCTCAAGCCCTGGCGCTAGCGCGGGCTTTGCAGGATTCCGGATGGGCTCCTGCAACCCGCGTCAGTATGGTGATGACCAATCAGTCCAAATGGCTGATTTCTGCTTACGCCGTTCTGTATTCCGGTGGCGTGCTCGTTCCGATCGACTGGATGTTAACGGCCGATGAGCAGTGGGAACTGATCACGCACTCCGGCGCTCAGATTCTTGTCACCGAATATTCCCTGTGGACCAGGTTAAGCAAATCGCCCGGCCGCTCTGCCGCCCCTGGGGTTCGGCTGGTTCTGGTCGTCGAAGCGCCCGCAAATGCTGATCTCGCCGGCGCGGCCCGCTGGGAAGAATTTCGCGGAGCTCCGCCACCCGAGTTCATTTCGCGTGAGCGCTCCGCCGTTGCCTGCATTGGCTACTCCTCAGGCACCGGTGGACGCCCCAAGGGCTGCATGCTGACCCACGGCAACTATCTCGAACAGTGCGCCGCTCTGACTGCTATCTACCCATTCTGGCCCGGAGTCCGCTACCTCAGCATCCTCCCCACCAGTCATGCCATCGACTTCATGGTCGGTTTCATAGGGCCATTCACGTGTGGAGCGACCGTAGTCCATCTGCGCACGCTGCGGCCGGAATTCTTCCGCGATGCTTTCACTCGCTACAAGATCACCTATGTCAGCGTTGTACCGCTGGTTCTAAAGAACCTGCGCGCGGTTTTTCAGTCCCGTTTCGACGAATTGCCGAAAGGTAAGCGCCGCATGTTCAACGCGCTGGTAGGCTTGAATAAACTTCTCACCAGGTCTCATCCTCGATTAGGACTTAGCCGATTGTTGCTCAAGCAGGTGCATCAATCGCTCGGCGGAGAACTGCGCACCATCATCGTTGGCGGTGCGTTCTCTGAGCCTGATACTCTGCAATTTTTCTATGACCTTGGCATCCCTGTCGCCAATGGCTACGGGCAGACGGAAGCCTGTACCGCCATCAGCGTCAACGACCTCAAACCTTTCCGCGCGGACACTGTCGGCAGACCTCTTCCCGGCGTCGAAGTGAAGATAAACGCGCCGGACGGTGAGGGCATTGGCGAAGTTCTGGTTCGCAGCAAAACAGTTATGTCCGGTTACCTCGACGATCCTGATTTAACCGCGGAAACCATCGTCGATGGCTGGCTCCATACCGGGGACCTTGGCCGCTGCGATCCCACCGGCCACCTACAACTTTTTGGACGCTGCAAGAATATGATTGTCACTCCGGAAGGTCTGAACATCTTTCCCGAAAACGTTGAGGGCGTTTTTGCGGACCTGCCGGTGGAGGAGTACTGCGTGTTCGCTGCCAATTACCTTTGGCCGCAGCGAACCATGGTCGGAGAGCAGCTGGTACTCGTCTTGCGCCTGAAAAAAGGGCAGTCGTACGACGACGACCTGAAGAACAAATTGCTCGCCTGCAACAACCGGTTGAAGGGCCATCAGCGCGTGCAGGGTGTCGTCGTTACGGATCAGGAATTTCCGCGGACCACCGGGCGTCGTCTGAAGCGGCACTTGCTCAAAGACCAGCTCGCCACACTCGACCGCGACCGCGCTATACTCCCGCTCTAATCTCCATGCCCATCGTAAAGGACCGTTTTTTGGCCATCGTTAATCCGGCTGCGGGAGGCGGCAAGTGTGGAAGGCTTGCCGGGCCGGCTCTTGCCAGGCTGCGCGACCGCGGCCTGCAAATCGACGTCATCGCCTCCACCGGTCCGGGCCACGCCGGGCAACTTGCCCGCGAAGCTTTCGAGCAGCGCTACCGCAAATTTCTCGCAGTCGGCGGCGACGGAACGGCTCACGAAATTCTTAACGGTATTTTCACCGGACGCGATCCGGAACTTCTCGTCGATTCCGATCGCGTCTCTCTTGGCTTTTTGCCATTCGGCACGGGCAATTCGTTTCTCCGTGATTTCACCCGCGACGGTGGCGAGGCTTCCATGCTTGCGCTGATCGAGAACCGCAAACGCCCGGTGGATCTGGTCCGGCTCACGCATGCGACCGGCAAAGTGTTTTCCATCAACATTCTTAGCCTCGGTTTTCCGGCCGACGTCGGCGTCGTCACCAACCGGTACTTCAAGCCGCTCGGTCCGCTTGGCTATCTTCTGGGTGTGTTTATTCGAACTGTTCCCCTGCGGCGGCGGGCCTTTGTTTTGCGTAGCGATGACGAAACGGAATGGGACGAGCGCCGCAGCCTGTTCCTGGCCTTCAACAACAGCAAATTCACTGGCGGTAAAATGATGATCGCACCCGACGCCGATCCGTCCGACGGGTTCATCGAATTTGTGCGCTGGGGCCCCATCGGCCGCCTGGGCTTGATCCGCATGTTGCCGCGTCTTTTCACCGGCACGCACATCCAGCATCCGCTCGCATCGCGCAAGTCTGTCAAACACGTCGAGTTCAAGAACGCCGCTCCGTCGGACGTTTTAATTGACGGCGAAATTCTTTCGCTGGAATGCAAGTTCCTGGATGTTCTGCCATCCGCCTTGGACGTTTACATATGAAACGGGTCTGGCTGGTGGTTCGCAGCGCGTTCCTCTGGACGGCGAGTCTTGTGCATTTCGGGCTCGCCGTCCCCATTCTCATCGTCCTGGCAATTTTTCTCGATCCCAAGAAGCACGATTGGTTGCAGCGTAGCCTGTGCCGCAGAATTATCTTTTTCGCCGGCGCCAGAATCCGCGCGGTCCGCTCTCCGGGCTTCGATCCTCAGCAGACCAGTTTCTTCATCTCCAATCACGTCAATTTCTTCGATCCTTTTGTACTTTACTGCGCAGTTCCGCAATTTGTCCGCGGCTGGGAACTGGAATCGCATTTTGAAATTCCGGTGTACGGCTGGCTGATGAAGCGTTTCGGCAACGTTCCGGTTCCCGACGTCCGCCGCCCAGCCGACCTCAAGCGCATGTGGCGCCTCACTCGCGACGCCATCAACGCCGGCACCAGTCTTATCGTCTTTCCGGAAGCCAAGCGCACTCGCGACGGTCGCGTGAGCGACTTTCAGGACGGCGCCTTCCGCGTCGCTCAACAGCTGGAAATCCCCATCGTGCCCGTCAGCATCGTCGGCTCTTTCCAGCACCACCGTACCGGCCACTGGATGTTCTGGCCCGCCACGATCACCGTCCATCTGCACGACACCATATACACGTCAAGCTTAAATAAGGAAGACGTGCCAACGTTGCGCGAGCGAATTCGTGAAATCGTGTCGGAACCAGTGGATGCGAGTCTGCGCGAGGTGGGAACGAAAGACGCACTCGAAACCAACGAGGAGCTTACAAGCTGATGCGGATTCCCGGCAGCGTCCGCCCCGCGCGTGTCTCCTGCCAGGTGTAGACAATCCGGTGAATCACCGTCAGTGTCGAAACAATCGCAATCACCCACAGCACCGGCGCCATACGGTTGAACACTCCCCCGATAATCAGCAGCACCAGCCGTTCCGGCCGCTCCATAAAGCCCACTTTGCACAGCGGAATCAATGACTCCGCTCGCGCCCGCGCGTAGCTCACCATCACCGAGCCCGCCGTTGCCACCGCCGCCAGCACCACATACGGCGTCCGCCCGCTCACCGAGTAATACACCAGCAGCCCCATGTACAGCGCCATGTCCGCGTACCGGTCCAGCGTCGAATCGTAAAACGCGCCGAACGCCGTCACACGGTTCTGGCGACGCGCCACCTGGCCGTCCAGCATGTCCAGAAAGCCTGCGAAGAAAATGATCACCGCGCCCAGAAAGAATTTTCCAACGGCAAAACAAGCCGCAGCGCCAAAATTCACCACCAGTCCTAGGAACGTCAGTACATTGGGATTAATCCCGGTGGCCGCAATCGCGCCCACAATTTTGTCCAGCAGCCACTTGCTGCCGGTCCCGATTGCTCCGGTAAGAGTCGCCATTTTTCGGTGGGGAATTGCGTGTTCAAACACGCACGGTTCTATCCTAGCGCAGCCTCACCGCAGCCCGCAAACCATCGCCTTTTCAGTTCGGGTAATGGGTATTTCCGGGATCGTGACACCAGGGCCGAAATTCAAACTGCCCAACCACCCTGTTCATCAGGCCAATTTGGAAATCGAATTCCGTTCGCTCGTTCCACTCCATCGGTTCTTTGGCATTGACCTTCTCAACCGCGCAGCTTACATTCTTTCCATCTTCTGTTCAGGGAAAAACTTGATCAGCGAACTCGATCGCAGAAAATTCTTGTCGCGCGGAGTCGCGGCTCTCGGCGCAACCTGGGCCGCCACGCACTGGACGGCTGTCGTTTCTGCCGCCGAACACGCCCACAAAGCGGCTGCCTCTTCGCTGCCGGAAAAATTCGAATTCTTCAATCCTGCCGAAGCCAAAGAAGTCGAAGCCATCGCTTCTTGCATCATTCCCAGCGACGGCACGCCCGGCGCCCGCGAAGCCGGCGTCGTCTATTTTATCGACCGCGCGCTCATGACCTTCTCTCGCGACGACCAGAAGACCTACCGCGACGGCCTTCCGGAAATTCAAAAACGAGTGGCCGAACTTTTCCCGGGCGTAGTGTCTTTTTCCACCGCCTCCGCCGAGCAGCAGCAATCGGTTATGGAATCGCTGGACGAAGCCGGTTCGCAAAGCTCCGCGCGCCGCAATTTCCGTTCCAGCGCCGCCGGTCGGCCGCTGTTCGAGGTGATTCGCGCTCACACCATCATGGGCTTCCTCATCGATCCGGAATCCGATCGCAAGGGTAATCGCGGCGGTGTCGGCTGGGCCGTCATCGGTCGCGAACCTGCCCACAGTTTTCAGCCGCCCTTCAGCTCCGTTGACAAGGACTATCCCGGCTGGCAACCGGTCGCCAAGGACGCCGATAAGAAATGACCACGCAGAAAACCACCTACAAAACCTCAGACGTCGTGGATTTTGTCATCGTCGGCTCCGGCGCCGCCGGCGGCATCCTGGCCGAGGAACTTTCCACCAATGGTTTCAGTGTCGTCGTGCTTGAGCAAGGCCCTTACCTTCACGAATCCGATTTTTCTCACGACGAAATCAAAGTCATGCAGGAAGACCTCCTGACCAATCACCCGAAACTGCAACCGACCAGCTTTCGCAAGACGCCGCAGGACAAGGCCAATCCTCAGCGCGCGCTGGTTTATGGCCGGGCCGTTGGCGGGACCAGCAACCACTTCACCGCGAACTTCTGGCGCTTCCACGAAATCGACTTCAAGGAGCGCAGCAAGATCGGCGCGGTCGCCGGCTCCACACTCGTGGACTGGCCCATCTCCTACGCCGACCTCGAGCCTTACTACAGCAAAGTCGAATGGGAAGTCGGCGTCTCCGGCCTCGCCGGTGCCAGCCCGTTCGATCCACCGCGCTCCAAGCCGTATCCCATGCCGCCGCTTCCGGTGAAAGGAAACGGCGTCATCTTCGAGCGCGCCGCCCGCAAACTCGGCTGGAATCCGTTCCCGGCGCCCATGGCCATCCTTTCCCGTCCGCTCAACGGACGCCCGGCCTGTGTGAATTGCGGCTTCTGCCTCGCCTTTGGCTGCGAAGTCGGAGCCAAGTCCAGCTCGCTCGCCAGCATGATTCCGCTCGCCGAAAAGTCCGGCAAATGCGAAATCCGTGCCAACAGCTACGTCCACAAAATCGAGCTCGACGATCGCGGCCGCGCCACCGGCGCTCTGTACTTCGACGACAAGAAAAATGTCCACCTGCAAAAAGCGAAAGCCGTCATTCTTTCGTGTAACGGCGCGGAAACTCCGCGCCTCCTTTTCCTCTCTTCTTCCAATAAATTCCCAAACGGGCTGGCCAACTCCAGCGGCTACGTCGGCAAAAACCTGATGTTCAACCAGAACACGTTTTCCGTCGGCCTGTTCGAGGAACAGACCAACGACTACAAGGGCTTCGCCGTCAGCCGCGTCCTGCATGACTTCTACGAACTCGACGCCAACAAGGTCGGCTTCTACGGTGGCGGCGGTCTCGACGCCCGTTTCGATTTCACGCCGATCATGTTTGCGTTTGGCGGCTTGCCTCCGGGCACGCCTCGCTGGGGCAAAGACTTCAAAGCCGCGCTGGCCCACAACTGGACTCGCACGTTTGAAGTCAACGGCCACGGCACATCGGTGCCGGTGTTCGATAACGGTTTTGACGTCGATCCCGACCTGAAAGACGCCTGGGGTCTGCCCGCTTTGCGCCTCACTTACAAAGACCATCCGGACGACCTAAAGCTCTGCCACTGGCTCATCGCTCGTTCCCACGAGCTTCTCGACGCCGCCGGCGCCAGGAAAAAATGGAGCCAGGAGGTCAGCGAGCAACAATTCGGCGTCCATCTCCTTGGCACCTGTCGTATGGGCGACGATCCCAAAACCTCCGTCATCAACGCCGATCATCAGACTCACGACGTCAAGAACCTCTTCCTCTGCGACGGCAGCAGCCTCACCACGGGCGGCCGCGGCCAGCCCACTATGACCATCATGGCGCTGGCCTTCCGCGCCGCCGACCGCATCAGGGCCCTGGCCAAGCGCGGCGAATTGTCCGTTTAAAGGCCACCCTGGCAGTGCCTCGCGCCTAGACCGTGCCGGGGCACGCACAAACTTCTGGCTGTTCCCACTCCCGCTCACCTCCTTTGCTACACTCGTCGTTCGCTTCCAGAGAGGATCGAATGACCCAAAACTTCTGCAAAGCCGCTCTCGTCTCGCTGGCCCTGGCTGCCTCGCTCCTCCCAGCGCTGCTGGGGGCGCGCGCCCAAGCACCGCAAGCTGGTGGCCTGCCCAAAACTGCATCCCAGCAGTTCAAGAACATTCAAGTTCTGAAGGACATTCCCGCGGACCAGCTGATTCCCTCCATGCAGTTCATCACTGCTTCGCTCGGCGTGGACTGTGAATACTGCCACGTCGAACACGCCATGGAGAAAGACGACAAGAAGCCCAAACTCTTCGCCCGGCACATGATGGAAATGGTTATGAACATCAACAACGAGAGTTTCGAAGGCCAGCGCTGGGTCACCTGTTACAGCTGCCATCGTGGCTCAGCCAAGCCCATCAGTATCCCCGTGGTTTCCCTTGAGAATCATCTGGCTTCTGCGCCACACAGCGAAATCAGTGCCGCCTCCGAAAATCCTTCCGCCGAAAGCCTCCTCGATAAATACCTCGCGGCCGTCGGAAGCGCCGACGCGCTAAAGAAAGTCACCACCCGCCTTGCCACGGGAACCGTCACCGCCTTCGGCGACCAGAAATTGCCGGTCGAAATCTACGCCAAAGCTCCCAACGCCCGCGTTTCCATCATGAAAATGAAAGACGGCGACAGCGTCACTGCCTACAACGGAAAAGTGGGCTGGCTCGCCGTGCCCGGCCGCGTCCATATGCTGAACGAACAGGAAGCCTTCGGCGCGAAAATGGACGCCGATTTCGCCTTCGCCGCCGATGTGAAATCGCTCTACCCAAAGTGGGAGACCCAACCCGGCGAGACCATCGACGGCCATGGCACCTGGCTGGTGGTCGGCAGCAAAGAAGGTGAACCGCCGCTGGATCTCTACTTCGATCAAAAATCCGGTTTGCTGCTGCGTTTGCTCCGCTTTATCGATTCGCCGCTCGGCTACAATCCCACGCAGATTGATTACGCCGACTACCGCGCCGCCGACGGCATCAAGCTTCCGTACCGCTGGACCGTCGCCCGTCCCGGCAACCACTTCACCATCCAGGTTGACCAGCTCCAGCAAAACATCCCCATTGACGAATCAAAATTCGTCCCTCCTCCGCCACCGCCGCCTCCTCCGGCAAAATAGCGGCCTTACTTTGCCGCGGCGTCCCACTCTTGGGCGCCGCGCTGCAATAACGATGCCCGATCCTCTGCCAGAATCCAGCGCTCATTGATCAGCGCGTCGGTCGCGTCGGCGAACTTGTTCAAATAATCCTCGCGCCCGGAGTAGCGCTCGGCGATGGACTTCCGCGGATCGCCGGATTTCTTGCGCTCTTCTATGGTCTTCGGAAAGGGAAAGAACGAACCTTCAAATGGCAGCCGTTGTGCCGGCGCTCCAATCGAGGGATCACGCAGATTCCATCCGGTGTAAGTTGCAAGCGGAACGGCAATCTCGGGCAAGTGAATGCCGCCGATTTCGTTTCCGTCCGTATTCACCTGCGGCACCAGCGCCGGAAATACTTCCAGCGCCTTCGGCGGCTGCAGATCGATCACGCCGTTCCGCCAATTCGGACCGAAATCCAGCCGATAACCGGCGTTGTCCTCGGTCGGAACGTTCACTCCGGGAATATGCGGAAACCCTACCTTGCCGATCGGCACCAGGGTGTGCGCTGCGATGGTCGGGTAGCTGCTCACTGGCGGCGCTGTTCCGTTCCGCACCCAGGCATCCATATTGGCGATCATCGCCCGCCAGAAATACCGCACCGGCAGTGGCGACTGCGGCTGTTGTCCCAGCAGCGGGCCCTCGCCGCGCGCTGGAGGAAAAGGCACGGAATAGTGCTGTAGCCCTGTGAAGTGGTAGATCCGCACGTTCGGCCCGATCTTCGCGTCATGCTTTCCATCTAGCGTTGTGTGAATCAGCGACTCCGCGCGGCCCCAGTATTCGTACGACGTAAACGAAAAGAAAATCCTCGGCTCGACATGATCTGCTTTGGCGCGGTCCAGCAGGCCGCGTGTTTCTTGTGTCCAGGGATCGGTTTCCGGTTCATCCGTAAACGGAAAAATGTCGGTGGGAAAAAATACCGAGGAAGAGGGCTGGGCATCTCGCGACGGCTGCGCAAACCGGTGATTGAAGCTTCCACGCCCCGCGCCGGCCACGTGCGATAGCACACCGTCCAGCGCAATCCTTCCCTCTTCGTCGGCATTAAAACCCTGATAAAGAAAGTGCCGCAGGAAGCGGCCATTCTGCGAAATGCCTTCGCCAAGAACTCGCTTGGCGGGCACCACGCTAGGTGTCGCGTATTTCGCGTACGACGCAAAGTCGCGCACCGCCGCTAGCCCGAGACCGGCAACGACAGGATCCTGCACCACGTACACGTACTCGTAGATTCGGCCCGGCTGAAAACCGCCGTCGAGATGCAGCGACCGGTTGTTCGGTGTCAGCTTTCCATCCGTCGTCGCAGCAAACTGCCATTCCGAACGCGGAATCATCGTACGCTGGCCATCGCGCGTGTCGCGCACTGTCAAGGAGTTGCGCGGATCGCTTGGGTCGGCAACCGGATACTCCGTTCCGCCGATGCTCCCGGGCATCATGTGCCCGAGCGGAACTTCGTCCGTCTTCGTGGGCAACATGAAGTCCCCGCGCAACAATCCCGTAATCGTCTTGCCGTGATCTTTCGCAATCGGCGCGTAAATATGCAGCGCGTCTTGTCCAACCGCGTCCCACTGCCAGCCGAGCGCCGCTACGGTAAATCCGTTGCGCAGCAGCCACCCATCGCCCGTGTCCTTCGACAAGTCCTCGTCGCCGCCATCCACCAATGACAAAATCCGCGCGTGCCCGCGATTCGGATTCTCCAGCAGCATCGTGCCGTTACTCTTCGACGGGTCCTTCGGCCGCACGGCCACGAAATCCGCGGAAAACTCCACTTCACCTTTCTGCAAATTCTCCGCGTTCTGCAAATCCACAATCACCCGGTTGTGCGAATTCGCCATACGCACAGAGAAATACACGCGCCCGGTGATCCGCTCGTATGCGCCCGCCGCGCCAAATGCCTTTCCTCCGAGCACATCCGTGCGCGAAATGATCTCCACTCGGGTGACCCGTGCTTCTAACGCCGGCCCATTTAAGAGCAGCGTAAGGAGGACCAACCAGGGGAAGAAAATGTATTTGCAGAGTGGACTTAACATACGCGCGAGAGTAACACAGCCGCGCCGGTAGTTGAGAGGGTGAGCCCTAATCGTGCTTTTTGTCCGAGCAGTGCGTCTTCACTCACCGGAATCGCAGCGCAGTTATCGACGTTCGATTGCTGTGTTCACACTCGCCGCAAAGTGGATTTTTCGACAGCGTTCAAGGCAGGCTGACTTCAAGCGAATAGATGTCGCGATCTCCGCGCGTCAGTCGCAGCACCAAGCCACCGTCGGGAGCCACGCCTTCAAATCCGCAGCGCAGTACGCCACCTTCCAGCAAGGCCTTACACGCTTCCACACGTTCCGGCGAACCAGCCTGCTTCCCCTCCACAATGCGCAGTTTGCGCACCGGCTGGTCTTGTTCGCCCAAGTCTTGATACACGATCGTTGATCCATGCGGCGCCCACGCGACGGGGCCAATAATGTTCCCTTGTGCCAGCGCATGCCATTTCTGCGTTTTTGCGTCGAATACCGCCAGCCGCTTCAGATCATACCCAACTGCAGCCAGGTAGCGGCCATCCGGTGACCATTTGATTTTCCAAAAACCACTCGATTCAGGAAGCTTTTCCTTTGCGCCGCTCGCGAGATTGACGCGATATAGCGCAGCCAGATTTCCGTCCTGGCCTTCCTGCGAAAAGGTAATGGCGAGATCGCTGGCGCTGCCTGACCACACTGGCGCACTTGCCGAAAATGGCTCGCTTACCAGTTCTCGTGGGGCACCGCCCTCCGAGGGCACCACATAGATTCGATAGACGGACTGCCCTTGTGGATGGCCCTGGAATGCCACCAGCGTGTTATCTGGACTAATCGAAGCAATGCCCGGGTTGAGCGACGCCGGAACAAGTTCTTTCTTGTCGCTCCCGTCCGGCTTGCAACGCCACAACGCCTCTTGCACGGTATAGGCCAGCCAACTCCCGTCCACTGAAAACGTCGCCCACGAAGCTCCGACTCCCCCCAGCAAGGCCTGCGCGCCACGCGCTTCGTCATACTTCGCGTACTCAAATTTCTCCGCCACGCCAAGGGTAAATAGCCGGGTTCGATCGCGGTTCGGAAGCGCCTGATCCATGCCAATCGGCCCGCCGGTAAGCGGAACAGGCGGGCGCTCGCTCCCAAGAATGTCGGCGCCCTCGCGCTTCACCCAGATCGTCATTTCCGCCGGCGAGCGCGCCCCCGTGAAGAAATAATATCGGCCATCGGCCGTCCATCTTCCGTTGACTTGCCAGGATCGAGTTCCCCATTCAGGCAGCAGCGGGCGCAGGTGGCTGCCATCCGAGTACACCTCCCAGATCGCCGAACCTGTTTCCTGAAAGTTACGCACCTCGAACCTTAGCCGGCTGCCGTCCGGCGACCAGCCTAGACCGAGGATGGTCCCTTCCATTTTCACTAGCGGTTTTGCGTTCAGCCCGTCGCGGCCAACTTGAAAAACTCCTTGCGCGGTAGAATACGTTATTCCGCTTCCGTCGGACGTGAACACCGCGTCCTCGGCGAACACTTCTCCCAGCCGGCGCGGTGCTCCTCCCACCGACGGCATGAGCCACAACGCCAACGGTTCGTCCCTTTGCTTGAAGGGTGCGATGATCATTTCCGCAGCGTTTGGAGAAACGGCAAGCAAACGCGTATTTTGAAACGGGTTGGCAAACGGTTGGGCCTCTCCGCCCGATGCCGGAATCTGCATAAGCGTCCAGCGATGGCCATGCCTCTCCAGGTAAAAAAGTCTGGCGCCATCTGTTTGCAAACGGCCGTAAGAATCGGCTCGCGCTGTGTTGGTCAGTTTTGTTCCGCCTAGGACTCGGGGCGCGGCGGGTGGTCGAGCCGCGAACCACACTCCGGCGAACAAGCTCGCTGCAACCACGATTCCGCCTCCAAACAACGGCCGCAGTCGATGGTGTTTAAGCGGTTGGGTTGGTGGCGAAGGCTCGAGGAATGTAGGTTCTTTGACTGACGCTGCTGCTGGGCTAACCGGCTCCTGTGTCGTGTCTCGGAGTGGGGCCACAAACCGATAGCCGGACTTGGGAACCGTCTCGATGTACCGAGGACTCTCCGGCGAATCGCCCAGTACGGCGCGTAGCTTTCTTATCGCAGCGTTCAACCCATTTTCAAAGTCTACAAAAGTATCTTCCGGCCATAACGCACGCCGCATCTCCTCGCGCGTGACGATTTCGCCGCCGCGATCCACGAGCATCTGCAGCAGCGCAAAGGACTGACCGCGCAGGCGCACTCGTATTCCCCGCTTGCGCAATTCCTGCGCGGCAAAGTTCGCCTCAAACACACCAAAGCGCACGACCCGGCTTTTTGAGGAGGGAACAACCATATTTGCGCGAGAGTTTAGCACCAGCCAGGCCTTCAAGCCATGGGCTCGTCGTACTAAAACCGCCCATCTGAGTGGCTAAACTACCTAAAATCAGCGCCTTTTGCGTTCATGTGCTTTATGCCTCCGCTCTATTGATTTCGCTTCGATCACGCCGCAAGCTCCCGCAACAAACCCAGTACGTCCCCTCAGGACCATCTGGACATACGGATTCCGCGAGTCATTCGGAGGACCCAGCCCATGTCGCTAAACTCCGCCGCCCGTTGCATGATGATTTCGCTGTCAACCTTCGCGCTAATCGCTATCTTCAGCATCGCTACTCCGGCTCAAAAGTCGGCCAAAGACCCAGGTCTGCGCTTGGGGCCGCCAGGGGCCGGCCAGCCGCTCCCCGGACTCACGCCTATCGAACAGCAGATGTTCAACGAAGGCTTCCAACGAACCATTCAGCTGGAGGGCATCTGCGATGACTGCAGCGACCTTACTCTTGGTTCGCATACGGACCCAGCACTGGCCAACCTGGTCACCCAGACCAACTCTTCCGGCCTCGGGGTTCGCTTTAACGGTGACCAGTGCTCTGGCTGCCACAACCAGCCGGTAGTCGGCGGCTCCGGTGGTTTCATGGTGCCCAACCCGCAGGATCCTCCGGCTCAGCAACGGGCGCCGGAAAATCCAATGTTCCACCTGATTCCCAACCGCAAGGGCGCCACAAACTATGTGCCCTCCTTTATCATGCAATACGGCCCGATTCGCGAAGTGCGCTTCGCCAAGAAGCCGGACGGCACACCCGACGGCGGCGTGCATCAACTCTTCACCATCGTAGGCCGCTCGGACATCTTCCCCTTCGGGCAGACCAACACCTGCACCACCGCTGCGCTTCCTCCCATCGACTTCGAATCGCAATACAAACAGGGCAATCTGCGCTTCCGCATTCCGCTGCAGCTTTACGGCTTGGGGATTCTCGATGGAATTCAGGACCGCGAAATTCTTGGCCGCCACGCTGCGTCAGCCGCTGTGCGCGAATCGCTTGGCATTACCGGCACGCCGAACCGCAGCGGCAACGACGGCACCATCACCCGCTTTGGCTGGAAGGCACAGAACAAGTCCATCATGATTTTTTCCGGCGAAGCTTACAACGTCGAAATGGGCGTGACCAACGATCTCTTCCCGCAAGCCACCGACGAATCGCCGGAATGTACCGCCGACAAATCCGAGCCAAATGACATTTTCCGCGCGGACGATACCGATGTGCGTAATCAGAGTTTCTACAATCCGTTGCACGAACTCCCTGACTGGCAGATGTTCGCCATCTTCATGCGCTTCCTGGACGCGCCGCAGCCGGTGCCTTTGACGCACAGCGCACAGCGCGGCCAGCAACTGTTTGGCACCGATCCGTCAAATCCCGGCGTCGGCTGCTTTGCCTGCCACACGCCGACCATGATCACTCCGGCCAAGAGCGAGACGGCAGCCCTACAAGACTTGACCGTTCACCCCTTCTCGGACCTGCTGATCCACCACATGGGTAAGAATCTGGCGGACGATATCAAGCAAGGCTTGGCCACGGGCGACATGTTCCGCACCACACCGCTTTGGGGCGTTGGCCAGCGCCTTTTCTTTCTGCATGACGGCCGCACCGACGACTTGCTCAAGGCGATCCGCGCGCATGCTTCACCGGGTGGCGACTGCGACGGCAATTCCCACACGCCGTGCTATGGCCCATCCGAAGCCAACGCCGTGATTCAGCGCTTCAACGCGCTCACGGAAAACGAAAAGCAGGCGATTCTCGATTTCCTGCGCTCACTCTGAGGTCATACCGCGGTCACCTTCTCTGCGGTCGCCGCTACTCGGATTCTGTTGTTAGGACGCCTATGATCCGGCGACGAGGACCATTTCTTACATAAACGAAACCGAGGACTCGCCGGAGGAGCCCGCTAGCCACTAGTTTCGCCAGGGTCTTTGGTTTTGCAGTGGTTCCGATTCTGGTCAATGTGTACGACGCGCCGATCATTCGGGCGCTGCCGCGCTTCAGGTTTGTTCAGCAGATCTTTGATCTCATCTGTGATGACGGCCGGGCCGGAAGCGAGTGGGCGTTTCGACGAGCTAGAGGTCGGATAGTTTGCGCCATTTTTCTTAACTAAGGCTTCGGAGTGTTGACAATGTTCTTATTATCCCGTAAGAATTTCCGACGCTCCCTCCCGGAGCGGGCAAACCAATGGCTCGAGCAAGGTTTGCGCAAACGCCGGGCATGGGTTCAAGCTCGCGACGGCCCCTTTGTGCGAGGCTCGCATGATAAATAGAGCCAAGATTGTCGATGAGAGATGATTAGACCGGCCCTGATCCTCGCTTTTTGCAGTCTGTTCTTTTCGCCGGATCTTTGGGCGGCGCACGAGGATTCGTGGGTCGAGATCCGTTCGCCCAACTTCACGGTCATCAGTAATGCTGGCGAAAAGGAAGCCCGCAAAATAGCGGACCAGTTCGAGGAAATCCGGGAAGTGTTCCACAACTCGTTCGGAAAGCTGCGCGTCGATTTGGGCAAACCAGTAATCGTTTTTGCGGTCAAGAACGAAGACTCAATGAAATCGCTGCTGCCGGCATTTTGGGAAGTGAAGGGCCACATGCATCCCGGGGGCTTCTATCAGCCGGCGGAAGAAAAACATTTTGTCGTGGTACGTACGAATATCGAAGGTGAAAATCCTTATGAGATCGTATATCACGAGTACACGCATGCCCTGATGAACATCAATTTTCGCGGTTTGCCTTTGTGGCTCAACGAAGGCATTGCTGAGTTCTTCGGCAATTCCACCATTCGCGATAACGACGTCCAAATCGGCAAGATCGCGCCTTACCACCTGCAAATCCTCCAACAAAACAAGCTCATTCCCGTGCGAGAGCTCCTGCAGGCGGATCATTCTTCGCCGTATTACAACGAGAACAATCGAGCCTCGGTGTTTTACGCCGAATCCTGGGCCATCGTGCACTACTTGCTAATGGATCCCGAGGCCCGCAAGCGGAATCTCCTTCATGACTTCCTAGCCGCTTATGACGCCAGCGGAAATTATGTTGACGCTGCCCAGAAGACTTTCGGCGATTTGAATAAATTTGCCCAGAGAATGGAAGCTTACTCCCGCCAGGCCACTTTCTTTGTCGGGGACGTCAAGACTTCCATTCGAGGCGACGCAAAGAGCTACTCAAGCCGTGCCCTTCCGCTGGCCGAAGTCAACGCGCAGAAGGGGGAGCTTTATGTCTACACACAACGGTTCGAGGAGGCCAGGTCTTCCTTAAGTGCCGCCGTGCAGGCCGACCCCAACCTTCCGCTCGCCCATGAGGGCCTGGGAATACTCGGGTATTACCAGAGAGACTTGGACGGCGCTGAGAAGGAGTTTGCGCGCGCCGTGGAGCTTAATTCCACCAGTTTTCTAGCCTATTTCTTTTCAGCGCGCGCCAAACTGCGTGAAGCGGGAATGAACCCCGACAATGGCCTTGCAGTCGTAGCCGATCTGGAAAAGGCCGTGAATCTGAATCCGCAGTTCGCGCCGGCGTACGCCACGCTCGCCACTTTCTACTCGATGAACCCAGAGACGAGGCAGAAAGCGCTGGCCGCCGGTCGCAAGGCAATTGAACTCGAGCCCGGTAATCTGTCTTACGCCGTGGCGTACGGCTTCGTGCTGCTGAACATGGGCAAGATGGCGGACGCCAAAACGCTCGCTTCCCGGATCGAGTCCGCCGCGCGAACGTCAGTGGACCGCGTCATGGCACAACAGCTTTCGCAAGCCGTTTCCATGCGGGAAGCCTCCGGAGATCAGGCTGAAGCCGATGTGTCGTTGAAGAGGAGGTCTTCGCCTGAGGAACCTCACTCAGAAGTTGTCGAAACGTCGGATAGCTCCGCGGACAAGCCTCCCGTCGCGGCGGAAGTGCCGCGAGTTTCGGCTCGGCCCGATGACCCAGATGAAAATGATGAAATGCACAGCCGTATCTACAACCTGCAAGGAAGAATCACAGCGGTAAATTGCGCTAGTGGCGCTCCAGGGATCTTGACTCTGAACGTCCAGTCCGTTTCGATGAAGTTTCATTACTCCGATTTCTCTCGCGTTGAAGTGAGCGCAGGCAGCAATCCGGCAGGTGTTTCTAATGCTCTACCTGCCTGTGCATCTTTGAAAAGCCGCCGGGCCAAGGTCACGTTCCATCCCGCAACCGGTAAGGACTACGATGGAGAACTGATAGCCGTTCAGCTTTTTTGAAGAATGGCTACTCTCGCGTCATGAGTCCCTTCCATGAAGTCGATCCGTGTCAAGCGGGGAGAGTGATTTGCTCTCTTTGGTTTTTCCATCCTGATAACGCCGGAAAGATGACTTGCGCTTGTCGCTCCAGAGGATCTTCTCTCCTTCCCGGGAAACGGCAGCTATCTCGCCACTCGCACCATTTTCGTGACCGTGTTTTCGTAACCGCTGCGTCTTCACCGCACCTTTGCAGAGCGGGTGTACAATCTCGTTCCAAATCTCGGTCTGTTTCCCTATAGAGAAGTCTTGTTGGAGGCCTTATGAGGTTTTCTACAGGCTTACTCTTGGCGCTTTCGTTGCCCCCTTTGGCTTTCGCTCAAACGGAAACACCGCGCGAAGCAACTCCTGTTGTTCTTCTTCCTGATCTTGGGAGCCACCATCATCCCATTGCCACAAAAGTGCCCGAAGCGCAGCGCTTCTTCGATCAGAGCCCGCTCTGGTTGCTGATTTCTCAGTGCCTCAGGGATCACTCAAAACCGGCCAGTCAGGGTCACTTCAAAACCGGCCAACGGTGAAGGCTCGGGACATTGACGTCGACGGGAGCCCTTATAGGCTCTGTCGGCATGAGCAATGCCTTGAGCGAAGAAAAGAAACAACAAGTCATCGCACTGGGAAAGCTCGGCTGGTCTTTACGAAAGATCGAGCGAGAAACCGGTGTACGGCGTGAAACCGCAGGCGCTTACCTAAGGGCGGTCGGGGTTGCGGTACGGATCCCGCGTGCCTGGGGAAGGCGAGCGCCGGCAAAACCGGCCAACGAA
>CAZQOB010000046.1:0-43100 GCA_964594885.1 uncultured Acidobacteriaceae bacterium
CGAGAACCGCGTCAGAGCCGAATTGAGTCGCTGTGACTCACGAGACGAACCAGCGGGGTAGTTAGGTCACTCAATTAGATAATTTAGATTCGTAATTCGAATAACTTGTTCCGCCTGTTGATTCACATTGATTAGCCTTAGTTGGCAATCTTGCCGTCGGGCGGACAAATAGACACCCACCAGTGCGCCCAGCCCAAAACTGTCCAAGTAGGTCAGGTCTTTAAAGTCCAACAGCAAGCGTTTCGTCTCAGGAAATAGTGGGCGCACTTCAGTCCGGAGTAATTCGGCGCTTGTATATCTAAGTTTGCCAATGCATCGGATAATCGTTTCTTCGGGAGTAGTCACCGTCTCAAGCCTTAGTTCCGTGTTTGCGGCCGTTTCTGTCATTTGAAACTCCTAACCCTGTTTTTGAACCGTACCCGAACTTACGGTGCAGTCGCAGGACGTCGAAGGCTGGCTAGTGAATCCAATTACAAAAGGTTGCAAATAAGCCCGGCAAATGCCGATACGATATGCTTGGCCGCGCCAAAGTCAAGCCAATTGATGCCCTTTAACCCAATTTCAAGCGGCACAATTGGGTACCGGCAGCCAGTCGCCGGGAAGGGAGTAGTCTCTCGATTTCATCGTCTAATGACCTCCATTTCGGCCATACCAAGCCGTAATCCATAGCTTAGGTTCCATTTGCCCGCGAAGATGGTGATGCCTATGACATCAAATGGGCCACTCTTCTTACCTGCAGCGAGCTCTATGATCGCCCCATCATATTCAAGCCTGCGTCCCCACTCTGTACCGGACACGGGGACTTCGGGGCTAAAGGTGTTTTTCTGTCTCAACGGCTTGCCTAACGTCTTAACGACATGGCAATACAAATCGGCTAACTTGATGCCATTCAACGTTAGCGGCCCTTGCAGTCTGCCTTTCTCCAATGCATTTTTGCACGGTCGGATCGACGGATTGCATGGCCGTCGATACCCTCTGCGCGGAAGAAAACCCCCCTTGTGTCCATTTGCACACTGAAGGCTCAACCTTAGACGTGCAAGAGAGGAACAGAACCATGAGGCTCAGCCGAAGCATAGATGTCTCCTTGCCAGAGATACTCATCCCTAGCACGATTGAGCGATTGAGCAATGTCCAGCCGCGACGAGTCGAGTGCCGTTCTGCCTGGTCAGCAGACGGTCCATGTGGCAGTACTGGGAGCCAAGTTGGAAAGCGCGTTTACGAGGACTTGTCGGGCCTACCTCGCTCCGCACCCACAAGAGAAGAAGCAATCACACATCTTTCGCTGGAGCGGTTGTGCCATGCATGGCGGGTTCCGTTTTGAATCACACAATCGCCCGCCTTGAGCACCACCTCGGCTCCGTCGTCCAATTCCAGCACCACTTCGCCGAAAATAACCACATCGAAATCCACGCTATCCGTGGTGTGCATGCCCGGCTGATTTGGATCGAAGAACTTCAGCATGCCCGGCAATTTCTGCTCCATTTCTTCCAGTTGAGCCGGGGTCGGCCCCTGCTGCGAACTGGCTTGCTGGGCCTTATTCGCCCGCTCTTTTGTGCTCGTGGCTGGTGGCAGGCTGAACATGGCAAATCGGAAGCCGTTCTTCGGCGGAAAGTATTGCGGTTCCTCCGGTGGCGTTCCGGTGGAGGGAAGCTGGACCAACCCGTCGCTGCCCCAAATGCGATAGAGCTCCACTCCCGGAATCATTCCAGCAGTTATCGGCTGCATCGCCGCCTGACTTATGATGATTGACTTACCGGACTTGGTCTGGCCGGTCACTACGCAATGCATTTCTTTCCGCGCTGGTACTGTGCTTTGTTTTCGCGCGCGGTCCTCCGGCGCCGCGCTCGCGACGTTCACACCACCGGCTGCCGCAGCGCTGATCATTCCCGCGGTCTTGAGAAAGCTCCTGCGTGTTTTGCTCATGGCTGTCTCCGGATCTTCGCGGGCATGGATTATACGGCAGGAGCTCTTAGCACCGCACAGCTCTGGTTCAGCCTGGCAAGTTTCCTGGTGACTAGTACCAAAAAGGCTCCTGCGGAAATGTGTGTTGGCGTCGGAACCGTGCTCCGGTACGCCGGAGAGGGTTCAAGATTTCGGGGAAAAGGTTTTTGGAACGCGGTAGTAGGCCCGCCCACAACTTCTGATGGACAAAGGCGTGCGGCGATTCGGATCTTGCTCTGAGCGAAGCTTTCCGCTTAGTCCTACCATTCCATCGCGCTTTGTCTTTTCTGCACTCTCTGCGTAACAACTAGGGGTTAATCACCACAGACACTTTTTCCACGTCAGTTCCATTGTTCCCGGCAAAGAGCCGAAAGACTCGCCCCAACACGTTGGTTGGACCGGAAGCCTCCATGTTGGACATCGTAAAATATGGCTGCGAAAGGTCCTTTCGATCGAGGGCCAACGCCGTTGGCTCTGTCCAATGAATCAGGTCATCACTGAAGGAAATCTGGCAGGCTCCTTTGCCTGCATACCAGGATAGCCGGTTGTAGGTTGCCAGCAAATACTTATGCAAGTAGGTGTCGAACGCCACGTTCGGCACGGCACCGCCTTCCAGGATTGCGGTTTCCTTCCCCATGTTTCCTGGCTCGGAGAATGAACCCGCAAAGTATTTCTTCCAAGCTCCCGGAAGCCCTTTGCTTTCAGTCTTGGCCCGCGCCACATAGACATAGTCCCCACGCTCCGATTTCGCATTGAGGTCGTACGCGATTTGGCCGTAATAAATGTACATGTAGCCGTCTTGCGAATTTACAAAAAGCGAGTGATCGCCGGCTCCCAAGAGTATTAAGTTGGAGCGCTGTCCATCTCCCATGCCATCTGGTGTGTAGAGGTTGGTCCAGCTCGGTTGCTGCGAGGTGATAATCCATCCCTTAAAGTCCCATGTGCGTCCCTGATCGCTCGATTCCATCACGCCGATGTGCCTGAAATCAGGTTCCCCCTCGTCGCGAGCAAAGGCGGTGTAGCCGGTCGCACCGGCTCCCCAGCCGGTTTCATTGTGAAAGTAGGCGTAAAATTTTCCGTCCGCCGGGTCAACCCAGAATCCTGAAGGCCAAATCCACCCTCTCGCTCGAGGGCCGTCCGGATACGTGCTCCCTCCAAAAGCCTTTCCGGCCTCTCCAATTTCGAAACTGAATTTGACGAAGTATTTTCGTTGCAGATCGTCGACTGTCGATCCCTCCCAGACCGAAAGTTCGCCGATTCCGGTATGGCCAACCAATGCCCACAAATTTCCATGGCCGTCCCGCGAAAGGCCCAGCAATCCGTCCTGCCAGACGCCGTTGGCGTTCGTGAATTGGGACGGCTGCGAGGTCGAGACCCGCCACTCCAAGCCCTTTTGCTGGGGGCGCTCCGCAGCGGGCTGTTGGCCGACCGTCCTTCCGCTAGCCAAGAAATTTCCCACGCAGAACGTGAACACCGAAACACAACTTCTGAATGTCAAATCTTGCCTCCGAGATCTTCCGGCTATACCGGAAACTCAGGACAGAGTTTCCTGAATTTCGGCGAATCCTCAGCCGTTCCAAATGATCTCATAACAAGGCCAGCTTCCTAGCCCACTCGCGCGAAACCGGCGGCCAGACGAATGGACATCCGGTCGGCGTTGGAGTTGAAGGTGGACGGAGTGGAGTTGAAGGGAAGAGCGGAGATACAAAGGGGCAACGGAAGAGGAATACAGTTCATTGGAAATATTTACCGGCGCCAGTACAGCGGATTCGCGCACGGAATCCGTTTGATACCGGCATGATGGCCAATCTGCCAGACACTATTTCTGGATTTTCCCTTTAAGTTCCAGATCGACTTCGACTTCTTTTTTCGTCTTCAGAAAGAAATTGCTCGGGTCCTTCAATCCCCAGGAGACGAAAGGGATTCTGAACCGCGTGGTTCCCGACCAGCTATCGCCGTTGAGTTCCGCGTGTACCGGCATGCTCATCTCATGTTCTGATCCGTGCAGCTGAAATCTGCCACGCAGCTGCAAATCCTGTGCGCCGGTCGGACTCAGCCTTCCTTCGACGTGATCCGGATGAAAAACAATTTCGGCGAACTTGGCGCTCTCCAGAACATCCTTATGCATTTTCCTATCGCGACCGTCATTTCCGCTCTTCCCGCTCGCCGCCAGCACCACAATCTCCCCGGCGGCTTTTCCCGTCGCGGGATCGATGTGCAGGCTTCCGCCTTTCAACGAAAATGTCCCGTGGACCGTGTGCAATGACGTGTCCAGCACCCAATGCACCTCGCTGTGCTCCGCGTCGAGCCGCAAAACCAAGCCGTCTTCGGCTGACTGAGGTCGCGCACGACCCGCAGCAAAACTGGACGGCCAGGCCGCGACCAGCATCGCTACCGCAAGAACCGCTACCGTTGCTCTCTTCATCGAAGCTCGATTCATCGCTCTCTTCCTTCCGCAAATTTAGGCCGCAAAAAGCAGCCGCCATCCGAGAGCCACACCCGTCGCGGCCGTCTGTCCCAGGCTTGCTTGGCCGCCATGCAATCGGAGCAGGTTTACAAAGATTCCCGGCTCACTGCCGAAGGCCTCCAATACCCGCCGCCGCAGTCGCGGATAGTCCTGCAAAAGCAGCATCAGCCGAGCCATCGCCACGGGTCTGCGGAACAGGGCACCATGCGCCTTCTCATAGCCATGCAAATTTCCGCGGCATATGGCTTCCGTGGCCGCAAACGCCTGCTCGAATCCCAGCCGCAATCCCTCTCCGGTAATCGCGTCCACGCTGCCCGAGGCGTCTCCCAGCAGCAGCACATTTCCGCGTGTCACCCGCCGCAATCGCCGCGTGGCCGTAACCGCCCCGCGTTCCGGTCCAACCGTACGGTCCGCGCCCAATTTACTCCGCAAGTCGCCATGTTTCTTCAGCAGTTGCTCTATCCTCGCGTGCGGATCCTCGCTCGTGACCACGACGTTGACTTCGTTGCTCGCAACCGGCGTCACGTATGCCTGCGAAGTCTTACCCCAGTAAATCTCCACATAGTCGGTCCACGGCTCCACACGGAAATGCTGCTGCCGCGCATATCTCGGAGCCGGACGGCCGCGCATCTCCCCTCTTTGCGGTGTTGCTTTCTGACGCTCGGCGCTCCGCAATCCACTCCATTTCGCGACGCGCGAGTAGAATCCATCTGCGCCAATGATCCATTTCGACCGGTAGAACTTTCCTCCGGCCCGCACACCGCTGTTTTCAATCCCCGTCACTGCGTGGTTCCATAAGAACTGAACTCCGGCCTCTTGCGCCGCCTGTACCAGTTTCCGATGCAGCTCCACGCGGCGAATCCCCACTCCGGCGCCGTTTGAGAATTCCGCTTGCACCGATCTCGCAGCGCCCACAAAGCGGATCCCGCGGAATCGAAATCCGTCGCCGCATGTGCCAAAGCGGATTCCCAGCCCATCCAATGCCTGCACCGCACCGGGCATCAATCCTTCTCCGCACGGCTTGTCAATCGGATAGTGCGCGCCGTCTGCCACGATCACTTCGCGGCTCTTCCTGCGCAGCGCAATCGCAGCCACCAATCCGGCAGGCCCAGCGCCCACAATGAACACATCGGTGCCCATACTCTAATTATGGATGAACCCAGAACATCGGGAGATGCATCGCATTCCACTTTTGACTTACATTTTGCGTTTATGTGAAGAGTTATAGACAAACCTGTATGCTCGAAGGAGCATCTCGACGCGGCTTCGGAAACCATCGTTCTTCGGCAGGGAGTTCCGGAATTGTGGCGCTACGCAGTCGCCGCCATCTGCAGTTTTTGCCGCGCCTGCGATACTTTTTCCTCAAAATCAGCCGACGTCAGCCGGTTCGCCACGTTTCTTAGCGAATTTCGGACCCCGCCGCTCTCGCCCTTGGCGATTGCCACGTGGAACGATTCCAGCTCCGCGGCGTGCGTTTCTCGCGCGGCTTCCTCCACCAAATTTTTCAGTTCGATCAGTGCTTCGTGCGCTTCGCGGGCCGCGAAGGCCTGCTTAGGTGTTGCTCTCTCCATAACTACTCTCCAGGTCGAACTAGATTGGGGGGAAAGAAGACTACACCCAAGAGGCGCCATTCCGGAAGCGCGAATTTTCAGCCTGCGAAGTTTCAGTTGCCGGGCCGCGCCCATTGCACGAAGTCCGCAACGCCCGCCAGTGCAAAAAGCACTGTCGCAATCAGCAACAACAGCCGAACCTTCGGCCATTCCACATCATTTCGTGGGTCGCCCGAAATCTTGAAGCCAAAGAGCAGGAATCCGGCGATCACAAACAGAGTCAACCAGAGCGGCATCCTCAGATGCTACACCCGCGAAGCTCTTGATGAGGAACACGGTTACGTCAGACCGAGGGGCCCGGGGCCGCTTCGGCCCCGGGCCCCTCGTGTGTGCGTTGTTCCTTCTTCCTACAACGCCACGAAACTCTCATCACGCCGCGATCTGCTTGGTCAGCGGCGCCACGGTCTTGATTTCGATCTTCCGTGGCAATGCCGCGGCCGCAACCGGCGCGGTGATTTCCAGGACTCCGTTGACATATTCGGCGGTCAGTTTCTCGACGCTCACTCCTTCCGGCAGCGCAATAGTCCGTTCGAACACGCCGTAAGTTATCTCCTCGGCGTAGATCTCGGCCTCTTTCGGCTTCCGCGCAAACTTGCGCTCGCCGCGAATCGTCAGCAGGCCGTTCTGCGCATGAACCTGCACATCTTTCGGCTCCACACCGGGCAGCGTGAACCGGCAAACGTACTGCTTAGCTTCCTTGTCCACATAGGTCTCAACCGCTGGGAACCAGCTGAAGCCCTTCTTGATCTCCGGGACTTCCAGGTTCCACGGCCGGTTGTTCAGGATCCGGTTAAACATTTCGGCGAATTCCCGCCGGAAACCAAACAGCTCATCAAAGAACTTCTCTGGCGCATACAGTGTTCTCATAAATTCCTCCATCTCATCATCCGCCTCGCCGGAGACGGTCATTTTGTAACATCCCAGTTTTATGGGGCTGCGGCGTGCCGGAGCCTTTGCCGGCTGGGTCACAATCGGCCTGACACATTTGTTGGACTCCGGCAGCACCGCTGCCCCAAACTGGCGGAAGCTCAGGAGTGGGACCGGGTCTGGCTTCTGGGGCCGGAGCTCTTCGCCGCGATCGAGGCAGCGCCGCAGGCTGTGCCGGTCTCGACTTTCCGGCAGCCTCCGGGCTCATTTCCTCAGCTGCTCCTGAATCTTTCGCGCTTCGTTTGTCTCACGGCCGAGCCTCGGCGTCAGTGACCGAACTTACGATTCAAGGTGACCTTCAACACTTCTTTGATCTGCTCTGGGCAGTCGCCGATCCACAGTAAACCATGCCCTTATTTTTCAGTGCATTAGCCGATCTTCGTTGTACCGAAAACCCTGTGGCCGACGTCTCATAGCTGAAACGGAATCGTCCTCCGCGATTCGCCCCTGCCGGCCAGGTCGGGAACCTATTTCATGTTTTTGGGGAAGAAACGGTAATGCGGGTTCAGACGAACACAGTGATGGTGCATCGAAGAGGACTCCTGGCTGTTTTTCTCGCCACCTTGCTGGCGTTCGCGCGGCTTGAGGCGCAGCAGCCCACGGGTCCGTCCAAGGTTCTAGGTACCATCCAGAACATTTCCGGAAAAACTATTACCGTGCTTTCCGACAGCGGCGCTGCTACCTCCGCTGTCGTCGAGGAATCCACCAAGATTTTGCAAATCGAGCCCGGCAAGACCGACTTGAAAGAAGCCACTCCCGTGGCCTTTTCTGATCTGCAAATGGGAGACCGCGTGCTCGTCCGCGGTAGCTTGGCCGAAGACGGCAAAACGATTTGTGCCGCCTCTGTCGTCGCCATCAAGAAATCCGCCATTGCTGACAAACAAGCCAAAGAGCGCGCCGAATGGCAAAGGGGAGTAGGCGGCCTCGTGAAATCCATTGATCCGTCTGGGCAAACGATCCTTCTCACCACGAATGGCTTCGCCGCCAACAAGGAAGTGCAGGTACACATCGGCAAAGACACTGTGCTCCGCCGCTATGCTCCAGACTCCACGCGATTCGATGCCGCCAAAGTCGCTCCTTTCTCGGAGCTTCATGTCAACGACCAGCTTCGCGCCCGCGGCACCCGCAGGGCGGAGGGCAAGGAATTTGAGGCCGCGGAAATCGTGTCGGGAACGTTTCGCAGCATCGCCGGCACCATCAGCAGCACCGATGCGGCCTCCGGAACTTTGGTCGTTCAGGATCTGGCTACCAAATCCGCCGTGACGCTGAAAGTTTCAGGCGAATCGCAGATGCGTAAGTTACCCGCGCAATTTGCCGAAGGTCTGGCCATACGTCTGAAAAATCAGGGTGGAGAATCCGCCGCCGGTCCGGCGAACGCATCTGGCGGCGCTCCACAAGGAGCAGGGCAGGGCGCGCAGAATGGGCCGCAAGCCAGTCCTGGTGGACCGGCCAATGGTGCGCCGGGCGGACCGGGCGGCGCGCGCGGCGGCGATTTTCAGCAAATGATTGCCCGCATGCCGGCGGCTTCGCTTGCCGACTTGCAAAAAGGCGATGCGGTCATGGTCGTGACCACGCAGGGAAGCGGCAGCACGCCACTAACGGTCATCACGCTGCTTGGCGGTGTAGAGCCCATTCTGCGCGCTGCGTCCAAGGGCGCGCAGGACATGATCCTCTCACCGTGGAGTCTCGGCGGCGGAGCGCCTTCTGACAATTAGGACAACGCGCCTTGAAATTTTCCTTAGGAGACGGAATGAAATTGTTCGTACCTAGAAAAGAATCCTTGGTGTTGCTGGCCCTCGTTGTCCTGGTGTTATCACCGGCGCTCGGCGTTGCCGCGCAATCTCCTTCCGGATCCATCCGCGGCCAGGTAACCGATCCTTCGGGCGCCGCCGTCGCTGGCGCGACGGTTCTGCTTCTCCCGGCGGACGGCTCGGCAAACAGCACTGCCACTACGAACCGCGACGGCATCTATGAAGTAAGGAATCTTCCCGCCGGAAAATATTCGGTACAGGTTTTCGCTTCGGGTTTCGCCCAGTCTGAGTCTAAGGACGTTGCGGTCACGGCTGGCAGCGTGGCCACGGTCAACGCCAAGCTCTCCATTCAGCAGCAGGAAGAAAAGGTCGTCGTTTCCGATTCCGGCGCGCAGCTGGACACCAGCGCCTCCAACAACGCCAACTCTATTGTGCTGAAGGGCAAAGACCTCGAAGCACTCTCCGACGATCCCGATGAACTTCAGGAAGAGCTGACGGCACTGGCCGGCCCTTCCGCGGGTCCGAATGGCGGCCAGATCTATATTGACGGCTTCACCGCCGGACAGCTTCCGCCAAAATCCTCCATTCGCGAAATCCGCATCAACCAGAATCCCTTTTCCGCGGAGTACGATCAGCTCGGTTACGGCCGCATCGAAATTCTCACCAAACCCGGCACCGATAAATGGCATGGCCAGTTCATGGTTCACGGTACGGGCGATCCGCTAAATGCACGCAATCCGTTTATCGGTCGGGCCGAGCAACCGAGCTACCACTCTCTTCTTTACAGCGGAAACATCGGTGGCTCGTTTAACAAGAAAACCTCGTTATTCTTCAACCTGGACCGGCGCGACATCGACGAAATCTCCATCATCAACACGCCCGCGCTCGATTCCAATTTCAATGTCATTCAATTGACCCAAGGCGTTCCGAATCCGCGCACTCGCACCAACCTCACCCCGCGCCTCGACTATCAGCTGAACACCCACAACACTCTGGCCGTCCGCTACCAATACTTCCGCGAGAATGAGCAAAACAACGGCATCGGGCAGTTCAGCCTTCCTTCTCAGGCCTTCAACGAGCTGAACACCGAACACACCGTCCAGATTAGCGACACTCAAACGCTTTCCGAACACGTCATCAACGAAACCCGCTTTCAATACGTCCGCTCGGATTCTTCGCAGACCGTTCTGAATACGTCGCCGGCCGTCTCGGTTGGCGGCGCGTTCACCGCCGGCGGCAACTATCAGGGCAATGTGTCGCAAACCACTGGCGCCTACGAAATCCAGAACTACACTTCCATGGCTCTCACCAAGCACTTCGTGAAATACGGTGTGCGCGCCCGCATTGACCGCGACACATCGAACAAAAGGCCAGGCTACAACGGCGGCTTCACCTTCAACTCGTTGACCTCCTACCAGATCACCGAGCAGGACCTGCAAGCTGGATTTACTCCGGCGCAGATTCGCGCGGACTGCCGCGGCACCGACCCGGCTGGCAATCCAATCTGCGGTGGCGCCAGCCAGTTCTCGCTGGTGAGCGGTACTTCGTTGGTGCAGAACGACTACGCCGATCTGGGATTCTACGTGCAAGATGAATGGCGTATCCGCCCGAACGTCACCGCCAACTACGGCCTGCGCTACGAGTGGCAGAACGGCGTCAACAACAAGGGCCAGCTGGCGCCGCGGCTCGGAGTCGCCTGGGGTCTCGGCAAAACCAAACAAGGCACGCCGAAAGCGGTGTTGCGCGCCGGCTATGGAATTTTTTACTCGCGCTTTCGGCAGTCGTTTATCGAGCAAGCCTTTCTGCAGAACGGGATTTTGCAACAGAGGTTCACGGTCGCCAATCCGGATTTCTTTCCTAATCTGCCGACTTCCGCGCAGCTCGCTGGATCGCAAACTTCCCCCGCGATTTATCAGATCGATCCCGACTACAAAGCACCCTACGTGAGCCAGGCCGGCGTGACGCTGGAAAAGCAGCTGAGCAAGAGCGCCAACGTTGCCTTCACCTATCTCAATTCGCGGGGCGTGCACGCCCTGATTTCTCGCAACATCAATGCGCCGCTGCCGCCGACCTATCTTTCCACCGACCGTCCGCTCGGCGGCAGCGAAAATATCTATCAATTCGAGCCGGCCGGAATCTCCAAGCAGAACCAGTTCATTGCCAACGGCAGCGTCCGGATGGGCGCGAAGCTTTCGCTATTCAGCTACTACACGTTGAACTACGCCAGCAGCAATTCCAATGGCACGACCTCCTTCCCGTCGAATCCCTACGATCTTGCGGCGGATTATGGCCGGGCTGGATTCGACGTTCGCAATCGATTGTTTTTCGGCGGCACCATCAGCCTGCCACACGGGTTCCGGCTCAGCCCGTTCATGGTTGCCCAGTCCGGTGTACCATTCAATGTGACCAGTGGCCGAGACACCAACAATGACTCGATCTACAACGATCGGCCGGCGTATTCAGACTTTCTGACGGCGCTGGCGGCGGCTGAGGCGAAGAATCAGATCGCCAGCGGCGTCAGTTTCCATTGCCAGCCGGCGCCGGGGCTGACCGAAGTTCCAATCAATTGCGGGCAGAGCCCGGCGCGTTTCGCGCTCAACGTGCGCCTAGGCAAAACGTTCGGCTTCGGACCGAAAGCCAACACCAACTCAGCCGGCGGGCCGCAGATGGGCGGCGGAACCTTTGGCCGGGGACCCGGCGGACCGGGCGGCGGGCGCGGCAATCGCGGGGGCGGCCCGATGGGATTTGGTGAAGGGGGCTCCGGCCAGCGCTACAGCCTGACACTGTCGGTCTCAGCGCGGAACATTTTCAATAACGTGAGCGTCGGAACGCCCGTTGGTGTGATTACGTCGCCGATCTTCGGCGAAGCCAATTCGCTGGCCGGCGGGCCGTTTGGCAGCTCGGCATCGAACCGGCGCCTCGAATTGCAAGCGATGTTCAGTTTTTGATTCACCTCGCAGCGAGCAAAAAAAACAGATTCCTGTTCCCCGGCCTGCGGCGCAGGCCATAACGCTCCTCGGAAGGACATAGCTAGATTCTTCTAGTCCAGGTCTTTCTGACTTGATACCGCTTTGCAGTCGGCGGGGAGTACATTGTGCTGCGGTTGCGGCATGGGAGCGTTGCCCATGCGGTCCTGCCAGAGGGCTTTATTCAGCAAAGCGGCGTCCACGGCGTCAGCGCGGTGGAAATTCAAGTTGGTGCCTTCTTTCCAGCTTTTTTCATTCGCTTTGTAGATCAGGCCGTTATCGCGGTTGCGATAGTCGGCACTGAACGGTGGCTGGTCGCCGTCGCCGCTGAACAGGGGAGCGGTGACGGCGGCGCGCGCATCGTTGGAGTTCATCGGCGGAACACCAAGCAGCGCCTCCATGGTGCGGACAAAATTAATCGTCGTGTAGAAGGCGCTGTCCACGAAAGGAACGGTTTCGCCGGCGGCGTTTTTGTTAAGCGGCGAGTATTTGCTGATGACCAGACCGATACTGCGGTGGGAGTCCACGTGATCGGGGCCATCTTGCGCGTCGTCTTCGAGAATGAAAAAAGCCGTGTCGTCCCAATAAGGGCTGTGCGAGACGGCGTCCACTACGCGACCCACGGCGAGGTCGTTATCGGCAACGGACGCAGACGGAGTTGGCTGGCCTTTCTCTAGCCCGGCGGTGTGATCGTCGGGCAGCCGCAGCAGGATGAACTGTGGCATTTGGTCTTTGCCATTCTTGCGAGCTTCGACAAACTTGCTGAATTCATTCAGGAATTCATCCGTGCGCAACTGATCGGGATAAGCCGTTTCGAAATCCGGGAAGAGCGGATCGAAATGGCCACGCAACTCGACTTCGGAAGCGGTGTTGACGCCGAGAACGGGAATGTCCCACGGATAAGGGCTGGCTCCGCCGCGCGGATCGCCGACGTTGGGCGGGAGCGGTTCCCCTTTCTTGATGACCGGCTTCTTGCACCGATCGCCCGCGACTTTAGGCGGTCCGGCGGAAGGTCCGCCGTCGTTGTACTTGGGATCGCACCAGCGGGTGACGATGAATTCGCCGTAGTGGCGATAGCTGACATCGTGCGCCGCGAAATTCTTCCAGAGATAGCCGCCGGTAGGCTCGCCGGCATCGGGCAGTTCGTCGTCTGCGGAAATGCCGTAGAGGAACTGGCCCTCGGAGTCGTAGGTGTGTTCGCGGCCGCGATAAGCGACGGGAATTGTTTTGGCGATGTAGTCGGAGATGGAGGCGGAAGTGGACCAGATGTGGCCGTCGCCGGAGACATCACCGCTGTCGTAGAAATTGTCGAGCACGCCGAACTGTTTGGCCAAGGCGTGCTGGTTGGGTGTGATATCCGCGCCGTACATAGTGACGGACGGATCGCCATTGCCGACGCCGAGATCGCCGAAGACCTGGTCGTAGGTGCGGTTTTCTTTGATGATGTAAATGACGTGCTTGATCTTGTTCCCGCCATGCGCGAAAGGAACTCGGTCCGAGTTGCCGCGGCTGATGTTGCGCTCGACGGCTTGCTGAGTGTAGGCGGCGAGGCTGGATTGCAGGTCCGCCAGCGGAATGCGCGCTAAGGAGCCGCGAGTGAGGCCGAGAACGTAGGGATATTCGGGACCACCGTCTTTGCGCGTACCGGTGGATTTGGAATTTGGGCCGGAGCCGTGGCCTTTGCCACTGGCGATGAGCAAGTCACTACCGGCGAAGGCGACAGCGGTTGGAAACTCCTCAGTGGAGACGAAGTCGACGCTTTCGCGTTTGCTTAGATCGAAGACCGAAACGGAATCAGAAATTGCATTGGCCGAGAAGAGGAATTTGTCGTCTGCGGAGAAAGCAAGTGATTGTGGATCGCTGCCGCCGTAGATCTGCTGCGGAGTTTTGGTAGACAGGATGTAAGAAGTCTTGCCCGTGTGGGTGTCCACAGCTACCACTTGATCGCGATTGGTGAGAGCGACAAAGAGGGTGGAAGTGTCGTGATTGAGAAGAAGCGCCGTGGGGTGGGAGCCGCCGGCGAGAGCTTCTTTGGGCTTACCGAGTTCGATGTTGCGAAGAACTTTTCCGTTTTCCAGGTCCAGTTCGGCGACGGCTGAAGCGTTCCAGAGGGAAACGAAGCCGCGCTTGCCGTCGTTGGTGATGACGGTGGTGTAGGGAAGCGAGGCGGGAATGCGTTTGTAAGTCGACAGGTCGAAGCGCGTAACGATTTTGCCGTCGGCGGGATTGATGAGCAGGGCTTCGTCGGAAAGATTGGAGGCAACGAGGAGGCGCTCTTCGCCGCCGACTTTGCCGACGCTGAGCCCTGCCGGATAAGTGACGTCATTGAATTCCTTGCGACGGATTTTGTCTTTGGGAATCGTGCTGCGCGGAGCGATGCGAAGGAATTTTTCCGGCGCGATTTTGCCTTGGTTGAAGGAATAGAAGGCGATGCCGTTGCCGGTATCGCCGGATTTTTTGCCGAGCGGATCGGTGAGCGAGGCGATCGAAGCGTAAAGGTGCTTGCCGTCGAGGCTAAAGGCCAATCCGAGGAAATAGGTCTGCCTGGCTTCGTGGTCGAGGCGCTGGTCGGGAAAATCGGCAAGGGTGTCGTCGGCCACGTTCAGAACGGTCAGGGACTGGTAAGAGTGTTTGTGGTCTTCACTGTAGGCGCCGTACCCGGAATGCAGGAAGACGACGAATCGCCCGTCGGGGGAGACGGCCGAGGCGGTGGCGAGATTGTTGATGGGACGGGGGTGGCCGGGGACTTCGCCGAGGAGACGGCCATCGGGTAGCTGGATGGGGCGGCTCCGGTCCTGAGCGGACAGGGAGGCCGAGAGCGCCAGCGCGAGGGCCATGCAGGAAATGGCTGAGATGGGTCGGGGAAAATGGTTAGGAATCATGGCGGGGAGATTCTACACGGGGTTGGTGAAACGTAGGTGAAGATAGGCCGGTTGCAAATTGGCGCCGGCTGGATGGTAGGGACCAAACCCCGAGGAATCCCGTTAACCCTAACCCGGGTAACCCCTTCCCCCTCCCCTTCCCCCTTTTCGCAACTGCAAGGACTTAGAGGGGTGGCTTTGACGGATGCAAGCACTTTACGGCTATGCGCAGCTCGCCAGGTGACGATCGTGAACCATGATTTAACGAAATTTACTATTATTTAATTTATTATATAATATAACATACAAGCTAAGATCCTCCCAAGTTCTGGTACTGTGGGAGCCCGGTGGGCGAGGTACGATGCCGCGCTGAGTCTGAGTGGGTGAAGATGCCCGATCGGGAGATCGGCGTTCCCAGGGGGACGAATCGGTCGATGAGCAGAAAAAAGAAAAAGTTGGACAAAGGAAATGAGGCGAGGCGACTGGCGCGGAAGGCGGCGGCGCGGCCGGGGGCGACGCGGGTCGTAGAGGATCGGCGGAGGAAGCCGGAGAAGCATAGGGGGAAGTGGCTGGAGCAGGAGGCCAGTTGAGGTGCAAACGCAAGTGGCGGCTCAGCTGGCATGAGCCAGAGGGACAAAGTCCCGAGGCGAATTAGCCTTTGCGAGAGAAACCTTTAACTAGACGCGGGTGTCCAGTACGCAGTCGAAGTGAAGGTTTTGTAGATGGCGTTCAACCTTCTAGTGTCTTTGAATTTCTGGTGCAGGCCGTCGAATTGTTCTTGTGGCAGGCCCTGACCGGGTCTAGTTTTTGGAGCCTCAACCGGGTTTGATGGTTGGAACGGACTCGGTCTTCATAAAGACGGGAGTGCGCGTGAGGTTGCGGCGATCGGCGAGGGAGTCGGCGATGGTTTCGAGATCGGCCTTGACAAAGCCCATACTGGAGACTTTCACGGTGCCGTCGGGCTCGACTAGAAAAATGGTAGGGACCATGGAGAGGCCGTAGGCGTTGGAGACGGGATAGTTGGCTTCGTCGGTGAGCACAGGAAAAGTAACATCGAATTCCTTTGCAAAGTCGCGGGAGTCTTTCCCGTTGTCCTGCGAGACGCCCACGAAAGTAACGTCGTCGGATTTGTAGCGTTGGAAGAGGCGCTCGATAAAAGGAAAAGTGAATTGGCAGACGGGGCAGGAGACTTTGAAGAATGAGAGAACGACGGGGCCTTTTCTGAGGGTGTCAGCGAGACAGTATTGCTTGCCATCGAGGGATTTGAGCGAGAAGTTTGGGGCCGGATTGCCCGCAACGATGTTAGTCATGCCGTCGTGCGCTCCAAGCCAGCGGCGAAGCCGGCGAAAAAGGGACATGGATTGATTCTAACGTAGCGATTCCAGGTCCACCAAATTCGATGTGCGAAATCGCGGCAAGGTCACAGGCGGGGATTGAGCTTACGAGCTGGCATCCTTGATGTCGTCGCGGGCAGCTCTTTGTACGTTGGCTGCCACCTCAGTGGCATTGCAGCCGGGCTTCAAGAGCGCGATGGAGTTTCGGAAAGACATGGCTTTGCGGTCGGACGGACCGGCGCAAGAGTCGGAAACCGAGTGTGGTTTCACGCCGGTGACATCCCATTTCAAGCATGCAAATTCGATTTGCAGATCATGGCTGGCGCGAAGTGCGGCCAGACAATCGGCAAGGGCTGTAAAGGAGGAACAGGCATCCTGCAAATTGGCATCTTGCGCCAAAGCACCGTGGGCTTGCAGTTGCGTCGTGAGTTTGCGCTCGAGTTCTTCATCGGAAGCTAGCTGATCGCTGGCGGACTTCGGGTGGCGATGGATTAATTTTAGCGGATTGTAGCGGGCAGGATTGTACCAAGCCGGGGATGAAGAAGCGGGAGACGAAGAAGGCGGCTGCTGGCTGTCCGGCGAAGTTTGAGCAACGGATGAGAACGAGAGCAGAAAAACGAAAATGACTCCCGCGGATAGAAATCTCGAGGCAACGCGCATGCGTTCCTTTCCGAGGGCCGGAAGGGTACTAGCCATTCTTACCGCAAAAATTGGGGGGATGTCGAGGCCAAGCCGGGAGGGTTGCCTTTGGAGAAGAAGCGGCCTAGTGACGTTCACCATCAGTGGAAGCCGGCGAGTTGGAGACCGCTGATAGCTTCGGGATTTTGCATGAAAGTTTGCCAAACAAAGCCGGAACGCTGATTTTCCGCCATCAGCATGGAGACGCCAAGGTCGATGCCGAGGACGTCGGGGTCATACCATTTGGTGAGCGGGTTAAAGGCGTCGACGTAGCCGTACCTCTGCCAGGAGTTGGGATAACGCCCGCGAATCCAGCGCAGGACGTGAATGGTATCCGAGTAGAGAAAGGGCAGGGAGCCGGCGGGAGCGCAGGGCACGATGGTGCCGTCGATGGGCCCGACCGACGGTGGGCCGCCCCAGGCGACGTAGCCCTTGCTGGAATCGGAAGCCGAAATGCCCCAGAGGTCGGAGGAATAATCGCTGAACTGGTTTGCGCGGGAGATGCAAAAGAGACGATGGGCTTGAGTGGCGTTGACGGAGTTCTGGAAATAGTTGGCGAAGGCGTCGGATTTGGAGCGGAAATCGAACCAGGCGTGGGAGTACTGGTGGACGAAAAGCGGGTCGGCGCCGGAAATGTAAGTGAGGCCCTGATAAGTGATAGTGGGACGGCTCCAGGCTTGCCAGCTTGACGGGGGAATGGGAAACGTGGGCGAGGCCATGGCCAGGAGATAGAGCATCATCAGCTCGCAGTAGTGATCCCAGCGCGCGGCAAGAAAGCCGGATTCCGGAGTCCAGCCCATGGAGAGAGCGGCGCCACTGTTAAGCATCCATCGGAAGTTGACGCGCCGGTAGATCTGCGTAGCGAGCGTTTGTACGTGTGGGTCCTGGAAGTGGGCTTTGCAGGTCAATACGCCGCAAAGGAGTATTGCCGTGTCGATGGAACTGGCTTCGGAATTCCAGACCCGCGCGCCCGTGCTCATGTCCACAAAGTGGTAGAAGAAACCGTTCTGATGCGGCAGCTGCTGATAGATGAATTGAAGAGTGGTCTGTACGCGCGAAAGGATTTTGGCCGAAGGCTGGTAGGCGCGGCGGTCGCCAATGCAAAGCGCAGTCAGGCCGAAACCGGTGGCGGCAACGCTCGAGACAGTGCGGGTGTCATTGCCTGCGGCAAGGGCGCGGTCTTTGATCTGGCCGGTGGTGGGGTCGGTCTGTTCCCAGAAAAAATTGAAGGCAGCATGTTCGATTTCTTCGAGCAACTCATCGTCCGTGCCTGGATAGCCGTCCCCTGATGGCGAGGGAGGAGGTGGAGTGGCGGTGCCGCCACTGCTGCAGCCGGCCGAGAGCAGAGGGATTGATGCCAGCGGAGAGAAAGCGGACCAGGCGGCGAGGCGACGAAGCAGTTGGCGACGAGAATGGAACGGAGTCATGTCGGTGAATGTATCAGGGTGCACTTGAGTCGTGGGGCGAGACGACGCGGCCGAGATTGGAAGCGCGGTTGAGGCGGTCGAACATGCGCCAGGTTTCGCCAGAGATGTGGGAGATGGCGTCGCCGGCGTCGCGTTCGTGACGGAGGTAACTGGACATGACGCACAGGATGTAGGGGCGGTTAGCGTTGAAGATGAGGCCGCAGTCGTTGCGGACGCCTTCGAGTTCCCCGGGCTTGTTGGCGATGCGGAGGTCTTCGGGAAGTTCGCGGGGGATGTAACTTTCTTTGTGCACGCTGAGGAGGGTGAAATAGTCGTCGGTGAACTGTTTGTTGAGAACTTTGCCGCGGTAGAGGACTTCGAGCAGGGACGCGAGTTCGCGCGGCGTGGCGACATTTTCGCGGCCTTCGGTGGCGGATTTGACGTCCATCATTTTGCGGCGGAGGCGGGTGTGGGTGAGGCCGAGCGAATCGAGTAGGGAGTTCACGCTGTCGAGGCCGACGCGATCGATCAGAACGTTGGTCATGGAGTTGTCGCTGACGGAAATCATGAGGGCGGCGACATCGCGAAGGGTGAGTTTGGTTGTGCCGGGAGTGAGGGCGTTGGCGATGCCGCTGCCGCCGACCAGATCGGATTGCTGAAGAGTGTAGGTGTCAGTGAGTTTGAGTTTGCCTTGCTGAGCCTGGCGGTACAGTTCGGCGAGGATGGCGATTTTGATGGTGCTGGCGGTGGGGAAGACTTCGTCGGCGTTGAGGAAAAAAGAGTGATCGTTCGATAGATCTTTGAGGGCGACAGCGAGGACACCGCCGAGTCGCTGGTCTTCGCTGCGGATGGAGGATTCGAGTTTTTGCCAGAGGAGCTGTTCTTTTTGAGGATTGGGCTTTTCCTGGGCGGAAGTGAATGGCGTGCTGGCGGCCAATAGCGCGAGAATGCTGGCGACGAAATTCCTCAAGAGTAAAGACCTCCGGGCGGAGGGATTATACCCGCACGGCTCGGTCAGCGCAGATCCTACGCAGGGGCGGCGAGTGGGGGCGGCCCGCACGGACCAAGGGAGATCAGACCGGGACCTGAGCCCGAAATACAGCAACTGCTGTAGTGACATACGGGGATCTGGGAAATAGATTAGAACTGCCCACGCCACACAGAACGGCCCAGCCGCGGAGAGCGCGATGCCGGAATCGAACTGGTGGCAAAACGCACTAGAGGACGCAATTTACGAAGCGCCGGTAGTGGAAGACAAAATTGGATTGGCCCGATTGGCCATTTTGGAACGGCTCGTCGCCCCGGCGAGTCCGGACGTTGATGATGAAGACGCCCTGTTCGACGCGCTGGATACGTTGAGAGCGATCGAGTGGGAACAGCTGTCCAACGCTGCGGAATACCGATACACGCTGGCGGGATGATCCGGCCGCGCGAAGAACGACTACTTTTTCAAGAATCCTTGCAGGTCGAGCCACTCGGCGAAGCGGTCGATCCAGTGATCGGTCGGGAGATTTTGCTTGCGCATGCCGAAGCCGTGGCCACCCTTGGTGTACATGTGGAGTTCGGCAGGTTTGTGGGCTTCGGTCCACTTTTGGTAGAGAGCGATGCTGTCCGGCGCGAGGCCGAGTTGATCATCGGTGGCGGCGCAGATAAACAGGGGCGGAGCGTCGGCGGGAACGGGCAAATCCTTAAGCCTGCCAGCGGCCGCGTAGATGGCCGCAACGAAGGCTGGGCGCCCTTCGGAAGGGTATTTGTAGGCGGCGCCCAAGGCCACGGTTCCTCCGGCGGAAAATCCAATGATGCCGACCCGGTCGGGAGAAATTCCCAATTCTGATGCGTGCTGGCGAATGTAGGTGACGGCAGCGACGCCGTCGGCAATGGATAGAGGAATGGCTTTGCCCACGGTGTCGTTGAATTTCTGGCGATCTGCGATCAGCGTTGTAAATTCCTGAGTGGCGTCCTCGCCGGAGCGAGCGAGACGATACTTGAGAACGAATGTAGTGACACCTTTGGCCGCAAAGTATTTGGCGACCTCGCTGCCTTCGCTGGCGATGGAGAGTGCTATGAAGCCGCCGCCCGGAGCGACGATGATGGCGGTACCGTTCCTTAGATCGGGAGCAGGTTTGAAGAGAGTGAGCGTCGGCTTGGTGACGTTGGTGACGACCTCGGTGTTCCAAACCTTGGAGAAATACTGCTTTTCCGGATAATTAGCCGGTTCGGAGCCGGGAGGCGTTCCTTGGTAAAGCCGAATGACTTCTTGAGCCGAGGCGAGAGAGACTGCGAAGAGGGCGATGGCAAGGACTCGAAGCAAAGGCGTTTTCATGGGCCGAGAGTTTAGCAGAGAGAGCAGAGCGAAAGAGCCTGTGATCTGAGCAAGTACCGACGCCAGACTAGGGGAAAACAGTCAGGTCTTGGGAGGATTCCGAAATTGCGACTGTCCCTTCGGGTTTTCCGTCGAATTCGTGAGCCGGAGGAATCGAGGGCGCGCAGGACGCCCGTACCGGCTAGTGGATGTGGCGGGTCTTGCGCTGGAGGAAATCCATTAGCAGGTACTGACCGAGGTTGTGCGGTGTGGTGAAGTAGGCTTTGCCGCGGCACATGCGGGTAATTTTTTGCACGAAGTGGACGAGGGAATAGTCAGAGGCCAGCATGAAGGTGTTGATCATGATGTTGGCGCGCTTGCATTTGTTGACTTCTTCGAGAGTTTCGCTAACGACAAAGGGATCGAGACCGAAAGCGTTTTTGTAGATGCGGCCGTCTTCGAGTGTCAGGGCGGAGGGCTTGCCGTCGGTGATCATGACGATCTGGCGCATGTCTTTTCTCTGGCGAAGAAGAATGCGCTGAGCTATGCGAAGGCCTTCGCGGGTGTTGGTGTAGAAGGGGCCGACTTGGACCCGGGCGAGCTCGTTGAGCGGGACTTCTTCGGCGGAGTCGTGGAAGAGGACGAGATTAAGTGTGTCTCCAGGATATTGGGTTCGGATGAGATGCGAGAGGGCCATGGCGACGCGCTTAGCCGGCGTGAAACGGTCTTCACCATACAGAATCATGCTGTGCGAGCAATCGAGCAGGACAACCGTGGCACAGGAAGACTGATACTCGCACTGGTGAACCATTAAATCTTTATAGCCAATGGCGATCGGGACTTTGGCGCCGTCGCGGCGGACGGCGTTGAACAGCGTTTCGCTGACGTCGAGATTGAGCGTGTCGCCGAATTCGTACTGGCGGGAGGCGCCGCTGGATTCGATACCGGTGGCCATGTCGCGAGTGTCGTGGCGGCCAAAGCTGCTGCGGCCCAGTGAACCCAGAAGATCGCGGAGCGTCTTGAAGCCGAGAAAATCGATGGTCTTGTCGGTGATTTCGAAGCGGGCTTCGGTTTGGCGTTCGCGGGGATTGCCGACAGCGCCGCGCGCGGATATCTGGTTGGGCGGTGTGATTTGCGGCTGCTGCTGCGGCGCGATGAAGCCTTTCTGGGCGAGGCGTTCGATCAGTTTGTCGATGAGGTCCTTGATTTCCTGGCGGTTGGAACCGTCAGAGCGATTCAGTAGGTCTTGCAATTCTTTAGGAAATTCATTTTCGTCGAAGAGATCGCCTTCCCGGAGCGCGCGGAGGATGGCTTCGCGCAGCGCTTCCATGGAGCGTTCGGGATCGAATTCGGAAACGCCGTAGTATTGCGACTCGAAGCCGGATTGCAGGAAGAAGTCGCCGAGGCGTTTGACCAGTTCTTCGAGGTCGATGGCGTCGGCGGGTTCGCCGGTGTACTTGGAGAATCGCGTGAATTTCATAAGGGCCGTGCCAAGTCAAAAGTTAAGAGTTCAAAGCGGCCGCCACATACGCGCAACGCAAGGACGGTCGTCACGTCAGTTATAACTCCGGCGCGGGGTGCGGCTGCCGGGGCCGCCCTCGCGGGGCTCAGGGGCTTTCGGCTTGTCGGCGTAGAAGCCGCGCTCTTCGCTGCGACCAATACGGCGGTGAGCCCAGAGACCTTCCAGAATCATTTCCGCCGCGGCGGCGGCCTGCGCATGATCTTTTTTGTCCGCGCCGAGGAGGCCAACATGATCGAGCAGGTCTTTGATGTTGGCTAGCTGCTGGTAGCGGTCGGAGATGGAAGCCAGGTCGGCGAGTTTCAGTTCGCCGCCGAGTTCAAACCACTGAACCACAGGTTGGAAGTTCACGTCGGCGAAACGCTTAGAGAAGATGCGGCCAACTGCAGTACGAATCAGTTCGCGGGCGATGGTGTCGGCGCCCTTGAGTTCGCCTTCATATTCGAGTTCGAGTTTGCCGGTAATGGAGGGAAGCGCGGAATAGACATCGGCAACGCGAGCGACAGTGTTTTTCTCGCGGGTGCGGGCGGCGCGCTGCTCGGCGCTGCTGACGACGCTCTCGAGAACGGAGATGGGCAGACGCTGGCTGACGCCAGAGCGCTTGTCCACCCGCTTATCGTCGCGGGCCTGAAAAGCGATTTCTTCAACTAGTTCGCGGACATAATCGGGTACATCGACACAATAGCCGGAGTTGCGGCCGGTCCAGGCTTCCTGCTTGGTAATAGAAATCCCTTCTGCGATGGTAGCGGGATAGTGCGTGCGAACTTCCGCTCCGATGCGGTCTTTGAGAGGCGTGATGATTTTGCCGCGCGCCGTGTAGTCCTCAGGGTTGGCGCTGAAGACCAGAAGCACGTCGAGCGGAAGGCGCAGCGGGTAGCCCTTAATCTGAATGTCGCCTTCCTGCATGATGTTGAACAGCCCAACCTGAATTTTTCCGGCGAGGTCGGGAAGTTCGTTGATGGCGAAGATGCCGCGATTGGCGCGGGGGAGCAGGCCGTAGTGAATTGTGAGTTCGTCGGAGAGGTCGCGGCCACCGCGTGCAGCGCGAATGGGATCGACATCACCGATGATGTCGGCCATGGTGACATCGGGCGTAGCGAGCTTCTCGACGTAGCGAAGATCACGAGGCATCCAGGCGATCGGCGTGTTGTCATTTTCAGCGGCGATGCGATCGCGACAAGAGCGGCAGATGGGCTTCAGCGGGTCGTCATTGATTTCGCAGCCGGCGACCACTGGAATTTCCGCGTCCAGAAAGTTGGCCAGGCCGCGGAGGATGCGGCTTTTGGCCTGACCGCGCAGGCCGAGCAAGATGAAATTGTGACGCGAAAGAAGCGCGTTGACGACTTGCGGAACCACGGTGTCTTCATAACCGTGCACGGCGGGGAACAGCGGCTCGTTGCGCTCGATGGCGCGGAGCAAGTTGGCGCGGATTTCGTCCTTCACCGGACGAGACGCGGCGCGGGCGTCAAAATCCGGGATACGACGGAGTTCGCCGAGCGTGGCCGGTTTGGAGCGCCCCGATGCGTTAGGCGATGTTACGGTCATTAGGCCCCCGATGGTTGCAAAGGCCGCGGCGAACGCGGTCTTGATATTTTGATGCGGGCGCGACGAAAGCGTTTGCTGCTCCAGCGAAATCTAGTTCAGACCATGGCCATTGCCCATGGCCCGGGCGCGCAACTGCCCGGCCTTTTGCAGGTGCGCGGACCATTCGCGCAGATAGGCGACCAGGCGCTCCTGACGCTCGGCTTCAGAGCGCAGTTCGAGCACGCGCTGCTTCCACAACAGGTCCATAGGAAGTTTGGCGGCGATTTTGTAGGACATTTCCGGGTCGCCCGCCGGGTCCAGGTCGCGCGGGTAGTCATCGAAGACTAGCGTGTGGCACGTTTCATAGAGTTCGACGAGCTGTCGCGTGAGGTCCAGGCTGAGTGGCGAGGGGCGATCTTCGAGAAAGTCGATGGAGCCTCGGAGGAGCGCCTCGTCGCTGAACAGTTCGATGACCCGGAAAGGATCGCGGCCGATGGTGAGAATATCGCAGCGCCCGTCGTCGTAGCGCTTGGTGACTTCGAGAATCTCGGCGGTGCAGCCGGTGCCCGCCATCCCGTTTGGAAGAGCAAGCAACATGCCGAAGGGGGACTTGGTTTCCAGACATTCCTGGACCATCTGGCGGTAGCGTGGCTCGAAGATGTGCAAAGGCAGATCGGCGCCGGGCAGAAGGACGACGGTCAAAGGGAAGAGCGGTAGGCGGGCCGGTGACATCGCTGGGCATCCAGCCCTGAGCATAACAGACCGCGCAGCAGGGACAAAGATTCAGCGCGCTACCAGGGAAGAGCGGGGCGACGCAAGCCCCTCCTTACAAGCAATTGCAACTAGAGTTCGGCCAGGAGGGATTCCATTTCAGAAAGCGCGTGCTGGTTTCCGGATTTGGACGCAGCGGCGACGCCGGTCTGCAGAACGGTGCGGGCTTCTTCGGTGCGCGATTGTTTGGCCAGGAATTGGCCAAATATCAGGTATGCGGGAACGTAGTCGGCGTTGCGTTGCAGAAGTGCGCGAAAGTGGGTCTCTGCCGCGGCGGAGTCGCCCGAGTTCATACATTCCATGGCCAGGCCGTAACGGGTGAAGGCGTCGTCCGGTTTTTGCGCCACGAACTGTTCGAGCATTTCGCGGCGCGATTTTTTTGGTTCGGGCATGGTGTGCAGGTAGTATAGCGGCTTGGCTCCGGGACCGGGGAACAGGGATCGGGCATCAGACGGAACGACGGAACAGGATCCGGGCGAGGCGGAATGGCAAAGCCAAAAGGCGACACAAGAAACGAACCGCTTTTGAAGGGGAAGGCGATCAGCGCGTCGCGATCGGAAATGGCGGAAGTGGTGCTTCCCGCGGTGACCAATCTCCTTGGAAAGCTCTTGGGTGGGCACGTGATGCATCTGGTGGACGGGGTGGCGGCGATGGCGGCGAGCCGGCACTCGAACAGCTACGTGGTGACAGCTTCGGTGGACTATATCGACTTCCGCAATCCCATCAATTTAGGGGAAATCGTAGTTTTGAAAGCTCAAGTTAATCGGGTGTTTCGTACCTCGATGGAGGTTGGCGTGAAAGTGTTTTCCGAAAACGCACTGACCGGGGAACGGAAGCACACCACGACTGCGTACGTTACGTTTGTCGCGCTGGACGCTGAAACCCGCCAGCCGAAGGTGGTGCCGCCCGTGATCCTGAAGACCGCCGAGGAGAAGCGACGGTGGCGGGACGCCGGGGATCGGCGAAAGACGCGGTTGGCGATGAGGTACAAGAAGCAGAAGGGCCGCGACTAACTCAGCCTTCAGGATGCTGGCGCGGAAGGAGAACTCGGAGCGGGAAGCCCCAGGGGTCCGGTAAGAATTCCAACAATATAGCCCAGACAAGTCAGAAAGAGGTTCACCCAAAGTCCGATATCAGTCTGCGGAGTGGAGCTAGAGCCATTCCATTCCCTCCTGATTGCACTTTGAACCAGCTCCCGGTGTTGCTCAAGCTAAAGATCACGTATTTCTGTATATAGGAAACGATACTCATAGGGATATGTCTAATCCTCGGTGACGCTGCCGACCCAGAGAGGAGTCGTGGTGGGCTGAGGGCTGCCGCCTTCGGGTTCTTCGGTGATGGCTAGAGCTTTGGTGTCGGCCTGCGAGTCGGGTGGACTGGCAACGAGTAGATCGAACTTGCCGTCCGCATCGGGACGGAGGGTAAGGGAAGGCATCGGCTGTGCACCGGGCGCTTTTGGAATCAGCCACAATTGCAACGTGCGATTGCCGACCGGCATGGGTAGAGACTGGCCAAAAACCACGATACCAAGTGCGGCGTGCCAGGTTGCTTGTAACGGCGGCATGTCTTTCTTGCCAGAAGGCATGGCAATCTTCCTGGAGCGCGGGTCGGTGAGGATCAGGGCCTCGCGGTGGGCCAAAGCCAGTTGCTGCTCCAGCTTGTGCAGCTCGTCCGTAGTCCGAGCGAGCTCCCGGGCGGTGTCGTCGACGATCGGACCCTCCCGGTGGACCTCATAGGCGTTATAAAATGCGAAGACCGTGACCGCAGCGACGGCACCCCACATCCAGAAGGGGATGGTGGATTTCAGTACTTGAGGTTCGGCCGCCTTGGAAGCTGCCGCTTCAGCGCGCACGGTCTTGAGCAGGCGGCCGCGCAGGATGTCGGAGGGAGCCGCTTCCGGCGCAAGATAGGCGAGCTGGCTCACAAGCCACTGTGCTTCGCTGAGCGCTTTGGCGCACTCCGCACAGCCCGTGGCGAGATGAGCCGCAACCGCGGCGCGCTCTTCGGGATCGAGCGAGCCGAGGGCGAAGGCTTCGATCAGTTCCCGGAAGGGGTGTTGATTTTGATCGTTGTTGCTCACAGCGTTGCCTGCAATCCTTCCTTTAGCCGCAAAAGTCCGTTGCGAATCCAACTTTTTACCGTGCCCAGGGGTTGTTTAAGCGTATCGGCAATTTCGGAGTGGCTGAGGCCTTCGAAATAGGCCAGTTCGATGGCTTTCTGCTGCTGCGGACTGAGTTCGGCTATCAATGCGCGCACGCGGGAAGCGCGGCGTTTTTCGTCAATTGACGCTTCGAAATCCGGGATGGTTGGGACCGGTGGAAGCTTTTCGGCTTGCTCTTCGCGGCGGCGCTGGCGTTCGCTTTTGAGGCGAAGTTGATCGAGCGCGCAATTACGGGCCATGGTCAACAACCACGGGACGAAAGGACCGCGCGAACCGTCGTACTGCGATGCCTTGCGCCAGAGTTGCAGAAAAATGTCCTGGACGACTTCCTCCGCTGTGGTGGCTTGCCGCAGGATGCGCAGGACCAGCGCGTACACCAGACGGGAATGGCGATCGTAGAGTTCTTCGAAGGCGCCGACGTCCCGTTGCAGAAGCCGCCGCACCAGCGCCGCGTCGGGCGACACTTGGCTGGGGTTCGAGGGTGTGAAGACCGCAACGAACACGTTCGGGCTGTTCGTCTCCTGAACAGGTGTACGGCATCCGCCTGTCAGCGGATGAATACTCTCCAGTGGCTGAGGCTGAGATCCTTCGAGCCGCCAAGCGGGTCGCAGCACGACAACTTAAAAGGCCCGAGCCCTTCTCCTATGGTATGGCGCCAGGCTAACGTTCTAACCGATTCGAACTTGCTCCGCAACGGTGAAGCTGTGTTCGATGCACGCGCCGATGGCTGGGCCATTCCAGTAGTTGCCGACGATCCAGAGGCCAGGCATACGTGCCACGGCTTCGCGAATCGCCTGGAGCCTTTGGCTGTGGCCGAGATTGTATTGTGGAATCGCGGAAGAGTAGCTGGTCACTCGCTCCAGAACGGGTGAACCGGAGATTTGCAGGATTTTCTCCAGATCGGTGCGGACGGCATAGGCGCTCTCTTCTTTCGAAAGCAGCTTTGGCAGAGTGGCGCCGCCTATGAAGCTGGTGAAGAGGACATGGTCGGCGGGAGCGCGATCCAGGAACAACGACGAGTTCCAGACGCAGCCCAGGGTCCGGATATTTTCACTTCGTGGAATCAGAAAGCCGAAACCGTTGAGACTGGCGCCAATCTGGTCGCTGCGGTAGCCGTGCGAAACGACGGCGACTTGGGCATATTCGATGCCGCAGGCTGGCCGGGACGGATCAGGCGCGAGCTCGGCGAGCAATTTGTCGGTTACGGGTACCGGAGTTGCGAGTACCAGTTTTTCTGCGCGAATCGTGTCGCTAGTGCTGCCCGAATCAAGCGTCAAAACAAAGTTGCTGGCTTCGCGTTGAACGGAAGAGGCAACGCCCAAGCGTAGTGCAGAGCCGAGTGAGGCGGCCAGTCTATTGATCAGTGTTTGATTTCCCTCCCGAAACGAATAGAGGCCCGGTCGGCGGCCGGTGCTCTTTGCTGCGGGCTTATGCTTTGCGAGGCGGATGCCGCCGCGGATGATGCTGCCGCTGAGTTTCTCCGCTTCATACAGTTTCGGAAACGCGGCACGCAAGCTGAGCTCTTCGGGATCGCCGGCGTAGATGCCGGCGACCAATGGCCCAACCAAGCGATCGAGAAGCTCAGCGGTGAATCTTCTGCGAACGAAGGCGGCGACTGACTCATCTTCCGGCGGAGGCGGCGAGGTGCGGAAAACTTCCTTAAGAATGGATCGCTTCGTCTTCCAGCTGAGCAACTTGGAGGACAGAAAGGCTCCGGGCGACATCGGCACAGGCAGAAATTCGCCGTTTAGCCAGATGAATCGAGGCGCGCGGCGGGGCGCTTCGACCAGTTCCCCGGAAATGCCGAGATCATCGCAGAGCGCGAAGATTTGCCAGGTTCCGCTGAAGCTTTGCGGGCCGAGTTCGCAGAGAAAACCGGCATCGCGGACGGACTGAATCACGCCGCCGGCGCGTTGGTCCGCCTCGAGGACCAGGACATTCTCGCCTGCTTTTTTCAGCGCATAAGCGCAGCTGAGACCGGAAATTCCGGCACCGAGGATGACTGTGAGAGGGGCAGGCGACACGGCTTAGAGCGTCTTCGAAAACAGCGGCTTCGCCACGAGTTGCTGCTGTTCGAGGTAAGGATCGAAGAGCATCGCAAGGTTGCGGATGAAAATGCGGCCGAGCCAGGTGGCGCGAATTTCCTCGTCGTCCATGGTCAGCAGTCCGTCTTTGGCCGGGGACTCGAGGCGCTGCAGCTCAGAGGTGAAGTGTTCGTCGAAACGTATATTGAACTGGCTTTCGATTTCGGGTTTCGGAATGACGGTGTGACAAAGCAGGCGGCTGATGACCTCGCGGCGAAGGCGATCTTCGTCCGACAGGTGATAGCCGCGCATGGTGGCGAGGCCGCGCTCGTGGACCGCCTTTTCCCAGGCTGGAAGCTCTCGGTAGTTTTGCGCGTAGGCATCATGAAAGGCGCTGATGGCAGTCACCCCCATGCCATAGAGATCCGCACCGGCTTTGGTGGTATAGCCCTGAAAGTTGCGGTGCAATGAACGCTGGGCTTGGGACACAGCCAACTCATCGCCCGGCTTGGCGAAGTGATCCATGCCGATGTAAAGGTAGCCGGCTCCTACGAATTTGAGCAAACCGGTGCGGAAGATTTCGAATTTCTGCATGCCCTCCGGCAAGTGCGCGGCGAAGGAGCCTTGCTGTTTCTTGAGCCACGGCACGTGGGCGTAGCTGAACAGGGCGATACGATCAGGAGCGAGCTCGATAATTTGATCGACGGTGTGCGCAAAGGTTTCGCGGGTTTGATATGGCAAGCCGTAGATCAGGTCCACGTTGATGCTGTCAAAACCCAGAGCACGCGCGGACTGGATCAGATCGCGCGTGATGTCGTACGACTGCAGCCGGTGAACCGCCTTCTGTACGGGCTGGTGGAAGTCTTGGATGCCCATGCTCAGGCGGTTGAAGCCGAGGCTGCGTAGGGTTTCCAGGTGTTCGCACGAAGTGACGCGGGGATCTACTTCGATGCCGATTTCGGCGTCGGGCGCAAAGTGGAAGCGCTCAGCAGTGTAGCCGAACAGATCGGCGAGTTGTGCCGGAGTGGAGTAGGTGGGCGTGCCGCCGCCCCAGTGGAATTGGACGACTTTGCGGTCCCGTGAGACGGTTTGGCTAACGCGCTCAATTTCTTTTTTCAGGACGTGGAAGTAGGGAATCGAGACGCTTTTGTCTTTCTGGATGATGACATTGCAGGCACAGAACAGGCAAAGGCTCTCGCAGAACGGCAAGTGCATGTAAAGCGAAACCGGAGTGCGGGCGGCATCGGCGGCGGCGTGAACTTTTTCCAAATCGGCCGGCCCGAACGAATCGTTCCAGACCGGCGCCGTAGGATAGCTGGTATAGCGCGGGCCGGGACGGTTGTAGCGAGCGAGAAACTCCTCGTTGACACGAAGTTCGTTGCCCATCTGCTCGCGTGTGGGTTGCGTAATCATGAACCGTGAATCTTCGGCTTCGTCCTTATTCGTTACTGTACCGCCGCTTCTTCAGTAAACAAAAACTGTTGCCCGGTGCTGATGAACGCCTGGGCGTTCTCGACCGGCGTTGCCGGCAAGATGCCATGGCCCAGGTTCAGGACATGCCCGACACCGGCGAGTTCACGAAGAATCTCCTCGGTTGAGGTACGGATGTAATCCCGCGGTGCCAACAAAACTGCTGGGTCGAGATTTCCCTGCAGCGCGACGCGTGGCCCGGTGAGTTTGCGCACTTCGGCCAGATTCACGCGCCAGTCGAAGCTCAGTACGTCGGCGCCGGATTCGATAATTGCCGGGAGCAAATGATGCGAAGATTTGGTGTAGTAAATGACCGGAGCTTTGCCGCGTATGGAGGAGATGATTTCCTGCACCGCGGGCAAAACAAAGGTGCGATAGTCCGATAGCGTTAGCTCGCCGCTCCAAGTGTCGAAGAGCTGGATCGCCGCCGCGCCTGCCGCGATCTGGGCGTCGAGATATCCAATTGTTGATTGCGCTATGCGGCGGAGCAGATCGCGAAAGCTTCGCGGCTCGGAATGAAGGAACTGTTTTGTGGTGGCAAAGCCTTCTTTGGTTTTGCCTTCCACCATGTAGCAGGCCAGCGTCCAGGGGGAGGCCGCGAAGCCGAGTACGGGCACATCCGGGCCCACACTCCTAACGATGCGGCGAATCGCTTCCATCAGAAACCCGGTTTCGGACTCCGGATCGAAGTTGCGAAGCTTGCTTACAGCTTCCGCCGAGCGCACGGGCTCGGGAAGGTTGGGTCCGGCGTCGGCCAGTTCCAGGGGAAGGCCCATAGCTTCAGCGGGAATCAGAATGTCAGAAAAGACGATAATGGCGTCCACACCCAAACGACGGAAGGGCTGGAGCGAAACCTCGACTGCGAGTTCTGGAGTTTTGCAGACTTCCAGAAACGCATGTTTGGCGCGAAGTTCGCGGTATTCCGGCAGATACCTTCCAGCCTGGCGCATCATCCATACCGGGACGCGCGACAACGCTTCACACCGGCACGCACGCAAAAAGAGGTCTTTGCGGTTCACAGCTGTCGTCGTGAAAGGCATAGGGTTAGACGACTCTGAGGATAGCAAATTGCAAAAACGGCTGCCCGTGACGTCGGTCACAGTGGCGCCCGGCGGCGGCTGGGCTATACTTTCAGCAGGCCACTGGATTGCCGTGCCTAGCGACGCGGGCGGTGGCGCAGGACAATGAATCATCTCTTTGTGCTGCTTACACTTGCGGCTTACGGCGGAAGCTTCGCCGCCTACGCGGCGCATCTAATTTCTGGCCGCGAATGGTCTGGACGAGCAGGTTCGATTCTGTTGGCCGGGGGGCTGCTGGCGCACTATTTTGCTCTGCTCGAGCGCGCACGTGGCTTGCATATGGTTCCGTACCATGACTTGGCTGGCTCGCTTTCCCTGTTTGGCTGGCTTCTTGCCACGACCTATTTCGGGTTGGAGTTGTTTCATAGGCAGCGATCGGTTGGCGCCTTTGTACTGCCTTTAATTCTGGCTTTCTTCACCTTCGCGCTGCTTGCTCCTGCAGACCGTACGGCTCCGCCGCCGGCGCGAGGAGTCATTTTCGCGTTTCATGTGACCCTGAGCATCTTGGCTTACGCCGCCTTTGGGCTTTCCTGCGTACTGAGCATGATCTTTCTGGGAGAGCAGCGGCTCCTGCGCAAGCACAAAGTGGGTGACGTCGTCTGGAGGCTCCCAGCGCTGGACATTCTGGACCGGATGAGCCAGAGCAGCGTCCTGGTCGGGCTGGTGGCGATTGCGATTGGAACCGTGCTTGGCTTTGTCTGGGTCGACCGGCTGACCGGAAACGTTTTCCACTACGACTCGAAGTATCTGGTGACGCTCGTAGTCCTGGTGGCTTACGCGTTCTATCTGCGCTTGGCGCGTAATCCGAGCTGGCGGGGATCGCGGGCTTCGCAGCTTTGCGTGTTGAACTTCGCGCTGGTGGTTTTCAGTTTTACGGTGGTGAATTTGTTCTTCTCGCGCGCGCATCGGTACTTTTAGGAGACGGCGATCGGCGTCATGGAAATCGTGCTGGTCGGATTGAATCATCGCTCGGCGCCGCTAGAGGTGCGAGAAAAGGTATCTTTCACCACGGACCAGGCGCGCCAGGCTGCCGAGGAGTTGCGCGGGCGGGGAATTTTGCACGAGACCCTTGTGCTTTCCACGTGCAATCGAAGTGAGGTGTACGGAGTACCGCCAGAATCCGCACGCGAATCAGCCGCGGCACTGTCGAGTTACCTGAGCAGTTTCCACTCCGTGCGGCCGGAGCTGCTGACACCTTCGCTCTACCACCACTATGATCGGCAGGCGGTGCGCCATCTTTTTCGGGTGGCATCGGGGCTCGATTCCATGATGCTTGGAGAGGCGGAGATTCTGGGGCAGGTGCGCGAGGCTTATCGCGCGGCGTATGAAGACGGCGCGACTGGCCCGGTGCTGAACCGCCTGTTCCAGGGTGCGCTGGAAGTCGGGAAGCGAGTCCGCTCGGAAACAGAACTTGGCGCACGGCCGATGTCGGTAGCCTCGGCCGGTGTGAAGCTTGCAGAAAGAATTTTTGGGAAGCTGAGTGACCGTTCAGCGCTGGTGCTGGGCGCCGGAGTGATCAGCGAACAGGTGGTTTCACAGCTTAGGGATCGGAATATTGCGCGGTTGCTGGTCATGAATCGCTCGATGGAGCGTGCGGAGCGCTTGGCGCGCGAGTATTCCGGCAAGGTTATGGCGTGGGAGGACCGGGAAGCTGCGCTCGCCGTTCCGGACGTCGTTGTGTCGAGCGTTTCCTCGGAAGAGCCGGTGCTGATGCGCGCGGCGCTGCAAAAGGCAATGGCGCTGCGCAAGAATCGCCCGCTCTTCGTGATGGATCTGGGGGTTCCGCGAAACGTGGATCCGGCCACCGCTGATTTGTACAACTTTTATTTGTACAACATCGACGATCTGACCCAGATTGTTCAGCAGAACCGCAGCGCGCGGGAAAGCGAAGTGCCGCGCGCGGAGGCCATAGTCGACGAGCACGTCGGCAAATTCCTCACTTGGCAGGCCGGGGTGGAGCTGATCGGGGTCGTCGAAACCTTGCGCCACAAACTGAAAGAGGAGCGGGCAGCGTTTGTGCGGGAGAGGGCGGAACGTATTCCCGGTCTCACAGCGGAGCAGCGGTCACACATGGAAGTGCTGATGGACGATCTACTGGAAAAGATGCTGGTCAATCCCGCGAAACGGCTGCAAGGTGAGAAAGATTTGCGCCGCAAGATTCAGCAGGTGGAAGCCATTCGCGACCTCTTCTTGCCGGACCGGAATCGCCAGTGAGGCCTATTCGCATCGGCACTCGCGGCAGCATGCTGGCGAAGTGGCAGGCGGAATTCATTCGCAAGAGGATTTTTCAGACTACGGGCGTGGACGCCGAGATCGTAATCATCAAGACCACCGGCGACAAGTTGCACACGGCTTCCTTCGCGCAGATTGGCGGCAAAGGTGTTTTTATCAAGGAACTGGAAGAAGCGCTGCTGAACGAAGAAGTGGACCTGGCCGTGCACAGCGTCAAGGACATCCCGACCGACGTTTCTTCGCGGTTGTGCTTTCCGGTGATTTGCCGCCGCGAGGATACGCGTGATTGTCTGGTCTCCGCCAAGGGAGAAACGCTGGCGACGTTGCGACGGGGCGCGCGGCTCGGCACCAGCAGCCTGCGACGCCAGGCGCAAATTCGGCATTTGCGACCTGACCTCGACGTCCGCGAACTGCGCGGCAACATCGATACCAGGTTGCGCAAAGTGGAGAGCGGCGAATATGACGCCGTGTTGCTCGCCAAGGCCGGGCTAGACCGCTTGGGCTGGAGCAGTCGCATCAGCGAAGTGCTGTCGCCGGATGCTTGCATGCCGGCGGTGGGACAAGGTGCGCTGGGGGTGCAAGCACGGCTAAAGGATACAGATCTTGCCGATGCGCTGGCGCCGCTGGACGATTTCGAGACGCGGCAAGCGATTGTTGCGGAGCGTTCACTGCTTGGCTCACTGGAGGGAGGCTGTCAGGTGCCGCTCGGTGCGTGGGCCAGAGTGGAGCGCGCAGAGTTGATCCTCGATGCGGTGGTTTGCTCGCCTGATGGAACCAAGCACATTAGGCAGCGCGCGGGTTCCGTTCCCGACCAGGCGCGTGAACTGGGAGCGCAGGTGGCGCAGCTTCTGATCGATGCGGGTGCCCGCGAAATCCTGGAAGAGGTGTATAGGCAGCGTGGCTGAGCAGCGTTTATCCCCCCTGTCCGGCAAGCGCGTAGTGGTTACGCGTCCCCGGAACAGCAGTCCCGACCTTGCCGAGGCCCTGCTCGCTGCGGGAGCAGAAGTGATTCTGCTTCCCTTGATCCGCATTGTGACGCCTAACGATCTCTCCGCGCTCGACGCCGCCTTGCGAGCGTTTTCGGAATACGATTGGCTGGTTTTTACGAGTCAGAACGCCGTCGCGGCGGTGGCCGAGCGGCTGGCAACGATTCCGGAAGCCTCCAAGTGTTTGCCTGGGTCTCTGCAAGTGGCTGCGGTTGGTGTTGCAACGGAACGGGCAGCCAAAGAGGCGGGAATGGGGGTTGCCTACACAGGTCGCGGAACCACGGCCGCGGATCTTATTTCAGAATTAGCCGCCGAACTGAAAGGTAAACGGGTTCTGTTGCCGCGCAGTGACCAGGCAGCGCCGGAGTTGCTCGATCAGGTGCGCGCCGCTGGCGCCGAAGTACACGAAGTCGTTGCCTATCGCACTGTAGCGTTGGACTATCGCCAGGAACGAATTGGTGACGAGGTCCAAGGCGCCGACGTAGTTCTTTTTTTCAGCCCTTCCGCTGTGCGCGCATTTCGCGCGCTGCTCGATTCCGGTGTACTCTCATCTCGGGTGTTGACGGCGACCTTTGGTGCGGTCGGTCCGGTCACGCAGTCGGCATTGCTAAAATCGGGACTGCGTTGCGATCTTTTTGCGGCGCGGCCGGAGAGTGCCGAAATTGTTGCCACCTTGGCGACTCATCTCGAGAGGAACAAGAAATTGACAGTTCCCGGAAAAGCCTCCTCATGAGCTTTCCAGCCCAGCGGCCTCGCCGGTTGAGGAAAACCGAGTTGCTTCGTGGCCTGGTGCGGGAAACGCGGCTTTCCGCCGCCGGTTTTGTCTATCCGCTGTTCGCGTGCCCGGGTTCTTCGGTGCGGCAGGAGGTCGGCTCCATGCCAGGAGTATTCCAACAATCTGTGGACCAGATTGTGGAGGACTGCAGGGAGGTCGAAGATCTCGGAGTTCCGGCGGTGATTTTGTTCGGTTTGCCGGAGAGCAAGGATCCGCGGGGCGCAAGTTCCATTGCGCCGGACGGCGTCGTTCAACGGGCGATCGAGGCGATTCGCAAAGCCAGAGTGAATCTGCTCCTCATTACCGACGTGTGCTTGTGCGAGTACACCGACCACGGACACTGTGGAGTGATCGAAGACCGTGAAGTAGCAAACGATCCGACGCTGGAGATTTTAGCTGAGCAAGCTCTGTCGCATGCCCGTGCCGGTGCGGACGTGGTTGCTCCGTCGGACATGATGGACGGGCGTGTTGCGGCAATCCGTAAGAAATTAGACGAGCACAAATTTATGGATTTGCCCATCCTTTCCTACGCCGCAAAATACTGCTCGGGATTTTATGGGCCGTTTCGCGAGGCGGCGGACTCCGCGCCGCAGTTTGGCGATCGCCAGAGCTATCAGATGGATCCTGCAAACGCGCGCGAAGCGCTGAAAGAAGTGGCCCTGGATCTGGAGGAAGGCGCGGACATGGTGATGGTGAAGCCGGCCCTCCCGTATCTTGACGTCATCACGCGCGCGCGTGAGCAATTTGCTGTGCCCATCGGGGCCTACAACGTGAGCGGAGAGTATGCGATGGTCAAGGCCGCCGCGCAGAAGGGCTGGCTGGATGAGAAACGCGTGGTTCTGGAAATTTTGACGTCCATCCAACGCGCAGGCGCCGATTTCATTCTGACGTATCATGCCAAGGACGCTGCCCGCTGGCTGAAATAGCACGGCCACTCGTGGCTGTGCGCGGATTGGGGCGAATCACGCTCTATCGGGGAAGACAAGCGTTTTTGCACCTCTAAGGAACGGAGCGATGACTGCCTCACCAGCAAACTTCACCCGCAACAACCGCCGTTCGCGTGAAATCTTCGCAGAAGCTGAAAAAGTCTTGGTCGGTGGCGTAAATAGCCCCGTGCGCGCGTTCCGCTCGGTTGGCGGCGAACCGCTGATCATCGAGCGCGGGCAGGGACAATACCTTTACGACGCGGACGGCAACCGTTTGCTGGATTTTGTCGGTTCGTGGGGCGCGATGCTGCTGGGTCATGCCAATCCGGCGGTGGCCGCCGCGTTGGCGGATCAGCTGCAAAAGGGAACCAGTTACGGTGTCACTACAGAGCTAGAGGTTCAGCTGGGGCAACGTATTCGCCGTGCGATTCCGTTCCTGGAAAAAGTGCGCTTCGTTTCCAGCGGCACGGAAGCGACGATGAGTGCGCTGCGTCTGGCGCGCGGATTTACTGGCAGGGATTTGCTAGTCAAATTTGAAGGCTGCTATCACGGCCATGCGGACAGTTTTCTGGCGCAGGCCGGTTCCGGACTGGCGACTTTGGGCATTGCGGAATGTCCCGGCGTGCCACAGTCGTTGGCGCAGCTTACGCTAAACGTTCCCTATAACGACCTCGCAGCGGTAGAAAAGCTATTCATCTCACATAAAGAGAAAATCGCGGCGGTGATCGTGGAGCCGATTGCGGCGAATATGGGCGTCGTTTTGCCTGGCGACGGATTCTTGCAAGGCTTGCGCGAACTGACGCGAAAACATGGCGCGCTCCTGATCGTGGACGAAGTGATTACCGGCTTTCGGCTGCGCAACGGATCGGCGCAGGCGTTGTTTGGGATCGCGGCAGATCTCACCACATTGGGAAAGATTATTGGCGGGGGCCTTCCGGTCGCCGCGTATGGGGGGCGCGCGGAGATTATGGATCAGGTGGCACCGCTCGGTCCCGTTTATCAGGCCGGAACGCTGGCTGGCAATCCGCTGGCCATGCGCGCCGGGATTGCTACGCTCGACCAGCTTGCAGCTCCGGGCCTCTACGAACGAATCGAGAGAATGGCAGCAAAGCTGGTTTCCGCTCTACGAGAGACGCTACACGAAGAAAGGATTGCCGGCCAAGTCAATGCTATCGGCTCACTGGCGACATTGTTCTTCACCAGAGATCTTGTTCGTGACTATAGCGACGCGAAGAAGTCAGATACCAGGCGGTACACGCAGTACTTTCGCGCGATGCTGGAACGCAGCGTATTTCTCGCGCCTTCCCAATTCGAAGCGTCTTTCGTCTCCGCGGCGCACACGGAAGCCGACATCGACTTTGCCGTGAAGGCGGCGCAGGACAGCCTTCGCGAGATCGCATCAACCTAAGGAGAATCACGCAAATGCACGAAATCGGCGGCCACGAAGCTCACGAGGGCCACGCAGAACACGGAGACAACAAGCTGGTCATTCCTGTTTCGGTGTCGATGTCCATCCTAGCCGTGTTGGTCGCAGCGGCTACATTGCTGGGACATCGCGCGCACACCGAGGAGCTGTTGCTGCAGGCCAAAGCCAGCGATCAGTGGTCCTACTATCAGGCCAAGAACCACCGTTTATTTGAGTCGCAGGTTATGGTCGATTCCGTAGCGACTTTTCAAGCCAAGAACGAAGAGAAAGCGGAACTGGTGCGCGAGAAATATGCACAACAGGCGGAACGCTATGGGGGCGAAAAGGACGAGATCAGCGAAGAGGCTAAGAAACTGGAGCTGGAGCGCGACTTGTTGAAAAAGCGCGCGGACCATTTCGATGCCGGCGAGGGCATTCTGGAAATTGGCTTGATCATCTGTTCGCTTACGCTGCTGTCCAACAAGAAACTGTTCTGGTTTGGCGGAATGGCGGTTGGAGCAGTCGGGTTCGTTGTGACTCTCGTGGGTCTATTTACGCGCGGCTAGCTGGCGTCGCAACCGAACGCTGTTGGGATCAAGCTTGCGAGGGTGACTGACTTGCGCGCAACTTGCCGATTTCCGCGATTAGTTCATCCATCCGCTTGATCAATGTTTGGTGGCGTGCTTCTTCCGTGCCGGGCTTCTTGCCGATGAACGAGATAGTGCCGCCCGGCTCGAGCACGCATTGCTGCACGTCACTGAGGGAATCGAAACCCTGCTTGCGAGCCGCCGCTTCAAGTTGGGCCATGGTGATCAGTTCTTTTTTCAAATGCCGGGTGTTCACCTTGCCATCTTCGACCAGCACGTCCGCTCTTCCCTCGATCAACTGATCCAGCGAGCGGTGCTTGTACAGGAACCGGACCACGAGATAGTTCACGGCCAGCAGAGAAGTGGCGCCGATCACGCCGCCCGTCACACTGTTGTCGTCGCCGATGATGGCGTTCTGGACAGTGTTGGACAGGGTCAACAGAACCACCAGGTCGAAAGGATTGAGCTGAACCAGTTCACGTTTGCCCGAGAGGCGCAAGCTAATGACCAGAAAGGCGTAGATGCAGATAGGACGGATGATCTTTTCGAGGACCGGCACGGCCAGCACGAACATATCGGTCCAAAGATGGTGGGTTTGCATAGGAATCTTGCCTCCTCCATAAAGTCGTGACTGAGGGTCAGAGTCGCAGGTAACCGGACAATAGCCAAAACCGAACGACTTGCAAAGCCGCTGCGGCTCGAGGTTAGCACGTCATTTGTTCAGGTAAAACTAAAGTACTGTCCGAACGGACAGTCATGATTAGATAACAGGCCAATTTTCGGCTGTGCCCGTGACGGCCCAAATCATTTACTCTCAACAGAGTATGTCTGGTGGTGTAAGCGATCTTTGGTTCGGGCAAGAATAAGTCAGACCGTTCCAACCGTTCCCGGGGCCAGAAAAGTCGCTGAAGGCCTTGACGGTATTCGAATAGGATTATGGCGAAGAGCTTAGTGCCCGAGCGCGCGACGGATTCCACCGAAGCGCAAGCGAAATCCCTACTGTCCATCACCCGTGAGCTTCTGGCAATTGTGTCGGTTGCCGGAGAATTTTTGTTTGTAAACGAGAGCTTCGAGCGCGTCCTCGGGTACTCCGCTCAAGACTTGCTTGGCACTCCCCTGATCGCGCTGCACCCGCCAACGGAAGTGCCGAAGATGAGGGAAAAGTTTGCCTCGGTCGCGTCGCGAGAAGGTGCAGCGGCATTCTGCCGGTGCAGCCTGCGTACCAAGTCAAGCCAATGGCGATGGTTCGATGTGCTGGCCGTGAACCGCCTGCACGACCCGGACGTCCGCGGCATCCTGCTCAGCTATCAAGACGTTTCCGAGTTCCATCGTCTGGAAGCCCAGCGCATGGTCCTGGCCAACGTCGTGCACGCGCTGAACCAGACGTCCAACCTGGATCAGTTGCTGAAGCAGATTCACGACGCGCTTAGAAAAGTGGTGTATGCGGAAAACTTTTTCGTGGCGCTGCACGACCCGCAGAACGACGAGTTCTACTTCCCATTTTTCGTAGACCAGTTCGACCCGCCTCCTCCACCGCAAAAGATTTCCCGCACCTGCATGGCGTATGTCTTCCGCACCGGAAAAGCGGCGTCCATCCCTCAGTCCGAGTTCGACCGCTTGGCCGCCGGAGGCGAAGTTGAGCTAGTAGGTTCGGCGTCACCGGCTTGGCTGGGTATCCCGCTCAAGACCCCGAAAGCCACGATTGGCGTGCTGGTTGTTCAGCATTACCAAAATGAAAACGCTTACGACCAGCGGGACCTGCAGTTTCTCGATTCCGTGGGCGCGCACATCGCGCTGGCCATCGACCGCGTGCGCACGGAAGAAGCGGTGCGCAAAAGCGAGGCTATGTTCCGCCTGCTTTTTGCTCATACTCCGCTGCCGATGTGGGTGTTCGATACGGAAACTCTGGAAATCCTGCAGGCCAACGAGGCTGCTACCAAGCAGTACGGCTACAGCGAAGAAGAGTTCTGCCGGCTCAGCATGCGCGAGATTCGCGCGGATGCGGACCAGCCGGTGTTCCAGGAAGACGTCGCGGATTGGAAGCGGCCTGGGTTGTCCAACCACAACCGCCGCCACGTGAACCGGTCTGGAAAGAGATTTGAAGCCGATGTGGTTTCCCACAAGCTGGATTATGGCGGCCGCCCGGTGCGGCTGGTCGTAGCGCAGGATGTAAGCGAGCGGCAGAATCTTGAAACTCAGCTGCGCCAGGCTCAGAAGATGGAAGCCATTGGCCGGCTCGCTGGCGGCGTCGCGCATGACTTCAACAACCTGCTGATGGTCATCAAGGGCCACACGGAGTTGCTGCTGAACGTTCTCGATCCGGCGGACAGCCTGGCCCGCAAAGTCGGGCAGATCGACCGCTCCGCTGATCGTGCAACGGCGCTTACACGCCAGCTGCTGGCGTTCAGCCGCATGCAGGTGTTGCAGCCGCGCGCGCTGAATCTGAATTCGATTGTCGAAGAGATGGGCCGGCTCATTCCCCGGTTGATTGGCGAGGACATCGAGCTGGTCGTGCGTACTGCCGCTGATCTCGGCACCATTCGTGCTGACGGGAGCCAGATGGAACAGATCATCATGAATCTGGCGGTCAACTCTCGCGATGCCATGCCCAACGGCGGGCGTTTCACTGTCGAAACTTCAAACGTCGAGCTCGACAGTTACTACAGTGCTGCTCATCCGATCGTAAGGCCCGGCAGGTACGTGCTCTTGGCGGTTTCCGACACGGGCATTGGAATGGACGCCGAAACCCAGGCTCACATCTTCGAACCGTTTTTCACGACCAAGGAACAGGGCAAGGGGACGGGCCTCGGGCTGGCCACAATTTACGGGGTAGTGAAACAGAGCGGCGGATTCATCTGGGTGTATAGCGAGCTGGGGAAAGGCACGACCTTCAAAATCTATTTGCCCCGCGTAGACGAGGCCATCGCCGCGGTGACCGTATCTCAAGGTCCAGCGCAAGTTCTTCGTGGAACAGAAACCGTATTGCTGACGGAAGACGAACAGGATGTGCGCGATGTTGCACGCGAGTTCCTCGAATCCGCGGGCTACACCGTCCTGGAAGCGCCCGGCGGGGCAGACGCGCTGAAACTCGCTGCCGAACATTCCGGCGAAATCGACTTGCTCATTACCGACATGATTATGCCCGGTATGAGCGGTCAGGATTTGGCCCACCGCATGCGCGACCAGTACGAGGGCATCGGTGTGATCTATATGTCGGGCTACAGTGAAATGGCCGCGGGCGAAGCGGCCAAGAACGACAAGTCCGCGGTGGTGTTGACCAAGCCGTTTAGCCGAAGTGCACTGCTGCGTACGGTTCGTGACGTCCTGGCTGCCTCGGAGCGGTAGGTAGCTGGTCCTGGAAATCGTCAGTTCAGTTTGGGATGTTTCTTGTGCCAGTCCGTGCGCTGTTGATACGCGCGGGCCACGCGAATCACCGCTGCGTCATTTCCCGGCTTGGCGACAAACTGCAGGCCCACCGGTAGCCCCTGATCGGTGAATCCGCAAGGTATCGACAGCGCGGGCAGTCCGCACAGGTTTCCGATGCCGCCGAGCGGATCCGGGAAGACCAAGTCTGTTTCCAGGTTCATTTCCAGCGGCGTCGCGGCGATAGGTTGCGAGGCGGCCACCAGCACGTCAACGCTCTCGAAAAGGTCCGTCATCATCTCCTGCAAGATCTCGCGGACTTGAAGAGCCCGAACGTAGTCCGCGCCGGCCAGTTGTTCGCTGACGTATCCGTTGATCTGCCCGAGCGGGTCGGCAAGCTGCGCGACTTTGCCGGAGCGGATCAGGTCGCGAAAAGCCGCTGCTCCTTCGACGGCGATGATGATGCCGCCCGCTTCCTCGAACGGCCCTTCCGGTAATTTCACGTGCTGAGTGGCGGGGAAAAATTTCTGCACAGCACGCAGGGCGGCTTGAATGGGTTTCTCCGTGTGAACGTCGAGCGCCTGCCACGCGTTAGAGAGGATGGCGAGGCGCGGAGGCTTGCCCGAAAGTTCCGCCGAAGGCGAATAAGTAAATGCCGCCTTGTCGATCGGCAACGTGCCGCGGTCCTTGAAGTCGTGCCCGGCGATGGCCGCGAATATGTGGCCGCAGTCTTCCGCCGAACGAGCCATCGGGCCGATCTTATCCATCGAATAGGCCAGTGCCATGGCCCCGAAGCGGCTGACGCGGCCGTAGGTCGGCCGTAGCCCGCTTACTCCGCAATAGGCTGAGGGACAGACGATCGAGCCCCACGTCTCCGTGCCGATGGCAAACCCTGCTAAGCCCGCCGCGACGATGGCTCCCGATCCAGAAGAGCTTCCGCAAGTCCAGCAGGCGGTCTTCCACGGATTCCTGGCCGCGCCCTGCAATGAGGCCGACGCAAAGCGGTAGTTCATGCCGCCGGCCAGTTCGATCATGGCCGCTTTGCCGATCAGCACAGCCCCCACGTGCCGCAGATGCTCAATGACCGACGCGTCATAGTCAAAAATCTGGTTTTCGTACGGTTTTGCTCCCCACGTTGTCGGCAGTCCCTTGACTGAGAGCAGGTCCTTTGCGGCATACGGAATTCCGTGCAGGGGGCCCCGGTAATGGCCGCGTCCGATCTCTTTCTCGGCCGCTTCGGCTTCCTGAATCGCGATTTCCGGTGTAAGTCGCGCGTAGGCATTCAGCTTCGGTCCAAACTTTTCGGAGCGATCTAGGTAGGCCTTGGTGAGCTCGACCGGCGACAGTGCTTTCGATTGAATGCGTCTTGCCAGCTCCGTCGCGGGCAGAAAGAGAGTCTCAGTGCTCAGCATAAGCTCCGGCCCTTACGATTTGCCTGCCGACGCCGCAGCGGCTTTTTTCTGGCCTGTCGCAGGTGCAGGCTTCTTGTCGCGTTCCACCAGGGGCTTTAAGTAAAGACCGGGCAAAGTGCTGTTAGCAACCTTATAGGCGCGAACCTTGTCCAGGGCTGGTTGAACAAAGAAGCAAAGCCGCTTGAGATCGGCTTTCTGAGATTCCGTGAAACGGTCGCTGTACTGCTCGAGAATCGCTTTCCACCGGGCTTCTGCTTCAATCTGGCTCTGCGCGGGAAGGTTCGCTCCGGCCGGCGAAGTTTGCGCAGAGTCCCGCGCGGCGGAAGTCGCCGCAGCCGTGAGCGAGCCCGGCACAAGCTCATTCAGTGGAAGTAGTGACGCCGAAGCCGCTCCATACGCCGCGCGCCGGGCGAATTCCCTACGCGAAACCGGTTTCTGGCTGGATTCCATCGCTACCTCCCGTGGGCTTTCGGGCTCCAGCGAGGCTACAGAATCGCCGCGAAGCGGTCAACCGCTAGAAGGGATAGGGGATAGCGAAACTGCCCTTTTTTTCAGTTTCCGCTTATCCGGGTGCATTCAACTGGTCGATGCAACACCATCTAGGAACTAATCTGTTCAAAGGT
>CAZQOB010000047.1:0-42794 GCA_964594885.1 uncultured Acidobacteriaceae bacterium
CAACGAAAAGCAAAGCGTAGTTGGCGGCCAGCACCAGAATCAGCATGAAGAACATAAACAGATTCAGGTAGCTGAAGAAGCGGTAGTAGCCTCCTTCGTGCGCCATATAGCCGGTGGAATAGATGTGAATCAGGAAGCCGACGCCGGTGACGACCAGGACCATGACCACGGTGAGATGGTCCATCTGCAGGTCGAAACCGATGCGGAAATTGCCGGCGGTGCCGGTCGTGATCCAGTCAAAGAATGCTTTGTGGAACGGCTGACCGCGCTGCGGTCCGAGGAATTCGACGACGGCACCGACAGAAGCAAGAAAGGAAAGGCCAGTCGAAGAAAGCGCAATCGTATTGACGATGGTCTTGGAGAACTTTGAACCAAAAAGGCCATTGATCGCCGCGCCGAGCAGCGGCAGCAGTGGAATGATCCACAGATGTTCGAGGATGGGAGGTTGGGGCATTAGAGTTTCAGCAAATCCACCTTCTCGACGTTCAATGACTGCCGGTTGCGCGCTGTAAGAATGATGATGCCGAGGCCGACCGCAGCTTCTGCGGCCGCTACCACAATCACAAACAGCACGAAGACCTGGCCGTCTAGTTTTCCTTTGGCCTGGCTAAAGGCAACAAATGCCAAGTTTACGGCGTTCAGCATCAGCTCGATGGACATAAAGATGGAAATAACGTTGCGCTTGACGACGAAGGCCACTGCGCCGAGGCCGAACAGAATCGCGCTCAAAATCAAGTAATACTGAGTCGGGACCATGTCAGCTTTTCTCCCGCTGCGCCAGCACCAGCGCGCCCATGATGGCCACCAGGATCAGGAACGATGTCAGCTCAAAGGGATAGACGAAGGTGGAGAAGAGCATTGTTGAGATATCGGAGGTTGAAGCCAGAGGAGCGGTCGTGCTGGTCGCCGTTCCTTCGCTGCCGCTGTGATGCAGCACCACGGCGGCGAGCAGGCCGGTCAGTGCAAGCGCCATAGGCAGGCCGGCGAATTTCGCGAGCTTGGAAAGGTTCGTGCGCTCTTCTGCCCCGGCGTTGAGCAGCATGATTACGAAGACGAACAACACCATGATCGCGCCGCCATAAACGATAATCTGTACGGCGGCGACGAATTCCGCACCCATCAGCAGATACAAGCCTGCGAGCGCCACCATCACGACGATTAGCGAGAGCGCGCTGTGGATCGGATGCTTTTGCAAAATCAGGCTAAGTGCGCCGAGAACGGCGAGCCCGGCAAGAACGAAGAAAATGACCAGCGTGGCGGTCACGGTTTGCTCCGGAAGACCGCAAAGGCAGCGGTGAGGATGACGTTGGCGATGGAAACCGGCAGCAGCAGCTTCCAGCCGATGTTCATCAGCTGGTCATAACGGAAGCGGGGCAAGGTGCCGCGGGCCCAGACGTAGAAGAAAAGGAAGAAGAAGATTTTTGCCAGCAGCCAGAACGGGGCCTGGATGAAATCGTTCAGAGTCTGATCCGGTGTAATGTGGATCGGGATCAGCAGAAGGGCTCCCAGTCCTGCGATTACGGCGCCTAAGGCGGGGAGAACAAGCTTGCCAAAGAGGTTTTCATATTTCAGACCGCCGTAGAGAACCCACAAGCCAAAAGGGATCAGGATTGCGCTGGGCAGGAAGTGAGTGAATCGCAGCCAAAGCAAATCAGGAAAGGGCGAATGCCAGCCACCGAAGAACAGAATGGTGCAGAGCGCCGACACCGTGATCATGCTGGTGTATTCCGCAATGAAGAACATCGCGAACTTGAAGCTCGAATACTCCGTGTGAAAACCGGCGACCAGTTCAGATTCGGCTTCGGGAAGGTCGAATGGCACGCGGTTAGTTTCAGCAATGGCGGAAATAAAGAAACAAAGGAAACCTACGATTTGCGGAAAGCCGCCGCGAAACGAGAAAAGGTTCCAGCCGAGCAGGCCCCATTTGCTTCCCTGCTTCGCGATGATCTCCGTGAGGCTGAAGCTGTTGGCCATCAGCAACACGCCGACCACAGACATCGTCAGTGACAATTCGTAGCTGACCATCTGGGCCGAGCTGCGCAGGCCGCCGAGCAGCGGATACTTGCTGTTCGAAGCCCAGCCCGCGAGCGCGACGCCGTACACGCCGAGCGCCGTGATAGAGAAGAGCACTAGTAGGCCGATGCTCGGATTGGTGATCCACAAATTGACGTCATGCCCGAAGAATTTCACAGGCAGCGGGTTGGGGCCGAAGGGAATCACCGCCAGGGACGCGAGCGAAAGAGTCAGCGCGAGGAATGGCGCCAACAGATAGACGAACTTGTCCACGCCCGCTGGCATGGCGTCTTCTTTGAAGAGGAACTTCAAGCCGTCGGCGGCGGGCTGCAGCAGGCCGTGCGGGCCGACGCGATGCGGCCCAACGCGCGATTGCATCAGCGCCACTACCTTGCGCTCGAACCAGGTCAGATAGGCATTCACGGTCAGCACGATGAACAGCAACAGGGCGATCTTAATGAGCGCAAGCACCCATTCACCGGCACTTCCGGAGAGAATTGAAATCACGGAGTTCACGATTTCGCTCGAGCCTCCGGAACGGATTCGATGGTCGTCAGGAATTTGCTCAGCGTGCCGCTAGTGAAGAGTGTATCGCCCGCAGAACGAATCAGCCCGACAGGCACGTCATACGCCGGCGCGCCGTTGCGCTTTACATGGACCTGCGCAGATTCGGCGCCGCCGGTGAGCAGCTCAGTCAGTTCCAGGTCGTAGCCGGGCACAGTCTTGCGAATCTCTTCGAACACCGCGACTGGATTCTTGTAGTGGAACGCTTTGCCCAGCCCCTGCTTTTCCAGCTGGTGAGACAAGATTCGCAGCAAGTCGAAGTCGGTGCGCGGGCCCATCACCTCCGCAGCCTTTTGCAGGCGTTGCACCTCGCCGGAAGTGTTGGTGACGGTTCCATCTTTTTCGTACGCGGACGCCGCGGGGAAGACTATGTCTGCCTGCCTGGTGGTTTCGGTCATGAACAGTTCGTGCACGATGAGCAGCTCCGCTTTGCCCCGGCCATAGCCCTGCGTGCCGTAATGAGCTAAGGGATTTGCGCCCATTACATACAGCGCCTGCAGTTTGCCAGCTTGCGCCGCTTCCACCATCTGCGGGGCGGTCAAGCCAGCCTTTGCCGCTTTGCTGTAGCCCGGACCGTAATCGGCAAGCACACCCATGTCCGCAGCGCCGCGCGAATTGGCGTAGTCGCCGAGCACCATGTAGCGAACCCTACCGTGCAGCTTGGAGCCGAAGCCAACCAGATCGCCTATTGCCGCGCCGGAGAGTTCCGAGCCGAAGACCATGGCAACGTCCGGCTGCGCGTCGAGCGCCGCCTTCAGTCGGGTGAGCTGTTCCACGAGACCGGGGCCCAGCGGAGATTCGTTATGCAACCAGCGCACCGCCGCCGCTTCCTGGCCCGCAGCAATCTTCACAAACTGTTCGGCCTTGCGCTCCAGCTTGATCTCTTGCGAATTGATCACGAACAGTTTTAGACCGTGATGCCGCAGGCCCGCGCGGATCTGCCAGGCCACCAGCGGATTCTGGTTGGTTGGGTCATTGCCGACGAGCAGGACCGCCGACGATTTGTACAGCTGGTCCATCGTCAACAGCGAATCCTTGGCGCTTTCACCAAGCGCGGTCATCAAGCCGGTGTAATCCGCGGTGCGGTGGTGGTCGATGTTTGCAGTCCCAAACGTCTCGCGCGCCAGCTTTTGCAGCAGATAATTTTCTTCGTTAGACGTCCGATTGGAGCCGATAAACCCGATCGCGTCGCCGCCGTGCTTGGCGTGCACTTCTTTCAACTTCGCGGCGGCGGTCTGCGCGGCTTCTTCCCAGGAAACGGGCAGGAGCTTGTCGCCCTTGCGCACCAGCGGTTGCTTGATGCGATCCGGATGCCTAGTGAAATCGAAACCGAAACGGCCCTTGACGCAGAGAAAGTCGCCGTTGATACCGCTCATGTCACGGTTGTTGCCACGCACAATTTCGTGGTTGCGAACGCTCAACGTCGTTTTGCACCCGTTGGAGCAGTGGGCGCAGACGGTAGGAACGTACTCCATCTCCCAGGGGCGGGTCTTGTAACGATACGTGCCGCTCGTGAGCGCGCCGACCGGGCAGATGTCGATGCACATGCCGCACTCTTCGCACTCCAGATGATCTTCGCGATTCGGAATGATGACGCTGTTCGCGCCGCGCATACCGACACCGAGCGCTTTTACGTCCATGCCTTCATCGCAGACGCGTACGCAGCGGAAACACAAAATGCAACGCGGCGCATCGTAATACACAATCTCCGACCACTTTTCCTCGGGGCGATGAATTTTCTCTTCGACGAATCGGCTGGTGTCCGCACCGTAGCGGAAAACCATGTCCTGCAGTTCACACTCGCCGCCCTTATCGCACACCGGACAATCCAGCGGATGGTTGGTCAGCAGAAATTCCAGCACGCCCTTGCGCGCCTGCTTGATTTGCGCGGTATCGGTGCGAACCACCATGCCGTCGGTTGCGACCAGCGTGCAAGCGGTCTGCAGCTTTGGCATCTTTTCCACTTCGACCAGGCACATGCGGCAGGCAGCCTGCAGGGAAAGTCCAGGGTAGTAGCAGAAAGACGGGACTTCGGTGGCGATCTGCTTGGCAGCTTCGATTACCAGCGTTCCCGCGGGAACTGTCACGTCACGGTCGTTGATTTTGAATGTGACTGGTTTCTGTTCGCTCATGTCGTCTAGCGGGCACCCAACAGTGCTTCGGTGTCTTTGTAAGCGCAACGGCCATTCAGGTGATCTTCAAATTCGCTGCGGAATTTCTGCACGATGCTGATGGTCGGCATCGCGGCTGCGTCGCCCAGCGGGCAGAAGGTGCGGCCCAGCATGTTTTTGGCAAGTTCACCGACCAGATCAATGTCTTCGCTGCGCCCGAGGCCAGCGTGGAAACGCTCGAGCATCTTGCGCAGCCAAGTGGTGCCTTCACGGCACGGGATGCACCAGCCGCACGATTCGTGCGCATAGAAATGCATAATGCGCCGCGCCATATCCACCATGCAGGTGTCTTCGCCCATCACTACCATGCCGCCGGAACCCATCATGCTGCCGATTTTGGCAACCGAGTCGTAGTCCATCGGGACATCGACTTCTTCAGCGGTCAACAGCGGACACGAACTGCCGCCGGGAATCACAGCCTTCAGCTTCTTGCCGTCCGGAATGCCTCCGGCCATGCCGAAGATAAACTCTTTCATGTTCATGCCGAGCGGGATTTCGTAAATGCCAGGCTTGTTGACATGCCCTGCGACGCAGAGCAAGCGCGTGCCGCCGTTTCTCGGCGTGCCGCGATTGGCGTAGGCCTCGCCGCCTTCGAGAATGATCGCCGGCACAGCGCTCAAAGTTTCCACGTTGTTGATAATCGTTGGGCAGCCGTAGAGGCCCACTACAGCAGGGAAGGGCGGTTTGATGCGCGGATAGCCGCGCTTACCTTCGAGCGACTCCATCAGCGCTGACTCTTCGCCGCACTCATAAGCACCTGCGCCGGTGTGAATCAGCAAATCATGATCGAAGCCGCTGCCGAGAATGTTCTTACCTAGGTACCCGCGCTGGTACGCTTCAGCCAGAGCTTCCTCGACCAAATCCAGCACGTAGCGGTACTCGCCGCGAATATAAATGAAGCCGCGATTGGCGCCGATGGCGCGCCCGGCAATGACCATACCCTCGATCAACTGATGCGGAACCATTTCCATCAGCGGGCGGTCTTTGCAGGTGCCGGGCTCGGACTCGTCGGCATTGCAAATGACGTATTTCGCCTTTGGGCTGTCCTTCGGCACAAACGACCACTTCATGCCGGTGGGGAAGCCCGCGCCGCCGCGACCGCGCAGGTTAGACTTCTTCACTTCGTCGATAATCGCGGCGGGCGTCATGTCCTTCAGCGCTTTTTCCAGCGCTTTGTAACCGCCATTTTGCAGATAGACGTCGATCTTGCGGGAATCCTTCACACCCCACAATTTGCTGATCAATATTGTTTCTTTCGGCTCCCGCGCGTGCAGCGCGCCAGAAGTCACGGGAACCGGTTCCGGCCGCCGTCCGGCGTCGAGTTCCTCGATGATGTCGTCAAAAGAACGGGGTGTCAGATTCTCATAAAAATCGTAATTGACCTGCATCGCAGGAGCGCCGGTGCAGGCGCCGATGCATTCGACTTCTTCCAGCGAGAAGATACCGTCCTTGGTGGTCTCTTTGTGGCCGATTTCCAGGCGTTTCTTGGCTTGCTCCAGAATGTCGTAGCCGCCGCGAAGCATGCAGGCCACGTTGGTGCAGACCTGCACGTGATACTTGCCCATTGGTTTTCGGCGCAGCATCGAATAGTACGCCAGGGTTTCTTCCACTTGCACCGTGCGCAGCTCCAGGCGCCTGGCAATCTCTTCGATCATTTCGTCGCTTACGTAACCGAACTCGTCCTGCGCGTACATCATCATCGGGATCAGCGCGCTGCGCTTGACCGGATAGGCGTCTTGCAGCTTGTCGAACCTCGCCTTTAATTGTGCCGAAAGTTCCATAATCTCCGGATTCATCTCTGCAGGCTCTGCGTCTCTGCGTGATCTTGGCTTCTTAATTGCTTACCGATCCACGTCCCCGAGAACGATGTCAATCGTGCCGATGCAGGCGATTACGTCAGCGATCAGTTGGCCCTCAATCAGCAACGGCAAAGCCTGCAAATTCACGAAAGACGGCGAGCGGAAGTGGCAGCGCAGCGGCTTTGGCGAACCATCGCTAGCGATGTAGCAGCCCAACTCGCCACGCGGCGACTCAATCGCCACGTACGCATCTCCTGGTGGCGGCGAGAAGCCTTCCGTGAAAATCTTGAAGTGGTAGATGAGTGCCTCCATCTCCGTCTTCATCTTTTCGCGTTGCGGCGGGATGATGCCAGGAGCTTCGGTCTTGATTGGCCCCGAGTCCGCAATCTTCTTCATGGCCTGTTCGACAATCTTCAGGCTTTCCCGCATTTCGGCCACACGGACAAGGTAGCGGGCGTAACAGTCAGACTCCGTGCGCGTCGGCACCTTGAAGTCGAACTCTTCGTAGCTCGAGTAGGGAAACACTTTGCGGTTGTCGTGCGCCAAACCAGCCGCCCTCAGAGTTGGGCCGCTCATGCTGTTGGCAATCGCGTCTTCCAACTTGATTTTTCCCACGCCCTTCAAGCGTGCGAGCCAGATGCGGTTTTCAGTCAGCAGGGTTTCATACTCATCCACGCGGCTGGGCATCATCTTCAGGAAGCGCCCGACCATCTCGCGCCAGCCAGCTGGCGGTTCCAGGGCCACGCCGCCGATGCGGATGTAGCTGGTCATCATGCGCTGGCCAGCAAAGCGCTCGAAAATCTTCAAAATCTCTTCGCGCTCTCGGAAGCAGTAGAGGAAGGCCGACATCGCGCCCATGTCAATCGCGTGTGTGCCAAGCCAGACCAGGTGCGAGGAGATGCGCTGCAGCTCCACCATCAGCACGCGGATGTATTGCGCGCGCTTCGGCACTTCGATGCCGAGCAGTTTTTCGACCGCGAGGCAGTACACCAGGTTGTTGCCAAGCGGATTCAGATAATCCATCCGGTCGGTAAGGGTAATGGCCTGTGAATAGGTTTTGTCTTCGCAGGATTTTTCAATGCCGGTATGCAAATAACCCAGGTCAGGAACGGCCTTGACCACCGTTTCGCCGTCGAGCTCCAGCGCCACCCGCAACACGCCGTGCGTGGACGGGTGTTGCGGGCCCATGTTCAGGACCATCGTCTTCGTGGCGCCAGTTGCGGTCTCAACCGTGGTCATATCTTCTTCTCTGCGTTATCTTTACTCTTTCCAGCCGGGCCTATTGCTTCTTAAATCCCGGCAAAAAACTAGCCGGGATATCGCGGAATCCGATGACCGGATAATCCCGCCGCAGCGGATGTCCTTCCCAATCATCTGGCAGCAAAATCCGCCGCAGATCGGTGTGACCATTAAAACGGATGCCCATCAAGTCAAAGACCTCGCGCTCCATCCATCCCGCTCCCGGCCACGCCGGAGTCACCGAATCGACCTTCGGATCGGAGCCCGAAACGCGGGTGCGCAGGCGAATCTTCGTTTTCTTGGAAAAAGATGTCAGGTGATAGTTCACTTCAAAGCGCGGTTCGGCAGGGAAGCGGTCAACGCTGGTCACGTCGGAAAGAAAATCAAATTGCAGATTGGCGCGGCAAAACTCTGCGGCGGCGCGAAGCAGTTCGTGCGGGACAACGACGGTGGTTTCACCATGAAACTCGATCACTTCCGAAACCGCATTCGCGTTCCATTTGCGAAGCTCCTCGGCTACAACATCAGCGTTTTGACCGCCGCTCTCTGACACGATTGATCCGATTGGCTGCGCCGGCTATTTATGCCAGTCCAGCGCACCCTTTTTCCAAAGATAGAAATACCCGACCAGCAGGATCGCGATGTACAGCATCATTTCATAGAAGCCGTACCTGCCCAATGTGCGAAACACCACCGCCCAGGGGTAAAGAAAAATGGCTTCCACGTCGAAAAGGATGAAAACCATAGCGACGAGATAGAACTTTACGGAAAATGGCTCGCGGGCGTCGCCGGTCGGTTCCATACCGCATTCATATGCCTGCTGTTTGGCACGGTTGGGGCGGCGCCAGCCAATCAATACGGAAAGGGTGCTGATCAGTCCCGCCAGGATGGCGGCGACGAGCAGGTGCAGGACCAGCGGCCCGTAAGTTTGCAGACCTGAACCACTCATAGGCGAAGCGGTATAATAACGGGGAGAAGGCGCTGGGTCAAATCGTGCAAGCGAAGTTTGCAGGCGGAAAAATTCACCGATTCTTTGCGAATGTTGAACGGGAGTGTGCAGGTGGCTACGATTTTCGGTCACAACTCGAATGTCACGATTGGCGCGGACGTGGTGCACGTTCAGACCGAGGACCGAGGTGCGGCACAGGCAGCGATTGATACCACGGTGCACTGGAAAGGCCGGGTACTGCACCGACGCACGAACAAATATGCAGACTTGCTCCCGCTGAACGAATCAAAGGAAGCTGACTTGAAGTCGCGCGTGGACGAGCAGCACCGGGCTGTGCTGGAGGAAATTCGTTCCGGAGCACTGAAGCTGGTTTTGCCGGAAACGGAGCCGGCCAAACAGCTTCCGGATGGTTCGAATTCGGCTCCCGTCACTTCGGCCGTGCTCAAGCTGGATTTGCGGAACCCGAATAGCTGGCGTTCGGCAACGCTGGCCTCGCTGTTATTATCGGTGCGTGACGCGGCGGGTAAACCCGTGGCCGGTGCAGAAGTTCGATCATGGATAGAGGGCGGCGAAGGAGGTGCATCGGCTGTGGCGACGACTGACGTTGTAGGAGACACCACGCTGCAATTTGAGATGCCTAAGCCTGCCGGTGCGCCAACCACCCTGGTGATCGAAGCCACGCGCGGTGGGGCGAAAGGCCAGCTGCGATTTCAGTTGAGAACAAAAACGCGCAGGTGAGAGGTTATGGGCGAAAGGATTTCGGTCCTGGTGAATGGCGATGCCCGCGAAATTGCCTCGGGGCTCAGCGTGGCCGAGATGCTGGAAGCGCTGGGCCTCCACGGTGGCCGGGTGGCCATTGAGCGGAATCTGCAGATTCTTCCGCGCACTTCCTGGAACGACACTCAGGTGGCAGCCGGCGACCGCTACGAAATTGTGCAGTTCGTCGGTGGCGGCTAAAGAACATTCCTAAGCGCTCCTCGGGTTAACTGGTGCGGTCGCGCTTGCGCTGGCGCCACTCTTCCGCAGTAATTTCCCACAACTCTGAGGGCAGATTCCCGCCGACGTAATCTCGATCTTCGGTTGCAATCATTCGCATGCCCTGCCTTCGCGAGATGCGCCGCGAAGCTTCATTTGCGAGGGCTTTCGGAGACCGCAGCACCGGCTGCTCCAGCACCTCGAACCAATAGTCAGTGACGGCGTCGCACGCTTCGGTCATGAGGCCCTGACCGCGCCAAGCGGGATCAATCCAGAAGCCGCGATTTTCATTTTCCTTCAGGCTGAGGCTGATGGCGCCGATGATTTGTCCGGGCGCTGCTTTGCTTCGAATGGTCCAGAACCAGGATTTGCCCAGAGCGATTTCCGGCAGTGCCAGGTCGCGAATAAAAGTGATGGCGCCATCCGCGGGATAGGGCCATGGAATAACAGCGTTCAAATACTGCACTACTTCCCAGCGAGGGAAGAGTTGTTGCAGTTGTTCGGCGTCGGTGAGCTCCAGCGGCTTGAGGAGGAGCCTCGCGGTTTCCAGCGGATCGGTCATCGGTCGCTGCCGTTTCTCAAATGCCTTCGAGCAGGTGCCCCATCTTCTTTTTTTTCGTTTGCAAATAGGAGCGCGCGATTTTAGAAATGCGCGGCTGGCAGGGAACTCGCTCCACCACTTGCACACCAGCCTTTTCCAGTTGCCGGACCTTTTCCGGATTGTTCGAGAGCAGCCGAACTTTTGTTGCGCCCAGCTTCTTCAGAACGTGCGCAGGAAACTCATACTCGCGCGCGTCGGCCGCGAAGCCCAGAGACTCATTGGCTTCGACCGTGTCCATGCCTTGATCCTGCAGTTCGTAGGCGCGCAGCTTGTTCATCAATCCGATGCCGCGACCTTCTTGCGCGAGATAGAGCAGGATGCCAGCTTGGGCTTTGGCGATCTTTTTCATGGAGAGCTCGAGTTGAGCCCGGCAATCGCAGCGCTGAGAGGTGAGCACGTCGCCGGTCAGGCACTGCGAGTGTACGCGCACCAGGGGCACGGCGCTCTTCGACTTGAAGGGGCCGCGAATCTTGCCACGAACCAGGGCCATGGCCTCGTCCTGAGGGCCGGCACCGCGAAAGCCGTGGATGGTGAAACGTCCGTAGCGCGTCGGAAGTTCAGCGGTCGCGACTTGCCGCACCTTGGTGCCGGCGCTCACCTCGGGTGACTTTTTGTCAGCCATAGGAATCTTTGAGTATAACAGGACCGATTCTTCGCGCTGGAAAGGTGCATTACGCGCTGCTTTACAGCGAGAATCGGATTGGCTAGCGTGGGAGCTGTCGCACCGCGGCCGTTCGCCGGGAAACATGGATACTGCCTTTTCACCACGCGATTTTCTCTTCACGCTGCTGCTCAAGGTTGGCGTGGCGGCCTCGATCGCCGCGCTGCTGGCGCGCTGGAACACTCTGCGCCGGGTGTTGTTTACCGAAGAGCGCGACGTAGATCAGAAAATCAAGCTGATGTTCTTTCTGACGCCGCCGCTGTTTCTGGGAGTCATCCTGCGCTTGGTAGGCACTCCGTACCGCTTTGCGGACCTGTCGCTGGAAGGCGCGTTCCTTATGGGATTGCTCGGCGGGCGGGTTGTCGGCCCGATTGGTGGCGCGATTATTACCATTCCGGCGCTGATCGCCCACGAATGGCTGGCGATGCCGGCGGCTTCCGCTGCAGGATTGCTTGGCGGCTTGATGCGCCAGGCGATTCCCAACAAGGAAGACCTTTGGAATTTCGGTCCGTTCACCTTCTTGAATATTCCGAAGGCTGCGCTGAGATTCCTTCGAAAAGCGGAGATTTCCTGGGAAATGCTGCCGCTGGCCGCCTGTGTCGGCCTGGAGCTGGGCCGGGTGGGCCTAGTGATCGCCACGAAGCCGAAATGGCTGTTCGCGATTGATCCCCACTGGAACTGGTGGCAAGGCCTCGCGGTGATTGCCGCGCTTATGTCCGTTGCCGCGCCTTTGAAGATTTGGAACAACACGCGGCTGGAGATGAACCTGGAGCGCCAGCAACAATTGCTGCTCAAGGCGCGCATGGATGCGCTCTCCAGCCAGATCAATCCACACTTTCTCTTCAACACCTTGAACACGGTCTCCGCGCTGATTCGCATCGATCCCGACACGGCGCGAGGTGTGGTTCTGAAGCTCAGCAATATTTTGCGCCGCCTGCTGCGCAAGCATGAAACATTCGTCCCTTTGAAGGAAGAACTGCATTTCATTGACGACTATCTGGACATCGAAGTAGCCCGCTTCGGCAAGGATAATCTGGAAATCATCAAAGAAATTGACGCTGCCACTCTGGAAGCCTTTGTGCCCAGCATGCTGCTGCAACCGATCGTTGAGAACTGCTTGAAGCATGGTCTGGCGCCGAAAATTGAGGGTGGCCGCATCCGCTTGCACGCCGAACAGCGAGACGGCCGCTTGCGTGTGGAAATTGAAGATAACGGGGTCGGCATCACGGAAGAGCGTATGCCGCACGTGTACGTCGAAGGGATAGGCCTCAGCAACGTGCGCGAACGCCTGCGGGTGCTCTACGGAACCGATTTTCACCTGGACATTGAGAGCCGGCCAGGGCAGGGAACCAAGATTCGCATCGAATTTCCGGAGCTCGCATCCAGTGCATCGGCCCTGGAAGAGGCCGTCCGCACGCTGTAACCCACTCGAATCATTGGCCATAAGGGCTGCACCCTCCTTGCAAGGGCCGGCATCGGCGCTGGTCCAAAAAAAAGCACTTGACAAAGCAACGATAATGGCGGTATATTCTGTAATAACAGAAAGAACAGCCATGACAGCCACAACTGTAGAACGAATCGCCGAACAAGAAACCTCCAAAAAGTGCGCCCGGATCGTATTGGCCGGGGGCAGCGGGCACGTCGGAACTCTGCTGGCACGGCATTTCGAACGGGAAGGCCACGACGTCACGGTACTAGCTAGAACCACGTTTTCCGCGCCCTGGCGGCTTGTCGCTTGGGACGGTGAGCATCCGGGGCCGTGGGTCAAGCAACTAGATGGCGCGGATGTGCTCATCAACCTGGCGGGACGAAGTGTCAATTGTCGGTACAACCGCTGGAACCGGCGCGAGATTCTGGAATCCAGAGTCCGGCCGACGCAGGCACTGGGCGTGGCAATCCGCTCCCTCAAGAGGCCGCCCGCCCTTTGGCTGAATGCCAGCACCGCTACGATCTACCGCCATTCGCTAGACCGCGCCAGGGATGAAAGCGGAGAACTCGGCGGGGAAGAAAAAGATGCTCCGCCCGAATGGCGGTTCAGCATTGAGGTGGCGAAGCGCTGGGAAGAGGCGTTTTTCTCGGCCGACGTCTCGCGCACTCGAAAAGTTGCCTTGCGCAGCGCCATGATCATGAGCCCGGATCGGGGAGGAGTGTTCGACGAATTGTCCCGCCTGGTGCGGATAGGGTTGGGAGGCAAGGCGGGAGGCGGCCGGCAATACGTTTCGTGGATCCATGAACGAGACTTCGTGCGGGCCATCGAGTTCCTGATGGAACACGACAAGATTTCTGGAATCGTGAATCTTGCCTCGCCGAATCCGCTTTGCAACTCTGATTTCATGCGTTTGTTGCGGGAAGCATGGGGAAAGCGGTTTGGAGTCGCAGCGAATGAATGGATGCTCAAAGTCGGTGCGTGTCTCTTGCGGACCGAAACAGAGTTGATTTTGAAGAGCCGGAGAGTTGTGCCGGGGCGACTGCTGGAGAGCGGGTTTCTATTTGATTTTCCAGTGTGGCATGCAGCAGCGGCGGATCTGGTTCGGCAGTGGCGGGAACGCTATCGATAGTGAATGGAAACAGGAGAGAGCGATGAGCGAAGAGCGAAAGTCGAGTCTGACCCCAGTTGAAGAGAAATTCATCCTGCACTGGGGCGAGATGGGTACCAAGTGGGGCATCAACCGCACAGTAGCGCAGGTACATGCGCTGTTGTACTTGTCAGCGAAGCCGCTGCCCGCGGACGAAATCTCCACGACGCTTTCCGTCGCGCGATCGAACGTCAGCACCAGCCTGCGGGAGCTGCAGGGCTGGGGCATCGTGCGCGTTGTGCACGTACTGGGAGACCGTCGGGACCACTTCGAGACGCAGAAAGATGTGTGGGAGATTTTTCGTATCGTGGCTGAAGAGCGCAAGAAGCGCGAGATCGACCCGACGCTGCGGGTCCTGGCGGAGTGTGTTCAGGAGGCCCAGGCCAGCGGCGAGGAAAATGTGATTCGCGAACGCCTGGAAGCCATGCAGCAATTCTTGATCGCGATGTCTGGCTTAGCCGATGAGATTTTGCGCATGCCCACGCCTGCGCTGAAAGGCGTGGTCAAACTTCGCGGCAAAGTAGTTTCGCTGTTCGGCAGCGGGAAAAAGGCCAGCTAAAGAACGGACTCAGGAAGAAGAGAAATCCATGATTACGCTGGCGGATGAGTTCACAGACCGGAAAGAGCGGCGGGCGCGCGGCTGGCTCTTTTTTGACGCGGAATGTGGTTTCTGTACGCGGATTGCGCGACGGCTGGCGCCGATTCTGGCGCGCCGTGGATTGGGGGTGGCGGCGTTACAGGATCGGCGGGTCGGAACGCTGTTGGGCATACCGCGAAGTGAATTGCTAAAGGAGCTGCGATTCCTGCTGAGCGATGGCACGCATTTTGGCGGGGCGGAAGCCGTGTTGGCTGTGGCCCGGGAGATCTGGTGGGGCCAGCCGCTGGTGTGGGTTTCGAAAATTCCCGGCATGGCGGAGGTTTTCCGCAAGGAGTACCGCCGCATTGCGGCGCGCCGGAAGTGCGCGGCGGCTCAGTGCCCAGCGAAGGAAAACGATGGGTATGCTCGCTGGATTGGTTGGGCGCCGTTGATTCTGCTGCCGATCCTGGTGCTATCGCGGCGTGCCGAGCTTCTCTCCTGGGTTTTCATGTGGCTGCTTGCGACGGTGATCTTTGCCGGTTGCAAGTGGCAGACCTGGTGGGAGGCTCGCGTCGGCGGGCACGTCGCTGGCACCTGGAAGCGGAGCGCTGCCTACTTGTTGTTATGGCCTGGAATGGATGTGCGAGAGTTCTTCGATGTCGGCGCGCAGAGGCAACGAATTGCACTTAGAGAATGGTTTGCGGGGATAACGAAGGCAGTCAGCGGAGCGGTAATGACCTGGCTTGGTGCGAGGGTCGTTTCCTTCGAACATCCGATGCTGGGTGGCTGGATCGGGATGGTGGGCTTGGTTCTGCTGTTGCATTTTGGGGTTTTTCACCTAATCGCTCTAGCGTGGCAGCGTGCCGGAGCTCCGGTGAAGCCGATCATGCGACGACCGATGGCGTCACGCTCGCTCAGCGAATTTTGGGGGCAGCGCTGGAACTCGGGCTTCCGCACGATGTCGCACGCGTGGGTGTTTCGGCCACTGCAGGTGCGCTTTGGTCCCGTGCCCGCCACGCTGGGCGCGTTTCTTGCGTCGGGGTTGTCGCATGAGTTGGTCATCTCAGTTCCGGCCAGGGCCGGGTACGGCTTGCCGACGGCATATTTCTTAGCCCAGGGACTCGGCGTGATCGTCGAGCGATCGGAAACCGGAAAAAGATTCGGGTTGGGTCGCGGCATCAGGGGATGGCTGTGGGCGGCACTGTTCGCGGCCGGGCCGGTTTATTGGTTGTTCCATCCCTGGTTTGTCGTGAGGGTTATGGTTCCGTTTCTGCGGGCAGTCGCGAGTTGAAGGAGCCAACATGCCGAAATCCATTACCGAATGGCTGAGCTTGGCGCTGTGGGTGGCTGGCGCAGGTCACTTTTGCGCGCTGATCGCGAGCTTTCAAGTGCCGTATCGCCTGCGGTGGCGGGAAGACCTCACGAAGCTCAAGCCCTTCAATCGCAAGCTGATGTGGGTGCACGGCGGCTTCGCCGTGTACACCATCATTGCATTTGGCGTGATGACCCTTACTTTGCATGAAGACATGCTGCGAGGCGACCGGGGGGCGCTGGCCCTGGCGTTCTTCATCGGCTTTTACTGGCTCCTCCGTGTGATCGTGGATTTTGCGTACTACTCGCATAAGGACTGGCCCGCAGGCTCTGGATTTTGGGTCGGGCACATCCTGCTGACACTCCTGTTTGTGTGCCTGTCGGCGAGTTATCTGAGCCTGACGGCGTGGCATTGGCTGAAAGGATTTAGCGCATAGGAGGCAGCGATGCGGGTAGCGATTACAGGCGGAACTGGTTTTGTGGGACGGCATCTTGCGCGCGCACTGGTGGCGAAGGGCCACGAAGTCGTACTGATCGCGCGGGGCCAAGACGTGCGAGATCACTCCATCTACCAGTTGCGAGGAGCCCGATTCTTGCAATCCGATCTTTCCGATTCATCGCTGCTTGCAGAGGCGCTGGCGGATTGCCAAGCCGTGATGCACTGCGCCGGGATCAATCGGGAGATTGGGGCGCAGACATACCAGCGGGTGCACATCAATGGAACAGAACACGTGGTCGAAGCAGCGCGTCGCGCCGGTGTGCGAAAGATTGTGCTTCTGAGCTTCCTGCGCGCGCGGCCGGATTGTGGATCGAAGTATCACGAATCGAAGTGGGCAGCGGAAGAAATCGTCGCCGCTTCGGGTCTCGACTACACGATTTTTAAGGCCGGAGTGATTTATGGCCGCGGCGATCACATGCTAGACCACCTCAGCCGCGCGCTTTATACCTTTCCGGTTTTCGGACTTGTGGGCAGGAAAGAAAAACTCATTCGGCCGCTGGCAGTCGGGGACCTGGTGGCGACGATGATTGCATCCCTTGCGGACGCGCGTCTTTCGCAGAAGACCGTGAGCATTACAGGTCCGGAAGCAATCACGCTTAGAGAAGCGGTCCAGCGGGTTGGCCGCGTGATCCACAAAAATCCGCGGTACATCAGGGTGCCTCTGGCATTTCAGAGAGTTATCGCCTGGGCGGCGGAGCAAACCATGAAAGTTCCGATGTTGTCGTCGGCACAACTGAGAATTTTATCAGAAGGTATCGTCGAGGCTATGCCTGTGTGCCACGCGCTTCCGGCGGATTTGCTTCCGGTAACAGCTTTTGCGGCGGAGCAAATCGAAAGAGGGTTGCCGGCGCCAGGGCCATTTACTTGGCGCGACTTGCGTTGCTGTGCGTGCGCGATGGAAGTTTCCGACTAAGTAAGCCGTTGCGCAGCGCGACCCGACTCGATGAGAGGTGCCAGATGGGAATTCGTGAGTTTCTGCAGTGGAACGGCAAGGTCGCACGTTGGCCATACCTGCTTGTTGGTGTAATCGGTTTTGCCGTGAAGCACAACCTGGATCGCTTTCTGGCATCCCGTTTCGGCTTGCGCTGGACGATCTGGAGCTATTGGATTCCGTTTGATCAGCTGGCATCGCCACTTAGTCTTTCCGGCTCGCAGAAACGCTTCATTATCTTGCTGTTTTTTACGGCACTGCCGTTCATCTGGGTCGGATTCGTTCTGACTGTAAAGCGCCTGCGCGATGCCAACCAGCCATTCTGGCTGTGCGTGCTTTTCTTTGTTCCGATCGTAAACCTCATATTCTTCGCGCTCTTGTGCGTATTGCCTGGTGCGGCTTCGCGCGGCGGTCGCGAAGAAATTCCGCGACCTGGAGGCGAATATTGGCCGACGGGCCGCTGGGCAAGCGCTGCGTTGGCAGTCACTGTCGGAGGAATTGGTGGAGCGATCTTTACCTGGCTGGACATGCGCATGATGGGATCGTACGGGTTCAGCCTGTTTTTGGCGCTACCGTTTGTAATGGGCTATATCGCGGTCTGGGTTGTGACCCGGAGGCGATTCGCCACGGTCACCGATGCAATCATTCTTTCTACCGGGGTGATCGTGTTTGCGGGGATGGCGATCGCCGTTTTTGCCATCGAAGGATTGATCTGTCTCGCGATGGTCGCGCCCATCGCCTGGGTAATGGCGCTGTTCGGTGCGCTAGTGGCGCGGGTCATCCACAATCGCTATTTGAATCCGCAGGCGGCAACATCGATGCTCGCGGTTGTTCTCCTGAGCATTCCTATGCTAATGGGTGCCGAATATGTGGAACCGCCCCCCGTCCCGCGATTTCAGGTTCACACCAGCATTGAAATCGCCGCACCGCCAGAACTTGTCTGGGCACGGCTCATACAGTTTCCCGCGCTGTCCCAGCCGACCGAATGGCCATTCCGTTTCGTCCGCGTCGCCTACCCCGTCGAAGCCAAACTGACCGGCTCCGGCCTCACCGCCGATCGCGAGTGCCGTTTCTCCACTGGCAGCTTCAAGGAACCGATCCTCATCTGGGAGCCGGGCCGCCACTTTGCGTTTAACGTGGCGTCCGAGCCGCGGCTGATGACGGAGACTTCTCCTTACGGTCAAATTCACGTGCGCCATCTGGAGGATCACGATTTCCAGCCCGAACGTGCGGACTTTGTTCTGGTTTCGCTCCCGAATGGCGGAACGCGCCTGGAAGGCACGACCACCTACGTCAACAAGATGTGGCCCGGCGCCTACTGGCGCCTCTGGACCGACGCCATCGTGCATAGCATCCACAACCTCGTTTTCCAACACGTTAAGCGCCTGGCGGAAGCGGATGCGAAGTTACAACCTTAGCCGGGACCCGAGGTGAGGCGTGCTTGCGGATGATCAGGGCCGAGACGGAGGTACTAGAGATGACTCCTACTTCAGCTTTTCTAATCGATGTGGCTATGGCCGCCGCACTGTTTATGGGAATCGTAGGATACGTTAAGCGCCATCTTAAAGCTTTGCTGATCGAACTTTGCGGAACCCCGGAGCGCGCGAATTTTTGGTTGGCCTTTTGCAATGTCACGCTGGTTGTTGTGCCACTGATTCTTGCACTCGACTATTGGCCAGAACTTGGGCCGGACAGAAGCGCAATTTTTGAAATGGCCACACAAATCAAGCACGCGCTCTTGGGTTTTGTCGTCACATCGGGCGCGCTTGCGCTCGTTCTCTTGAGGTTCATTTCGACTGGTAAGATCACTCCGCCTACTGTTAGGCGCGACTGAAGCCTTGCGGAACCGTCCTAGCGTCAGGCGGAAGCGGCGCGAGTCTCAGAAAGCACACGCTGATAGTAGCGCTCATAGGCGGGAATCACATCGTTGGCGCAGAATTTTTTCTTGGCATTAACCCGTGCCAGCTGGCCAATCTCCCGTCCCCGGTCGGCGCGCGATAGCAGATGAATCGCATATTTTGCGGCGGTCGCAACATCCTGCGGTTCGACCAAGTATCCGTCGACACCGTGCTCGATGACTTCCGGCACGCCGCCCACGTTCGTCGCAATCACCGGAACTTCGCAAGCCATCGCTTCCAGCGCTGCCAGCCCGAACGATTCCAATTGGGAAGGGAGCAAAAACAGGTCCGCATCCGACAGCAGCCGGTACACCTGATCCTGCTTTCCTAGAAATTGCACATCCTTCTGCAATTTCTTCTTCCGGACTAAATACTCCGCCGTGCCGCGATCAGGCCCGTCGCCAATCAACACCAGCTTCGCCGGCATCTTCGCGCGCACCTGGGCAAAAATCTCCACGCAATCCGTGACGCGCTTCACCGGCCGGAAATTCGAAAGATGCATCAAGATTGGCTCGCCGCCCGGCGCCCACTTCGCCCGTTGCGCGGCGTTCGGCTTGCGCGTGTACAGATCACAATTCACAAAGTTCGGAATAACTTCAATCGGGCGCTTGATGTCGAACTCTTTGACCGTCTGGTCGAGTAGATAGCCAGAGATCGCCGTAACACCGTCACTCTGCTCAATGGAAAATTTTGTTATCGGCAGGTACGACCGGTTGCTGCCCACCAGGGTGATATCGGTTCCGTGCAGGGTAGTGATGAACGGCAGCCGCTTGGGCCTGGCCATTGACCGCGCCAGCAACGCGCTTACCGAATGCGGAATAGCGTAGTGCACATGCAGCAGGTCGAGCGATTCGGACTCGAACACCTCCCACATTTTCGTCGCCAGTGCCAAGGCGTAGGGCGGATGGTCGAATAAGGGATAGCTGGCCACTTCGACTTCATGGAAAGAGATGTGCGGATCGGCCAGGTTCATGCGGATCGGCGGCGCGTAGCTGATGAAGTGCACATCGTGGCCCCGCGCGGCCAGCTCCTGGCCCAGCTCCGTCGCCACAACGCCCGAGCCTCCGTAAGTGGGATAACAGGTGATGCCGATACGCATGGACGATGGTCTTCCTGAGGTTCGCTGGGAGGCTAACACACCCCAGCAGCGAGTTGCTGATAGAATGACCGCACGGAGCCGCGGCTTGATCCGACCGGCGGCCCCGGATCTGACCCTCGGTTAGACGCAGAGCATTGAAATCCGTGACATGGAATCAGCGGGCCCGGCGGAGGCGGCAGGCTACGATTGCGGAGGCAAGATTGACGAAAAAAAACCAAGGCCGGGGCCGCAGTCTGGGCAAAGAGGTTGTGGCCTACGCCCAAAGCCGAATGAAGCTCAGCCGGTTCAACATGCTGGTGGGCTTCGAGGTGGAGCAGCTCTGGAAAGGCGGCTCCGTCCTCAGCATGAGCGTTCAGGACCACCACCGCCAAATTCACGGAGTCGTGCATGGCGGCGTCACCGCGGCCTTGGCCGACACCGCAGCCGCCTTTGCTGCCTACACGGTTGTCCCTAGAGGCACCGAACTGGTCACCATCGAGCTCAAGATCAACTACTTGCTTCCGATCCCGGAAGGCAAGGTGCGGGCCGAAGGCAAGGTTCTGCGCGCCGGACGCAACTTCATCGTTGTGGAGTGCGATGTCCGCAATCACAGCGGGGAGACCGCCGCCAAGGCCCTCATGACCTTCGGAGCTTCCCCGGGCCACGCCCTCAGGAGCAGGGTGCACGCAGCCCGAACGTCAACCCGCACGCGAAAGCGCTAACCAGTCGCGCTTACTCTTTCAACCGAAACTCAGGGTGCGAGCAGCCGCGGCCGTATTACTCTTCGCCGTTTTCCTCGCCGTCTTTGTGGACATACTTGATGTTGCGCTTGAAGATCATCAGGTTCGGGCTGCCCTGACGGGTCAACTTGATGCAGTCGCGGTCGTACCACTCGACAACACCATGCAGTGCCTCGCCATCCTCCAGCACGACCACCATCGGCGTGCGGGACTGCATTTGCTTGACCCAATAAAAATTCTCCGCATGAGTGACTTCCGGCGGCGCGGGCTTTTTGCTCGGTGCCGGACCAGGACTGTGGTTTCCCGCAGGGCCGCGAGGGGGTAGGGGGTCTTTCATGTCGGCAAAGCCTGGACGAAACATACGCCGATTCACCATCTACTGCTCCTTGATGCCAGAAAGTGTGGAGTTGAGTGCCAGTATTGATTGGACGCAGGTTTTGCGCACCGGGTTACATCGTGAGTTGAAAATTATCCATTCTGGCTGGAAGCTGTCCTAGTTCGGCACAGAGCCGGCATCTTTCGCCAGATTTTCGGCTCCGAGCGAGAGGTCTGCGGCCAATGCTTCCAGTCCAAGCTGGCGGTTCAGGTTCCGGCGCGCCCCCGCCGCCAGTTCATCCAAGCCGCGCAGCGCGTTCATGACCCACTGCAGGCTGACCTTCGTGGCGAATACAGCGAGTTCTTTATGCAGCGGAACGTTCCGCAATTGCGGAGACAAAATTCCACTCGAGATTTCCAGCAAATCCGAAAGCAGGCTGTAGAAAACAGCCAACTGATCCTCGAACGAAAGTTCGCGATCTTTGGCGATGGCCATGGTCTGCGTGAAGATTTGCGCAAAGTCCTCACCACGCGCCGCCCGGTTCAGAAATCCCAGCGCCGCGCGCCGCCGCTGGCTTTCCGCTCCCGCGTCCATCTGCAAAGCGCGCCCGGGACTGCCTTCTGAGAGCTGCGCCGCCGTTTTTGCAGTTGCGCCCGATTGGCCCGCCTTTTCTTTTAGGACCGCTTCCACTTCGGCAGTTGCCAGGGGAGCGAAGTGGAACTGCATGCAGCGCGACACAATCGTTGGCTGCAACGAATATGGCGACGGCGCGGTTAGGATGAAAGTCGCAGTGCCTGGTGGTTCCTCCAAAATCTTCAGAAACACGTTGGCCACGTCCCAGCGCATGGTTTCCGCCCCGTCCAGGATAAAGATGCGTCGCCGGGCTATCGGCTGGAAGTATGCGGCCCGTTGCGCGGCACGCAGTTGGCCGATACGCAGCATCGGCCGCGCGACGGGAGTCTTCAGCCGAACCGGATCCGGCACCAGCGCCCAGACGTCGGGATGCGTTTGCAGAATTAGGGGAGTCCGCTCCACGGTTGCCGCGTCGGCGCCTTCGCCGCGTTCGGCCAGCCCCTGTTCGATAAGCCGTTCCGGGTCAGCCAGCAATGCGATTCGCTGGCAGGCGTAGCACTCCCCGCATGCGTCGTCCTGCAGGCGCTCGCAGTTCGCGGCTTGCGCGAAAAGTCGCGCCAGCATGTACTTGCCAAGGCCCCGCGGCCCAGCAAAAAGCAGTGCGTGCGGAACGCGGTCGGCGCGGAGCGCTCCACGCAGCGCGGTGACAATCTGCGGATTGCCTCGAAATTCGGAGAACGCCATACCTACCGACTCTCCTTCATCGTCCCCAGGCAGGGGAGTACTGCCGCCAACACCTCTGCGGAGATTTGTTCCGGCGTGCGCATCGTTTCTTTCCCACCGTCGTAACACTCAATCGTTTTCCAATGACGGTCATGCGATAACGAATCGTACATGTTCGCCGCATCCTGCAGGTGCCGGAGGTCGGCCTCCAGGAGGTCGTGTGCAGAATCGGTGTAGGTCCGCGCCGACTTTTTTGCCACCAACTTTTGCGAGACACGCGGCGGTACGCGCAGGTAAATCACGAGATCTTCCCGCGGCAGCTCATAGACGCCGTACTCCAGGTGTTCAATCCAGGCGCGAAACTCGGCCCGCTTGTCCGGAGCCGTGCGCGCTGTCTGGTGGGCCAGTGACGATGCTACATAGCGATCCGTGATCACCACTCGCCCGGCCTGCAGCGCTTCTACTATCGGTGGCTTGCACTCAAAACGATCGCCGGCGTAGAGCAGCGCGGCGAAATGCGGATCTACCGACTCCAGCGGTCCCAGCTCACCGTTCAGGAATTGCCCGACCATTCTGCCGAACCACGATTCATACTGCGGAAATCCCGTCGAAAGCACGGAATAACCACGCGATTCCAGCGCCCGCGCCATTAGCGTCACCTGGGTCTGCTTTCCGCTGCCGTCGATGCCCTCGACGTCGATGAATTTCCCCGGATATGTTTGGCGTAACGGCATCACGTGTGGGCGACGAGCGTTAGTCTAACCGGAGCTGTGACATGCCGCAAAGCCGCACATGGTAGGATTTTGGTGTGGCTACGAACCCGACTACTCTTCAGGATCGCCTGACCGCTATTCGTCAACGCATCGCCGCTGGCGCAAAGCGCGCGGGCCGCAACACAGACGAGATCGCGCTAATCGCAGTTTCCAAGACTCACCCCGCAGAAAGCATCCGCGAAGCCTTCGCGCTCGGCGTCACGCATTTTGGCGAAAATCGGATTCAGGAGTGGGAAGGGAAGCGCGACGCGGTTGCCGACGTCTCTGCTCAATGGCATCTGGTTGGCCATCTGCAGAGCAACAAAGCGGCCCGCGCGGCGAAGCAATTTCACAGCGTGGATTCTGTGGATGGCCTGGCGCTGGCGCAAAAACTCGACCGCGCGAGGTGCGAACTGCCCGGCGACGAAAAATTGCGGGTCCTGATCGAAGTTCATATTGCGCCCGAAGAGACCAAGAGCGGTATCGCGCCGTCCCAACTCACCGGCCTTGCCGAAGGAATTTTGAAACTGGATCAGCTCAACCTCAGCGGCCTGATGTGCATCCCGCCGTTTCTCGATGCCCCGGAAAACGTTCGTCGCTACTTCGCGCGGCTGCGGGAACTACGCGACCAGCTGGAACCAAAGCTGGGGAAAAAACTGCCGGTGCTCTCGATGGGCATGTCACATGATTTTGAGGTTGCCATCGAAGAAGGCGCAACCGAAGTTCGTGTGGGCAGCGCCTTGTTTGGCGCCAGAGTTCCTCCCGCGAAGGCAAAATCTGCCTGATGACTCTGCCGATTCAGACTCGGCACGAATCTGGAAGCGTGATTTTTGCGGTCCGTGTCCAGCCGCGCTCGTCGAAAAATCAGATCGCTGGCGTCATTGCAGGCGCGCTGAAGGTCCGCATTCAGGCGCCGGCGGTTGAAAATCGCGCCAACGAAGCTCTGTGTGCCTTCCTGGCTCAGCTTTTGAAAAGGCCCAAATCGGCTGTTAGACTCTTGTCGGGTGAGCATGGCCGCAACAAGCGGGTCGAAATTTCGGGCGTAACCGCACCGGAAATCCTCGCGCTGGTTCATCACGACGCGTAAATCAAATCGCCGCACATTCGACGAAGTTTGGAGCACACCGGACAATATGAGCTTTCGTCTCGACGAGATTCAGCGCGACCTGCGCGCTGCCAAGCTGGATGGCTGGCTGTTCTACGATTTTCGGGGACGCGATCCGATCGCTCATCGGATTCTTGCCCTGCAAGACGGGATGCGCACTCGCCGCTGGTTTTATTTTGTTCCCGCCAAAGGGGTCGCAAAGAAACTGACCCACAAGATCGAATCGGAAGCGCTCTGTACCGTGCCGGGCGAGACGCTTCACTATTCCGGACGCGAGGAACTGCAAAAGAACCTGAAGAAAATCCTCGGTCGCGCCAAGTCTGTTGCTATGCAGTATTCCCCGAAAAATGCTATCCCCTACGTCGCCATGGTGGATGCAGGCACCGTTGAACTGGTGAGGAGTTGCGGGCCTCGCGTTGTAACGTCAGCCGATCTCGTTCAAAAATACGAGGCTTGCTGGACGCCGGAGCAGCTGCAATCACATCTTGAAGCCGGCAAAGCCATCGACCGCATCGTGCAGGAAGCTTTTGCGCGCGCAGCCCGAGGCGTGCGCGAGAAGAAATATTTGACCGAAGTTGCGCTCCAGCAATGGATTCTGCAGGAGTTCGAAAAAGCTGGCCTGGCAACCGACGAGAAGCCAGACGTGGCGGTGAACGCTCACGCCAGTGACCCTCACTACGCGCCTTCGGACGCGCGCCCAACGGAGATCCGCGAAGGCGATCTGCTGCTGCTCGACGTGTGGGGCAAATTGATGACGCCGGGCAGCGTTTACTACGACATTTCGTGGGTCGGCTACCTCGGCGCCAAGGTCCCGGATAAGTACGCGAAAGTGTTTAGAGTAATCGTCGAGGCCCGGGACAAAGCCGTGTCGCTTATCCAGAATTCAATCGCGAAGGGCCAACCTCTGCAGGGCTGGGAAGTGGACAAGGCCGCGCGCGCAGTCATCGAAAAAGCCGGCTACGGCAAATACTTTTTTCATCGCACTGGCCACAGCATCGGCCAACTGGTGCACGGCAACGGCGTGAACATGGACGGCCTGGAAACCCGCGACACACGCCATCTAATCGCTGGAACTTGCAGTTCGGTCGAACCCGGCATCTATCTCTCGGACTTTGGCATGCGCAGTGAAGTGAACGTTTATATCGGTCGGACGGAAGCGCGCGTCACCGGCCCCATCCAAAAGGAGATTCTGCCGCTGCTCGCCTAGCAGGGCCTGCAACCCGATGAACGAAGAGCGCCAGGAACCGACTCCGCAACCGTGTGCCGCACAGGCGGAAAATCAAGAGTCGCCGGGAGAGAGCCGAGCGGAACTTGCAGCCGAGCCTGCAGAATTCCAGGCAGCGGAAGCCCCAGAAGCGCAAGCGACGAAGGAAGCGCCGGAAGCGCGAAGCGTCGGTTTTGTTGGTTCGGAAGTCCGAGCCATCGCCGTGGCCCTGATGGGCTGGCTGGTGCCCGGCCTTGGCCACGCTCTTCTGAAAATGTGGGGCCGCGCTATGGCTATTTTTCTGGCCGTTGGCCTTCTCGTTTATCTAGGGGCGGGCATGCGCGGAAATATCTTTAGCCCCGGAGGCGACGACGCTTTTGCTCGTCTGGGTTATGCCGCAGATCTCGGTACCGGCTCTTTCTATCTTATGGCTCGCGCGTTCGAAACGTCCGGCGCGGACGTTTCCCACGCCGATGGTGACTACGGCACGCGCTTTCTCGCTACCGCCGGTGTGTTGAATTTACTCGCGGCTCTGCATGCCTACGAAGCCGCGCGTGGCCGGAAAGCATGACCGTCATGCTTTCGCTGCCAGCAGTCGCACTTCAGGCCGTCCCGGCTGCCACGGTTCCGCTTCAATTTTCTCACTTTCAGGCGCTGCTGCTGTTCGCTTTGATCATCTCGCTGGCGTTCGGTACGCTCGGTCGTCGCAAACCGATCGAGCGGCTCAAATACGCCGCGTGGTCCTTCGCCATGTTCCTGCTGGTCGGTATCGCCCTCGGCTGGCTGATGTATCCTTTCTCGCGGTGAAACGTTCGCTTCACACGTGGCGTCTGATGCCCGCGCTGAAAACGCGCATCGCGCCCGAATTGCGGAACCCTCCACCGAATGCTAAGGTAGTAAAAACGCCGAGGTAGCTCAGTGGTAGAGCAGCCGATTCGTAATCGGCAGGTCGCGAGTTCAACTCTCGCCCTCGGCTCCAGCCTTTAATTTCTGTAGGTTGCGGACTCCATAACCGGAAAATCTTCTTTGAATTAAACCGCTCACGAGCTGCGTTCCGAGTTCAGCGCAGTTGATTCACGCATTACAAAATTCGTGCCCAGCACGTACTCAGTCCCTGTCGGCTTGGGCTGTTTGTGCTGGATATCAGCGAGAAGCGCCCGGAAAGCCAGGCGTCCTATCTCAGCTTGGGACATTTCAATCGTTGAGAGCGGCGGCAGAATGTATTGGGAGAAAAGGATGTTGTCGAAGCCGACGACGGACAGCTCGCCGGGAATGGAAATCTTTTCCTCATAACTTCCGCGCATCACTCCGATCGCGGTCATGTCGTTCGAACAAAGAACCGCCGTCGGGCGTGGCCTGCGCCGCCGCAGTTCGGCGAGGGCGCGACGTCCGCCTTCCAGAGTATGGTCGCCTTCGACGATTAGGTGGGGTTGCGTCTCAACTCCAATCTCCTGCATCGACTGCAAAAACGCATCTTTGCGTGCGCGGGCCGATTTCAACGTCATCGGCCCAGTGATGAACGCAATCTCCTCGTGGCGGAAGGCCGCCAAATGCTGCACGGCTTGGCGGATTCCGTGCAAATAGTCGATGCGGATATTGCTTACGCGCGGCCGCTGGGGTCCGACGTCTACGAAAACCAGCGGCACATTGCGCAATGTCAAGTCGTCGAGGAGCGATTCCTCCATGCCGAAGGTCATGATCGCGACGCCTTCGACTCGGTGTTCGAGCATGCGCCGGACGGCGGTCTTCATCCGTTCCGTGTCGTGCACCGTCGACGTCACCAGAATTTCGTAATTGTGCTGAATCGCCGCTTCCTCGAAGGTATGCACAATTTCCGGGAAAAACGGGTTGGTAATTTCCGAAACGATCAGGCCAAAGATCCGACTTCGCCCGGAAACCAGTGCGCGCGCCTGAGTGCTCGGGAAATACCCCAGTTCCTCGATGGCCTTCAAAACGCGCTTGGCCAGGTGCGGTCGCACCGTAGGGTTGCGATTGATTGTCCGCGAAACCGTCGCTGTCGACACCTTCGCGCGTTTCGCAATTTCACGGATGTTCATCGAAGAGCTCGCCTCCGCGAGCATTGGATGAAGGATGAAGTCTGGCGACAACCCGAGCAGCGGGCGAGCACAAGCCGCTCGGCTGCCGCAATCCGCTGCTAGAAAGTGAAGCGAAGTCCGAATTGTCCGGTTCGCTGAGTGCTGTTCACGCCGGTTATTGCGGCAAAGTTACCATCCCCGACGTTCGTCGGTGAGCCGCCGCATCCCAGGATGTTGTAATAGTGCCGGTTAAACAGGTTATAGAATTCCACTCGAGCGGAAAGTTGATACTTTCCATCCGAACCCATCTTGAAGTATTTCATCAGGCTGGCGTTTTCGTTTGCCTGCCCTGGGCATCGTAGGGCGCCGTCGTAAGCACCACGAGAGCCCAGGCCAACGGTGGCCGTAGCAAAATCGATGGGAGCTGTCGCAACGGACGTCGGAAAGTACGGATAATAGTAGCTTCCACCGAGGGCCGAGCTCCCTGAGAACCCGCTTGTGCTCGCAGCATGGGCCGGGTTGGAACTGAAATTCGGAAAGAAGTTACCCCATATGGGATAAAAAAAGTTGTTGACGCCAATGTGCATCGGCTGGCCGCTTGCATATAGAACGATGGTGCTAGCCTGCCAGCCGCCAATAACAGCATTAACGAAGCCCTTCTTGTTGGCGAGCCAGCGCTGGCCGTTCCCAAAAGGCAGCTGATAGGTCACATAGCCTTTAACGATGTGAGTCAAGTCGTAGCCGGTAAGCGAGTTCGATGTAGCGGAAATGTTCCCGAAATCTTGCACCGGGGTGTAATAGGCGTTGTATTCCTGCTGGGATGTATACGTGTCGCCGCGCTGCCGGGAGTAGGTGTAATTCAGGTCCATGGTCAGCCCGCGGCCGGTCCGTTTTACCAGGTCCACAACCATTGAGTTATAAGAGGTCTTGCCCAGCGGCAGACCGGCGTAGTAAAGATCGTAGTAATACCAAATCCGCGTAGACCAATCTGCCAGTTGAGGGCTGGGAGCAAGAGCGGCGAGAGCCGGCCCCATAAACCCGTCGTACGGACACGTGATACCAACGTACGGCGCGCCAAAACCATACCCGCTCGGAACGCCGCCACCCTTCGTGCATCCGCTTCCCGAGAAATTCCAGCTGTCGTAGTAGCCGTAGGGAACCAGCCCAGGGTTCTGTTTTTCGACGTTTAAGAACGTGGACGCCGACGGTTCATTCCACGCGAGCGCTGTATCTGGCAGGTGATGTCCGCGATTACCAACGTAAGCGACTTCCAGTCGCATGTTCGGGGTCAATTCGTATTGGACACCGAGGTTGATTGCGTCTGCAAAACCGGGCATTAAGGAATGCGGATCCGTGTAGACGAGCCCAAAGAAACTGCTGGGATCGGAATAAGCCCGGAAAACACCTGGGTAGCCGCTATCCCAGTTGAACGGAGTGCTGACAGAGTTCACGCCAGTATACTGAGGGGCGAAAGCGTCCGGCACGCCGTCAAACTGGGGAGCATTGGGGGGCAGAAGCGTCAGCCCAAACGATCCGCGAACAACCCACCTCGTGGCCGGTGAATACGCAAAACCGATTTGCGGTCCGAACCCGTCGTAGTATTCCTTTTTCTCGAAGCTGTCGCCGCCATTCTTGGCAAAGACGAGCAAGCCGGGAAATCCGTAGTTCGGATCGATCTGGGTCAAGTCGTAATTCGCCCAGTGACCGTACTTTTCATGGAAGCGCTTGGAGTATTGCCAGCGCAAGCCGCCAGTTAGAGTCAGTCTTGGACTAACCTTGTAGCTATCCTGAGCGAACAGGTCTAAGGATTTTCTCCGGCCATAGAAATCGTACCTGGTGGTCTGGCTGGCGTTTTGTACGTCACCGAGCAAGAATGTGGCGAAGCCAGAACCAGCAATCCCGGTGAAGCCGCCATCCGTGGTGTTCGGAACAAAGTTGAATTTGTCGATGCCGGCTCCGCTATGGCTATTCACTTGATAGTCCCAGAAATCACCACCGAACGACATTGTGTGGCGTCCCTTGGTCCAAGTGACCGTATCGCCTGTGATCGTGGTCGCACCAACAAAATATCCAGTCCACTGGTTCCCAATGGACGTGATTCCGAAGCCGTTTACAGCGTTACCGAACGAGATCTCGGGAAAATTGTCTGCTCCGGTGCCGCCCACACCTAGTTGCTGGTTCCAATTGGTTCCGGATAAGGCCGGCTGATTTCCGTTCCAATACCAGTTGTAGGTCGCATTGAAAACATTCAGTACGTTTGGAGAAAAGGTGTGCGACTCGCTCGCCCGGAACTGGTGTCCTTTGACCAATTGCAATCGCGCGTTTGCCAGCGGTCCGCCATCCGTCGAGCCGGCCTCCCAAATGCCTCCGCTATCCAGCAAAGTGCGCGGCCGGTGGTCTAGAATCCACGAGCCGGAAAGCTTGTCTTTGGTCGTCAGGTTGTAATCGAGTTTGATCACCGCCTGATTCGGTGTTTGCGCTGGCGAGTTGTTCGTCGGGAATCGATCGTTGCCGTTGAGCCCGGCCTGCTGCGGCGCATAATCCTTCTGGTAAATGCTGACGATTTTTTGCGCAACGCTGCTAATCGGTGTATCGATAACATTCCCGGTGAACTGTTGGCATTGCCCAGACGAGTTACACGTTGTGGGATCGAATATCATGCCCTTTTGCAGGGGAACAGTCTGAGCGGCCTTGTTCTGTACCGTGACTGCATTTGAAAAAGACCCACTGGTCCCGTCCGCCGTTCCACAATCGCCCATGTTACCCGTGGCCGGATCCGTACACTGGGCATTGCCGAGCAGTTCGCTGAAGTCTCCGCCGAGCATCTTGGATGTGGGAACGGTAGTGGACGGAGAGAAACCTCCGAGCGTGAAATCGGTTTGTGTGTAGCGTTCAAACGCGCCGAAGAAGAATAGCTTGTCCTTCCGGATGGGGCCTCCGAGGCTTGCTCCGTAGTTCCACGCGCGAGCCTTAGTCTTAGGCGCGCCAGTCAGATCATTTGTCCAACTATTGGCATCCAGGAATTCGTTGTGCCCGTAACCAAAAACCGAACCATGGAACTTGTTGGTCCCGGACTTCAAGGTAAAGCTCATCACGCCGCCGTTGGTAATGGCGCTGGCGGAATCCAATCCGCTGGTTTGCGCTTGCAGTTCCTGTACAGCCTCCATGCTCGGGCCGGTTTCCATGGAATCGCCCCGAATCGAGGACGTGCCGGACGTGCCATCAATCGTGTAATCCTTGGTAAACCACTGCGAGCCATTAACCACGGCCCCGTACGGACTGCTGTAGGGCGAATAGCCGGGCGTGAGCGCCACCGCGAAATTCTCTACAAAGCGCCCGCCGTTGTAAATGCTCAATGGGAGGTCGGTCACAACCTTGCCGTTCATGTTGGTACCGATGGTTGCAGTTTCCTGGTCCAGCAACGGCGCATCGGTTGAAACCGTGACCGACTCGGTGACTGAACTTACCCCCAGGCCGACGTTAATCTGGGCCACCTGCGTTGACTCCAGGGTGACGCTGGAATACTTCACTTCTTTGAAGCCAGCTTTCTTTAGAACCAGCTCGTAGGTGCCGGGAACGAGGTTGGGGACAGAATAAATTCCGTCGCCGTTGGTTTTCACCGTCACCGGAATATTAGTGCCCAGACTTCTCGCGGTCACCTCGACATCCGGCACCGGCGCGCCGCTGGCGTCGGTCACCGTTCCCTTGATCGAAGCGCGGTTCGCCTGAGACCAGGCCACGCCACAAATTACGAGCTGAAGCACGCACACCCAAAGGATCGCTTTACGCATTCCACTTCTCCTTGCCGTTGCGCGAAGAGCCTAGGACTTGCGCGATCAGGAAAAGGCAACGGCCACTTTGTAAATTTCAACCGCAGCACCCCAGTCCTGCGGCCTTTCCGACATGCGTTCGCTCCATCTGACTCATTGGCAAAAGCGATGGCCAGAATCGAAGAAAGTGGAGTAAACGATTACTGCAGCGTTGCCAAAAATACGGTCCTGTAGCCTGGTTGTCAAGTACTTTTAACATTGTCCGGAGCCGATGAAGCTGGAGAATCAAGCGAAAATGCAATGAAAACGCTTGCATTAGCCTGTTTCCTGCCCCATCTTCAAGCGGGTCCGGGGCCCAGACCCCACGCTAGCAGGTTCAGTAAGCGATTACTGGCCTGTTGTCAATACTCGACGGCATATACAAAGGCTTGCAGCTGCATAGGGCCAGTCTCAGTCGATGAACAACGAACCCTGATAGGGAGGCCCGGTCTGGTATCCGCAACATTGACTTCACCCGCGCCCCAGGAGAGACCGCTCCAGATCACCTTGTCGTAGTTCACTTCGATGGGCACCGGCTTTCCGTCTTGCTCCGCCGCGATTTGCAACACTTTTCCAACCGAGATTCCTTTCGGAGGACCGCCGGGCCAGCTCCTGGTGATGGCGCCTTCGCCGTTTTTCTGTTGAAACACGATTCGAACGGTCCCTCTGGCTGGTGGCATGATCGTGCCTTCGATCGCATTCTTGCCGGCACTTGCGAATTTTGCTTCGATTGGGACAATCGTGCGCGGAATATTGACGTCGTCTTGAATTCCCAAGTCGACATCCTTCGCCGCGTAGCGCCCATAACCCACCGACGCCATCTGCCCCGGTCCCAGCGCAATTTTGTTATTGCTCATCACCGGAACGAAACCCGCGTCGCGAAAAATGACCCGCCCGGCGCGTAAAGGGGCCTGAACATGAGAGAGAAGCGGCAGTTCCACCTCTTGCACCGATTGGGCGGGGTTCACAACCGTGTAAATGGCGCCGTCAGAATCAAATGAACCAAATCCGTATGGTTGGACATCGCCGGGAGTTCCACCAAACGTTTTGGTTCGCCCTTGCGCCTGCAGCGGTTCATACAGCTTTTGCACGCGAGCGAACCAGGCCGCCTTCTGACTGTCGAGGAATTCCAGGTTGCCGTGAATTGTGTTGACCCAGCCGCCACGCGCGACCAGCAGCAGCAGCATTCCTTTCCACGCGTTGGTTTTGCGGTAGTAGATGGTGCCGGTGTTGCCGATCATGAAGCTGGTGGAATCGATCCGCTCTAGCGGTAGTCCGCTCTGCTCGTAGCGGCGAACCATGTGATCGCTGTAAATGTCCATCGATCGCCAGAAATTGGTTTCCGGTACGTCAGATGGGCGAGGGTCCCCCGAGTACAGCGAATCAAACACCGTAAGCCACCTTAGATCGACGGTGTTGTGAAATGGGAATGGCCCGGCGGTGGACTCGACGTCCCCGCCGAACCCGTTGAACGCGACCAGCATGACGTCCGGATTTTTGGCGCGAAACTTGCCTAGCGCTTCACGAAAAGCTGTTTGATTTTTTTCGCGAATCTCTTCCGGCTTTAGCAATTTGGCTGTTGCCGGCGTGGCTGCGTTGAAGTCCACAAAATCAAATTTGAACATTCGAATCCCATGGTCGTACCAATACTGCAGCACATCCATAAAGTCCGGCAGAAAGCCGCCTTCGAAGAAGGCCATGGTCCAGCCGTTCGCGGCGAGAGAATTCTTCCATTCCGGCGCTGCTTTGATATGCACCAGCGCATTCGTACCAAACCACATTCCCGGCAAAATGCCGTTTTTCTGGCATTCCGCAATCCATTTGTCCGGACCCTTCGGCCAATTCGGTGTTCGCCATGTACGGTACCCGCCGTCTTCTGCGAACCAGAACGCGTCCATCATGTAATAGTCGAATCGCAGGCCTTGCTTGCGCAGACGAACGATTTCGTTGAGTTCCTTCATGGCGAGGTCTTCGGTCAGCGGAATGTTGTCGGAGAGTTCGTCGTAGGACGACCAGTTGTTGTAAACCCATACCGGGTCACGCAGCACCGGCTCGCCTAGTTTTCGCGGTGACCAGTGTGGACCGGCCAAGCTTTCTGCCGGCTGATTCACGTTTTGCCGGGCACGGCGAGCACTTTGTTCCTGTGAGGCAGAATTTAACGTTAACGCGAAGGCGCACAACGAACTCAGAATCAAAAACCGGTGCAACATGGACGCTCTCGATTGTGGCAAGCGCAGCAGTGTTTGCAAAGAGTTCGAAAGCACAGTTGACCGCCGAGCGCTCGCTCGTTATGTTTTCAAGTCGCAGAAAAGCATAGCTGATTTTTTCTTGTTTTGATTCAGCAGCGACTTTCCTATGAAAACAGTCTTCTTCTCGCTCTTAATGGCATGCGCTCTACTTAGCTGCGGTCCTTTGCCGGCCTTGGCACAGCAAGGCGCAACTTCGACGCATTCGCAAAAAGGAAATGAGTACTTTGTCGATTGTGGCTCATCAGCAGCAGCGCACGATGGCCGCTCTCCCGCTACGGCCTGGCGATCCCTCGACGAAGTAAACGCGCACACTTTCGTCGCCGGTGACGCGGTTCGTCTGAAACGCGGAACCACCTGCGGCGGCATGCTCGGGCCTAAAGGTTCGGGCTCTGCGACCGCAACGATACATTTGTCGGCCTACGGCTCAGGAGCGCGCCCCAAGGTTGTGGCGAAAAAAGGTGACGAAGAGGCCTTCCGGCTCTTTAATCAGGAGTATTGGGATGTCGACTCGATCGAATTCTCCGGGGGAACGCTTTTTGGCGTTTACGTAAGCGGGGATGCCGGCATTCTTCACCACGTCTATCTCAGAAACCTCGTGGTCCATGATGTATATGGCGGCGACGTGAAGCATAAGGAGAGCGGCCTGGTGGTCATTTCACCTGGGAAGGTCGAGGAGCATTTCGATGACGTGCTGGTCGAAGGCGTCACTGCCTACGGAACCGACCAGTGGGCTGGAATTCTCGTAGGGGGCGGCAACTTTGGAGACGTCGAGGAAAAGGACTGGAGCACCCGCGTAGTTGTCCGGAACTCGACTGTCCACGATTTATTCGGCGATGGCATCATCCTTTTTCGAGTTAAGAACGGCCTTATCGATTCGAGCGCGGCCTGGCGCATCGGCATGCAACCGACTCAATCCATAGGAACACCCAACGCCATCTGGACTTGGATGTGCCAGGACTGCACAGTCAGCAACAATGAAGCTTTCTTGACCGACAGTCCCGGAGTGGACGGCGGTGCATTCGACATCGATTGGGGCAACACCCGCAACTCGGTGATTGGAAATTACGGACACGACACGCAGGGCTACTGCATCGCAGTCTTCGCCGCCGGCTACGTCACACACGACAGCGTGGTGGAGCAAAATCTCTGCGTAAATAATGGAGAGAGTCCGCGACTGGCGCAGCTTCAAGGCGCCTTTTTTATCTATACCTGGAACAGCGGCGTCATCGACAACCTCCGCATCGAGAAGAACACGATCGACTGGAGCCCTCCCGGCAACTTTCCTGCGCTCGTAAATCGAGCGGAGATTCAGGGCGCACAGAAAGTCTTCGGAGATAACCAGATAGCGTCGCGATCGGTCAACATAATCGAGAGTAAGAACAACATGACTTTCGCAGGCAACCACTACGCAACGTGTCGTGGCGAGACCGCATCATGGACGCTCGATGGCCAGGCCTACACCACGCTCGAGGGCTATCGCAAAAAATCGGGACAAGAACAAGGAAGCTCCTGGACAGCGGAAAAATCGCGGGACTCCTGTCTCGGCCTAGAACGCAACGCCACCGGGCGGTATTTGTTGCAATGTGAACTGCCCGCCAACCTTGACGGTTATGGGTTGCTCGACTTCGCCGCTGCGGGACAACTCTCAATTCTGAGAAATCTGGAAAAGCAATTCGCCGGCAATGGTTTAACGATCAAAGTCAAGCTTGCCTTCGACTCTTCCGCCGCAATTCAAACACAAGACCTCTTCAAAGATATCGGTTTGCATGAAATTGCATCGTCACAATCTGCTGGCGGCAGTGCCGGCAAGAAACCGCGTATTCGCCTTCTCACGGCGGACGGTTCCGTGGCCAAAGAGTGGGAACACTTCGTAGGTCCAGCGGAACTTGGACGTGCCATTCGGCAAGCATTGGGTAGGCCCGACTTTTCCGCCATGGGCTCGCGCGATGAGTAGGAAAACGCTTCAGCTTGTTTCCATTTCATTTTTCAATTGGGGCTTTTTTGATCACTGCTAAGCGCCACCGTTCCGGCGTCTTAGATAGATTCACTTCAACCTTGCCAAGGTTCAGGCTTCAAATCGATGTGGGCCGTGTACCCGGCGTGTACCTTGCTTGGGCCGATTTGCGAATTTGGACGGTTCTACCGTATCTAAGAATCTCAGCATCAAAAATGTCTCAACCTATAATTTCCTTCGGGGAACTCCCATGCAGCCACAATCTGCCGACCCTCTGTCCAACATAGATTATCCAGGAGAGCTTCGACACCAGCCTTATCTCGACCGTTCTTCATGAAAAATACTCTGAGCCATTGAGGCTCATCGCTCAACTGAGGAAACTCAACTTTGAGTCGGTCGAGAAGTTTGCCGTATTCGTTTGCCACTAGCGACGATCCATGCTGAACGATAGGGCCTAGGTAGACTCGCCAAGTCTGGTTACCACGACGCCACGACTCGAGTTCGACTTGATGGGCATCATGTATGGGATCTACTAACGCCGCGAGGAGAACGTGCAGGGAGGCTCTCAGCGGACAGTCGACACAACAACCCCCAAATACCATGCACAACCGCGATGCAGGACGCGAGAAAGAGCTAGTAGAATCTTGCGGTTACCGGAAATTTGCCGCGGCCGGTTTGCTGGCTTATTTTTTCCGCGATGCGTATGTTCGTGCCAGCCGTTTTGCTGTTCCATTTGATCTACATAGTTCCAAGGTGACTGTGTAGGAGGGCCTTTCGGCGGCCGTCCGGTGAGCAGGGCGGACTCCTGGCCCGTCGTCGGGTGACAAGAGCAGGTCACTTATAGACAAGTCTGGGGCTCAGCGGTTCAGTAGGGTTAGCAGCATCGGGGCGGCGCTTGGTCTGGTTCAGGTGCGAGCCCGCTCGCGGGTTCCGGTATAGATGCTTCGCTATTTTTCAGGGTGGCAGGTCGCGCGCGGCGGTGCTCCGCGTTTTGCGACTGATGGGGTGATTTCCAGGGAGGTGGGGAATGCATAGGACGAAATTGGCTGCCTGGTGCAGCTTGGTTTTCATGTGTTTGCTCGTCGGCCCGTTGGCCGCAGCGCAGACATCGACTACGTCGGTACAGGGTACGGTGACCGATCCGAGCGGAGCGGCAGTGGCCAACGCCACGGTCGAGCTCACCAATGACGAATCCAAGACGAAGCGTGAGACAACCACCGACACCCAGGGTGAGTATCGGTTTCAGTTCCTGCCGCCGAGCACCTATGCGTTGGTAATCCAGGCGCCCGGTTTTTCGCGATATGAGCGCAAGGGACTACAGCTGCTGATCAACACGCCGGCGACGGTGAATGCACAACTTCAGCTAGGGCAGTCCACACAGGTGGTTACGGTTTCGGAAGCGCCTCCGGCGCTAAACACGGTGGATGCATCCATCGGGGACACTTTCAACGAAACGCATGTAAAGCAGATTCCGATCGAAGGGCGCAATGTACCGGACCTGCTGAGCTTGCAGCCGGGAGTGGCGTATACCGGCAACCGGCCGGAAGCCGATAGAGACAATGACACCCGGGGTGGCGCAGTGAACGGAGCGCGCAGTGATCAGAGCAACGTGACTCTCGATGGTGTGGACGTCAACGATTACAACAATGCTTATGCTTTTACCGCCGTCCTGCCAGTGACCTTGGATTCGGTGCAGGAATTCCGCGTAACCACGACCAACTACAATGCGGACGAAGGGCAGGGGTCGGGCGCCGAAGTGGCCTTGGTCACCAAGAGCGGTTCCAACAACGTGCATGGCTCGGTCTATGAGTACATGCGGAATACGATCACCAGCGCTAATGACTATTTGCTGAAAGCTTCACAGTTGGGCGCGGGACTGCCGAATAAACCGGACAAGCTGATTCGCAACATTTTCGGCACCTCAATCGGGGGACCGCTCAAGAAGGACCGGCTGTTCCTGTTCGGCAACTACGAAGGCACACGGCAGCGAGAACAGGAAACGGTAGAAAGAATCATTCCGACGCCCACGCTGTGCCAGGGCCACATCATGTATAACGACAGTCTGGGCGGCGTGACCGACCTTGCGCCGTCAGACATTGCAAATCTGGACCCGAATAACAACACCGGAATCAATCCCGCGATTGAGAATGCGGCACATACGGGGTATTTCGACAAGACCTTCTGCACGGGCAAAACGGTCACCAACGACACATCCATTGGGGATGGTCTGAATTATGCGGGTTTCCGGTTCGCGGCGCCGGTGAGCAGGGACAACAACGCGGTGATTGCACGGATGGACTACAACATCACCGGCACTGGAAAACAAAGCCTGTTCGTGCGCGGAGCACTGCAGAATCTTAGCAGCCTGAGGCCGCCATTCCTGCCGGGCGCGGCTCCGGAAACAACCATTCTCGATCACAGCAAAGGACTTGCTGTGGGCTACACGGCGCTGCTCAGCAACGCCTTAGCCAACACGTTTCACTGGGGCTTGACGCGGCAGAGCACGGCGTTTATCGGAAATTCAGACAACAAGGCTTGGAATCAGTTTCTCGGACTGGACCAAGGAATTACTTATAGCCACAGCTTTCAAATGCCCGTCAGCAATCTGAGCGACGACCTTTCCTGGACTAAGGGTTCACACACTTTGCAGTTTGGCGGAAATATCGGAATTGCGCGGGATCCTCGCATCAGCTACCAGCACTCGTGGCCGACCGCGTTTGGAACAACCAGCTGGATGGCACCGACCGGTTTTTCCAATCAGGGCGGAGGAAGCACACTCGATCCCGCGAACAAGGGGTACCCAGAGCCGGTCAATTCGATTGCTTACGACTATCCCATGCTGTCGCTTCTGGGGATGGTTTCGCAGATGGTCGGTAACTACAATTACGACCGTTCGGGAACGCAATTGACACCCGGAGCGGCCGTCAAGCGCAATTACGGATTGAACTGGTACGGAATGTACGCCCAGGACACCTGGCGCATCAAACCAAACCTCACACTGACCTACGGTTTGCGATACGAACTGCTGCCTCCGCCCTGGGAGGTGAACGGGTTCCAGGCGGGGCCCAAGATTAACTTGGGAACGCTGTTTGATCAAGACGTAGCCAATATGAAGCAGGGAATTGGCTTCGAATCGGTCGGGCAGATTAACTTTGCTTTGGACGGCAAAGTGAACCATGGGCCCGGTTTCTATGGATTCGAAAAATCGGACGTTGCGCCTCGAGTTTCGATCGCCTACTCTCCACGTTTCGAAAACAGTCTGCTGAAAGGCGTGTTTGGAACAGGCGACAAGACGGTCTTCCGGGCGGGTTTTGCGAAGGTGTTCGACCGCCCTGGAATGCAGCTGATCAATACCTTTGACCAGAACGCCCCGGCGGGACTGGCAGCTACGTTGCAGAATCCGTGCTGTATTCCCTTCACGGACGGCGCGGAAAACGTACCCAGAATCACGGACATCAATGTAATTCCGCAGCTTGATCTTGGTGGAAACCAATTCCTGCCAGCGGCACCAGCTGATCCGTTTACGCCGCCCGCTTTTGGAAACGCCATCACCTGGGGTATCGATCAGTCCTTGAAGACGCCGCATGCCTACACGATTGACGCTTCGATTGGCCGCGAGCTCCCCAAGGGATTCTCGCTACAAGTGGCTTATGTCGGGCGCGTAGCCAGACATCTGCTGACGCAGCGCGACCTAATGCAGCCCCTGGACCTGGTCGACAAGAAGACCGGAATCGACTATTTCGCCGCGGCTGCCCGCATGTCGCAGCTGGGCCGGCAGGGAGTCCCGATCAGTCAGATCAATGATGCTACGGTTGGCCCGACAGCGGCCTACTGGCACAACATGCTGCCGCCGCTGGCTGCCGGGGCGCAGTACGTGGCGTTTGCAACGACCACGCCGGACCTGATGCAGGCCGTCTACACTCTGTACACCACTTCCGACACTTATCCCGGAAACGAAGTCGTCGGCCTCGGGAACATCGATCTGTACTACGCGCTTTCAGACACGCTGGGCAACTTCTACGACTTCGGCAATGCCCAAGCGTCACCAAATCCGGCCGTTGGCGACATGCTGAACGAAGAGCTGACGAGCATGTACGCGTGGAGTTCAGTCGGTACATCCAACTACAACGCCATGCAGGCCAGCTTGCGCAAGCAGATTAGCGGCGGCGTGGAGTTCGAGTTCAACTACGCGTTCTCGAGATCCATAGACATCACATCGGCGGCAGCGCGGGTTGGCTACAACGGCGGCATCAACGGCAGCCAGTTGGTGAATGCTTTCTCCCCGCGGCAGAACCGCGCGGTATCCGATTTCGATACCACACACCAGATCAATGCCAACTGGCGAGTGGACTTGCCGTTTGGTAAAGGCCAAAAATTGGCGCGCAACGCCGGCAACGCCGTGGATGCGGTGATCGGAGGGTGGCAAATCTGGGGCCTCACGCGCTGGACCAGCGGCTTCCCGTTCAGCATCGGCAGCGGGCAAGCCTGGGCGACGGACTGGAACTATTCCGGGTTGGCCACGATGATTTCGCGACCAAAGACCGGCGCATTTGTTCAGCCGGATGGATCGGTGAGCGTCTTTGCGAATCCAGCCGCGGCGCGGGCCAGTTTCGATTACACCTATCCGGGGCAAAGCGGCACACGCAACGCATTGCGTGGACCGGGCTATGCCAGCTGGGATATGAGCCTGACCAAGCGCTGGAAGCTGTGGGAAGGCCATTCGCTGCAATTCCGCGGTGAAGTCTTTAACCTCGCCAATTTGCACCGATTCAATGTGCAGTCGGCATCTAGTCCCTACACGTTGCAGGCGCTGCCGCAGGACTTTGGCGCCTACACCAGCTTGCTGACGCAGCCTCGCGTAATGCAATTTGCGCTGAGGTACGAATTCTGAGGGGCTGCAACGAGCCGGAAGTCTTGCGATCCATCTGCGGCGCCACTTTGTCCGCACTAGCGCAAAATAGTCGGGCCCGCTTTGAGACGAGCCTCACCCCATGACTCAATTAGCGCGCAAACTCCGTCTGGTGGATTACTTCGCGCTGGGCTTCGGCACCATGGTCGGCACCGCGTGGCTGGTGGTCATGGACGATATTCTGCGCCGCGGCGGGCCGCTGGGCGCGATTCTGGGATTCACAGCTGGCGCGCTGATGCTGGTGCCGATTGGTTACGTCTACGGCAAGCTGGTGCGGCGGATCCCCGACGCGGCCGGAGAAGTGGCCTACACGGCGAAGGTGTTTCCGGCAGGGATAAGTTTCACGACCGGCTGGATGATGTTCCTGGCGTACTTGTTGACGTGTCCTTTCGAGGCGCTCTCTGCTGGGCGAATCGCCGGCTATCTTTTTCCGGCGCTGAATACGATTGAGCTTTACCGCGTGGGGAACTACACGGTCTATTTGCCGCATATTGTGCTGGGCCTGATGATCACCATCTTTTTCACGTGGCTGAACGTTTTTGGAATTCATGCCAGTACCAAGTTTCTGAAGTTCACTACATTCACTTTTCTAGCGCTGGTGATTGTGTTTGCGCTAGCCGGCGTGCAGCGTGGCACGATCCAGAATTTTCAGCCGCTGTTCAGCCATGCTCCGCTGATTTCGATTCTGCTGGTGTGGCAAGTGGTACCGTGGATGATGTCGGGATTCGAGGCTGTGGTCAAAGGCTCGGAAGAGGCCAGCCCGGAATTTCAGCACAAAAACTTTTCCGTGGCGATCATCATGACGATTTTCGCCGGGCTGACGTTTTTCTGGGTGGTGATTTCGTCGGTCGCCTATGTGGCGCCATGGAAGAGCCTGAACAGCAGCCTGCAGTTTCCGACCGCGGTAGCGTTTGAAAATGCGTTCCATGCGCGGTGGATTGTCACCCTCGTGCTGGGCACGGCGCTGGTGGCTTTGCTGCAGGCCTTCAATGCCAACATGGTGGCGGCGTCGCGCCTCCTATTTGCCATGGGGCGGCGAAACTTGCTGCTGCCTTCGATGAGCCGGATTCATCTGGAAAACCACACTCCGGTGTACGCGATTCTGGCGGTCGGTGGGGCCACCGCCGCCGCCGTCTTTCTGGGCGAGGCGGGCTTAGTGCCAATTCTGGAAGTGGGCGCGGTGGCCTGCGCCGTGGGCTGGTTGTCGGCATGCGCTTCGTACTTCTTGATGAAGCCAAGCGCACTGGACCGCTTGGCAGCGGCGTTTGGAATTTTGGTGACCCTAGCGATGGTGCTGGTGAAAGTTTTGCCGATCGTGCCTGGTCATTTCACACGCTACGAATGGATTGCGTTGGCGATCTGGGCAGCGTTGGGAGCGCTGGTGCGAATTCCTACCAAGGCTCGAGCAGGGGGTGCGACGGCTGCTGTCGCCCAGTCGGCTGGCAGTGCGAATTGACGCGCCCCTGTAACGCGATTTCATGAAGGACTACGGCAAATACAGCTTTTGGCTGGAGACTTGCGGTGAGGAACTGACTTCGCGACCAGCGTTGCTTCGCTCGAGCGAAGTGGACGTAGCGATTCTGGGAGGCGGCTACTCCGGTCTTTGGACCGGCTATTATTTGCTGCGCGCGAATCCGAAATTGCGGGTGGCCATTCTCGAAAAAGAAATTGTGGGCTTTGGCGCGTCGGGGCGAAACGGCGGCTGGTGTTCGTCGCGCTTTCCGGTAACACCGGGGATGCTGGAGAGCCGCTACGGCAGGGAAAAGGCGCGCGAGTTGCTGCTGGCCATGGTTGGCGCGGTGGATGAAATCGGCCGGGTTTGTGACCAAGAGGGAATTGACGCCCACTACCGTAAAGGCGGAATCCTCAGCCTTGCGCGCAGCCAACATCACCTGCCGATGATTCAGGCTTCCTATGCGGCTTACGAACGATTGGGAGTTGGCAAACACTTTCGGCTGTTGTCAAAGGAGGAGGCGACGGAGCGCGTCGCGGTGAGCAAAGTTCTTGGTGGCTTGTATACGCCGGAGGGAGCGCGCATTCATCCTGGCCGTCTGGTGCGCGGATTGGCAAGGGCCGTGGAGCGGCGCGGCGGCGTGATCTACGAAAACACGCCGGTCGAGGCAATACGAACAGGGGGGAACGCACGTTTGGTAACCGATGCGGGAGAGTTGCGGGCAACGTTAGCCGTGGTCCTGGCCGGTGAAGCATATCTGACGCGCCTGCGCCAATTTCATCGCTATCTCTTGCCGATGTATTCGCTGATCAGCCTGACCGAGCCGTTGAGCGAAGCACAGTGGACGAAAATTGGATGGCAGGCGTGCGACAGTCTGGCCTCGTATCGACTTACAGTGGATTACCTAACCCGCACCGGCGACGGACGTATTTTGTTCGGCAGCCGCGGTGCACCCTATAAATTCGGCTCGAAAATATCGGACGAGCAGGATCATCACGAACCGACGCACGCTCTGATTCATCGCCTGGTGACGGAGTGGTTCCCGTCGCTGCAAGGAATCCGGTTCACGCCAAACTGGGGCGGGGCCGTGGGATGTGCGGCGAGACGGGTGCCCCAGGGGTTGTTTCGG
>CAZQOB010000048.1:0-42437 GCA_964594885.1 uncultured Acidobacteriaceae bacterium
TGCAACTCGTACCCGGACCGTTTAGATTTGGAGGACGTTCATTTGCGGATGTGCAAGGAACGGGGCGTGAAGGTGGTGATCTCAACGGATTCGCATGTGACGACGCACCTGGCGTTTATCAAATATGGAGTGGTGACGGCGCGGCGGGGCTGGCTGACCAAGGCGGATGTGCTGAATACGCTGGGGCCGGAGCAGTTTTTGGAGGCGCTGCGGCCGAAGCCGGGAGCGGCGAAGGCACGGCATGCAGGGCGGCACAACTAATCAGGTGGACGAAGGTCGGAAAAGCATTCCTCAGTGACCCGAAAGCCCGCCAGCACCTTGCGGGAAAAGGCTCCGAACCCTAACTTTGCAGCGCCTATGCCGCTGCTAAAAGTCAGAAGGCCGGAAATAATTTATTGCAGCCGGGAGTATTCGGTTTTGGCCTGCTGCAAGACGGGGATGTCGGGATCGGCATCCTTCCAAAGGTCGAGGAAACTTTGGTATTCGAGTTTCGCCTTCGTCCGATCCGATGAGAGCGAGTAAGCCCTTCCGAGTTGCAATTGGGCGAGTGCACCAACCGGGTCGCTGATCACGATTCCGCGATGGTCGAGGAGTTTCTGGAATTCGGCGGCAGCTTCGCGGCCTTTGCCTGCGGCGAGGTACGCTTGTCCGCGGATGTAGACAGGATACAGCGCGCCGAATAGACCGGACATGCTGCTGAACGAAACTCCCAATTCATACGGTGCTGCGACCTGCAGCAGTTCCAGAGCGTTTTCCGGTTTTCTGCGAGCGAGGGCCAGCGCTGAGCGAAGCGTGGGTAAGTAATGGAAGCGGACCGACGAGTCTTCGGGAAATCGCTTTGCCAAGTCGTCAGCAAGCGCTTGCGCTCGAGAAAGGTCGCCAGAGAGCGCCAGGGCGAATCCGGCTCCGTATTCCACTTCGCGATCGCGGGAAAGATTGAGCGCGGAAAGCGCGTTGTCTTTAGCCGTTTTCGTATTGCCGACCAATGCCTCTCGGACGGCGATGCCCGTTGTCCATAACGCAGCCCTTTCCGGTTGACCCGCTTGTTGCGCTTGAATGGCCGCACGATGCGAAATGGCCCGTGCGTCTTTCAGATGACCCGAATAAGCAGCGACCAAAGCCTCGCGCGCCGAGATCCAATTTTCGCCGCCAGGCCGTGCTCGCGCGCGAGCAACTTCACGTGCCATGCGTGCTCTGTCGCCTTTGAGCCAAGCAAGATCATAAGCCAGCATGATGAACTCATCGCTATCGATGCCATGCGCCGCGGCGGCGCCGAGAGCGCTCTCTGCATCGTCCCATCGCCCAAGATACGTGCTAAGGACGCCTAAACTGTAATAACCGACCCAAAAATCAGGCTCGAGTTCAATTGCTTTTTTGGCCTCAACTGATGCGGTTTCAAAGTGGCCCGGCATCTTGCGAATGGTGCCAGATAGGCTATGGTGGGGGCGAGCTTCGCGCGGGTAGGTCTGTGCCCAGGCTTCGCAGGTCCGTTGTGCGGCATCGAGGTTCCCGGTCACGAGCGTTTCGTAGTTTACGTCGATAAAGAACCTTTCCTTGTCGCTGGCCCGATCGCGCAGCTGCCAAGCTCTCGATAGGCTGGCCGCAGCAAGATCGGACTGGTCGAGATCAGCATAGATTCGTCCGAGCGAAGCGTGCGCCATCGCGAACTGCGGATCGAGTTCTGTAGCACGTTGAAAAAACGGCAGAGATGCGGAGGCGCCACGGACCGCATGAACCTGCCAACCGACGCTGTATGCCCTGAGCGCATCCAGCGACGGAGTGGTTGCCTCTGCCAACGGAGTCGAGTGTTTCGCGACGCTTCCAAGTGATTCGCCAACCTGGCTCCGGAACCTGCTAGCGATTCGGCCGAGCGCCTCCAGCACTTGCTCTTTGCTGACTGCTTGCTCTTGTTCTTCGGCCACAACATCGTCGGTCCGGCAATTCCTCGCTCGCAGGCCCAGCACGTATCTGTTCCCGAGCGTGGCGATGGAGCCTTCTACCACCGCAGCGGCGCCAGCCCGCTCGCAGACTTCGCGAGCAGTCTGCTGGGTCAGCGGGGTGTCTGGCTGCTTCCCCATCATCTTCAGCGTTTGCCCGATGTGTCGGTCTGAAGCCAGGCTCAGGAATGGAGACTGCTCCAGTTGCACCTCCAAGCCCTGGCGAAGCGCGCCGTCAAATACTGCGTCGCCGGTCGAATTCGCAAAATCGGCAAGTACGACCGTGTCCTTTTCGGTGAGAACCGTGCGAGGGCCGCGGAAATGCCAAAAGGTTCCGCCGGTCACACCCAGGGCGATTGCGGCTACCAGAGCCCATCGCCAGGGTCTGGTCTCCTTGATTTGTACCTGAACTTTAGCGTGAGTCGCTGCAAAGAGGCTGAGTTCTTGATCCGATAAAGGCTGAACGTCCGCTGCGAAGCGATATCCATGCCCTGGCACGGTAATGATATAGCGGTTCTGCTCGGTCTCGCCCAGCGCCTTCCGGAGCGCAAAGATGTTACGCGTCAGGTTGGTTTCTTCCACGAATGTGTCCGGCCAGACCGTCTTCATGAGCTCGTCCTTCGAGACGGTCGCATTGCTGTGACGCAGGAGAACCAAGAGAAGCTGGAAGGTCTTGGGCGTCAGCCCGATTGGCTGGCCATCGCGAAGCAGGCTCTGCTTGTCAGGGTCAACCCGGAACGGGCCGAACCCATAAATCCGTTTGCCGCTCTGGTCTGTGCTCACGGGCATTTGGGAGCCGAGTCGAAGCCCTGCGGGGAGGCGCGTATCTTAGCACGGTGCGAAGCTTGGATAGTCATGCTGCAGTTTCCACAACACCTTTATCTTTCAAGCGTTTAGCTGATTCCAAGAAATTCCAAGAATTTGCCATCGGCTTCCGAAGGACATAGGAGGCGCTCTTCGCGCAATCTGCACGCGCTTTTGGTCACCTGAGTCAGCTGGAGCGGACAAATGGCGAGACAGACGACGATCACCATCGAGACCACCTCTTTATTGATGCTTCGTAGCCGGAACTCAAAACGTGCCTGGTGCAGGGAATGCGCTGCCGAGTCCGAGATGTTGGCCCTGAAAAAGGACGACTTGGGAACTCGCAACGCGACCACTTTTGAGAAGTGGCTCGATTCCGGAGCAGTGCATCGAGTGGAACTGCCAGACGGCTCGTCGCTAATTTGCCTGAATTCGCTCCTGGCTCTGGTGCGAAAAGCCAGTTCAGCCAACAGCGGGATTCCGCGAATTGCTAAGCGCTGAAAAGGAGAAAAAATGAGATCCCGATTAATCATGACCGCATTAGGGTTGCTCGCAGCCTGGATCGTTCCAGCAGTTCCTGAGGTAGAAGCGCAAAGTCCCAAGCGTGCTCAATATACGGTCACCGATCTTGGAACCTTCGGCGGAACTTACAGTTTTGCATACGCAATCAACAACTCGGAGGCCGTGGCCGGAGGGGCGGCGACTCCGAGCCAGACCGATTTCATTTCTCAGACTGCCTTCCTCTCGTATGGAGGCGCGCCGATCGATCTTGGAACTCTCGGCGGTTCAGTGTGTCCCGGCTGTATTAGCGAAGGGTCGGCGGTCAGTGCGAATGGGACGGTGGCCCTGATTTCCGAAACCGCTACTGTCGATCCAAACGGAGAGGATTTTTGCGGGTTTGGCACGTTCCGGCAATGCCTGTCGGCAATTTGGAAAAGCGGAGAACTGAGAGCGCTGGCCACCCTGCCGGGTGGAAACAACAGCCAAGCCTATTTCGTCAACAACCACGGCGAGATCATTGGATTTTCGGAGAATGGAACTTACGATGCGACCTGCAGAAATTCTGTTCCGTTTCACGTTTACCGGTTTGATACGGTGAAGTGGGGAACGGACGGCAAAGCAACGGCGCTCCGCCCGTTGCCGGGCGATACAGTTTCGTTTGGGTTTGGAATCAATGACCATGGCCAGGCCGTGGGTACGTCCGGCCAATGCGCCCAGGTCACTCTGCCGCCCAATTATCCACCGCTCGGGCCCCACGCCGTGCTCTGGGAAGCGGACGGCTCAGCGACTGACCTCGGCAGCCTGCCCGGAGGCGGCGGCATCAATGTTGCCACCAGTATCAACAACCGGGGCGATGTGGTAGGGCAGACGCATATGCCGGACGGTACGGTCCGCTCCTTCCTGTGGACGAGCGCCTCGGGTATGCGGGACATCGGGACGTTTCCTGAAGGAGCCTTGTTCACCGTCGCCGGCTGCTGCCACACCATCAATGAGAGTGGTCAGATCGTTGGCTTTTCAATTGACGCGGCATTTAATATGCGCGCACTGGTCTGGCAAGACTCGGTGCCGACAGACCTCAATAGTCTGATTCCGGTGGACTCGCCCTGGTACTTGCTGATTGCGTCCTCGATCAACGATGCCGGCGAAATCGTGGGCTGGGCAGTGAGCCTAAACACCTTCGAGGTTCATGCCTTCCAGGCATCTCCTAACGCCGGGATTGGAAAAGCAGCCCGAGGGGCAGTTAAGCCGCCCGCTCTTCCGGAGAAGGTGCGGAAGCAGCTCCGGCGACAGCTGCACTTTTGAGAATAAGCTTAGAATCTGGAGTGCAGCGATCCATCACCAATCCGGGCTGGCTCGTCCGGGCCGGATGGATTTCCAGCACCGTGCCAGGCAGGGGCGCTAGGGAACCTTTAGGTGGCAAGTTTCGTACCAACTAGCAGTAGGGAGTCTGGAACGCCAAATTAGAGGCAAATTGATGATGAATGGGACTGGGTTTGAGTATGGGTTTGGGAAGCGGACGCTGGGGCGGCTGACTGGGATAGGGCTCGCCGCGTTGCTGGTTGGCTCGCTGGCGGTTGGAGCGGCAAGCGCCGAGGAGTGGACCAAGACGTACACGGTGAGCGGCCGAGCTCGGGTTCGCGTGGACACGAATGACAGCGCGGTGCGCGTGACGTCGGGCGACACCAAACAAGTGGAATTTCGGGTGACTTACGAGGGCTACAAGATTGACAAGGACCTGACGATTACGTCGAACCAGAATGGGGACTCGGTGGAAGTCAGCGCACGCACGCACGGTGGTTTCCACTGGGGCTGGGGCGGCCACCACAATCTGCGGATTGAAGTGCACATGCCGCGGAGCGCCGATCTGAACGTGGATACCGGAGACGGGTCGGTGGAGTCGGATGCGATCAACGGCAATGTGGATATTCACACCGGCGACGGGCATATCCGGGTAGATGGAGCGAAGGGCAACATCCGCCTGCGCACGGGCGATGGCAGCATCGAAGGACGCGACCTTGACGGGAAGCTCGAAGCAGATACGGGCGACGGGCACGTTTCGATTGACGGCCGGTTTGACACGCTAAATATCAAGACCGGAGACGGCAGCATCACCGCGCGGGTAAATGCGGGCTCCAAGTTGGAGTCGAGCTGGAACGTGCGCACGGGCGACGGCAGTGTGACGATGTCGATTCCGGGCGATTTACAGGCGAACATTGATGCGACCACGAACGACGGGCGAATCAGCCTGGGGATCCCGGTGACGGTGGAGGGCAATCTGGGGACGTCGCAGATTCACGGGAAAATGAATGGCGGCGGGCAGCCGTTGACGATTCATACCGGAGATGGGTCGATTCATTTGAGCAAGACCTAGGGTTGTGGAGGGTCATGCCGGGCTTTCCTGCGCGCGTTGCCCGGGAGGCCCCGCACAAACCGCGAGAGCACTACAACTGCAACATTTTGAGGTCCCTACACGGTTGGACTTGTTTGGTGCACCGGAGCACTAAGGTCGAGGAGGAGAGGCGGAGCAGAAGAGATTCTGCTCCGCTTTTTTGTTTGCGGATGACGCAAAAACCGAAGAGAGTTCCCTCGACTGCCCTGGTCGACACTCGCTTCGCAAGTGAGGAAAAAAACGCTTGGCCTGCCCCACCCGGGGTGACGAGTGGAGGTTAACCGCGAGTTCCAGGACGAATGTACCGGAACTGGTTCTATTGCCGGGTGCGGGAAGCAGTTGTCATATGGAGGCAGCAGGGTTGCGGTCGTTCAGCCCCAGGCGGAAGCTAAGCTGTTGAAAACAGGGCTTGACCTGTTGGCGCCGGTTGGAATGAGACTTGCACACTCTGACCTTATGATTGTCTATGCCCTAATGTTTGGTGTGATCCTCTTGAGCGTGATGTCGGTTGTCAGTTCGATTTTTGAGTCGCAACAGCGACGACCATAGCTTCCGTCGGTTCTCCAACGACCCAATTACAGAGAGCTTCCTCGGGCACTCAAGAGACGCGCTAACGCGCCCCTGCAAGAGCTGCGCATTTGCGCGGATGGTGGAGTGTGCGCGATACTATTCGTTTGGGTGTGGTGCGGCTGACGCTGCTGCACAGCCAAGAGTGGCTGTGCTAGCAAGAGTTGCCATTTTCGCGGCCATGGGGCCTAGTCCGCAGTGAAAATCGCTCAAACATAGGGGAGTTGAATGGAAAAGCCGGAGAAGATTGCGCCAGCCAAGGGGAAACTGGGGATATTGCTACCCGGAATGGGGGCCGTGGCGACCACGTTTATGGCCGGCGTGGAGCTGGTTCGTAAGGGGAAGTCGCAGCCGGTCGGTTCGCTAACCCAGCTGGGAACGATACGTTTGGGAAAACGCACAGACAACCATTCGCCGCTGATCAAAAAGTTTGTGCCGCTGGCCGGATTGAATGATCTGGTGTTTGGCGGTTGGGACATTTACAAAGACAACGCATACGAAGCGGCCGCAAATGCCGGCGTGCTGGGCCACGAGGATCTACAACACGTTAAACCGTTCCTTTCGAAGATCAAGCCGATGAAGGCGGCGTTCGATAAAGAGTACGTGAAGCGGCTGGACGGCAGCCACGTCAAGAAGGCCAAGAACAAGTACGAGCTGGCGCTGCAGATCAAAGAAGACATCGCGAATTTCAAGAAGACGACACGCGCGAACCGCCTGGTGACGTGCTGGTGCGGTTCGACCGAAGTGTTCATCAAGCCGGAGGATGTGCACTCGACGCCGGAAAAGTTTGTGGAGGCGATGAAGAGCAATCACCCGGCGATTGCGCCGTCCATGCTGTATGCATGGGCGTGCATTACGAGCGGAGTGCCGTTTGCGAATGGTGCGCCAAACCTGACCGTGGATATTCCGGCGATGCAGAAGCTGGCGCTGGATCACAACGTAGCGGTGTGCGGGAAGGACTTTAAAACGGGGCAGACGTTGATGAAGACGGTGCTGGCGCCGGCGTTCAAGGCGCGCATGCTGGGGCTGGAAGGCTGGTATTCGACGAACATTCTCGGCAATCGCGATGGCGAGGTGCTGGATGATCCGGGATCGTTCAAGACCAAGGAAGAGTCAAAGCTGGGCGCGCTGGAATATATTTTGCAACCGCAGCTGTATCCGGAACTTTACAGCAAGATTCACCACAAGGTGCGCATCAACTACTACCCGCCGCGCGGCGACAACAAAGAGGGTTGGGATAACATCGATATTTTCGGTTGGCTGGGTTACAAGATGCAGATCAAAGTGGACTTTCTGTGCCGCGACTCAATTCTGGCGGCCCCGATTGTGCTGGACCTAGTGCTGTTTCTGGATTTGGCGCAGCGGGCGGAGTTCCGCGGAATTCAGGAGTGGCTGAGTTTTTATTTCAAGTCGCCGATGACCAGCCCGGAGTTGTATCCGGAACATGATTTGTTCATTCAATCCACGAAGTTGAAGAATACTTTACGGTGGATGATGGGTGAAGAGCTGATCACGCATTTGGGGCAGGAGTATTACGACTAGCCCGCGCTGTCCTCAAAACCAAATCAGACAAAAGAGTACTGGACTGCGCAGGTCGACGCGTGCTCTGCGGGTGCAAGAAGAAACGATCGGCCTGCTCCGCTCGAAATGACAGTTTCTAGAACCGCCACAAAGAGTGTTTAGTCGTTGACGGAGAATTGCGCGCCGGGATTTGGCGCCGACGGCCTCCAGGACGCGCTTGGAGTAGACGAGAGCAGCGCCGGCGTTCATGGCGACACCGACCCCGAGAGCTTCGCCGAACTCTTCCCTGCTGGCGCCAGCTTTCAGACGAGCGTCGGTGTGAAAGCAGATGCAGCCGCAGTGGGTCGTGACGGTGAGCGAGATGAGCCGGCGGGTCTTTGCCCGAGGTGTGAGGTTTGCGGGTTCGCACCGCAAAGTGTCATGTAGCCCTTTACGGTGTCGAGCGAAAGTTTTGAGAGATTCTTCCGGTGAGTTCGTTTTCGTAGCTATTCCAATCGAGCATCATGTTGTTTCTCTGCCTCCGTTAACTTGAACGAGCAGCCTGGAAAGTTAACTCAAGGCGAGTGGTTTTGGCATCCAGGTCGAGCCCGCCCCTACACAAATCCTTTACAAAAGAAGAACCCAGAAGCTAGGAGGAAGAAGACGGGCCGCCCACGGGACGGAAGCGCTTGCAGGGGCAGAGATCTTTGTACGGCGGTTCGGCTCCGTGCTGGCAGGCGTGCGAACTGCCGCCGGGAACGTGTTCGTCGTAGCGGTGGCCGCACTCGCATTTGACGCCAGGAGGAGGGCCGGGCTTCGTACCTTTCATGAGTACCGTCCTTTGCTTGGCTTGGTTGCGATGGAAAATCCTAGCTCATCTGGGCCCCGAACTGAACCTTGACGTTCACTTTTTTGAATCATGGCTCCTTATCGTAATAGACAGGGCATTGGGCAGCTGTTAGCCTCGGAAATTGATGAGATTCTTGGGACTGATGGCGGCGATTTTTTGTGCGTGCGCGGCGGCCGTGCACGGGCAGGTGCCCCGGCCGCCGGCTGCGGGCTTTTCGACCATATTCGAGGGGAGCGCGGGATACGAATATGTGAACTTCGGGTTCCCGGACGGAAGCCGGGAGACGCTGCACGGGGCGGACATCAACTTCACGGCCCATATCCGGCAAAAATTTTCGTTGCGGGCGGACGGCGCATATGCGTTGGGAAAGAATCCCCTGGGGCATGGAAATCATCCGAGTGTGCTGAGCTACATGGGCGGGCCGGTTTATTACCCGTATCAACACAAAGGATTTTCGGTGTACGGGCAGGCACTGTTCGGGGGCGCGCTAGTGTCAGGCACGGTTCCCGCGAACGGCGGAGGATTCTTTACCGGTCGGCTGAACCGGTTCGCGTGGGCTGGAGGCATGGGCATACAGCTTCGGGATACGTCGGCGATCTCCTACCGGGTTGGAGCTGACTACGTTCGCGCGTCGTTTGTGAATTCGGTGCCGCAGATTCAGGCGGGCAACAGCTTCCGCGTGGTAGCAAGCGTGGTGTATGTGTTCGGACGACGGTCGCTGGGGCATGAGTAAGGCTGGAGCTAGCCACGATTGTTGAAGCGTCCTTCCTCGGATTCACCTTCAGAAAAAGAGACGGGACGCAGGCGCTGGAGTTTTAGCGGCTGCGGTGATGTGGTATCTTTTCAGATTCGGCGGCGAGAGCTGAACGCTTTGGTGCGCTTCCCTTTCACGCATACACGCAACAAGTAATTCAATTCAACGGACCGGGAGAAGCAGGAGATGAAGAGCAGTTACAACGGTTTGGCGATTCCCACTGAGGGAGCGGGGATTGGGTACAGCGGCGGTGATTTACAGGTGCCAGACAATCCGATCATTCCGTTTATTGAGGGTGACGGGACGGGGCGGGACATCTGGAAAGCTTCGCGGCGCGTGTTTGATGCGGCGGTGGAGCACGCGTATGGCGGGAAGCGAAAGATTGCGTGGTACGAAGTGTTCGCGGGGGAGAAGGCGTTCAATACGTTCAAGGAGTGGCTGCCAAACGATACGGTGGAAGCGATTCGGGATTTTCGTGTGTCCATCAAGGGGCCACTGACGACACCGGTGGGCGGCGGGATTCGATCGCTGAATGTGGCACTGCGGCAGATTTTGGATTTGTATTCGTGCGAGCGGCCGGTGCGTTATTTTGAGGGAGTTCCCTCCCCTGTTCGGCATCCCGAAAAGTTGAACGTGTTTATTTTTCGTGAGAACACGGAAGACGTCTACATCGGAATCGAGTGGAAGTCAGGTTCCCCGGAAGCCAAGAAGCTGCTCGAGTTCTTGAACGGCGAAATGCTGAAGGACGGCAAGAAGCAGATTCGCTGGGACTCCGGTGTTGCGATCAAGCCGATTTCGCCAACGGGAACCAAGCGGCTGGTGCGGCGCGCGATCAAGTTTGCATTGGCGCATAAGCGCAAGAGCCTGACGCTGGTTCACAAGGGAAACATACAAAAGTTTACTGAGGGCGGATTCCGCGACTGGGGCTACCAGCTGGCCCAGGAAGAGTTTCGCGCGCAGACGGTGACCGAGCGCGAGAGCTGGATTTTGGACAATTTGGACAAGAATCCGCAGCTGACGGTGGAACAGAACGCAGCGATGATTGAGCCGGGGCTCGAACAGGCGACGGACGCATTCAAGAAATCGGTGTCCGACGAAGTGAAGCAGACCTTGGGCGCGATTCACGCGACACACGGCAAGGGACAGTGGAAGCAGAAGTTGATGGTCAACGATCGCATTGCAGACAGCGTGTTTCAGCAGGTGCTGATGCGGCCGGATGAGTACAGCGTGCTGGCGACATCGAATTTGAACGGCGACTATTTGTCGGACGCATGCGCGGCGCAGGTTGGCGGACTGGGAATGGCGCCGGGGTCGAACATTGGCGACGGGTACGGAGTGTTCGAGGCGACGCACGGGACCGCGCCAAAATATGCGGACAAGGATGTGATTAATCCCGGGTCGGTGATGCTGTCGGGCGCGATGATGCTGGAGTTCATGGGCTGGGACGACGCGGCGCGGCTGATCGAAGACGGGATCGCGCGGACGATTCAGCAGAAGAAGGTCACCTACGATCTGGAACGGCTGATGCAGGGCGCGACGAAAGTGGCGACGTCGGCGTTTGCCACGGCGATCATTGAGAACATGAAGGGGATGGCAGCGGCAGGGTGAGGAGAGATTCCTCGACTGCAGGCCGACACTCGCTTCGCAAAAACCATCGGCCTGTTCGGCTCGGAATGACAAAGAAAATTGGTCCGCAAAGAAAAGAACTGGCCTGAGGACAGGCCACTACAAGGGATCGCCCGCCGCAGACGGCGGCCCCTGCAACTACACGGAGAGGAATAATGGGCAGAAAGAAAGTGACAGTGGTGGGAAGCGGGTTTGTGGGGTCGACCACGGCGCAGCGGATTGTAGATATGGAGCTGGCCGACGTGGTGCTGACGGACATTCTGGATGGTCCGCCGGCTGGCAAAGCGTTGGATATGGTGGAAGCGACGCCGATCACCAAATCGGATGCGTTTGCTGTGGGCATTTCGACCGCGAGTGGAGATTATTCGGCGACGGCGGGCAGCGACATTGTGGTGATCACCGCGGGCTTTCCGCGCAAGCCCGGGATGAGTCGCGACGATCTGCTGAAGGCGAACTACGATGTGGTGAAGGCCGTGGTCGAACAAATCGTGAAACATTCGCCGAACTGCATCATCATCGTGGTGACGAATCCGCTGGACGCCATGGCCCAGGCAGCGTTCCAGGTGAGCGGCTTCCCGAAGAATCGCGTGCTGGGCATGGCCGGCGTGCTGGACTCGGCGCGAATGAGCGCTTTTGTGGCGATGGAGTGCAAGGTTAGCGTGGAGAACGTGCACTCGTTCGTGCTGGGTGGGCACGGCGATGACATGGTGCCGCTGCCTCGATACTCGAACGTGGCCGGCATTCCCCTGCCGGATTTGTTGCCGGCAGAGCGCATCAACGCCATTGTCGAGCGCACACGCAAGGGCGGCGCGGAGATTGTCAATCTGCTGAAGACCGGTTCGGCGTACTACGCGCCTTCGGCTGCGGCGGTAGAAATGGTCGAAGCGATCTTGAAAGACAAAAAGAAGATTCTGCCCTGCGCCGTGTATCTCGAGGGTGAATATGGGTTAAGGGGGTTGTTTGTTGGTGTCCCGGTGAAGCTCGGGTCGAACGGCGTGGAAGAGATTGTTCAAATCAAGCTGACGCCGGAAGAAAACGCTGCGCTGCAAAAATCGGCCGCCTCGGTGCGAGAGCTGATCGCTGTGCTTGGACTTACGCGATGAGATATATGAAATTTTTGGCGTTGCTGACGCTTTTCGGTATTTCAGCATTGGCATTGGCGAGCCACGCCCAAAATGACAAGAAACCGGTGCGGGTGGCACTGGTGAAAATGCCCTATGTCGGCGAACGCAACGTGCCGGACACTTCGCGCGGGCCGGATTATCTGGAAGACGGCGGCATTCGCAAGCTGCTGGAGCAGCAAGGCGTTCAAGTCAGAAGTGCTACGGATACCGTCGCGCTCACAGCGGAAGAAGAGAAAGCCTATGGTTCATGGAATCATCTGGCCCTGGCGAGCGGCGACATGTCGAAGATCGTTGCCGAAGAGAGACGTGCCGGATTTGTGCCCGTCGGACTGCTCGCAAATTGCAACGGTCTGCTGGGAATGCTCAGCGGGCTGCAACATTCCGGACCGACGGCGAAACCGCTGCGCGTTGGGATGATTTTCGTGGACGCTCATGGAGATTTCAATACACCGGAAACGACACTGAGCGGAATGCTGGGCGGAATGCCGGTGGCGATAGCGGCCGGGCAATGCCTATCACGGATGCGGCTAAAAGCTGGCCTCGAACCGGCGATCCCGACGCGGCACATCGTCGAAGTGTGTGTACGCGACACCGATCCCCTCGAGCAGGAACTGCTCGACCGGTCGGACATTCAGCAACTTACTTTGCAGGACGTGCGCACGCGCTCGGCCAATTTGCACCGCGAAATGAAGCGACTCTCCGAACTGACAGACGTGATTTACATTCACGTGGATATGGACGGACTCGATCCGCGTGAAGTCCCGGGGCATCCATTGACCGTTCCCGGCGGCCCCACAAGCGCGGAACTCGGGGCGGCTCTGACGGAAATGTTCCAATACGAGAAAGTTGGCGCGTTTGGTGTGGCGTCCACTCCGTTTGACGAGCGCGACAAAGCCGGCATCTCGCGGCAAGCTGCATACAATCTGATTCTTGGCGCTGTGAAAGGTGTGCAGAACCGAAAACCGGAATAGCAGTTCGACCTCGTGAATCTTCGTTACCAGCTGTAACCCAACATTTATCCGCGCTTCATCAATTCCTTGCCGTAGTACCGCACGATCGGACGTGTCAGTCTGCATACGAACGCGACGATACAGGACGCCAGCACCAACCAATAGACGCAGTCTTGGGAGCAGGAGGCCGGAACCACCCGTTTCGGCCTCTTTTATTTTGCGAATGCAAATACCGTCTGTGGCGCGCTAGCGCGGCGTAAAGCCGCTGCTAAACCGTGAAGACGGCGACTCCAGGGCCGGCGACGACGCGGTTGCGGCCACTGGCTTTGGCTTCGAACATGCGATCGTCTGCGATAGCGAACAGCTGCTGGGCGTCTTGGCCGTCTTGGGGAAAGCTAGCTAGCCCGGCGCTGATAGTAACTTGAATTTGCGGGCCGCCGGGCGAGGTTGCGAACGGAGTGCCGGCCATTTTTTCGCGGAGAGTTTCCACTTTGCGGCGCGCGGATTCCAGATCGGTTTCGGGCAGAATGATGACGAACTCTTCACCGCCGTAGCGGCCCGAAGTGTCACTTTGGCGGAACGACGTGCGGAGGAGGTTGGCTAGTTCCTTGAGGACGGCGTCGCCCGCGGCATGGCCATGGGTGTCGTTCAGCGATTTGAAACGGTCAGCGTCAATGACCGCGAGGGTCATCGGATTGCCGTAGCGGCGGGCACGGCTCAGTTCCATCGCCAAACGGTCGTCCACATAGCCACGGTTGAACAGGCCGGTAAGCGGGTCGCTGGTGGCGAGCTGGAGCAAGCGCTGGCTGCGCGAGACTAGCGCGACGCAAAGAGCCGCGGCAGTGGCCATCATGATCAGACGCGAGATTTGTGTGGACCAGCTGAATTCGCCGTAGAGATTCCCGGCGAAAACGGGGCTGTCCAGGTTCCAATGGCCGGCCGCGTACCAACTGATCCAGAGATACTGCGCGAAGGCCAGCACGCCAGCCGTGATACAGATGCGCTTGTCGTAGCGGAGGCTGGTGCTCCCGATGGCCAGGAAGTAGCCTTCGAACACGACGCGGCTATTGGTGGCGGTGAGCGGGCGGCCCGCCAGGAAAAACAGGGCAAGCGCGGCGCTGATTAGCGTGACATCGAAGGCGCTACTGACGAAGCCCAACCACGATGGGTTATAGCTGCGCGAAATCAGATAATAGACCGTTACGGAAAGCAGAAACGTGCCGGTGGCCAGGCTGACACCGATGGCCTGCTCTTTGTACTCTACGGAAAAGAAGATCGAGTTAAGGACGGGAATCGTGAGCAACAGCGTGGCCAGCGCGAGGCGGACTTTGGCGACCAGGAGTTCGCCGGCCACGCCAGCCTCGGCCAGCACCGGATCGGGGCTGGTCCACAAGGACTGCAGATAGTTTCGCAAATAGGCGCTCATACCACACAAGTGCAGCTCCGGCGATTTTTCAGGTAACAGAGTTGGAAATCAGGGTAGGGCCGAGCCGCACGCTAAGCTAGATTAAAGTGGCTCGCGCGAAGCAGTTCGGGCATTTTGCGGGCGCGTTCCTAAGAAGCATCGCTAAGTCTTCGCTCAATCCGGCAGGTCGAGTTTCTTCATCAATTCCTTAAACCGCGGATCGCCGCGCAGGGGATCAAATACGGGAAACCGAATCACCGCCATCAGCTCGCCGTCCTGCTCCGCATAAGCGTGCTGCAACGCCGCGAACGCCTTCTCCCGTTCGCCGGCGCCGGCATATGCGGTGGCAAGATTCGCCGGGGCGATCGCAGTCGGACCTGCGTCATTCAATATTCGAAGATAGCCAGCCGCATCCGGGCTGTAGCTCCGGTCGCCATCGCCCTGGAACTTTAAGGTTTTCACCTCGGCGATGGCTTCGCCATAGCGGCCCGTGGATCCAAGTATCTGTGCGAGATAAAAGTGCCCGCCGCGGAACAAATCCCGATCGGTTAACCTTCGCAGTTGGGTGACCGCATCGTCCGTACGATGTGCACAGTGCAGAACCACTCCATAGTTCATATTCACAACAGGCGACAGCGGGTCGAATGCCAGGGCCGCCTGCATGTGCTGAAGTGATTCGTCGATACGCTTGTGCGGCATCAAATAAATAAACCCGTAAAAATAATGCGCCGAAGGATCGTTGGGGTTCAGCGCCAGCGCGCGCTGGAACTCCTTTTCACTTTCGTTCCACTTCAGCAAGTTTGCCATTGCCATGGCTCGGGCGGCGTGTGCTTCCGAGGAACGATCATCCAATTCCACGGCTTTGCGCGAGGCCTGGTCCGCCTCGGCATACGCTTTGCCAGGCTGCACCACTACGCCGTAACCGGTCGAAACGCTGTAGGCCTCAGACAGTCCGGTGTAAGCAGCGGCGTAATTCGGATCGGCTCCGGCGGCACGCTCGAACAGGTCGATGCTTTCGCGGATGCTTTGCGGCGTGCGGCGGTAGAATTGTTGCCGACCCTCCAGATAGAGCTGATACGCTTCCGGGTTCGCGGTACCCGCACCGCCGACATTGGGCCGCTCAACAGCACTCTTGGGTTGCAGCCTCGCCGTCACATCTCGCGTAATGTCGTTCTGCACCTCCGTCAACTCGGCCAGCTTCCGCTCGTAATGCGATCCCCACAGCTCGGATCCGTCCGCCGCACTCACCAGGTCCGCCTGTACCGCCACGGTATCTCCGCGCTGTGTGATTCGCCCAATCAGCAGCGCATTCACCTGCAGCGTCTTCCCGATCATCTGGGGGTCGTCCTCTTTTCCTTTGAACCGAAACACCGTGCTCCGCGCCATCACTTTCGTGCCTGGCAATTGCGACAATGTGCCAATCAGGCTTTCGGTCAAACCGTCGCTCAAATATTCGCTATTCGGATCAGACGTCGCATTCACAAACGGCAACACCGCAATCGCAGAGATTCGGTCGCTACTCGCGCGGCTGTGCAGATAGTAGGTCCCGACCGCGGCCGTAATTCCAGCCGTAAGAGCCGAAATCGCCAAAACCCAATACTTCCTCGCCATGCTGAAGACCGCAACTTGCCGCGTTGCCGCTGAAGCCACCGCACCAGTCGAACTTTGTCCCACGGTCGCAACGCCGCTCGTGCTCCCCGTAAACGGAACACCACTCACTGCCATGGCGCTGCTGTTTCGCCCGGAATCCAGATCGCGCTTGAGGCGCGTGAGGTCTGCACGCAGATCCGCGGCACTCTGGTAACGCAAATTCCGATCCTTCTCCATTGCCTTGTATAGAATCGGTTCAATGCCCGCGGGCAGGTCGGGATTCAGTCGCAGTGGCGATGGTGGCGTCTCGTCCAGAATCGCTTTGTAGATCACCGCCGTGCTCTCGCCGCGGAACGCGAGCGCGCCCGTAGCCATTTCGTAAAGAACACTCCCGAAGGAGAAGAGATCGCTGCGGGCGTCGAGCTCTCTGGCACGCGCCTGCTCGGGCGACATGTAGGCGACGGTGCCGAGAGTGGAGCCGGGACTGGTCAAATGTTCCGCATCAACCGGGCCAGTAAGTGTGTTCTCACTACCGGAGGTCTGATGAATGCTCGCTACCTTGGCCAGGCCAAAGTCGAGAATCTTGGCGTGACCGAGCGCGGTGACAAAAATATTGGCGGGCTTAATGTCGCGGTGAACGATGCCTTTGGCGTGTGCGGCGGCCAGGCCGTCGGCGATTTCTATTCCGATCACCAGGAGCATTTCAGATTCCAGCGCGCGGCCAGCAATCTTTTGTTTCAGCGTGGCCCCGTCGAGAAACTCCATAACAATGAATGCCCGGCCGTTGTCTTCGCCGATATCGTAGATGGTACAAATGTTAGGGTGATTGAGAGCTGAAGCGGCTTTGGCTTCGCGGCGGAAGCGCTCAAGGGCGACCGCGTCGCGGGCCATGTCGTCGGGCAGAAATTTCAGGGCAACGAAGCGGTCGAGGCGCGTATCCTGCGCTTTGTACACAACACCCATGCCGCCGCCACCGAGCCGCTCGAGAATGTGGTAATGCAAGATATTTTCGTTAAGCATTGACCCGCATCATCATACGGATTCCGCGGCGGTCAAACCAGTCCGTTTCCCGGGGATTTCATGGCGTCTGCGCGCCTTCGGTGTTTACGTAGAGCGCGTAGAGCGACTGGCTGGCGGCCATGAAGAGGCGATTCTTTTTGCTGCCGCCGAAGCAAAGGTTGGCACAAGTTTCCGGCAGATGAATCTTGCCGATGAGTTTGCCGTCGGGAGCGAAAACGCGGACGCCATTGAAAGTTTCGCCTCCCCAGCCGGCGGCGGACCAAACGTTGCCGTCCACATCGCAGCGGATGCCGTCGGACGAACCAGGAGCCATGTTCGCGAAGAGGCGGCCGTTCTTGAGGCGCTTGCCATCTTCGACGTCGTACACGCGGATGGGGTGGGGATCGTCGTCATGTTTTGGGACGCCGGTGTCCACGATGTAGAGCCTTTTTTCATCGGGCGAAAAACAGAGGCCGTTGGGCTTGTCCATGTCGCCGCCGGCGACGATGGTGAGCTCGCGCGTTTTGGGATCTAGGCGATAGACGTTGCAAGGCAGATCGAGCGTCGCTTTGTGGCCTTCGTAGTTGGACATGATGCCGTAGCCGGGATCGGTAAACCAGATGGCGCCATCGGAATGCGCGACGATGTCGTTGGGCGCGTTGAATTTCTTGCCCTGGAACTGATCGGCGAGCACCGTAATGTCGCCGTCATGTTCGGTGCGCGTGACGCGGCGCGTGTCGTGCTCGCAGGTCAGCAGGCGACCTTCGCGGTCGCGGAAATTGCCGTTGCTGTAATTGGACGGGCTGCGGAAGACACTAACTTCGCCGGTGTCTTCGAGCCAACGTAGCATGCGGTTGTTGGGAATATCGCTAAAGAGCAGATACCGGCCGTCCCCGAACCAAACCGGGCCTTCGGCCCAGCGCGCGCCGGTCCAGAGGCGCTCGACAGCGGCGTTGCCAACGCGATACTTTCCGAAGCGGGGATCGACGACTTCGACCGCAGCGTCGGGGTACGGTATTGGCTTGCGGTCCTGGCGGCTCCGCTCCTGCCCTGCAGTGGAATTCGGGCCAAGAGTCAGTGCCGAAGCAGCTCCCGCAGCAACATTCAAGAAAGCGCGTCTTTTCATGGCAACCTCGTTGCGCAAATTTGTGCGACGCACTCTATCATGCTTGCGGTTCGCGTGATTGCAGGAGTTGACTGGATACCTTCGAGCTGGCCTGGAAAGTTGAAGCCCCGCGGCATCGAGCCGCAGACTCCAAAAAAAAAGCAGGCTACGCTTTTGTTGGCCAGGTGATGGAGCCGCCGCGCTGGTAAGCGAGATTGGCGATTTGTCCGGCGCGGGCCGCGGCGATGCCCGTTTCGACCGGAGCGTTTGGCTCCTTGCGGCTGCGCACGCATTCTAGGAAATTCTCCATGTGGTCGAAGGTGCCATCCTGGAAGCTGTCCGCCTTTACCACGGGGTTCTGTTTGCTGGTGGCGCCTTCATGAAAGACCGTGAAGCCGAGCCTATTGACCTTGAGCGTAGCATCGGTGCCGCGAAATTCGAGTCCGCCATCGTCGATAGAGGAAGCCATCATACCTTCATAAACAACATCGAACCCGGGATAGCGGAACGCAACCTGGACTGTGTCAGGACATTCCCACTGATCGAAAACAAATTTATCCGCGAGCATGTGGACTTCTTTGGGTGTGTCGGATTTCATGGCCCAGTGCACGACATCGATCCAGTGAGTGCAAAGATCGGTCATCGCGCCGCCGCCGAAATTCCAGTACCAGCGCCAGCGATGGAATTTGTCCTGAACGAATGGCTGCTCGGGCGCGCTGCCGAGCCAGCGCTTCCAATCGAGCGCCTGAGCATCAATCGGCTTGGGCTTCCAGTTTTGATAGTTCTGCCACCAGTAGGTGCGCACTTGCGGCACGCGGCCGAGGCTGCCACCCTGGATTAGATCCACGGCATCACGGAAGTGGCTCCAGCTGCGCTGCTGCATACCACACTGCAGAATGCGCTTGTTGGCGCGCACGGCTTTGATGAGCGCGGCGCCTTCTTCGATGGTGTGGGTAACGGGCTTTTCGAGATACACGTCTTTCCCCGCGCTGAGCGCGTCCACGGCCATCGGCACGTGCCAGTGGTCCGGCGAGCCGATGAATACGACATCAATGTTTTGCTGAAGAAGCTCGCGGTAGTCCACGTGAGTGCTGGCGTCCTTCGCGCTGGGCCGTTTTTTCACGGCTTCGATGTGCGGCGCGTAGACGTCGCAAACGGCGGTGATCTGGCAGCCGCCGGCTTTGTCGGCAGCGATGAGCAGGTCTTCCATCCGTCCGCCCGCGCCGATAACTCCGACGCGCAGCGTGTCATTGACTCCCAGCACACGAGAAGCGCTTAGAGCAGTCAGTCCGGTAGCAACAATGAAGGAACGGCGAGTGGGTTGGTTTGGCATGGCGCGCCTATCTTAGCCAGTTCCAAGGAATCAGGGAAGTGCGGTAGAGATTCCGCACCAGGCTTCATGCCCGGTTTCACGGCTTGTTCGCCAGTTGCTTCTCGGCGTCTTCGATGATCTTGCGGAATTCGGCGACGGCGGGAATGTCTGGAGACTTCAGGGCGTTTTTCTTCGTGTAGCGCCAAGCGGCTGGGCGATCCAGCGGATCGCCGGCACCGCCCTGGTAAACCACAAAGCTGTCGTCGGGAGATCCGGCTTCGATCTGCGGTGACGGCCGCGTGTCCCGCGGTGCCGGATCGGCGGAACCGGCGGGGTGACCTTTTTGTCCGCCGAGGCGGATGCCACTATCGGTCGGTTGCACAATTGCTGGACGGTCGTTGGTGGGCAAGCCGCCGATCGTCGGCTGCACGGCTTTTCCCGTGCCTTTGCGCACCACGATGATCAGGTCTGCGGCACCGCTGTTGATCGCGAGCCGGAACCGTCCCCACTTCATTAGCGCTTTTTCGACCTCATCGCGCGCTTTCTGGTTTGCAAGTGGATCGCTTGGCGATGTTCCGGCATTGGGATCGATCATTACAAGCACGGTTTCAGCGCGGAGCACGTACACGGGAACGGCGGGCTTTTTGTCGTTAGCGGCCGCGCCAATACGGAAACCGAAACAAGAACAATCAGGACCACGCTCAGTCGTTTGCAGGTATTCATCGCAGACTCCCCGGGATGGGTGCGGCAATAATACTCCGCAGTGGCAAGTGCCGTGGGCAGCAGCGGTCCCACGTGTCGAGCATCTCGAGCCGGTGCTTACAGCTGCACAGGCCAGAGGGCCTTTGCTGCTACCAGGGAATGTGCTTAAACAAGCCGGCGCGGACAAGGGCGGCCAGAACGAAGGCCAGAAGGACCGCCCACGCGTCGATTGAAAAACGGCGCTGCTTTACCGCGACTGCTTCTGGTTGCTGCGACATTTGTTTCTCCTTCGCAAACCAAAGATCGTCAATACCTTGTGACCGGCGGAAGATTGCGGCTGTCATTGGTTTCCGCACGCTGCGGTGCGAACTTCGCCTCCCATCCGGCAAAATCGCGCGCGGACTTCTGCGTGGCAACTCTCCCGACGATCAGGGTCGAGGGTGCGGGGAGTTGTGCTTCGTTCTTGAGTTGAATCAGGTTCGACCAGCGGATTTGCTGTTCGGCGCGTGTGGCGTGCGAGACCACAACACAAGGTGTTTCCGGCGAAATTCCGCATTCGATGAGCCGGTCCGCAACTTCGCCGTAATGGGTACCAGGCATGTAGATAGCGATCGAGGTGTCCGGGGTGATGGCGGCCCAGTTGATCCAGTTTTTTTCTTCGCCGCGCGAAAACGTGGTGAACAGGACTTGAGTCGCCACGCGACGGTCGGTCAACGAAATCTGTGCCCCGGCCGCCGCGCCGATGGCCGCGGTGATGCCCGGGACGACTTCGAAAGCGACACCGGCGCGATGCAGCGCGTCCATCTCCTCACCGGCGCGGCCGAAGAGCAACGGGTCGCCGCCCTTCAACCGCACAATCGTCTTGTACCGAGAAGCGTAACTCACCAGCAGCCCGTTGATTTCGTCCTGGGTTAGCAGCTTTTTCCCGGCGCGCTTTCCAACGTCCACTAATTGAGCGCTCGGGGAAATCAGAGCCAGCACGTCCGTGCTGACGAGCGAATCGTGCAGCACTACCTCAGCGCCGGCGAGCAGCCGTGCCGCTTTGACTGTTAGCAGCTCTGCATCGCCCGGACCCGCGCCCACCAGATAGACCGTGCCTGGCGTGGCGCTGTTCATGCCGCACCCGGTCGCGACGGTGGGTTCCTCGCTTCTTTCACAAAGCGTTCGTATATCGGACGGCCGGCCAGATGATGCAGCATCTTTTTGTTGGCTTCCGTGCCGCCGCCATCGGCCGCGCGCAACAGTTCGCGTGCCGCGCCGAGCCACTCCAGCCAGGATTCATATTCGGGGCCGAACTGCTGTTCTAACTCCTGGCGCAAACGTTGGGCCAACGCCGGGCTCTTGCCGTTGGTGGAAATGGCGATCTGCAAATCGCCGCGCTGAACAACCGAGCCGTAGTAGAAGTGGCAGTTCTCGATGTCATCCACGGCATTGCACAGGATGCCGCGCACTTCGGCCTCGCGATACACCGAGGCATTCACGCCAGGCGCGGAAGTCGCGGCTATTGCTAGCGTCGCGCCCGCGAGATCGTCCGGCTGGAATTTGCGAGCCAGCCATTCGATTTTGCAATCGCGAATCCACTCTGCGAATTGCGGATGAACCTCCGGAGCGATCACTCGGACTTTGGCGCCGGCCCGCAGCAAGCTGTCAATCTTTTGCGAGGCGACTTCGCCAGCGCCAATCACCACCACCAGGCGGCCCTGTAACTTGACGAATATGGGAAACAGCGCCATTCGGTTAACCCTCCACGATCTCCGCTGTTTTAGATTGAGGCAAATCACGCTCGACAGGCATGAAAAATTCGCCTGCCAAGATTTCGCGAATTTGATTGTTGGATTTGCGCGCTAGGAACGCCCTAAGCGGCTCATGGTTATTGTGCTCGGACTGGAAGTTGACGAGCAGGCGTTCGATGGCGTCGGGCACTTCAGTCGCGGCACAGCGATATCCGACCGGCCGGGCGATTGAGGCGAACTGGCCTACGCTGCCGCCGATGCAGAAATAGTAGGCGTCCACCAGCCGACCGTCTTGCTTGATTTTCTTGCCTTCGATGCCGATGTCGGCGATCCAGTGCTGGCCGCAGCTATTGGGGCAGCCGGTGATATGCAGGCGAATCTGTTCGGAGAAGCCCGGAAGACGGTCGTCGAGCTCGCTGGAAAGCCATCGGGCAAAGGCTTTGGTTTCCGTCAGCGCGAGTTTGCAGAACTCCGACCCAGTGCAGCTGACAGTGCCGCGGGCAAATGCGGGCACTACGACCGGCAAGCCCGCCAGCGTGAGTTCGTCGGCAACCGTCGCGGCATGTTCTTCGCGAATGTTGGCGAGAAGGACGTTCTGCTGGACCGTGAAGCGCAAGTTTCCGTCGCCACATTCGTCGGCGAGTGCTGCGGCGCGGCGCAATTGTGCGCTAGTGATGCGGCCGCGCAAAACGGACGCGCCAATGAAGACCAAGCCAGCGTGTTTCTGGCGGTGGATGCCGGTGTGATCGCGATGCAAATCAGCGGGAATCTCCTCGGGTTCGGCAGAATCGAGAGTAAAGCCGATGACGCGGTTAAGCTCGGCGAGGAAGCTTTCGGCCGTCCAGCCGTGTTGAAGGAAGAGATATTTCAGGCGCGCCTTGTCGCGGCTCTGGCGCAGGACGTCGCTGGCGCGAAAAATTTCGGCCACGCCGCGCGCCACGGCGACAACCTGATCGGCGCGAACGAAGGCGTTCAGTTTGAGCGCGATATGGGGCTCAGTGGAGAGGCCACCGCCGATGCGGATGGAAAAACCGTTTTCCACGATGGGGCCACGGCGACGGCGCGTGGCAGTGAAGGCGACGTCGTTAATTTCGGGATAACTGCACCAGTCGCGGCAACCGGTAACGGTCATTTTGAATTTGCGCGGTAGATTGTAAAACTCGCGGTTGCCGCCGAGCGCGCGGTCCACGGCCAGCGTGTAAGGCGAGGCGTCAAAGTGCTCATCGGCAGCAAGGCCGGCGACGGGGCATCCGGTAACGTTGCGAACAACGTCGCCGCATGCCCCGGTGGTGGTCAAGCCGGCTTGCTGAAGCTTTTCGATGAGGTTAGGAATGGCTTCGATCGTGACCCAGTGAAGCTGCAAGTTCTGGCGGACAGTGATGTCAGCGACGCCGCGGGCATAATTTTCGGAAAGTTCGGCGAGCGTACGGACCTGGTTGCTAGTCAAAATGCCGTTAGGGATGCGGATACGCACCATGAAGAATTCGGTGGCCCGGCCTTCGCCATTCGCGCCGCCGACGACGCCCACGCCATCGCCTTGGGTGTAAATCCCCCAGGTGCGGAAGTAAGTGCCAAGCCATTCAGTCGGAATGGAGCCGCGGCCATTTCGCGCGAATTCCCGAATCTCGTCGAGGTGGTCCCAGGCGAGCTTTTCGCGCTTCAAGCGCTCGACTCTTTGCGCTTTGGTTTCTTTCGCTGGCTGTACCTCTGGCATATATCGTTGTCCTGTGCTGCGATAGTCGTTTAGAAAAACAAAAAGCCCACGTGACCAGTTGACTTCTGGCACGTGGGCTTTGAATTTCTTTATCTAGAGCGGGTCTAGGTCCGCTGCACCCTCAAGCCAGAAATGTGGTTTTGGCGACACATACAGCAGCCGCAGCAACAACACACAGTCTGGCGACAGATACTCATTCCGCTCTTAGAGTACGCACCATTGGTCGCTTGTGTCAACATTCGCTTATGGGCGAAAAACCGATGCATGCGCCTCGTTTTTTGGATGCTCGCGGGCCTGGGCGGTTACACACTGTTCGCCAGGACTTTCTCGTGGCAGGCCGGCTAGTCTAAGTAAGTCCACTCCGGCCAGGATTGCGCGAGGTTGCGCAACGGTCTGCGGCAAATGTAAATCGTGAGGCCGGACTCTTCGGGAAGGGCCCAGGCCGGGTTGATGGTCTCGAATGCGGTGACCTCGCCGAAGGCTTTCAGGAGCCGCTCCCGTGTGAAGCCGATGGCGACGACCACGTCACCGGGCGCGCCACGTGGGCCCCAATAACCATATTGATTGTGGCCGCTGACAGCTTTTGGCAAATCGTAGCGTCTGCCGAAAAAGTCGATGGCGCCGGCTTCGCCGTAGTTATACGCCAGGAGAGTGACTTGGGCCTTCTCAGCTGTCGGGAGCGAGTTGACCGCACGGGAAATGGCCTGCACCTGCTGCGGCCAGCCGAACATGTCGCCAAACAGCTGCGGCAGCGAATTGAGCGGCACGTTTTCCACTTTCACATCCTGCACTCCGAAAAAGCGCGTGTATTTCGCGGCGGTGGCCGCGGGAAGAATGGGCATGCCAAGCGGTGCGGCGATGATCGCCGACAGAACGAGCACAGCAACGACGGCGCCGCGCAGCCACACACTGGTTAAGGCAAAAACGTGCTGCTCCCACCAGGCTGCCCCTGCGGCCAGCAGCATGATATACGCCGGCGCGAGGTAGTAGATTTTTCCGTGCAAGGCGAGCATCTCGAGCAGAACGACGAAATAGGCAATGCCCAGGACGGCGTATTTGCGACCACGCCCGTCTGCCAGGAAAAACCAAAGGCCTGCGAGCCAGAATGGCGCCGCCAGCGGGTTCGGAAGAAGAAATTGTTCGCCGATGAACGTCAAAGGCGGCACGGTGGTGTACTTGCTGCCGATGACGGTGCGCAACAACGCAATGGTCGGATAGCCGTTGTGAACTTCCCAGAAAAGATTCGGCAGGAAGATTAGGAAGGCGATCAGCAATGCCGCCCAGATTTCGGAGCCCAGCAACTGCCTGCGTGCCGAGGTAAACAGCAGGCCTGCGGCAATTCCCGAACCAAAAAATAACATCGAGTGCTTGTTGAGGATACCCATACCGGCGATGGCGCCGAACAGCAACCACAGACGCGGATTCCCACCATTGATGATCCGCAGGACGACGGCGGCGCAGGCCATCCAAAAAACTGGCTCGAACGCATTCATCGAAAGAAAATTGTCGAAAGTAAGGTAGATCGGCGCAAGGAGCGTCAGAAGAGCGGCGAAGAATCGCGCAAACCTTGCGCCGCCGACTTCCCGGGCTATCCAGCCTGCCAGCAGAACTTTGGGCGCGGCAGAGAGCGCTGGCAGCAAGCGCAACGCGAAAAGCGAGTCGCCGAACAGCGAGCGGCTAAGCCAGGAAGCCCACGCAACCAGTGGCGCGTGATCGACGTAACCCCAGGCCAGGTGCTCGCCACACGCGGCGTAGTACAGCTCGTCGCGGAAATACCCGTACTGGCGGTTAAAAAGAAAGTGAACGCCGACTGCGAGCCCCGCCAGCAGGTAAATCGACGGCGCCAGCTTTTCGCGTTGCGGGCTGGTTGCTTTGGTTTCGATCAATTCACAAGCGCCGCGGACTTGATATAGTCAAGTCGCGGCCAGCCTTTTTTCAGATAGGGGTCGCCTTGTTCTTCGAGCTGGTTCTGATCCGGGCCGCCGCTGTCGCCATAACCTTCATACATCATTTCGACCACGTTCATTCCGTTGCCGTCCACCGTACCAAATGGCGCAAAGCCCATGCCGTCTAGACGGCCGTTGTCTTTCAGATTGATGAACACCTGGGTAGTGCGGGTGTTTGGGCCGCCGGTAGCAAAAGTAATCGCGCCGCGTTTGTTGGTTTGCGTGACCGGATCGTCCTTGATTTCAGTGTGCTTCCAAGCGGCCGAAACCTGAGGGTTTTCGCTGATGCCGAATTGCACCACGAATTGCGGGACCACCCGGAAAAACGCGGCGTTATCGTAAAAATGGTGCTTGACGAGATTATAGAAACGGTCGGCTCCGAGCGGAGCCCAGGCGCGCTGGACGGTTAGGGTGAATTGTCCGCGCGTAGTGTCGAACTTCACTTTGTAGGTGTCCGGGGCTTTTTCATTAAGCTTTTTGGGAGACTGCAGCTCTTTAATATAGTTGCGCGCCGGTGCGGTGGGTTTTACCGCGGAGGATTCGGTGGGTTTGATTTCGGCCGGCGTCGCGGGTGCTGGAGCGGACAGCGCTGGAGCTTCCGCCTTTGGCTGCTCCGCCGGCTGCTCCTGCTTCTTGCAGCCCGCGAAGAGGATCCCCGCGGCCATCGCCAGCGAAAATAGGCTTCGGACTGAAAACTTTTTGCCAAACATTCTCACGCTCCGTCTTTGTTTTGTTGAGCCTGTGCTTCTACTTTTTGTTTTCGTTCAGTTCCCTGCTGACTCTATCGACCTCGCTCATCACCCGCAACGTATTTTCGCCCAGAATTTTTCTTACGTCATCTTCGGAGTAGCCTTTTTTCAACAAGGCGTCGGTCACCTTTGGCAGCATGGTGGCGTCTTCCATTCCATAAGGCATGTTGGCGCCATCGAAGTCGGAGCCAAGGCCTACGTGGTCCACGCCTGCGATTTTCACGGCATGATCCATATGCTCGATGATCTTCGTCCAACTAACCTTTGGCAATTTGCCTCCCAGGACGTACTCGCGCGTGATTTTGTCACCCTGGATTAACTGGCAGGCCTCATCATTTTCGTCCGGGCAGCGCTTTTTCACTTCCTTGGAGATCGCTTCATTGATGGAAGGATCTTTTTTCTCAGCGTCGCGGAACTCCTGGCTCAGAAAGCCAACGTGGTAGTTGATTTGAATCACGCCGCCATGGGCGGCGAGGTCCTTGATCATCTGGTCGGTCATGTTGCGCGGTGCGTCGCAGATGACACGGCAAGAGGAATGCGAGGCCAAGACCGGCGCTTTGCTCAGCTCCAGAACATCGTAAAACGTCTTGTCGCTGACATGGGAAATGTCCACGATGACCCCGAGCTTGTTCATTTCACGAACCACTTTTTTGCCGAAGTCCGTGAGGCCGTCATGCGCCGGCTTGTCTGTGGAGGAATCGGCCCAGTCCACATTGACGCTGTGCGTCAGCGTCATGTAGCGCACGCCGGACTTTGCGAAGGAGCGCAGCACGCCAAGGTCGTTGTTGATCATGTGTCCGCCCTCAACGCCCATCAAGGCGGCGATTTTGCCCCGTTTCTTGGCGGCGCGAACTTCGCCGGCCGTCGTGGCCAGCACCAATTCCTTCCTGTGTCGGCCTACATGATCGTGCACCGCCTGGATTTGCACCTCGGCGCGCCTAACCGCTTCCGGCCCGGTGATTTTCCCGGACATCCAGATGGAGAAGAAAATGGCATCAAGTCCGCCGGCCTTCATGCGCGGGATATCGATGCTGCCGTCGCGATGTTTTGTTCCAAGATCGAAGTTCGGACCGAGCAGACGCTGGGTGGTGTCGTCGTGGGTATCAACGACGGTGGAGGAAAAGTGGAGTCTTTTCGCGCGTTCAGAAATGTTGCCTTCGGCGACAGCCCTGGCCACGAGGAGCCCTCCCAAACAGTACACCGCCAGCAAAAACAGATTCTTCGGGCGAAAACAGCGCGAAGGAGCGCCGGCCCTGGCCACCCTGCTTTTCGCTCGCAAAGTCTGTTTTAGCGGTTTGGTACGATTTAAATCGTGCATGCGAAGTCCGTCTTGCTTATTGCGCCTGCAACTCGCGCGCGACCTTTTCGGTTTGTTCCATCACCCGCAGCAGGTTGCCGCCAAGAATTTTGCGGATATCGTCATCCTTATAGCCCTTGCGCAGCAGCGCTTCGGTGATCTTGGGCAACTTTGAAGCGTCTTCCATGCCTTCGGGCATTGTTGCGCCGTCGAAATCCGAGCCGAGACCAACATGATCCGGTCCGACCAACTTCACGGCGTGATCAATGTGGTCAATGATCCGTTCCCAGCTCACGTGTGGCAGCTTTCCTTCGGCGATTGCCTGATCGTGCATTGCTTTCATTTTCTGACCGAGGCAGTCTTCGTTGTCGGCGCAGGCTTTCTTGATCTGATCGAACTGGGCAACTACATCGCTGCCGGACATTTTGTCCGATGCATCCTTATAGGCTTGATCGATGAAGCTGACTTCGTAATTGATCTGAATCACGCCGCCTTTGCCCGCCAGCGCTTTGATCATGTCGTCGGTCATATCGCGGGGATGATTGCAAATGGCGCGGCAGGAGGAGTGCGAGGCAATCAGTGGCGCTCTGCTGACTTCCAGTGCGTCGTAGAACGTCTTGTCGCTGACGTGTGAGATGTCCACCATAATGCCTTGGCGGTTCATTTCACGAACGATTTCCTTGCCAGAGTCGGTAAGGCCATTGTGCGCTGGCTTGTCGGTGGAGGAGTCCGCCCATTCGTCGTTGTAAAAATGCGCGAGCGTCATGTAGCGCACGCCGAGATCCCCGAAAATGCGCACGACACGGATGTCGTTGCCGATCATGTGCCCGCCTTCGACGCCCATCAGCGCGGCGATCTTACCGGCCTTATGCGCCTGGCGTACCTGTTCGGCAGTGGTGCAAAAAACCATGTCCTTGGAGTTCTTGCGTGCCATCTCGTGGACTGCGTCGATCTGATCGAGGGCCTTTTGAATCGCCGACGGCCCAATGATGCGGCCATCAATCCAAATCGAAAAGAAAATAGCGCTCATTCCACCTTCGCGCATGCGCGGAATGTCAATGCTGCCGTCGGAGTTGCGCTTGGATATGTCGAACTTGCCGCCCATGAGGCGCTGTGTCGTGTCGTCATGGGTATCGACAACGATGGAAGAAAAATGCAATTTGCGGGCGCGCTCGGCGATATCGTCGGCGATCGTAGTCGTGGCAAAGGAAAGAGCAGCGGCAAAGAGAGTACCGAAACACAGCCAACTGCGGAAGAATCGCATAGTCGCTCCGGGGACCGAGAGCCGGTCCGGGGTTGAAGATCGCAGCAAAGAAATGATGCCGAGAGATTCTACCCCAAGAGCCAACCGAGTATGGCCTGTTTCCACACCTCGCGGTTCACTTCGGCGAGCGATTCGGTGAGCGGAATTTCCTTCGGGCACGCCTTGACGCAATTTTGCGCGTTGGCGCAATCCTGTATGCCGCCGGGCTGCATGAGAGCGTTCAGGCGCTGGTGCGCGTTCATTGCGCCCGTCGGATGCATATTGAACAAACGCACTTGGCTGACGATAGCGGCGCCGACAAAGCTCCCAGGCTTAGTGCCGGTGACTTGCGGGCAGACTTCCAGGCAACTGCCGCACGAGATGCAGGTCGAGAGCTTGTAGGCCTTCTCCTGCTTTTCAGCAGCCATCCGCGGACCTTCGCCGAGGTCGTAAGTGCCATCAATCGGAATCCAGGCTTTCACGCGCTTCAAGCTTTCGAACATGAACTGGCGATCGACGGTCAGATCGCGCACCACGGGAAATTTCGAAAACGGTTCGATGGTGATGGGCTGATCGAGTTGGTCCACGAGCGCCGAGCAGGCCATGCGCGCTTGGCCGTTGATCAGCATGGCGCAGGAGCCGCAGACCTCTTCCAGGCAATTGGAGTCGTAGGAAATCGGGGTAGTCTTTTTTCCGTCGCGGGTGACTGGATTTTCAGCAATGTCCCGCAGGCAGATGATCACGTTCATTGCCGGACGCCACTTCAGTGCAAACTGTTCCCAGTATGGCGCGCCCTGCGGGCTGACTTGCCGTTTGATCTTTACGATGACTGGCTTCTCAGACATAAGTCCTCGTTGAATCGCCGACGTTGAGATCCTTCGTCGCGCTACGGGCGACTCAGGATGACAAACCCCCTGTTCGCCGCTGCCTAAAGCCACGCCTGATCATTTCGCGGCGTCGTATCGCCGTGGCCGCGGCGTGATCTGTGAAATGTCCACTGGCTCATAAGCCAGCTGAATTTCGCCGCCGTTCCACTTGGCCCGCGTCGTCTTCAGCCAGTTGGCATCGTCACGATTCGGAAAATCAGGCTTGTAGTGCGCGCCCCGCGATTCGTTGCGCGAATACGCTCCCATCGTGATGACTCGCGCGAGCACCAACATGTTGCCCAGTTCGCGTGCGAAATTAAGCGTCTGGTTGGACCACTTGCTGCGGTCGCTCAGATTCACCTTGCGGTAGCGCTGCTCCAGTTCAAGCAGTCTGTTGTATGCTGTCTCGAGATTCTTGTTCACGCGCGTGACCGTGACGTGCTCGGTCATGGTTTCGCCGAGTTCACGCCAGATGGTCATGATGTTTTCGCTGCCATCCTGCGAAATCAGCACCTGGTTCAGTGCTTCCTGCCGCTGGCGTTCGCGATCGAATACGCTCGACTCCGCCGCTTCGCTGCCCTTTTCCAGATTCTTGGCGTACTTCGCCGCCGCCGGCCCGGCAATGCCGCCGCCGAAAATACACGACACCAGCGAATTCGCTCCAAGGCGGTTTGCGCCGTGATACTGGTATTCGCATTCGCCCGCAGCGTAGATGCCGGGGACGTTGGTGGCTTGATCTTCGCCATTTACCCACAGTCCGCCCATCGTGTAGTGCATCCCGGGAAACACTCTCATCGGCTCTTCGCGCGGATCTACGCCGAGAAATTTCTCGTAAATTTCCAAAATGCCTTCGAGCTTTTTGTTCAGCGTCTCACGGGGAATATGGCTGACATCGAGATAAACCGCGGCTTGGCCGTTCAGGCCCAGCTTCTCCTGGAACACGATGCGATGAATAGCACGGGTGGCGATGTCGCGCGGCACCAGGTTGCCGTATTTCGGATACCACTCTTCCAGGAAATAAAATCGCTCGTTTTCCGGAATCGATTTCGGCGCACGGGTGTCACCGGCCTTTTTGGGGACCCACACTCGGCCGCCTTCGCCGCGCGCGGACTCACTCATGAGGCGCAGCTTGTCTTCACCGGGAATCGCGGTCGGATGGACCTGGATGAATTCGCCGTTGGCGTAGTCCACGCCTTGCTGAAATAGAGCCGACTGCGCGGAGCCGGTGCAAACGACGGAGTTAGTCGAGCGGCCAAAGATCGCTCCAATTCCGCCGGTGCAGAAAATCACCGCGTCCGCGGCGAATGTGCGCACTTCCATGGTGCGCAAGTCCATCGCACAGATGCCGCGACAAATGCCAGCGTCATCAATTACCGCCGAGAGAAACGTAAATCCTTCGTGCTTTTTGACTTTGTCTTCGGATTCGTGGCGTCGCACCTGCTCGTCCAGCGCATACAGCAGTTGCTGGCCCGTGGTGGCGCCGGCAAATGCGGTGCGGTGATACAGCGTTCCGCCGAAGCGGCGATAGTCCAGCAAGCCCTCGGGCGTGCGGTTGAACATGACCCCCATGCGGTCGAGCAGATCAATAATGCCGGGAGCCGCCTCGCACATACGCTTCACCAGCGGCTGATTGGCCAGAAAGTCCCCGCCATAAATCGTGTCGTCAAAATGTTTGGCCGTGCTGTCGCCTTCGCCCTTTTGATTCTTGGCGGCGTTGATGCCCCCCTGCGCGCACACCGAGTGCGAGCGCTTCACGGGAACGATCGAAAAAAGGTCCACCGGCACGCCGGACTCGGCACCTTTGATGGTTGCCATCAGGCCCGCCAGCCCGCCACCGACGACGATGATCTTTGGCGGTCTCATCGTCCTCCGACTACGTCGTAAGAAGAGAACGGATGCCAGTCAAGACGGAAGCTAATCAGGATCAGAATTCCTACCAGGCTGAACAGCACTCCAACTGCGAGCCCAAGCTGGCCGGCAGCCCGTTGAGCGCGCACAGTCGCCGCGAGGCCCCACTTGCACAGAAAATTCCAGATTCCGACACCAAAATGGAACGACGAAGCGAGAATTCCCACTACGAAGAACGTAAGATAGAGGGGATTCTCGAGATCTCTGGCAACCCACCGGTAATCGGAAGTTCCACCCGACAAGAAACGCTCGGTATAAAGGTGCCAGCCAATGTAGATAAACGCGATCAGACCGGTGTAGCGCTGCAAGGTGTAGAGCCAGTTCTTCACCCAGGGATACTGCGAAACGTTGGACTTACCGGTCCACCAGATATAGACACCGTAGCCGCCATGAAACAAAATCGGCAGAAAAATCACGACCAGCTCCACAAACGGCCGGAACGGAATGGTTTGCAGCTCGCGCGAAACTGCGTCGTATTTTTCTGGACTGACCAGCGCCGCGCTGTTGGACCAAAAATGCTCTGCCAGAAACGCGCCAACAGGTATCACGCCGCTTAACGAATGGAGTTTTCTAAGGAGGTAACTTGAGTCAGGCCGGCTTGTCGATACGGACATGCCCTCTCCGCTGCGCGGGCAAGATGAGAAATTCGCACCTGCAGCCACTCGATTATAGCAACTGCCACCGGCGAAGCAAAATTGCACTGTACGTTCGAGCAGGATCGAATCCTCGCAACTGGCACTCAAATTGTGGCGCGGCAAAATACCAAGTCTGCTAACTTGGGATGACACCGACCGGCTACCTCGCCGGGATGAGAGAACACCTACAGCCCACATGAGCGTCAGCCTAGCCGCGGAATTGGAGAGTCTCGCGAGCCATTTCGGCTCCGCGGATCAAGGCAACCAGCAGCTTTCGATCCCGACCCTTGCCGAAAAAATCGCCAAGAATCTGAACGTGAAGGCCGACGAAGTGGCGATCCTCGCTGTTTCTGAAAAATGGCGGCACCTCTATTTTTTGGTACCGCAGGCTCTGCGCAACGTCGGGCAGATTCCGCTCACCAGCACTTCGGCGCTCGCCGCGCGAACCGTTCGTGACAACCGTCCTGAGATCATCAACAACTTCACCAGCGTGCGCCACGCCAGCGTGTTTGAGGGAGTGAAGGCGGATTCGCTGACCGCTTCTGCAATTCAGCGCATGATCAGCGCGCCGATTTCCTGCGACGGGAAGGTGATTGGCGTGATTCAAATCAGCCGCAAGGGCGGCAGTCTGGCTGAAGCCGGCGCCGAATTCAATTCTGCCGATCTCAGCAAGCTCACTGCGATTTGCAAACCGCTTGGCCAGCTTATGCAGCACGTGACCAAAGAGAGTTAGAATCACATACGTCTCGCCTCCTGAATTGGCCTCGCGTAACGTCATATTAATTTCTGATTTACGTCCCGTTTAGCGTTGACACTCGCCATCCTTACTTGCTACTTTTCCACAGCACCGTTTTTTCACCGCTACTTCACACATATGGAGGCCGCGCACCGGCACTATGGCGTTTGTCGCTAAGAAGATTTTCTTGACCAAAGGCGTCGGTAAACATCGTGAGCGGCTTTCCAGTTTTGAGCTTGCCCTTCGCAACGCAGGAATCGCGGCATGCAACATCGTGCGCGTGTCGTCCATTTTCCCGCCGAACTGCAAACTGATCTCGCGCAGCGAAGGTTTGAAGCACATCAAGCCCGGCCAGGTGGCGTTCACGGTCATCAGCGAAAACTCCACCAAAGAGCCGCATCGTCTAATCGCCGCCAGTATCGGATTGGCCCTTCCCAGCGACAAGTCCATGTACGGCTACCTGTCCGAACACCACTCCTTCGGTGAAACCGAAGAGGTTGCCGGCGAATATGCCGAAGAGCTGGCCGCAGAAATGCTCGCGACAACGCTCAACGTGGAATTCGATCCGGATCTTTCGTGGGACGAAAAGAAAGAGGTCTATCGCATTTCGAACAAGATCGTCCGCACCATGAACGTCACGCAATCCGCAGTCGGCGACAAGCGCGGCCTGTGGACCACGGTGCTGGGCGCCGCCATCCTCATCGGCGAAGACGACTGACGGGCGGCACCAGGTTTTTTATTGAGGTGCATCCATGCGGCGAAAGGGACTGCTCTTTTTGGTCTTTTCTCTTGTCGCCGCCTGCTCTGCCGCAAACGCCGTTGACCGGGTCACCATTCTTTACGACGCATTTTCCGATTCAGACAAGCTGACCAAGGATTGGGGATTCTCCGCGCTAATCGAGCACGACGGCAAGCGCATTCTGTTCGACACCGGCAACAATGCGGAAATCTTCGAGAGAAACGTAAAGGCCCTAAACGTCAATCTCGCAAAGCTAGATTTCGTCGTCATTTCGCACCGCCATTCCGACCACACGACCGGACTGAAATATCTCCTTTCCGTAAACCCGCGAGTTCCCGTTTACGCTCCAATGGAAGGGTTTGGAATTTTCGGCGGCGCTGTTCCTCCGACTTTGATTCGGCCCGTGGATTCTCTTCCCGATCGCATGCGGTACTACTCCGGGAAATATCCCGAGAAAATTCCCACTGGCTATCCATGGAGTGCCGGGAACTTCCAGCTGATCGACAAACTGACCGAAATTTCTCCGGGTATTTTCCTGGTTTTCACAGTCTCGAAGACGTCGGGTACGCTTGAGTTGCGCGAATTGTCACTCGCGCTGCGGGGCCCGCACGGCCTGTCAATCATCGTCGGCTGCTCCCACCCAGGCATTGAAGAAATCCTGCAAGCCGCGTCGGTGATTGCGCCGGGCATGCATTTTCTTGCTGGAGGTCTTCATCTCGTGAGTGCTCCGGAACCCGAGATTGACCGGCAGGCCGACAGTTTGAAGAACAAATGGAAACTGGAAAAAATAGCTCCTGGTCATTGCACGGGCGAACCCGCGTTTTTGCGACTCAAGAACACTTTCGGTGAAAACTACATCTACGCGGGCCTGGGCAAGACGATTGAAGTGCCGTAGGACTTGGCAAGGTTATGCGTCCAATTCGTATGCCGTCTTCAGCCACTTCGTGACTTCGGCGTCGAGTTGCGTTGCTGATGTCAATTCAATCCGATGGGTGATGCGATCTTTCTTCGCCAAGCCACCGGTGTCCACCAGGCGCTTCGGCAACTTCCCTTTGTAATGCGTCAAAGCCAGCCCGAAATCCACTCGTGTGTTGGTCGTCGGCTTAATCTGAGCGAAAACGTGGTTCCGATAGAGCGGCACCATCGTCAGACACGGGCACGCCTTCACGTCCGTACCCATCGATTTGCCGAGCTTTACAAGCGCGTCGAACACCGGCCGCAGTGCGGCCTTTTTTCCGGAATATTGTTGCTCGACGTAGCCGGGCGCGGCAGCTAAGTACTTCTCGGGCGAGTCTTCTTCTCTTTCTTTTCCAGCCACGCGCGCCGCAATCCACCACGCCGCGTTCGTGCCCAACTTATGCTGAATCTTCAGCCACTCGCGCTGACTCTTCTCGTCCTTCGGGCCTTTTTCCTTGGCCAGCGCCATCCACTCGTCCAGCGAACGGCCGGTCTTCGACTGCAAATCGGCGATCCATTGCTGCACCGTCGCCACGCCGGGATGCACGTCGTACAACGACTTTGCTTTTGCTTTCGGCATGGCCCAGCCTTTCCGGCAGACAGTTCTGGTCTAACGCTTGAAGTAGCCCACCCGCTCCAGCACGGCGCCGACCACTAAAGGCAGCGCCACCGTCGCATCCTCAAACACTTCCGCGAACTTGCCGCCCTCTTCTGGAGGAACAAACTTGCCCCAGGAAACTGCCTCCGTGTATGTGCTACCGCTCAGGCCGCCCCAGTGCACCGGCTCCGGGCAGATCCGTACGCCGTAGTTGTAGCGCTTCAGCGGCAGTTTCTTGTAACCCCGCCGCGCCATCAATTCTGCATACACGCCAAACTGCTGCGACCAGTTGCGCGGCACGCCGCCGCCAATGGTAAAAATACCCATCCGCTTCGTCGCCAGCATGGTGTCGGCAAACTTTTCAAAATCCTCAAATGGATCGAAGCGCAGCAGCGGCCTGCCGTCGCGTTCGCGCGCGTATTTGTTCAAGGCAAAATCGATGCCCAGTTCGGAATCCGAAAACGCCGGAACAAATACCGGGACATTGTGCTCATACGCCGATCTGAGAATGCCACGCCCTTGCGTATTCTTGACCAGGTATTCGCCAATCCGCCGATGCAGCTTCCAGCTGCAAACAATTTCTTCTTCGTCCCACTCCTCTAAAAGGCCGTCAACCACTGCCTCGACATGGTCGAGGTTCGTTTCCGGCTCCAGCGAGTCGTACACACGGTTATAGCCCGCTTCGAACAACTCGGTGTCGCTCATGGTCGAAGGGTCATAGCGGAAATGCGACAGCCCGGTTGCTTCCACCAGCCCGTGCGCCATCAGCGCGCCAGTGGAAACGATTGCTTTCACAATGCCGCTTTCAATCAGGTCGCAGAAAATCAGTCCCATTTTGCCGACCGTCAGCGCGCCGGCCAGGGTCATCACCACAAAACAATCCTTGTCGCGGGCCATGTGTTCCAGAACATCCGCGGCGTCGCCTACCTGCCGTGCGGTGTACGCAGTATCGCCCATTGCCCGCACCAGTTCGTCGATGGTCCGGCATTGGGACAGGTCCAGAGGAAAAATCGGTCGCAGCTTGTCCTGCACAGGATCGTGCAGCACGCGTCCTGTAGCAGTTTTTTGCCCCGCCGTTTTCTTTTTCGACTTTGCCATCGCGCTCCTGAAATTCTGTGATTAACGCCTGCCTACAGACATGTTGCCGCAAAAAGTTTGCCAACACACCTTGCACTGGCGAAATCTTACTGATTACAGGCAACATTCGCAAAGAACTTTCGCGAACTTTTCCGCTGCCTGTGTGAGCGGGAGCCGCAATGATGAGCGCGCGTGATACGATGTAGGGCTATGTCGACCAAATTCACCGTTGGCCTGATCCAGATGCGGTCAACCAAGAATGCCGAAGAGAATCTTGCCAACGCCATCGGCAAGATCCGCGAAGCGGCCAATCGCGGCGCGCAGATTCTTTGCATGGACGAGCTTTTTTGCGGCGAATATTTCTGCCGCACCGAAGACGCGGCGCTTTTTGATCTGGCCGAAGCAATTCCAGGAACGAAGACGGAAGCTTTGGCAAAAGTCGCGAAAGAAAACAGCGTCGCGCTCGTAGTTTCCCTTTTTGAGCGCCGCGCTGCCGGCGTTTATCACAACACTTGCGCGGTCCTCGACGCCGACGGCTCATACCTCGGCAAATATCGCAAAATGCATATTCCCGATGATCCGCTCTACTACGAAAAGTTCTATTTCGCGCCCGGTGATCTCGGATTTCCGAACTTCGACACCAAGTACGGCCGCATCGGCGTGCAGATTTGCTGGGACCAGTGGTATCCGGAAGGTTCGCGGCTCACGGCACTTAAAGGCGCTCAGGTCATTTTCTACCCGACGAGCATTGGCTGGCACCCGAAAGAAAAAGCGGAATTCGGCGCGGCGCAACTCGATGCCTGGATGACCATCCAGCGGGCCCACGCCATTGCCAATGGAACGTTCGTAGCTGTCGTGAATCGCGTCGGCTTCGAAGGCCATCCCTGCACAGGCGATGCCGGCCTTGAATTCTGGGGCAACTCCTTTGTCGCCGACCCATTCGGCCAAATCGTTGCAAAAGCCAGTAGCAGCGAAGAAGAAATTCTGATCGTCGAGTGTGACTCTTCGAAAAGCGAAGAGATTCGACGTAACTGGCCCTTCCTGCGCGACCGCCGCATTGATGCCTACGAGCCCATCCTCAATCGCTGGCTCGGCGAGTAGCTTCTCCGTGTCCTCTGCGTTCTCTGTGTTAAATGAAGCTCACAGGTTCGCCGAACCCCCTGTGGAGCCAACCCATGTCCAGTCCAGCTAAGCTTCATTACCGCATGCCGGCCGAATGGGAGCCCCACCAGGGCACGTTCCTCGGCTGGCCGCACGAACTCACCGATTGGCCGGGCAAATTCGTGCCAATTCCGTGGGCCTACGCGGAGATCGTCCGCCATCTCGCTGCTGTCGAGTCTGTGTTCTTGCTGGTCGAGGATCGTGCGGCGGAAGCGCGTGTGATGTCGATCCTAAGAAAGTCCCACGCTGCGGTCGAAAACGTGAAACTTCTTCGCGTGCCCACTGACCGCGGCTGGATGCGGGACTCCGGCCCCATCTGTGTGACCAACGGCTCCGGCCAAGTGGCCTTCAATCATTTCGTCTTCAACGGTTGGGCAAAATATCCCAATCACAAAAAAGACGCCAAAGTCGTCCCGCGCCTGAATCAATCACTGCGCCGAAACCTCTTTCGACCGGAATACAACGGCCGCCGGGTCGTGCTGGAAGGCGGATCGATCGATGTCAACGGCCGCGGCACGTTGCTGACCACCGAGGAATGCCTGCAAAGCAAAGTACAGGAACGCAATCCCGGCCTCAGCAAAGCCGATTACGAGCAGATCTTTCGCGACTGTCTCGGAGTCAGCAAAGTCCTGTGGCTCAAGAACGGAATCGCGGGCGATGACACCCACGGCCACGTGGATGACCTGGCTCGCTTTGTTGACCCGAACACTGTCGTAACGATCCTCGAAGACAATCGCGAAGACGCGAATTATGCGGCGCTGCAGGAAAATCTGGTCTTGCTGCAGTCCATGCGCGACCAGGACGGTAAGCCTTTGCGCGTCGAGACGCTTCCCCTGCCCGCACCGGTCTATTTCGACGGGCAACGTCTCCCTGCCAGCTACGCCAATTTCTACATCGCTAACAAAATTGTCCTCGTGCCGGTCTTCAACGATTCTAATGACCGTGTTGCGCTCAACACTCTGGCCAAGCTCTTCCGCGGCCGCCAGATCTTCCCCATCTACTGCCGTGATCTGGTCCTGGGCCTCGGCACCATTCATTGCATGACCCAGCAACTTCCAGCTTCGCCGTAAGATAAGGATGCCGCGCCGTAATTGTGCTCGTTTTGCTAAGATTCTTGTTGAGACGGCCCGCTAGTCACTGAGCCCAAAGGGAGGCTTCATGCTCGCCGCTTTGCTGCTTTTGTCGGAAAGAGTCGTGGTCGTCGAATGGTGGCCACGCGGTATCCTGGCCTGGCTTTTTCTTGGATTGGTCGCCGGCTGGCTCGCGGGTAAACTCGCTCGCGGCCGCGGCTTCGGCTGCATCGGAGACATTGTCCTTGGCTTAATCGGTTCCGTGGTCGGCGGCTGGGTCTTCACGAAGCTTGGAATCTTCGGCGGCGGTTTCTGGTTTTCTCTAGCAGCGGCGACGGTCGGCGCAGTGATTCTGGTTTCGATCGCGCATCTTTTCGCCGGCGGTTCCAAGAATTGAACGCTGGTACCCGCGTCCTATTCCGTGTCCGCTCGCTGCACTGTGATACTCTTCGTCTTCACTCGTTGGAGCTGACATCTCTTTGAGCAAGTCTCTGCAATCTCTTTTCGCCATTCCCCTCGGCGGCCTCGGCGAATTCGGCATGAACATGATGGCACTGCGCCATGGCGACGACGTCATCGTCATTGACGCCGGCATGATGTTTCCCGAATCCGAACTGCTCGGCATCGACCTAGTCATTCCAGACACCAGCTACCTCAAGCAGAATCGCCAATTCCTGCGGGCCATCGTCCTCACGCATGGCCACGAAGATCACATCGGCGCGTTGCCCTACATCCTGCGCGATCTGAACGTCCCGGTTTATGGAACTCGCTTCACGTTAGCTCTCGTCCGAAAGCGCCTCACCGAAGCCGGCTTGCTCGAGTCCTCCACGCTGCGCGAAGTCATGCCCGGCCGCCGCATCGAGATCGGCCCGTACGAGATCGAAATGATCCCGGTGACCCACAGCACCATTGATTGCGTCGCACTCGCTGTGCGCACTCCAGTCGGCGTCATCATTCACACCGGCGATTTCAAGATTGACCATACGCCCGTGGACGGCGCCGGATTCGACATTCACACTTTTGCGCGTTACGGCGACGAGGGCGTCCTCGCGCTTTTCTCCGACTCTACAAACGTCGAGCGCCCCGGCATCACACCATCCGAGCGCGCCGTCGTTCCCCGCATCGAAGAATTGGCTCGTTCCGCTCCGCGTCGCATCATTCTTTCCTGCTTCGCCTCTTCCATTCATCGCATCCAGCAGGTAATTGACATCGCCGGTCGCGTCGGCCGTAAAGTCGCTTTCGTTGGCCGGAGCATGGTCGACAACGTCGAAATCGCGCACGAACTTGAATGCCTGCACATTCCCGACGGTATGGTCGTACGCCCGCAGGACATCCGCACATTCGACCCCCGCCGCATCATCATTCTCGCTTCCGGATCGCAGGCCGAGCCGATGTCCTCGCTTTCGCGCATCGCCGTGGACAATCATCGCTTCGTTTCCGTGGACGAAAACGATACGGTCATCCTTTCTTCGCGCATCATCCCCGGCAACGAAAAAGCCATCTTCCGCATGCTGGACCACATGTTCCGCCGCCGCGCGCTGGTGTACTACGACAATTCTGCGGGTGTCATTCACGTTTCCGGCCACGCCAGTCAGGAAGAGCAAAAGCTGATTCTGCAGCTGGTCAAGCCGAAATACTTCATTCCTGTTCACGGCGAATATCGCCACCTCTTCCGCCACGCTGCACTGGCTCATCAACTCGGAGTCGTCAGCGGCGAGATTCTGCTCGCGGAAAACGGCCACTGTATCGAATTCAACGAAGATGGAGCGTTTCGCCGCGAGCCCGTCGCCGCGGGCCGCGTCCTGGTGGATTCCGGATCGCTCGAAGAAATTGAAGAGGTTGTGGTTCGCGACCGCCGCCACCTCTCCGAAGATGGCGTGGTCGTTCCGATCATTGCTATTGATAAACATTCCGGCAAGCTCGAATCCCACCCGGAAATCGTGACCCGCGGCTTCATGAGCGAGAATGGCAGTGAATTCATGACCAGCGCCCGCGACATCGTTCTGCGCACCATAAACACTTCCAACGCCGAAGAACGCGCCGACTGGTCGGTCATCAAGGAAAAAATCCGCGTGGATCTCAAGCGCTTCATCAACAAGCAAACTTCCAAGCGCCCGCTCATTCTCCCAGTAATCCTCGAAGTCTGATTTGCTGGCGGGACTCGGGATTCGTGCCTGGCGACGACCAAGGTTCTGGTTCACCGGTGACGAACTTTCGCCTATGCCGTGACGGTCAGCCTCCACTACAAGTCCCGACGATTCACAGTAACCGGTCTTGCAGCATCGTTTTGTGTATCGTCCTCATCTTTACCGGGCTCTGGACACCAGCGGTTCGCGGACTCTCTCCCGCGCATCATGCCCCCAAGAGCACCAGCATCCTCAGCGGTGCGGGGGCGCTTTTCTTTTGTATACTCACGGCCAGCATTTCCGACCGAGGTTCGTCATGCGCTCCAACCATTTTCTGGCTTCGGCCTTACTTTATCTCGGATTCGCTTCTATCGCCATGGCCCAACAAGCGGTAACAGAGCCGCCTTACGTCGTCGTCCATGGCTGGCCGCAGCTTCCCGACGGGTTCGTTCTCGGCCAGGTTTCCGGCGTCGCTGTGGATTCTCACAACCACGTCTTCGCGTTTCACCGTGCGGAAAACTCCTGGGCCACTGACAAAACCCGTCCCATCGCGTCGCCTACGGTTCTCTGTTTTGATGGCGCCACCGGCAAGCTCCTCTTTTCCTGGGGCCAGAATCGCTTCCTGGAGCCGCACGGCCTGCGCGTCGATCGCGACGACAACATTTGGCTTACCGACCGCGCGCTGCAGCAAGTCTTCAAGTTCACCCACGACGGCAAACTCCTTCTTACGGTCGGAACTGAAAAAGTTGCCGGCCTTGACGCCAGGCACTTCAATCTTCCCGCCGACATTTCCTTTGGCCCTGATGGCAGCGTTTATGTCGCTGACGGCTACGGAAACAACCGCATCGCTAAGTTTTCTTCTGATGGCAAGTTTCTCCTCGATTGGGGGAAAAAAGGCGCCGACCCGGGCGAATTTAACCTCCCACATAGTGTCGCGGTGGACCAGCAAGGCCTAGTTTACGTCGCCGACCGCACTAACGCCCGCATTCAAGTTTTCGACGCAAATGGCAAATTCCTAAAGATGTGGAAATCCGATGAACTCGGCCGCCCTTGGACGCTCACCATCGGCCCCGACAATCTTCTCTACGTTGTTGACGGCGGCGACCTCAAACCAAGTCCACCCGACCGCGGTCAACTCCTCAAGCTCGACCTTTCCGGTAAAATCCTGGCCAAGTGGTCTCGCTTCGGTAACTACGACGGCCAAATCTATTGGGGCCACGATCTTGCCGTGGGTAAAGACGGTGCCGTGTATGTCGGCGACGTCTATCACGGTATGCGCGTCCAAAAATTCGTCCCGCGTTGAAACCCGAGGTCACAACGAACTTCCCGTCCTTGACCTCAGTAAAATTCTTACAATACGCCCGGCTGTCGACCCTCTACTCTCGGCTAGCGAGCTTGCAGTTTCGCAGTTACAATTTCTCTTCTCCCGGAGCGCACTTTGGCCTCTTCGCCTACCGCAACCCCTTCGGCGCCCCAATCTCGCGCCGCTTTCTATTTCATTCTCATCACCGTCGCCCTCGACATGATCGCTTTCGGCATCATCGCACCGGTACTGCCAGACCTAGTTCGCCAATTCGTGGGAGGAGATTACGGCCGCGCCGCGGTCATCACTGGCTATTTCCTGTTCGTCTGGAATGCCATGCAGTTCGTTTTCTCGCCGCTGCTGGGCGCCTGGTCTGACCGTTTCGGCCGCCGTCCGGTAATTCTTCTTTCGGCTCTGAGCAGGAATTCGTAGAGACCCAATAGGAGAGCGGGTTTCCGTAGAGG
>CAZQOB010000049.1:0-36066 GCA_964594885.1 uncultured Acidobacteriaceae bacterium
CCCTCTACGGAAACCCGCTCTCCTATTGGGTCTCTACGAATTCCTGCTCAGAGCCTAAATTATTGAAGATTGAATGTTCAGCCCATTGGTCAGGGCCGCCAGCGCGCCTGCAGGCGAGTAATGCGCTGCGGTTGCATAATTGATTGAGTTGGTCTGATCCACGGCCGAGAGAGTCTGTCCCCCTCCTCCTGTCGTATACGTAATGGTTCTGCCGCTTGGATAGCTTATCGTTGCAATTGACCCATTCAAATTGTAGCTGTAGGAGAATTGCTTGGTTATACCGTTGGTTGTTCTCTGATCGACAAGCACGTTGCCTGCTGCGTCATAGGACCATGCTTCGGAACCAGCGGCGTCCGTCATCCCGGTCCTTCTGCCCTTACCATTGGTGATTGATAGACCGTTGAAGCTCGCTTGGTCATAAAGGTACGTTGCAACGGGAGAAGTGAACGTTGGAGGTGTGCCGCTACAGGCTGGTGGAGTGCTAGGCGAGTATGTGTATGCCTTCGCAGTTACTCGGTTAAGTGCGTCGTAGCGACGTAAGGGCAACAGAATCAACGGGGGTTAGCGGTAGGGGGGTTGGGCGAGCTACCCAACCCGTTTCTGCTGAGATGGCCTTGCGCTGTTCTCTCTGTTTCACACAGCTTCCGACAACGACGAAAACCCAATCGGCCCACCCCGTGCATCCGATACCCTGACGCGTTCCTCGCGATCAGGAAAGATGCCTAAAATCAACAACTTGCACTTTGCGTTCTGCTGCTCCGGCCCAGGCAATCCAAGCTTTGTCCGACACTTGAAAGGATTTCGCCGTAAGGGGCTCGTGTTGGCGGTCTCGCTTGGCCTGATCTCGCTCCCGGCGACTCGCGCTCTCCCCGGCCCGGAATCCACAGCTGCGAAGCTCCGGCCGCGCACCGCGGAAGCGTTCGAAAAATACGTCAGCCTGACCGACTCGCGAAACAGCGACGAACTGCGGCAAGGCACGGACCTGTTGTGGATCGACTCTCTGCCGGAACTCGAGCGCAAGAAAGCGTTCCGCGCACTTTCGCAAGGCGAAGTTGAGATGGAACAGCGCCACACTCGGGAAGCAGACAAGGAGATCGACTGCCCGGGCGGCATGATTCATCACTGGGAAGGTGTCGTTTTCATTTCCCAGGTACATCTGGACGACGCACTTCGCGTGCTGCAGGACTACGACAAACATTCGACCTACTATTCGCCGGACGTCGAGCGCTCCAAACTGGAGTCACGCGACGGCGATCATTTCCGGGCGTTTCTCCGTTTCCGCCGCAAGAAAGTGATTACGGTGGTTATCAACAGCGAACACGAGATTCATTATTTTCGTGATTCTCCGACCAGGGCCCATAGCCGCAGCAGCGCCACGCGCATCGCCGAGGTGGACGGCCCCGGCAAGTCCGACGAACGCGAAAGGTCCCACAATGACGACGGCGGCTACCTCTGGGGAATGGAAACCTGGTGGCGCATGGTGGAAAAAGACGGAGGCGTGTACGTGCAAAGTGAAGTGGTTTCGCTCACGCGCGATATCCCTGCCGGACTGGGCTGGTTGATCGGTCCGTTTGTCGCCAGCATCCCCAAGGAAACGCTTTCCTTCACCTTGCAGGCCACTCGAAAGGCCGTTCTCTCGCAACGCCAATCGGCAAATTCGCCGTAGGAGTCAATCCCGTCCGCGCGCGCGTTTCGCGTCTGCGGCTTTCACCAGCAGCTTGCGCAGCTCCGCAGCGTGGCTATCCCAGGTGAACTTCGCTGCCGTGCTAAGGGCATTTCTGGCGATTTCTGTCCTTCTTGCAGGCTCGGTTACCAGAACCCGAATGGCGGCTGCCAGCTCGTCGGCATGCTCGGGATTTTTCAGCAACAGGCAGTCGCGCCCGTCGCTCAACCATTCACTGATCCCTGCGTGCGGACTCACAATCGCCGGCAAACCACATGACATCGCTTCCAGCACCGGCAGGTTAAAGGAATCTTCCAACGAAGGCGCTGCAATAATATCGGCCACTGCGTAAAAAACTCTTACATCCTTCACCAAGCTAAAGAATTTGACCTGACCGGCCACGCTCAACTGGTCAGCTTTGCGGCGCATAACACTCTGTTCATCATGGCCGACAACGAACAAACGAAGCTTCAAGTCTGGGCAACGCGCAACCGCCTCTAGCAGCGCCGGCAGTCCCTTATTGCGCCAATCATTCCCCACCAGCAGAACGGTAGTTTGGTCAGGATGCCAGCCGTACACCTCACGCGCAGGGTCGCGCAGGGAAGCAATCGCCTCGGGTGAGAACCATTCATGATCCACTCCATAAGGTATGACGATCGCATCCTTGCGACCTATGTAGCGATCTAACTGCCTGGCGGTGTGACCGGAGACGGCCGCTAGGATTAATTTTGAATTGCGATAAATGCGCCTTTCCAGCATGCAAACTAAAGCGTAGTACAGGCGCCGGTGCAATCCACGGAAACCGCGACGATCCGAGCCTGACTGTAATTCGGATAAGCGATGAAACATAGCGTGCACCTGGATCACATCAGCGTCGAATGCGTTGACGCCCGGTGAGAAAACGACATCCGGTCTGAACTGACTTCCCCAGCTACGGCGAAACCGCTGCCATCGGTTGAGCAGCAACCAGGCTAAGAAGCCCAGCACATGAGGACCTGGCAATGCAGGCACTCGATGCCAAAAAAGTCCCGGCAGTGTACCGGAGTCGCTGTTTTCACTCAGCCGGATATCCGTCACGCGCTGCGAGAACAGATCAACAATGTCCTGCTCCTGGTACGCGAGGCGGCGAAGCAATTCGGAAACGGCACGTTCGGTGCCATGAAACCGGTCAACCGATGGTGAGACTACTGCGATTCGCAAAAGCTATCGCTCCCGTCGCGCAAAGACCTATCCACTCGCTGGCGGTACTTGAACAATCGCGACTCTCGGCATACATCTTAGCGGCTGGTTTCCGCAGCCCGGGCGGCCCACGATCATTCATTCGCGTCTGCCGAATCGCGCGTGGGCGGTCCCCGCTGTTGGCGCTACCTTTTCGTGAAAATTCCGGCATGGGGGAGCGCCACTGCCGTGGCATAGGCTTTGGCTTTCGCGCGGTCTTCTGCCGCGAATTGCGCGGAAAGAGCGAGACTCGGCAACCGGAACAAAACGCCAAGTAGCACCCAAAAGTAGGCGTTAACCAAAAAGTCCTGGAAAAATGCGATGCTGTTGTACCCCATTGGGAAAAGGATCAGGAACTCCAGCCAAAAAATGGCAAAGGCAACTGGAAACCACGGCGAGCCCTTTAGCTGTTTGACGATCTTCCAACCGGAGCTGCACACTGCGACTCCCCAAAAAAGCCAGAAAGCCAGCCCGAAGATGCCCATTTCGATCACCAATTGACCGTAACCGTTCTCAACGCTAACACCAGTCCCCGGGATACGCAGCACCCGCACAATGTACTGAATGCCCAATGATGCCGTTCCCGTTCCATAGCCGTAGATCCAGCGGTCGGTATCAAACGCAGCGAGAAAATTTTGCAAAGGATAATCGCGGGCGCGAAAAGCCAGTTCGCTGGCCGTGCTGTAGGGACTAAGCGTCTCCGAATAAATCGCTAAGCGTGAATTCACTTCTTCCGGGAACGTCACGGCCAGCAAGATAACCGCGACGCCTCCCAACAAAACGATTCTTTGAATGGACCTTACCACGCGCGTGGCCTCGCGCTGCCGCCAGGGTGCGCCCCACACAAAAGCGGCCACGATTACCAGAGAACTGCCGCCGCACCACATCACGACACCGCGCGAAGTGCTCATAAGCGCTGTGCCGGCCAGCACCCCAATCGTGAGAAAAGCCACCGTTCGGTTTTTCTTTATGCGCAGAATCAGATAGCCGCCGAAACCGATCAGGACGATCCAACTCATTACGATCAGGTCCTGAAACCGGCCAACGCTGACGAACACCGACGTCGGCCGGTAGGCCACCTGCCCGGTAATCGGCGAAACGCGGTAAAGCGTGCTTAGCTCACGGATATCTTCCTGAATGGTGACTGGATTCAAGAACGTGGGTCCGATGATCGATTGCGCCACGCCCAGTGCGGCCGCCACCAGGACCAGCACGGTGCTGAAAAGGAAGAAACGGCGCAGCTCCTGCTCGGAGTCCATAAGCGCATAACCCAGAAACATCAGAGGCAGATAAAGAAAATAGAGCTTCATTCCGAGCAAGCCGTAGAGAACGCTGGTCGAGTTCGGATTGAACATCTGCGCAAAAGCAAACCAGACTAAAACCATCAATGCCGCAAAAAATGGCGGCCGGAAAGTCGCTTTTTCCTTCTTGCCTCTCCTGGCCAAATAGAAAGAGACGTAAACCAAAATGACCAACACGTCTTTGGCAAAGAAGATGGCCGGATTGTTTCCGAGATACTTCCTGGCAAGGTCCTCGAAAAACAGCCATCCGAAGAAAATGTACAAGCCTTGCCGCCAGTCGTTCAGGATTTTCACGGCAAATGCCAGGCCAGCCAGCCCGACGGCCATCAGGCCGAGAGAATCCCAGTCGTTGGCAAGCAGATACTGAGAAATTTCGTAAGCCGCGAAGGACCCAAAGAGCAGAAAAACCAAGGTCGAAATCAGCTTCGACTGGCGTCCCCCGGGCGACCTCAAAAGTGATAGCAACGCGAATTTCCTTTCCATACCGTCGCCTGGGCACGCGCTCAGAAGCCAGACCGTCAGGCTAACACGCCGCCAGAACCTGGGGGAGACTTTCCCTTTCTGGTCAACAATCCGACTCCGGAAAATCCTGCCAAATCCGGCCGGTCAGCGCGGCCTCGAGTTGCTCTAACTGCGAGGGGCCCATAACATCGGCGCGCGCGGCCTCGAAGTTCCTCGATTCCCGAGGTGCTGTGAGCAGCTTGCGAATTTCGTCCGCCAGAATTGCCACCTCAGCGCTTGCGCAAACGGTGCCGATGCTATGTTTCTTAATGACACAGGCCAGCGTGCTGTCATCCGGCGTATGCGCAAAGACCGGCCGCTGCGACTGGATATAACTCGACACCTTGATCGGCAAACTCGTGCGCCGGAAAAGCTCAAACTTGCTGCCACCCGGATACATCGCATAATGAAAGTCGCAACTTGCCAGCAGCGGCAGCGCGTCGTCTTCGCTCAGATTGCCGTGAGACTCGAAAACATCCGGATCCCGAGCCGCAAATGACTCGAGTTCAGGGGAAGCTCCGACGCGGACGATCCGCAACTTACGTTTGCTCTCGGCTGCCACTTGCTTGCACCCTGCCACAAACCGGCTAAACGCAGCGCCTTGATACAAGGTGCCGATATGCCCCACTGTTAAACGGCCGGCATCTGGCGTGCCAGCCAGCCTCGGCAACTCCTTGACGTGCAGATAGAGCGAGAAACACTTCACGCCATATTTTTTCCGGTACAGATTCCGCATTCCCCAACTCGTGACGTCGATGGCGTTGGCCCCTCGCAGCAGTTTGGGAAATGTGGGCAACAGGAGCGGGCGAAACAGCGCGTAACGCTTCGATCGCATCCACATGCCGAACGGATCGTCGTGCACGGTTACATGAACCCTTCTCCCCTGTTCGATAAGCTCCGCTGCTACAGCAATCCCTTCGTAATGGGCCAGCACCCAGTAAAGATCGGCCTGGCCCAATTTCTGGATCAGTTCGCGCGTCCGCGCACGTGATCCTGGCAGCCATCCTGAGCGTGCGCTCAAGTCCGAAATCAATTCGGCGGCCGTGAATCGCCGCCCAAGCCACTTTCCGGTGCCTGAAGCCGCCGGCCGATCCGCCAAATAAAACCACTCCACCTGGATCGCCATCTGCGCCAGATGACTGCGCAGCTGCGCCGACCCGCCTCCCAGGTCCGGCGAAAACGGTGTGAATAGAACTAGGCGCATCGCGCCCCGCCAGTCCCGTCTTGGCGACTAACCTTCACGGGACTTCCTCTCCACAGCTCTACGCACCGCCTCTACGGTCGCGGCCACGGTGCGCTCCGGGCGATGCCGCTCCACCAGCTCTTGTCCGGCTCGTCCCGTTTCGCGAAGCTTGCCGCGGTCTCCCAACGCTGCTTCGAGAGTCCGCGCGAGTGCGTCCGCATCACCGGCCGGGAACACAAACTCCGGCCTGAGCGGCACTACAAGGTCGCGTGCCGCTCCGACCTGATCGCTCACAATCACCGGGCATTCGCAACACATGGCTTCGTTCACCACAACGGCAAATGGCTCGTAGCCCGACGGCAGCACCAGCACATCCGCGCCACGGTAAATCGCTGGCAACTGGGATTGGTTTACGAATCCGAGAATCCGCACGCGCTCCGCAACGCCAAGTTTCCGCGCCGCTGCCTCCAGCCGAACCCGCTCCGCTCCTTCTCCGGCAAAGACCAGCAGCGATTTCTTGATCCGCGCCTGGCCAAAGGCTCGTAGCAGATCCATCGGGCGCTTCCAAGGCTGCAGCTTGGCGCAAAATAAAATGACCGCATCGTCGGCCGCCGCTCCCCACTGTGATCGCACTGCGCTGCGATCCACCTTCTCCGCCTGGCTCTTCCACCATTCGTTGTCGACGGCGTAGGGAGTCAAACTAATCCGCTCCGCGGCAATGCCCAACTGTCGCATCAAATCAAATGTTCCGCTCGACGGCACGAATATCTGGTCTGCCTGCCGGAACAGCCACGGCCAAAACAGCCGTTTCGCCCAGACCTTCCAGCTCTGGCCATCGCGCGGCGCCAGAGTGTGGGCGTCGGTCCCGAAAAGAAAAGCTGCTTTCGCCGCTTTGGCAGCGCTACGCGCAATCCAGAACGAGGCTCGCACGTAGCCCACGTAACACAGCACCGCATCGAACCGTCCGGTGCGAATCAGCGAGCCGAGCCCCGGATTCCTCAGCCCCCAGAACGACTCCTCGCCCGACCCTCGGTTCGGAATCTCGCTCCACGAATATCCATCCAGCAACGGTAGGTCCCACTTCACGGTAACCGCGAAATCCGGATCGACGGCTGCCTCCGCCCCGCGCAGCGAACAATAAGCCACCTGCAGCTCCATCGCCGGGTCCATCGCCATCCGCCGAAACAGCGGCGCCATGTACTGCACCGGATGCGAGGCCACAGCCAACACTCGAAATCGCTTTTCAGGCATCTATTTTTTTTTCGACTTGTATTCGCCGCCGGACTCAACTTGGCGCCGAAAAATCCTCTTGCTCCCGGAACTCGCGCGAGTATAACCAGGTTCCGAACGCCCTGACTGCTGTGCTAAACTCAACGGGGAAAAGGTTCAAGCCGCAGCTCTCAGGGTAGCGGTTCACCGCAATTCTCCGCAAACACTTCCCCGTCACGCGGGGCTGAGCGAAATTCTCGATTACGAAGGAACTGTCATGTCTGGGCATTCAAAATGGGCCACCATTAAACACAAGAAAGCCGCCACCGACGCTAAGCGCGGCCGCGTTTTCACCCGCCTGATCCGCGAACTCACCATCGCCGCGCGCATCGGCGGCGCGGATGCCAATTCCAACCCGCGCCTCCGCACCGCCATTCTTGCCGCGAAAAACGAAAACATGCCTAACGACAACATCGAACGGGCAATTTTGCGCGGCACGGGCCAACTCGAAGGTGAGCAATTCGACGAAGTTACTTTCGAAGGCTACGGCCCAGGCGGCGTCGGTGTCCTCATCAACGTTGTTACCACCAACCGCAATCGCGCGGTCGGTGAAATGCGCCACCTTATGGGCAAGAACAACGGCAACCTCGCCGAAGCTGGCGCAGTCGGCTGGATGTTCCACCGCAAAGGCGAAATCAACGTGCCCAAGGAGGCTGCTAGCGAAGACAAGCTTCTTGATCTCGTGCTCGAAGCCGGCGGCGAGGACCTCAAAGACGACGGCTCCAGTTGGTACATCACCACTCCCCCCGAAGCGCTTGAGACCGTCAAGGAAGCCCTGAGCAAAGCCGGCATCACTCCAGCCAGCGCAGAAGTCGCCATGGTCCCGCAGAATTACATCAAGCTCACCGGTGAACAAGCCAAGCAGATGCTCCGCCTGGTCGAAGCTCTCGAAGAACACGACGACGTGCAACACGTTTACGCGAACTTCGACATTGACGAGAGCGAAATCCAAGCCGCCGTCGGCGCCAACTGATTCTTCGTTCGAGGGGCGCCCTTTAGACCGTCCTCAAGACAACTTGTCATTCCCCGGAGCGCAGCGACCAGACATCTGCTTTTCCCCATTACTTCGCATCTAATTCCTTCCTTCGTTGCGTCCTCTGGCCCCACGCCTTAGACTTACATCCATGCCTGCATTTTCCGCTCCGGCAAGGGCGCGCACTGTCCGCATCCTCGGTATCGATCCCGCCGCCTCCGGCCCCACCGGTTACGGCATCATCGAATCCCATGGCCGCCATTGCCGCACTCTGCACTACGGCGCTCTGCGCATCGCCGAAAAAGTTCGCAAAGAATCTAGCGGCGCGGCCCTAGAAGCCGTCCACACACTCATTTGCGATTTATTGCAGGAATTTTCTCCCGACGTCATGGCCATCGAATCCATCTTCTCCGCGCTCAACGTCAAAACCGCTCTGCGCCTGGCTGAAGTCCGCGGCGTCGTGCTGCTTGCCGCGGCCCAACACAACGTCGAAGTTCACAGTTACGCTCCGCGCCTCATCAAGTCTTCCATCGCCGGTTACGGCAACGCCGACAAGCGCCAGATGCAGATGATGGTTCGCACGCTCCTCAACATGGCCGAAACACCCGAACCCGCCGACGCCGCCGATGCTCTCGCCGTCGCCCTGTGCCACTTGCAAAGCGAACAGCTCCGCTCCCGCTTCGCCATCCCCGACGCTCGCCCGCTCAAAACGCGCCGCTCCGTCCGCCCATCAGTCTCTCAGGCCAATGATTAGGTCACGCGCAGCGTCTCGTTTGCTTCGCTCCGGGCTCTTCGCGCTCGTCTGCCTCCTTCTGGGCTTGCCTGCGACGGCGACAGCAGCCGCCCCATCCTCCAAGGTCACCTTCCGCAGGATCTTTCGCGGCAGCTCTCCTGAATTCATCGAAATCGTCATCCGGGACGACAGCAAGTCCGCCACCTACGAAGTGCGGCAGCTTGATGACGACCCGGGCTCCCAACCGTTCAACGTCAGCGACGGGCTTCGCGCCAAAATCTTTGACCTCGCACACTCGCTTCGCAATTTCGATGGCCAGGACCTCGACGTCCACCGCAAGATCGCCAACCTCGGCGAAAAAACCTTCCGCTGGGAGCAGGGCTCTGTTTCCCACGAAACCAGGTTTAACTACACGCTGAATCCGTCCGCTTCTCAGCTCCTGCAAATCTTCGAAGGACTCGCCCGCCAGCAGGAGCACTACGAACTGCTCGCCCGCCGGATTCGCTACGACCGCCTCGGCATCTACAACGCCCTCCTAAGCTTTGAGTCCGATCTCAATCGCGGCCTCCTGCCCGAACCTCAGTGCCTCCTGCCCCTCCTCGAGCAGATCGCCAACGACCCCAAGTTCGTGGACGTCGCCCGCCAGCGCGCTCGCACCATCGCCGACCGCATTCGCCGCCCTTAGATTCACAATCCAGAAACTCCGCTTTTCCGCACACACCTACAAAAATATGTAGCTTTAACGTAAGGTACCCGGGCTAACGTCTATCGAAAGACCATAAGCCATTTATACATAACGACTTACAAAGAATAAAACAACGGAACTTTGGCACGACTTATGCATAATATAGCTACGGTTGTTTGGGGATTTGGAAAGCGGTTAGGGGTGTTTACAGTCCGTTTCCTCCCATCCTAACTACTCACCTTGAATTACGAAGTTAAGTCGACTCATCCTGACCTGAAAGTCAGAAAGAAGGAGTTCTGATGTCTCGATTCAATCCTGTTGCACGCGCTTTGCTGACATCTTGCTTGGCGCTAGCTGTGCTCTTTGGTTTTGCTTCGGCAGGACGTGCACAGTCGCTGGTCGCCGGCGATATCGCAGGCACGGTGACTGACCCGACCGGTGCTGTTGTGGTCGGAGCCTCCGTCGAGCTAAAAAGCCTGGATACCGGTGCTACTCAGAAGACCGCCACCGGTTCAGATGGTACCTACCGGTTCTCCTTGCTCAAACCTGGCCAGTATCAAGTCACGGTGAACCATCAAGGGTTTGGCAAGCTCGAAACCACGGTTGAAGTAGCCGTTGGTCAGACCTCCAGCGCCAACCTGAAGCTGGAACTTTCTCAGACGTTGCAGACGATCGAAGTCAGCGCCGAGGCCCCCCTCATCAACACCGATCCCGGCAACTCCACCGCTTTCACCCAAAAAGAACTAGCGCTGCTTCCTAGCGGCGGCAATGACCTCACCAACATCGCCTTTACGGCGCCTGGCGTCGTGGTCAACGTCACCGGCGGGTACGGCAACTTTACCGCCAACGGTCTGCCTGCGACTTCGAACCTCTTCACCGTCAACGGCGAAAACGATATGGACCCGTACTTCAACATCAACAACTCGGGCGCCACCAACCTTACACTCGGTCAGAACGAAATCCAGGAAGCCACCGTCACTACCAACCCTTATGCCGGTGAGTACGGCCAGTTGATCGGTTCCCAGGTCTCTTACGTCACCAAGTCCGGCACCAACCAGTTCCACGGCAACGCTGCTTATGCCTGGAATGGCCGGACGATGAACGCCAACAATTTCTTTTCGAACGCCACCGGCCAACCGAGGCCTTTCGCGAATGCCAACCAGTGGGCGGCATCCATTGGCGGTCCGATTTTCAAAGACAAGACCTTCTTTTTCTTTGATACCGAAGGGCTCCGCTTCATCCTGCCCAACGTGGATCAGGTGATCGTTCCGACTCCCGAATTTGCCGCAGCGGTTCTGGCGAACATCCAGGCCAATCAACCGAACCAGCTGCAGGGCTACCAAACGATGTTTGGAATCTGGGCAAACGCAAAGGGCGGCACTCCTACGCCTACACTATTTACGTCTTGCAACTCCACTGATCTGAACTTGCCGGGCTTTACACCAAATGCCAATGGCGACAATTGCGCGCAAACAATTGTCACCACGCCGACCGCGTTCGCGAAAGAATGGATTATTGCGGCCCGTGTCGATCAGAAGTTGACTTCTCACGACAATGCTTTCTTCCGGTACAAGATCGACCACGGACTCCAGCCGACTACCATCGATCCCTTCGACCACCGGTTCGACGCGAATTCCAACCAGCCGGCATGGGACGCACAAGCGAATGAAACTCATATCTTTGGGGCCCACGCCACCAACTCCTTCACCGCGTCGGCCAGCCATTATGTGGCGCAGTTTGCCCAGAACGCCAGCCTCGTCAACAGTGTCTTCCCGTACGCCACGACCTTCCTTGATCCAGTTGGGTTCAGCCCGGTCAACGGCTCGGGTGAGGCGTTTCCTCAGGGCCGAAACATTACTCAATATCAGTTCATCAACGACTTCAGCTTGAATCATGGCAAGCACAACTGGAAGTTCGGCATCAACTTCCGCCGTTACGACGTCAGCGACCACAACTTCTTTTACAACACTCCACTCGTGTATTTCCGAAACATCGGAACGCTTGCGAATAAGACGGCGAATGGCCTGCAGGACTTCGCCGACGGCTTGGCCTTCCAGTACCGGCGCGCCAAGAACTTGTCCTCCGACGTTCCGGTCGCGCTCTGGGGAACCGGTTTCTACGCACAGGACGAATGGAAAGTGACCAATCGCTTGTCACTGACTCTGGCTCTGCGCGCGGAGCACAATTCGAATCCGGTATGCCAGACCAATTGTTTTGACAACTTCACGGGCGCCTTCTCCACCTTGGCGAGCGTCCAGGCTGCCAACGGCGGCAGCGATCCTGGCGATGTGCCCTACAGCAGCGACATCAATGTTGGTCTGCATCAGGCATACAAGGGAACCGATAAACTCAATCTGTCACCGCGTGTCGCCTTTAGCTGGTCGCCGTTTCTCTCCGGCAAGACCGTCATCAGTGGCGGAGTCGGCCTCTTCTACGACAATCCGGCCGCTGGTCTCGTAGATGACTTGCTCGCCAATCCTCCGTCGGCTGTCGCTTTGCGCGTTCGGCCTTCAACGGGGGCGCTCGCATTCGACACCACTTCGACCGGCGCTGAAGCCACGTACCAGGCTGCAGCCGCCGCGTTTGACATCAACCAGAGCTATAACCAAATCAAGGCCACGTTAAAGGCCCAGGGCGTAACTTTCACGGCGCCTGCCGTTACCACCATTATCGGCACCATTCATTCGCCTCAGGCGCAAGAATGGAACCTTAAGCTGCAACAGCAGATCGGACGGAATACGGCCGTCACCGTGAACTACGTTGGAAACCACGTGATTCAGCTCCCTTATACGAACGCGTGGCCCAACGCCTTTGACGCGCAGTGTCTGTTCTCTGATGGCTTTAGCTGCAATCCGACAGTTTCGGGCGTCAGCGAGGGCTTCCCGGTGGAACACAATTACGGAACCGTTACCGAAGTCAAGAGCGGTGCGATTTCCAACTACCACGGTGTCAGCTTCTCAGTGCGAGAGCAATTCAGCAGCTGGTTCCTCGCGCACTTCAACTACACCTGGTCGCACAACTTGGACGAAGTCTCGAACGGAGGGATCTTCACCTACGGCGACTCGATCCTCGGGCAAATCAACCCCGTCAGTCTGAAGGCGAGCAACTACGGGAACTCGGATTATGACATCCGCCATCTGTTCAGCGCGGATTATGTCCTTACTCCGAGGTTCCACTTCTCGAACCGGTTCCTAGGCCAGGCTCTGAACGGCTGGGAGTGGTCCGGCAAGATCTTTGCTCGTACCGGTCTGCCATTCTCCGTTACCGACGGAAACTGGGACGGCTTTACGTTCGTCAACGGTGGCAGCACCATCTTGGCGTTTCCAATTGCCGGAAACGTCCAAACCGGCTGCGGCGGCGGCAACGTCAATACCAATGCCAATCCGGTCGGATGCTTGAATGCGTCGGCCTACATCGATAGCGGCGCGCTGGCCTTCAACGGTTACACCACATGGTCGCCACAAACTCGCAACCAGTATCGTGGACCGCACTACTTCGATATGGATATGGCACTTTTCAAGACCTTCCGTTTGAAGGAGCGTCTCTCGCTGGGCGTTGGAGCGACTGCGTACAACGTGTTCAATCACCCGAACTTTTCACTGCCAGATAGCACTTTTGGCAGCGGGACTTTTGGCCAGATTTTCTCGACCGTGGGAACGCCGACCAGCCCGTATGGCAACTTCCTCGGGTTCGACTCGTCGGTCCGCGTGGTCCAGCTCAACGCCAAGATCGTGTTCTAAGAATCACGAACAAGGCTTAACCCTTGGGCGGTCCGGTTCCATCCGGACCGCCTTTTTCTTTGGTCGCGACTTCGTGCAGTCGCGAGCCTTGAACGCTATGTCTACAAAATTCGGTATCAAGATTCGGTAATTTATATAAGCGGCTGAAATGGTTTAGGTTAAGCAACGCTAAGGTGAACATTCCATGAAGCTTAAGATAGACTGCGTTTTGGCTGTAGGTTTGCTGCCGGTTGTTCCGAAAGTCTCGAGTCCGGGGTTGTCCTAACCCAAAACGTCTGGCCATAAAAATATTGGAGGGAGCATGGATCGTCTGATTCGTTCAGTCCGTCCCCTGGGTCTGTGTGTCGCTTCTGTGCTGATCGCGCTTGCGCTCGGAAGCTTGCTGAATTCTGCGGCGGGAGCTCAAGCCACCATCTCCACGGGCAGCATTCAGGGTACTATTACCGACGCCAGCGATAAGGCCATTAGCGGCGCCCACGTAACTGTCACCAACAAGGCCAACGGCCAAGTCGCGAATCTCGACACCAACCCTAGCGGTGCTTTCGGCTTGTCCGCTTTGAGTCCGGGCGAATACACGCTCCGGATCGAAGCCAAGGGTTTCAAAGTTCTGACCACCACGCTGACCGTTCAGATCGCGGTTGTGACCCCCGCCAATTTCAAGCTGGAAGTCGGCTCTGAAACCATGATCATCAACGTTGAGGCTACGGCGCTGACCGTAAACACCGAGCAGGCCACGGTACAGGACGTGATTACCTCCAAGCAGATTGAGCAGCTTCCCGTCGATGGCCGCAACTTTCTGGACCTGGCTTCTCTTGAGCCCGGCGTTCAAGTCCAGGACGGCGCCAACTTCGACCCCACCAAGAACGGCTTCTCTTCCATCTCCTTCGGTGGCCAGTCCGGACGCACCGCTCGCATTGAGGTGGACGGCCTCGATATCTCTGACGAAACCGTCGGCACCACTACCCAGAACATTCCGCTGAGTGCCATCGAGGAGTTCAACGTCAACCAGTCCTCTCTTGATATCTCCACCGAATTGACGTCCACGGGATCGGTCACGATTCAGTCCAAGTCGGGCACCAACGACCTTCACGGCCAGCTGTTTTACTATGGCCGTTCGAATCAGACCTCTGCTCGCATCGCTCCCATCACTTCCACTCAGCCCGCCCTACAGTTCGGACGCAACCAATACGGCGGTGATTTGGGGGGCTATTTCATTAAGGACAAGCTCTTTTTCTTTATGGACGCAGAGCGCACTAGCCAAACTCTGCAGTCACCCGTGACGCTCTCCTCTCCTTTTTCCGCACTTTCTGGCAACTTCGGTTCTCCTTTTCGTGAGTCCGAATATGTGGGCAAAGTGGATTGGAACATCCGCGGATCCTGGAAGGCATTCTTCCGGTTTTCTTACGATCAGAACCTGAGCGATCGCGGCTTCAACCCCGGTGTGTACCAGCCGTTCGCCAATGTGGACCATACGCCCGTTTACGCCATGGGCACGGACTTTTCCAAGGGCAAGTTTACAAACCAATTCCGAGTCGGGTACATGAAGTTTCACAATGCCATCGCCGATGCCAATCAGGGTGTTACCAACCCGGCTCCTGGACTTACGCTGATCATCGCTCCTTTCCTCGATTTTACTTGCCTGGGCGGCGGTGAGTCGTTCTGCTCCGGGACCAACATTCTTGCCCCTCAGGCCACTTTCCAAAGCAACAAGCAAGGGAAATACGATGGTAGCGTCATCATTGGTTCGCACGTCCTGCGCTACGGCGTCGGCGTCAATCGGATTCTTGGCGGCGGCTTCGCAAAATTCTTCGGAATCTCTCCCGCGGTCGGTTCGATCTTGGGCGGATGCTCCGAGGCTGCTGCCGACGCCGGACCGTTCCCCGGTGGGCGAACGAACCCGCTAAACTATCCGGTTCAAAACGTTCTGATGGGCAACGGCCAGGGGTTCTTCACCGAAATCCCGCAATTTGGTTTCCCGGCCGGCGGCCAGTTTGACACCCGCGTTGCCTGGTACTTCGGCGACAGCTGGAAGGTGCGCAAGAACCTCACCATCAACTACGGCGTGCACTACGCGCGCGATACTGGCCGGTCCGACAGCGACCTGCCGCCGATTCCGGCGCTCAACCAGTTTGGCCCGGGTCTCGGCAACAAAGTTCGCCAACCCAACAAGAACTTCTCTCCGCACCTAGGCATCGCGTGGGATCCAACCGGCAGTGGAAAGACGGTGATCCGCACCGGCGGCGGCATCTACTACGAAAACGCCATTTTCAACAACGTCCTGTTTGACCGGCCGGCGCGTTTGCAGAAGGGCTTGTTCTTCGGAACCGGCCTAGCTTGCATCTTCGGCAGTTCGGTACCCGTTCCTCTGCCCGATGGGACGAACCTGAATGCAACGTTCTGCGGACAACCAATCGGAAGCGTCGCCACCGACATCGCGGCCTTCCAGCAGCAATACCAGGCGGCAGTCATCGCGGCAGGGCCGCAGTCCAACGGCGCCTTTGTCGGAAACACTCTGGCGGAAGGTTCCGACTCTACCGGAGACCAGCTGATCACTCCGACCTATCGCTCGCCCTTTTCGGTCCAAATGAATGCGGGCATCCAACATCAGTTCGGCCATGGCACGATTCTTACCGTGGATTACCTCCGGAATGTCGGCCTCCACTATTTGGTCGGCTATGACATCAACCATGTTGGTGCGGCACGGACTCTGAACGTGAATAACGCGGCTAACGCCATGCAGGCAACCTTCGGCAATTTCTGTAACAACGGTCCGGGAAATTTCAACTCCAGCGGAGTGTTTGTCGGCTGTCCCGTTGGCGGTACGCGGTGTTCCACGTTTGCAACGATGGATGCCGGAATCAATTGCACAATCTCCGGGGGTGCCAGCATCTCCGATTACGCGAACAGCGGCCTCGATTCGGGAACCGTTTTCGCTGGTGGGTTCCCCTGCCCAAAGTGCGCCTTCCCGGGTTTGAACGCGAACCTCGGCGAAAACCAGATGCTCTTCTCGACCGGGCGCTCTGTGTACAATGCGCTCCAGGTTTCACTCAAATCCGAACTGCAAAACCCGTTGCGCGGCGTGAAGCGCATGTCGCTTATTGCGTCCTACGCACTATCGCGGTTCGACAGCCAGGTGCAGGACCAGGCCTTCATCAACAACTCGGTGGATTACGACAATCCCGCCAAGTTCTTCGGACCGGCCAGCCAGGATCGTACGCACATCCTTGGAGTCGGCGCGGTGATGGATTTGCCCCTGGCAACGCGCCTTTCAATGTCCAGCCACTGGGCTACCGCTGGAGCTTTGACGCTGACGTTGCCGAATTCCGGCGCGCCGGGCGAAATCTTTCGCTCCGACGTAACTGGTGACGGCACGGTAGGCGACGTTGTTCCCGGCACCAACATTGGTACTTTCGGGCGCAGCATCAAGCCCAACCAAATCAATAGTCTGATTAGCTCTTATAACAGCAGCGGCGCCGGCCAGCTGACGCCAGCAGGTCAGGCTCTTGTCGGCGCGGGGCTGTTCTCCGCAGCTCAGCTGCAGGCGCTCGGCGCGGTTACGCCGACTCTGCAGGCCGCGCCAAACGGTCAAGTGGGCCTTTCGCCCCGCTTCACGTTCGACACGTACCTCAGCTGGGTGCTCCATCCGAACAAAGTCTTCCATGGCCTGTCCGAACGAGTGACCGTGGAGCCTCAGGTGGCGCTCTTCAACGTGTTCAACTTCCAGAACTTCGATCCCGGTGGCAACACCTTGAGCGGCGTTTTGAGCGGAACACCGGGCAGCGCCAACGGAACCACCAAGCACGATCAGCCAGGATGCGACCCGCTCGCCAACCCAGGGCCTTGCACCGGCCGCACCAACCTGGTTGCGCCGGGTTCGGCTTCCGGTGTGAACTGGTACGGCGTTCCGCGCCAATGGCAGTTTGGCGTCAAGCTGACGTTCTAGTCTCACGCTGGGCCTAGAGATGGGCTTGGCCTTGCGGGCGTCCCGAGCAATCGGGGCGCCCGTTTTCTTTTTCTTCGTCTCGGCTCCCACCGACGGCGTAATCTCAACCCTGCGCGCTGCGTATGTTAGGATGTGGGCACGGTTGGCCCGCTTACGTGTCCATGGACAAGCTTCCTTCAGGTTCCCTCAGCACTAAGGCCGGTACCGGCGCGCGCGCTCCCGTAGGAACCGCGTCAGCGCATGCTGGGCACGGCGTCTCTGCCGCTGCGGTGAGCGCCCGCCGCATGAACTTCTCGGAAGCCGTCGCCATCGCCACCGACAGCCTGTGGGCCCACAAACTCCGCAGCGTGCTCACGCTGCTAGGTGTTGTCATCGGAGTCGCCGCGGTCATCGCCGTAGTCAGCCTCATCGCTGGCGTCAATCAATACGTCGCCACGCGCGTCTTCCGGCTCGGTGCGGATGTCTTCGGCCTGTCCAAGACGCCTTCCATCGTCACCAACGTGGACGACTGGCTGGAATTCCAGAAACGCAAGCGCCTGACCGCCGACGACTTTCAATCCATTCAGCAACAGTGCAAATCCTGCAAAGGGATCGGCGCTTCACTCGGCGGACGCGTCGAAGTGCGCAGCGGCCTCAACTCCATGAAGGACACCAATCTGCGCGCATGGACTCCGGAAATGGCCGAGCTTTACGACGTGGATCTGGTCGAAGGCCGCCACATCACCGACGCCGACGTCAACACCGCCGCCTCGGTCTGCGTCATCGGCCAGGATCTGGTGGACAATTTGATGCCCGGGCTCGATCCCGTCGGCAAAGAGATTCGTTGGAACAACACCTTTCCCTGCACCATCATCGGCGTCGGCAAAAAAGAAGGCACTACGCTCGGCACCTCGCTCGACAACTGGATCATTCTTCCGCTCACGACTTACCAAAAAGATTTTGGCACCCAGACCTCTTCCCTGCGGATCACCATCCGCGCCGGCAATCCTGGAAAAATTCAGGACAGCGTGGACGAAGTGCGCCAGATTATGCGCGGCCGCCGCCACTTGAGTTACAACTCCAAAGATGACTTCGCGATCGAGACGAGCGATTCGTTTCTCTCGCTCTGGAAAGACATCAGTTCATCGTTCTTCGCCGTCACCATCGCCATCGCTTCCATCTCGCTGGTCGTCGGCGGCATCGTCATCATGAATATCATGCTGGTCAGTGTCACCGAACGCACCCGCGAAATCGGTGTGCGCAAGGCGCTGGGCGCGCGCCGCAGCGACATCTTGCGGCAGTTCCTGATCGAGTCTTCCACCATCGCCGTGATCGGTGGCGCCATCGGCGTGGTTGGTGGAATCTTCGTCGCCAAGATCGTCTATCTGATTTTCTCGCTGCCCGCTTCGGTAAAGTTGTGGTCCGTCGTAAGCGGCTTGCTGGTCGCCTTGAGCGTCGGCTTGTTCTTCGGGACCTACCCGGCCTCCAAAGCGTCCAAGCTCGATCCCGTGGAGGCCCTGCGATCAGAGTAGGGGACGATCTATCGTGCCCTTTGCTTGGGTCCAGAACGAAACTAAGCTAATGTCCACCATCGCCAGCACACTTACCGATTCCCGCCGCGCCGATTCCCGATCGGGGCGTATCAAGGCCCTGGTCGAAGTGGGCAACTCACTCAAACTCGGCGAACTGGTTTCGCTGGCCCTCGACACGTTGCGCAAGAACCTTCTGCGCTCGGCACTGACAGTGCTCGGCATCGTCATCGGCATCACCACTGTCATCGCAGTCAGTTCGGTCATCAACGGACTGAATGACAACGTGCTCGGCGGAATCCGCGAACTCGGCTCCGACACCATCATCGCCTACCGCTTCCCCTGGGCTTCGCTCTCGCGCCCGCCGAGCGAATGGTTTACCCGCAAGGAATTACAGGCGGAGTGGGCTGACGAAATGTCCAGTCTGCCGCACGTTAAAGCGGCTTCGCCTTCCATGCGAATCTTTCAGCCGGAGTTTGGCGTCGGCACTTCCGATGTGCGCCGCGGCGGCAATCGCGCCAAAAACGTGATCCTGCAGGGCAACGCGCCGTCCATTACCCAGATTTTCGACATGAAAGTGATTCACGGCCGCGAATTCAATCAGACCGACACGGAGCACCGCGCGCCGGTCGTTTTGCTCGGCTATGACACCGCGAACCTGCTCTTTCCCGAAGGCGCAGAAAAAGCTCCCGGACGGGAAGTCACGATTGACGGGCAGCTATTCACGGTAGTTGGGACCATGGACAAGCGCCGGCAGGGAATCTCCGGAGGCTCGAATCCCGAAGACAACATCGCCGTGCTGCCCGTGACCACGCTGCGCAAACTCTATCCGAACAAAAAAGACTATGTGATTTTCGCCAAGGCTTCCGATCCTTCGCAGGTCCGCCAGGCGGTGGAGGAGATTCGGGATTTTCTGCGCCGCAAGCGCCGCTTGTCCAACGACAAGCCAGACGATTTCGCTCTCTTCACTTCTGATTACTTTCTCGATCTCTGGAACCAGATCAGCTTCGCGATCTTCTTTCTGATGTTCATTATCTCGTCGGTTGGTTTAATCGTCGGCGGCATCGGCGTAATGAACATCATGCTGGTCAGCGTGACCGAGCGAACGCGGGAGATTGGTGTGCGCAAGGCGATTGGCGCCAGGCGCAGCAACATCCTGATGCAGTTCCTGATTGAGGCCGTGACGCTCAGCGCAGTCGGCGGAATCATCGGCGTGATTTTCGGCGCGGGGCTTACGCTCCTTCTAAAATATGGGATCCGTATGCCTGCCCAGCTGTCGTTTGCGTGGGTGATTGCGGCGCTGCTGGCCTGCGCGGCAATTGGCATCGGGTTCGGAATCTATCCTGCATGGAAAGCTGCGCGCCTCGATCCGGTGGAAGCTCTGCGCTACGAATAAATCATGGTTCTGCGAACCGAAAGCGAACCATGAAAATGGACCAAACGGAACCAGCAACACCACGCGGCCGGATGGCGTAGCGTTGGCTCTGGCGTGTTGGCCCGAGGATCACCACGCGTCGTCGAATTTGGCCTGAAACTCAGTTTCTAGCCTGCAACCTCAACCCTCGCGAGCGATGCGGCGCAGAGAATTCTCCGCCGTATTTTTTGTGTACTCGCTCGCGCATTCTGCTAGACTCCTGCGCCAATTCTTCCTTTGACAGTGGATGCATTCTGCGACGGAGGTGCTTTTATGCGGAGAGTGTATCTGTTGGCGTTTTTCTTCCTGGTTGTTTTTGCGACGGCTACGAACAAATCCCACGGCCAGGAGCGCTCGATGGTTCCGGGTTTGCGGGCGGGTGAAAAGCAAATCAACACGGCCAATCTGGAGATGGATCCACCGGCGTTTCAGTCCCGCAGACCGCTTGACGGAGCCGCGCTGAGTCGCGATGCCGCAGAATTGGCGCGACTTTCCTCGATCGTGCCCGGGCAAATCGAGCAGTTGAAAGCGGGCAAGTTCCACAAGGACCTAGCGGAGGAATTGAAGCGCATTGAAAAACTGGCGAAGCACCTCCGCACAGAAGTCGCTCCTTGAATCCTTGGCAGAGCGCTCAAGCCACAGAAGCAGACTGCGACCGGCTGGCCAGGGCCGCAAGCGATTCGGTGTAGGGCTGCCTGGCGACGCCGCGTTCGGTGAAGATGGCGGCGATGTATTTGTTCGGCGTCACGTCAAAGGCAGGATGGGCGGCTTTGACGTCGGGCGCGATGCGCACACCTTGAATTTCCGTGACTTCCGCGGAAGAACGTTCTTCGATGGGAATTTGCTGGCCTGAAGCAATCGTCAGATCAAATGTCGAAACCGGAGCGGCGATGTAGAACGGCACGTTGTGTTCGCGCGCGAGGACGGCGATCTGGTAGGTGCCGATTTTGTTGGCGGTGTCGCCGTTGGCGGCGATGCGGTCGGCTCCGGTGACAATAGCGCCGACGTTTTCGGTTTTCAGAAAATGGCCGACCATGTTGTCGGTAATGAGTGTGAGCGGAATATTGCTGCGGTGAAGTTCCCAGGCGGTTAGACGCGCGCCCTGCAAGTAGGGTCGGGTTTCAGGAACGAGAACGTGGAGCTTTCTTCCCTGCTCTACAGCAACTTGAATGACACCGAGGGCCGTTCCGATGCCGCCGGTGGCGAGCGCGCCAGCGTTGCACTGGGTCATGACTTTGCCTTCGCGGGGCATAAACTCGGCACCGAAGCGGCCGATGGCTTCGTCGATGGCACGTTTTTCGGCGTGAACGGCTTTGGCTTCGTCGACCAGCGCGGATTTGATTTTCGCTAGATCGGAGGTTTGTGCCGTGCCTGGCGGCAGGCCAGCAGAAAGTTCGGCGAAGCGGCGTTTCATGCGATCAAGGGCCCAGAAAAGATCAACCGCAGTGGGGCGGGTTTTGCCAAGGGTGTCGAGTATGACGGGGAATTCGGCGTTCAATTCGGTGAGGGATTTGGCGGAGGAGTTTTGCACGCCGATGGCGACACCCATGGCGGCAGCGACCCCGATGGCCGGGGCTCCGCGAATGACCATTTCCCTGATGGCTTTGGCGACGTCCTGGTAAGTCGTGTAGGTGTAGGAGACTTCCTCGGCGGGGAGGCGGCGCTGGTCTAGCATGACCACGCCTTTTTCGGTCCATTCGATAGGTTGAGCTACGTACATTCTCAGCTGATCCTTTTTCTAGTTTCTCGGCTCTTTATTGTAGCGGAGCGTTGCGGCGAGACCAATCTGCAGAGTACCGCGATAGGGACACAAAAAAACGGCGGTCGTTCCGGATTTGGGAAAAACCCCGACCTAGATTGTTTGCGGGGCACACGCGCTAGGCGCTGTAGTTGGCGACGACTCGGATGACCTTGTTGTGAGAATCGAGTTCCATGAACTCGGCGGTTTTTGTGGCTTTGTGATTCTCATAGTAGAGGACGACGCTGTTGAGGCCCCAGAGAACATCGTGAAGCCGGAAGGTGAGGTTCGGAAAGGCTTCCAGTCCGCGTGCAAAATAGGCACGAACGGACTCTTTGCCTACGACGGTCCCGGATGGCTGGTTCAAGAGCTGTGCTGCGACAGGAGAGGTCAGGGCGACGGCGTCTGAGTAGTGAGAAAGAATGGCGTCGAGATCGTGGGAGTTCCATGAGCGGATCCAGTGGTCAGCAAATTCTTGAGCTTCCTGGGCAGTGAGCATGTTGCCTCCTAGTGGCAGTCGCGATTTGACGAAGGCCCTGCAGGCCGCGCCGCGCTAAAGTCCTGCGGCGCTACATTTAAGCCTAGGCCGAACGCGGCGGCAAATTCGCTGCCACTTGAACCGAAGAGGCGGTCACGCCTACGGGTGCGGGGGCATGCGGGTGAAGCCGTGGGTGGTGACAATGGCGGAAAGAGCGATCATGGAGTTGTAGCCAAGGTGCATGAGGAAGCTGGCGAGGACGGTGCCGGTGCGGGCGCGCGCGTAGGTGAATACGATACCGACGGTAATGAGCATGGTGACGAGTCCCATGGTCCAGCCGAGCTGCGGAGCGTGCAGCAAACCAAACAGTGAGCCGGTCAGGATGATGCCCAGGGCAGTGGCGGCGGGCACGGCACTTTCAGGCGGCGCGCCGAAGCGCTTGGCCATGCGCAAGAAGCTCAGAGCAAACAAGGGATAGAGGTAGCCGCGGAAGACCGTTTCCTCGACAAGCGGCGCAATCAAAACGGCCATGCCCATCAGAAGGAACGCACCCGTACGGCTTTTGAAGAGCTCCTCGATCGGGAGATGCTCGGGAGTCTTCACCTTAGAACTGACCAGCGCGACGCAGATCGAAAGAAGAATGCCGCTGCCCACGTAGATCCAAGGGTTGGTGGGCATGCCGGGTTGAGCGCCCAGCTTGCGCCAGCCGAGAGCCTGCCAAAAAGAACGACGATGCCAAACGGCCAACGTGAAGTAGATGAACAGAAACACCAGGAAGAACAGCAAGACATTGGAGCCGACCGCTACGGCGGGATTGGTTTGCAAGGACTCCGCCACCTTGCCGGGCGAGAGGTGATGGCTGACGGCATAGATGACGACACCGATCGGAAACAGAATCAGCAACCCGAAAATGAACAAAACGAAAAAAACAAAATGAGCCCAGGCGGAGGCCAGTGGTCCCGTGGACCAGCTGATCGGGAGTTCGTCGGGCGGAGGCGGAGCAGGCAGAGGAGGAGCGGACAGCGCCGCGGGGTCCACAACCAGCGGCGGCTCGTCCGGAAGCGGCGGATGGACGACGATGCGTGACGCAAGGTCGTCCAGCGGCTGCGGATCTGGCGCAGCAGGTTCTTCTGGCGGCCGCGAGGGCGGCTGAGGCTGGGTGGGGTCGTCGTCGAAAAGAGTCATCGGGATTTGCGTGCGGCTTTCTTTTTCGATTTGGCAGCTGCTTGATTCGATGAGTCAGCAGGCCAGCCGGAGACAAGAGCAGCAGCAACGAGGGGCAGCAGAATTTCGTGGTGGCCAGTTATGGCGAAACCCTTGGAGCCGTTTGGCGCGGCGGCCTTGGCGGCCGCTGTGGGGCGCTTCACTACGTTTTGCAACGGCCGGTAGTGCTGGATGAAATCGAAATTGGCAGTGGTGATAGGGCGGAGCGGCACGCCCAGATTGCGAGCGACAGAGACCGCTTTGAGAAAGATTTCCGGCAAGAGCACGGCGGAGCCCCAATTCAGATATACGCCGCCCGGGTGCATCTCTTTCACCAACGCGCAAAACAGACGGAAGTCATGGTGGGTGGCAGAGCCGAGGACGGAGCCGTCAGCGGCAGGGTGCATGTGCGGAATGTCGGTTCCGATGGCCAGATGGACGGTGACGGGGATTTTGAGTTTGTAGGCGGTGTAGAGAATGCTGGCCTGAGTGTTGGATGCGTCGAGATTGCGGCCGGACAGAAACTTTCCGGCGGCTTCGCCGTAGCCGAGGCCGGAGAAGGCGGCGGTGCCGGCGATCTGATTGAGGTACAGGCCGGTTTCGGTGGCCATGCCGAATTTGCCTTCGCCGAGGCCGGCTTCCACGTCTTCGGAGGTGTGGCCGCAGAGGGCGATTTCGAAATCGTGAATGAGGGCGGCTCCGTTCATGGCGATCCCGGAGACGAAACCGCGGCGCATGAGATTGGCGAGAACCGGTCCAAGGCCGGTTTTGATGACGTGGCCGCCGAGTCCCCAGAGGACCGGTTTGCCGGAGCGTTTGGCTGCGTGGATGGCGGAGAGAAGCGCGCGAAGATCCTGGGCGGTGAGGATGTTGGGAAGCGAATCGAGAAATTTTAGGAGCGAAGGGGTGGATGCAGGGGGCTTGGCAAAGTCTGAGACCCGGACTTTGCTGAGGCGGGAAGCGAGCGGGTAAGTGGCGACATCGCCCAAGGTGAGAGGCTGGGTGCTGTAGATGGTTGGCATGAGCCGAAGATTCACTGTAGCGAGCGCGCGAAGATTAGGCAAGAAAAGGGACGCAAGCGAGAGCCGACTGGTCATTGCACACGAAGACGCCGCACGGAGGGCCGGGGCGCGAAAGTTGATTTTAGGATAGTCAGCAGAGGAAGCGGCCGGTGGGGATGACGCCGCCCAAGTCGACGATCATGGGGATATCGGCGAGGCAGGAGATGGCGATACCGCCGAGGCGCCAGTAGCGGTCCGTGGGCCAACCTGCAATGAGCCAGCCTAGGAAGGAAAACGGTTGCGGCGCGATGAAGGCGGCCATGATGGACCATTCGATCCAACGGACCGGAACATAGACCAAAAGATACGCGAGGATATTTTGCGGGAGGCCGTAGCCAACTGCGGACAGCATCCAGGAACTCGCGAGCCATATGACCACGCCAAAAAACAGTCCCATGATCAGACGCAGAAGACCGTAGAGCAAAGCCTGAGGTAGCGAGGCCGATGGATCACGGCGAACTTTGCGGAGGCCGACAAAACACCAGAGACCGTAGGCAAGGAATTTTCCGCCGATGTAGAGGAGGGCGAGCATTTCCGTGTGTGGCGACGATTGTAACGCGGTCTGGCAGAAAAGCGCAGATCGCTGACAGACGGTCGCTGTTAACGAAGAAAAAAAAGAAACCCGCCTGAAGGCTGGCCGCTACAACTTTGGGTTGCCATTGGGGAGGTGCAGAACGCGGGCGAGGGCCTGGCCGGTATAGGACTTTTTGTTGCGAGCGACGGTTTCAGGCGGACCCTGGGCGACGATGCGGCCGCCGGCTTCGCCGCCTTCCGGGCCGAGGTCCAGGATCCAGTCGGCTTGTTTGATGACGTCAAGATGGTGCTCGATAATGAGGACCGAGTTACCGAGCGAAACCAGACGCTGCAGAACGTCGAGGAGTTTGCGGACGTCGTCGAAATGCAGACCGGTGGTGGGCTCGTCGAGAATGTAGAGCGTTCTGCCGGTCTGGCGCTTGGAAAGCTCGCGCGCCAGCTTGATACGCTGGGCCTCGCCGCCGGAGAGCGTTGTGGCGGACTGGCCGAGCTGAACGTAGCCGAGGCCAACTTCGACGATGGTGGCAAGCTTCTGCTGGATTTGCGGAATGTTTTCGAGAAGTTTCAGCGCGTCGGTGGACTGCATGTTGAGAATGTCGCTGATAGAGCGCCCTTTGAAGCGGACGGCGAGCGTTTCGGAGTTGTAGCGGCGGCCGCGGCAGACTTCGCAAGTGACATACACATCGGGGAGAAAATTCATTTCGATCCGGCGCAGGCCGTCGCCCTGACAGGCTTCACAGCGGCCGCCCTTGACGTTGAAGCTGAAGCGGCCGGGCTTGTAGCCGCGCTCGCGCGATTCGGGAAGCATGGCGAAGAGCTCGCGGATGGGCGCGAAGACGCCGGAATAGGTGGCGGGATTAGAGCGCGGCGTGCGGCCGATGGGCGTCTGGTCGATTTCGATGATCTTATCAATGTGCTCGATGCCGAGAACTTGGCGATGCTCGCCGGGCGGCTCCATGGAGCGGTAGAGTTTTTGCGCCAGGGCGCGGTAGAGAATGTCGTTGACCAGCGTAGATTTGCCGGAGCCCGAGACTCCGGTGACTACGGTGAGCAGGCCGAGGGGGATGTTGACGTCAACGTCTTTGAGATTGTTGGCCGTGGCGCCAAGGATTTGGATCGATTTTCCGTTGGTTGCGCGGCGGGCTGGGGGTACCGGAATTGCGGCGGCACCGCAAAGATATTGCCCGGTGAGTGAGGCGCTGCTGGCGGCGATTTGATCGGGCTTCCCCTGGGCGACGAGATAGCCGCCGGCGTCGCCCGCGCCGGGGCCCAAATCCACGACAAAATCGGCGCGACGGATGGTGTCTTCGTCGTGCTCGACAACTAGAACGGTGTTGCCGAGATTGCGAAGCCGTTCGAGCGACCCGAGCAAGCGATCGTTGTCGCGGTTGTGCAAGCCGATCGAAGGCTCGTCCAGGACGTAGAGAACACCGCGGAGGCGCGAGCCGATTTGCGTGGCCAGGCGGATGCGCTGGGCTTCGCCACCGGAAAGCGTGGCAGCAGAGCGCTCGAGGCTGAGATAGCCTAGGCCGACGGCGAGGAGGAAGTCGAGACGCTCGGCAACTTCTTCGAGCGGGCGAGCGGCGACCTCCTTCTGGCGTGCGGTGAGCTCGGCGACGATTTTGTCTGCGGCGGCGCGGGCGGCGGCGAGCGAGAGCGCGGTGAAATCGGAAATGGACCAGCCGGCCAGTTTGACGGCGAGCGACTCCGGGCGGAGGCGCTTGCCGTGGCAGACGTTGCACAGCGTGGCGGACATGTACTGGGTCATCCACTCGCGGTAAGTGTCGGAGTTGGTCTCTTCGAAATTGCGCTCAAGGAATTTCAGAATTCCCTGGAAGCGAAAGCCTTTTTCGGGTTTGCCTTTGGACTTCGGCGCATCAGTGTTGGATTTATAGCCGGGAGCAGGGCTCGGCGGATAGCCGTAGAGAATTAGGTTTTGGGTCTTTACCAGAAATTTCTCGAACGGCGTGTTGAGATCGAAACCGTGAGCGTAGGCGGCGAGTTCCAGTGTGCGCTTGAGAATGGCGGAAGCAGAACCCGGGCCGAGGCCGCCATCGAAGAGCGGTCGCGTCCAGTCGGTGATGACTTTCGCCGGATCGAAATCGTATTTGGAGCCGAGGCCGTTGCAGGCCGGGCAAGCGCCGTAGGGGGAATTGAAGCTGAAAGAGCGCGGCTCGAGTTGCGGAACGCTCAAGCCGCAATCGGGGCAGGCCAGCTTTTCGGAGAACGTAAACTCCTTGCCGCCGACGATAGCGACCGTGACCAGGCCGGAGGCGAGCTTGAGCGCAGTGGAGACGGATTGCTCCAGGCGTGAGGCGATACCCTGCTTGACGAGCAGCCGGTCCACGACGACTTCGATGGTGTGATTTTTTCTTTTGTCGAGCTGGGGCGGATCATCGAGCGGAAATAATTCGCCGTTAATGCGGACGCGGATGTAGCCATCCTGCGCGAGTTTTTCCAGTTCTTTGCGGTAGGCACCTTTGCGTCCGCGCACGATCGGCGCGAGGATCATGACCCGGTCGTCGGCCTGGGAAAGTTCGCCGCCAAGGATCGCCTGCACGATGGCTTCACTGGACTGACGCTCGATGGGCTTGCCGCAATTGGGGCAGTGCGGAATTCCGACGGTGGCGTAAACGACGCGCAGATAATCGTAAATCTCCGTGATGGTGCCGACCGTCGAGCGCGGCGAACGGGTGGTGGTTTTCTGCTCGATGGCGATTGAGGGCGAGAGCCCTTCGATGACGTCCACTTCGGGCCGCTCCATCTGATCGAGAAACTGGCGAGCGTAGGCCGAGAGCGATTCGACGTAGCGGCGCTGGCCTTCGGCGTAAATGGTGTCGAAGGCCAGAGAGGATTTGCCGGAGCCGGAAAGACCGGTGATAACCGTGAGTGAATTGCGCGGAATTTCGAGACTAATATTCTTGAGGTTGTGCTGGCGAGCGCCGCGGACAACGAGTTTGGTGAGGCCCATGGGTTCGAACGGCTCCCTCCGCAGGAGCCTGCCGCTACAGCGAGCGCCGGCGCTCAGTGGGTACACTAAGGCCAGAATAACTGCTAACAATAGCAGGCAAGGCTTCGGCGGGTCAAACCTGATCAGTGGCATCCGGCCGCAGGGGGAATTGCCAATGGCTGTAACCGATTGACAGAAAAGGGCATACAGGATTCACCTTAGCGGTAAATTTGCACAGGGGGTACGACGATTTTACCAGCGGTTTCTAGTTGCAGTGTTGCAAGTAAAGGAGTTACGATTGGCGCACTGCTTGCATCCTACGCAGGCGTGGGAGGAGTTAGCCGAGGATCCCTTTAGGGGATTGAGGGCTGGGCCGGCTGACTTCTCCCCTTTTGTTTATTTCCCCCACAAATTCCTGCCGAATTATTTTGTTACCTGAAGTGATTCCCCAAAGATAGTTGCGCGCAGTTTTGCGCGATAGCAAATAAAATACGAAGAAGTCTTTGGGGCCGCAGGCTAAAGTGCGTCGCGCTAGCTAGGCGTTGAACGCGTCGCTCGCAGCAGATTCGAGGAGTTGGCTGCGGCTGGGTTCCTGGTGGCGAGTGGTGTAATCAGCCAGAGTGAGCGAGAGCATGATCGCCAACCAAAAAAAGCCTGAAACGATGACCAGCTTGGTGCGGCGCGTGCTGTATTTGCCGTGCATGAAGAACAGGATGACCAGAGTCATTTTTGTGACGGCGATGGCCAGGGCCAGGACGATGTTCCAGCGGCCGAGGTCGATCGCAGCGGCGTACCGCGTCAGGAAGGTTCCAACCAGCAACGCCAGGAGCACCGCGGCGTAAATTTTTGGGGAAACGATGTGTTCGCTATGTTCTGCCACGCAATTCTCCGGTTTCTCCAGGCGCCCCGAGCAGTCGACAGCCTCAGACCAAATGACGATTGATCAGATACAACAACGGGAACAGAAAAATCCAAACGATGTCAACAAAATGCCAGTACAAGCCGATGTTTTCCACCGGCGTGTTGTAGTTGGCGTCGAAACGACCTTTTAAGCTCTGCGAAAAAAGCCACAGCAGCAAACCTGCGCCGACGACCATGTGCAAGGCGTGCAGGCCGGTCATCCCGAAGTACAGCGAGAAATAGAGCTGGGCATGGGCGTTGACTGCCGCGATCCCCATGGCTCCGGGATCGCTGAAACCCTGTTCCTTCGCATATTCTCTCTCAGCCTCGACGTACTCGCGAACTTCCTTTTTCTCGTCGTCCAGTTCTCTGCCGGACAGGCCGCAGGCAGAGGGATTGTTCGAGCAGTAGGTGACGTCGAAGTGGTAGCCGGGCACCAAGTGGTGATCGAATTTCTGTTTGTACTCGACAACCTTAATGCCCAGAAACACGGTACCCAGAACCAGGGTGGCTATGAGCCAGATAGGAATCGCTTTTTTGCGGCTGGTTTGCGCGGACCACACGGACATGGCCATGGTAAAGCTGCTGGCGATCAGAACGATGGTGTTGCCGAAGCCGAGATTCAGATCGAGCATGTTCCCGGCAATGCCGAAGGCCGTGGGAAAGGCGTGGCGATTAATGGCGTAGGCCAGGAACAAGCCACCGAAGAAAAGGATTTCGGTGATCAGAAAGACCCACATGCCGAGCGTGGCGGTTTCTTTCTGTTGCTCCAGCGTTTGAAACTGTCCGTACAGCTCTCCGGTGCGATGCACGCGGTGCTCCTGTTCTTAGAACTTCCGGCAGCAGGATCAACCCCCTGCTGCACAAAATTAAGCCGCGGCGAAATCAGACCGTGGCCAAGCTAGTCGTCGCCGTGCGCGGGCGCGGGCTTGGTGGAGATCGAGCCACGCAAGCCAAGCTCCGGGCGATGCACAAAATCGTAGACTTCCCAGTCCACGACCGGCGTCTGGTGGAAATTTTCAGTGAGCGGCGGTGAATCGACGGTCCATTCAAGGCCGGTGGCCGGCCAGGGATTCTTACCCGCGATTTTGCCGTAGCGCATGGACCAGGTCAGATAGACCATTGGCAGCAGATACCCGAGCGCGAGGATCGAAGCACCCGCAGTGGACATGACATTCAGCACCTGATACTCGGGCGGATAGTCGTGGTAGCGGCGCGGCATGCCGAGGAAGCCCAGAATGAACTGCGGGAAGAAGGTAAGGTTGAAGCCGACAAATAGCACGATAGCGGCGAGACGTGCGAAAGGCTCCGAGTAGAGCCGGCCGGTAATCTTGGGCCACCAGAAGTGTAGACCGCCCAGATAGCCCATGATGGCGCCGCCGACCATGATGTAGTGGAAATGGGCGACGACGAAATAGGTGTCGTGCAAGTGAATGTCGAGGCCAAGGGTGGCCAGGAACAGGCCCGTCAGGCCGCCGATCGTGAACAGGCCGATGAAGCCCAGCCCGTAGAGCATGGGCGTATCAAAGGAAATGGAACCTTTATATAGGGTGGAGGTCCAATTGAAAACTTTGACAGCGGACGGAATTGCGACCAGGAACGTGAGGAAGGAGAAGGCCACGGCCGAATACGTGGACTGGCCGGTCAAAAACATGTGGTGGGCCCAAACGATGAAGCCGATAACCGCGATGCCGATGCTGGAAGCGGCGATGAAGTCGTAACCGAAGATTGGCTTGCGGGCGAACGTGGGAATAATTTCGGAGATTACACCCATGGCTGGAAGAACCATTATGTACACGGCGGGGTGGGAATAGAACCAGAACATGTGCTGGAAGAGAATCGGGTCGCCGCCGTAGGCCGGGTTAAAGAAGCCGAAGTGGAACATTCTTTCGAGGCCGGCGAGCAACAGGGTGATGGCGACGACCGGAGTGCCAAGAATGAAGATGATGCTGGTGGCGTAGTGGGCCCACACAAACAGCGGCAGGCGCAGCCAGGTCATGCCCGGCGCGCGCATCGTGTGCACGGTGACGATGAAGTTCAGTCCGGTGAGAATGGAAGAAAAGCCGTTGATGAAGATGCCGATCACGGCGGGGGTGACAGCGGAGTTCGAATAGATGCTGCTGAGCGGCGTGTAAAAGGTCCAGCCGGTATCGAGGCCGCCGGTGGCGAACGAATACAGAACGAAAGTGCCGCCGATCAAGTAGATGTACCAGCTCAGAAGATTGATTTTAGGAAACGCCAGGTCTTTGGCGCCGATCATGATTGGCAGGAGGAAGTTACCAAGCACGGCCGGAATCGAAGGGATCAAGAAGAAGAAGATCATGGCCACGCCGTGCATGGTAAAGAGTTTGTTGTAGGTTTCCGGCGTAACCAGGTAACCCGAGGGCGTGAGCAGGTGAATGCGGATCATCGTGGCGAAAATTCCGCCGATGAAAAAGAAGAACGTTACAGAGATGAGGTATAGCAGCGCGATGCGCTTGTGATCCGTGGTCAAAAGCCAGGAGCGCATGCCGTAAGTGGCATTCAGGTAGTGCTCCTTCGGCAACTTGTTTGCGTCTTGCGGTACTCCCGGTGCGCTACTCATTATTTTGTCCCCGTTGCCGATTCAGCGGCTTTGCTCGGCGCCGGCTGATTCTTCAACGATTTAATATACGCGGTCAGCGCCAGGATCTGGTCTTCGCTGACCTGTCCCTGGAAGCTGGGCATTTCCGGCCGGTATCCGGCAACGATCTTGGCGTTGGGCTGGAGGATGGATTCGCGGATGTAAGCGTCATCGGCAATGACGGTCGAGCCATCCGCCAATTTCACCGTGGAGCCGTACAGGCCGTTGTAGGACGGGCCGCGGCCTTTGCCGTCGGCCAGGTGGCAGGTGTTGCACGCCAAGTCGTTGTAAAGCTTGGCGCCCACGGAAGCAGGATCGCCCGACCCAGCGGCTCCGGAAAGCCATTTGGCATATTGGTCTGGCTCCATCACGGTCACCCAGCCGCCCATGACGGCGTGGTTGGTTCCGCAATACTGGGAACAGAAGAAATGATACTGGCCGGTCTTGGTCGGCCGGAACCACATGGTGTTGTAATGGCCGGGCACGACGTCCATCTTGACCCGGAACGAAGGCACGGAAAAATCGTGAATCACGTCTTCGCTGGCCATGATCAGGCGCACATTGCGATTGACGGGAACATGCAGCTCGTTGATTTCCTTGCGGCCGTCTTCGCCGTCTGAGTGCTGCAGTTTCCACATCCACTGCTTGCCGATCACGTAGACATCGAGAGTGTCGGTAGGCGTGTGGCGGTAATCCACGTAGATCGCCGCGCCCCAGCCGAACATGGCGAGCAGCAGGAAAAACGGCAAAACGATCCAGGTAATTTCCAGCCGCAGGTCGCCATGGATGGGCACGCCGATGTCGTCAGGGTGCTTGCGGTGGTATTTGAAGAAAAAATAGACCACGGCAGCGCAGATGGCGACGGCGAAGAACAGGCAGACGGCGATCATGAACACGACCAGGCCGTCCACGCGTCCCGCGAAGTTAGACGCCTGCTCCGGATACAATGGGATTTGCGACTGCACGGTTCAGTGCGCTCCTTGCTGATGCAAATTCGCTTGCGCCGCGCGAAGGTCGCGCCGGCGATAGAAAACGATGAGGCCCAGCAGGCCCGCCACTGTAGCCACAGCCACCAAACGCATGACGCCGAGGATGGTAGCGCTGTAGCGCGCGGCGGACGGGTCATACTGGAAGCAGAAGAGCAGCATCTTGTCCACGGGCGTGCCGATCTTTCCCTGCGAGGCGTCCACCAGTCCCAGGCGCAAATCGCGGCCGGGAAACTCCACTCCGTAAAAGTAGCGAGAGATGCGGCCATCCGGAGTGAGCAGCATCACCCCGCTGGCGTGCGCGAAGACATTGTTCTTGGCGTCAAAATTAAAATGGAAATTCGCGGCGTTGGTGAGGGCGGCGATCGACTCCCGGGAACCGGAAAGGAAGTGCCAGCCTGGGGCGGTTTCCTTGCGGTGGAAATGATCCATCGCGAAGATTTTCTTTTGCGCGGCCATCTGCGGAGTGTCGCGATGGTCAAAGCTGACGAACAAAACGTCGTAATCGCGTCCGGGATTGAAGGACAACATGCGCAGCGAGCCGACCAGCCCCTGCTCCAGCTGCGTGCAGAGCATCGGGCAGCCGTAATAGACAAAGGCCAGGACCACCGGTTTCTGTTTTCCGAAATAGTCGCCGAGCCTTACACTGCTTCCGGTTTCGTCCTTGAAGTCGAGGTTTACGGGCAGTTGCGCGTTGAGCTCCGGACGGAACGTCACCTCGCGCAGGATTGCGGGCATACCGCTTGCCGGCGTCCCGGTGTTGTCCGGCGCCATCTGGGCCCGCGCCGGCATCGCAGCCAGAAGCAGCGCCGCGACGGTTCCGATTTGGAGAACTTTACCCATCTTTGGTTCTTCTTCGTTGCACCCCTTACTTCTTTTCCGGCATCGCCGAGCCGGCTGCTTTTTCCACGACCAGCCGCATTGCATCCTTCACCGGAATCTTGGCGATGCCGTTGGCCTTGTCCACCCAGCCGGCGGATTCATTGACCGCCTCATCGGCGGCGATTTTTTCGCGCAGGTCCTGCTGCGGATCGTTTTCGTGGCACGGCAGGCCCTGCAGGCGCGGTTCGGGCGGAAAGGCATTCGGGTTTGCGCAATCTTCCATGTGCATCGTCGCGCGCACCGGAGGCAAAGGGGTATCGCTTTCGGCAGAGACCTTGGTGAGGAAATTCAAAATGGGCACACAGATCGCCAGAGCGACCGCGATCGTGATGGCCAGATAGATCAGCTGCTTGACGACCGTGCTGACATTGATGTCGCGCGGTTCGAAGGCCACTGTTTCGTGGACGGGCGCCCCGTTTTTGTGGTGGCTGTCGTGGCTTTTAGTGCTCATGATGGGCGATAGCCTCCGCGAGTTTCGGTTCGCCGAGCGGGAGCAGTGGCAGCTGCCTCAACTGCCGGGCGAAAAACCAGACCCAGATGCCGCCCAGCGCCAAAAGAGTGGCCAAGTCCCACCACGTGGGGAGAGCGCTGGACGTGAATTCGGGTCGCGTCCACCAGAAGACGTCCAGGCAGCGCATGGCGATGAGCCACAAGCAGATCTTCGGAAGCACGCTCTGGTTGCGCTTCAAGTCGCGCGACAGCAGGGCGAAGAATGGGATGAAGAAGTGCAGCACTGCAACCAGTACCGCGACTACACCCCAGCCGCCGTACAAACGCGTGCGGTAGAAAGAGATCTCTTCGGGCTGGTTGCCGGACCAGATGATGAGAAGCTGCGAGAATCCGAAGTAAGCCCACAGCATGTTGAACGCGAACAGGAGCTTGCCGAGATCGTGCAGATGCCTCCTTTGAAGGATGTGGGAGAACGGTTCGGCCTGCGAGCACATCACGACCACGATGATCATCAGCGACATGGCTGAGATGGCCTGGCCGGCGACGAACAGGAACCCATAAATCGTGGAAGCCCAGTGCGGCGACAGCGACATTGACCAGTCGATGGCCGCGAAGGTCATTCCGAAGACGTAAATCAGAATTCCGGGGCCAGCCCAGAATTTCAGGCGCCCGCGCAAAGCCCGGTCGTCGCGATTCGCGTCCTGCTGGCTGGACATCGAATTAAAGATGTAAACCAGGAACAGCCATACCGCGAAGTAGATCAGCGCGCGCAGGAGGAATCCGTTGTGAGTCAGGTAGGAGGCTTGCAGATCGGAGAGATGCCCTTCGGCCGGCGCCTTGGGCGCATCGAGCCAACCCACTCGCTTTTCACCATCAACCGTGTGAGTCGTGTAGAGGTACTTCATTCCATAAATCAGAGGAACGAACAGCACCGGAACCAGCCAAAGGACCCGAGTGGCCGCTTCGAGCGGCCGGCGAATCATAATGCCCCAATCGCCGCCAGTCAGATGCTGAAGCATCAGCAAGCCCAAGGAACCCAAGGACAATCCGAGCACCAGCAGGAAGGCCATCAGGTAGGAGGGGAAAAAATGCTCGCGGTCCATAATCAGCCCGACGATCGAGCCGACAAGACCCAACACTCCGACCACCAGCGCGTTCTTTTCCAGGCGGGAGACGCTTTCCGGCGCTTTGTATTCCTGCGCGGTCATTCCTTGGCTCCCCCGGAGTTTTCGCCGGACTTTTCCACCTTTTGCCGCAGAGCTTCCGGCAAATCGCCGACCTTGGCGTTGCGGCTCAACTGCAGCGCGCGGATGTAGGCGATAATGGCCCAGCGATCGCGCGGCTCAACGCGTTCCGAATAGCTGTACATAGCGCCAAAACCGTTGCTAATGACGTCATAAAAATAGCCGTTGGGCGCCTGGCGCAGGCGGTCAATGTGATAGCTCGGCGGATGCTTCATGCCGCGAGTGGCGGCCATGCCATTGCCGTCGCCCTGCAAGCCGTGACAAGGCGAGCAGAAGATCTTGAAGCGCTCTTCGCCGCGGGCGATGAGCTTGTCGTCAATCGGCAACGGGTAGCCTGGGTACTCCTTGGAAACGCTTAACCCATCGCTAGCGATCGAGCCCCGCGCTACGGTGTTTTCGATCAGCGGGCGCTCGGAACGGCCGTCGGCAAACATTTCGCTGGGCGACAACGGACGGTTCTTCGGCTGATCCGCCATGTCCTGGCGAATGATGTTCTCATTGCAGCCGGCAAGGCTGAACGCACAGGCGACACCAAGAATGAACGCGACGCTAATCTTCATCGCGCACCTCGGTGACGTGCTGGGCATTGATGCTCTGCAGGAACCGGGCGGTTTCCGCCAGATGGAATCTCTGGTCATGCGCTTCGATCCACAGGAAGAAGCCGTCGCTGGAAGCGTGCTTGAAGCGCTCGATGTTGAAGAGCGGATGATGCGGTTGCGGCAGCCGATTCAAAGCCAGCATGCCGAAGACGGCGAAGGTAGACGCGCCAAGCACGGTTAATTCAAAGGTGACCGGGATAAACGCCGGCCAGATGTTGAGCGGGCGGACCGCAATGTTCAACGGGTGCAGCGACACGGTGACCCCGCCTAGGAGAAGCAAGCCGCCAAAACCCACGGTGAAGCCGACC
>CAZQOB010000049.1:36076-42127 GCA_964594885.1 uncultured Acidobacteriaceae bacterium
GTGACGCCGCCAACACCGGTGAATGCAAAGCGACCGGGGTAAAAGGCCGGCGATCGTTTAGGCGGGCGGCCGGCAATGTGCAACGGGTACGCCAACACGGTGACCCAGACCTGGAAGAAGAGGCCGCCCAAACCCCCGGGAAGCCCGCCGATGAGCGTGATCAGAGGCACCAAGTCATGCTTGCGCCCGAGGCCCAGCGCATGAGAAAGGCCTTCCACCGGGAACGGAGTAAAGGCGTCAACGCGCTTGTAGCCCGCCTCGCGAACTTTCTTCGCGGCTTCGATGAGCTGCTTGGGCGACTCAAACTGGCCGATCAGCCCGTGCAGATGTGGGTGTGGCAGCTTCATTGGTGTTCCTCACGGGACGTGTGGGCCACAAGTTCGCGCATCTCGGCGATGGAGATCGCCGGGAGAACGCGCACGAAGAGGAAAAGCAGCGTAACGAACAGGCCGATTGTTCCGAAGAAGGTGCTGTAGTCCCAGAAAGTGGCCTGGTAGCGGCCCCAGGCACCCGGGTTGAAATCGCGGGTCAGGCTGATCACAACGATGACGAAGCGCTCCAGCCACATACCCAGGTTGACCACCAGCGACATGACGAAGAGCACCGCGACATTGGTGCGCATCTTGTGAATCCACAGCAGTTGCGGCGTCAGGATGTTGCACAAAATCAGCGCAAAGTAGTAGCCGCTGTAGGGCCCGTGCAGCCGCTGCTGCACCAGGAACACGTCAAACTTGTTTCCGCTGTAGAGGGACATGAAAAATTCGAAAAAGTAGCCGTAGGCGACGATCAAGCCGGTGGCGAGCATGACTTTGGCCATGTTTTCCAAGTGCCGCATGGTGATGAAGTCTTCCAGGTCGTAAGCCTTGCGCAGAGGAATCGCGATCGTCAGCACCATCGCGAAACCGGAGTAGATGGCGCCGGCCACGAAGTAGGGCGGGAAGATCGTCGTATGCCATCCGGGAACGATGGCGATGGCAAAGTCGAAGCTCACCACGGTGTGAACGGAGAGCACCAGCGGCGTCGCGAGGCCTGCGAGCAGCAGATACGCCGACTGGTAGCGGTGCCAGTGTCGCGCCGAGCCGCGCCAGCCCATGGCCAGCATGCCGTAAATAATCTGCGTGGCTTTGCTCGTGGAGCGATCGCGCAAGGTGGCCAGATCGGGTATCAAGCCGACGAACCAGAACAGCGCGGAAACCGTGCCGTACGTCGAGACCGCGAAGACGTCCCAAATCAGCGGGCTGCGGAACTGCGGCCAGATGCCCATGGTGCTGGGATACGGGAACATGTAATAGGCCATCCAGGGACGGCCTGTATGGATGAGCGGGAAGATGCCGGCGCAAGCCACGGCGAAAAGGGTCATGGCTTCGGCAAAGCGGTTGATGGAAGTGCGCCACTGCTGATTGAGCAGGAACAAAATCGCGGAAATCAGCGTACCGGCGTGGCCGATACCAATCCACCAGACGAAATTGACGATCGCGAAGCCCCAACCGATGGGGATGTTGATGCCCCAGATTCCGACGCCTTTGGTAATCAACCAAGCGATCGAGCCGAGCATCATCATCATGAAGATAAAAGCAATGCTGAATCCAGCGAGCCATCCGATGGAGACGGGGCGCGTGAGAACAATCGAGGAAATCTTGTCGGTGACGGTGGAATAGCTGTGCCCTGGCTCAAGAACCCGCGGCAGCCGGCGGATTTCGGGGGTGTTCACGGAACTGTCGCCCGCGCTCATGCCGGCTCCTTCTTTTCAGCAGGCTGCCCAGCTGCCGGATTCGGGTTACGAACCGCAGCGAGATAGGTGGTCCGGGGCCGCGAGTTCAATTCGCCCAACATGTTGTAGTTGCGCTGCTGCGCGCGCAATTTGGAAACGCGGCTGTTGGGATCGCTGGCGTTTCCGAAAACGATAGCTTCCGACGGGCAAGCTTGTTCGCATGCGGTGACAATTTCGCCGTCCCGGATGGCCCGGCCTTTGCCGTCATTCTCTTTCTCGGCCGTAATGCGCGCGTTGTTGATGCGCTGCACGCAATAGGTGCACTTTTCCATCACGCCGCGGCTGCGGACGGTGACTTCCGGATTGCGCATTAGCTTAAGCGAAGGAGTCTCCCAATCCTGAAAGCGCAGGAAATTGAAGCGCCGAACTTTGTACGGGCAGTTGTTCGAGCAATAGCGCGTGCCGATGCAACGGTTATAGACCATGTCGTTCAGGCCTTCGTTGCTGTGCACTGTCGCACCGACCGGGCAAACCTGTTCGCAAGGAGCGTTCTCGCACTGCTGGCAGGGAACCGGCTGGAAGTACGTCGGGGGATTGGCGAGCGCCGAGTTTTCCTTGGGTGCGTCGGCCTGTGTTTTCAAACCGGTTTCGTAGTAGCGGTCAATGCGGATCCAGTGCATTTCGCGGCCGCGCATCACCTGATCTTTCCCGACTACGGGAATGTTGTTTTCGCTCTGGCAGGCGAGCACACAGGCGTTGCAGCCATTGCACTTGGTGGTGTCAATGGCCATGGCCCACTTATAGCCTTGATAAAAATGCAGCTGCGGGTAATCGGTCGCGAAGTCCTGGTACAAGGTATTGCTGCGCTCGGGCGTTTCGTCTCCTTCACGCGCAAAGGCGGGATTTTTCTTGAACTCTTCCAGCGTGGCGGTGCTGAGAATCTTGCGGCCTTCGACGTTGTGGTGATACTGCGTGCAGGCGAGTGGATAGTCGTCGCCGGTGACGGCAACGCTGTCTTTGCCGCCGGTGGCGGTCCAGAGTGCATCCGAGTTACGGACAACGTAGGCGTTGAATCCTTTGTTCAAGCCAGCGTATCCGGCCACCTTGCGTCCGTAGCCGAGCGGCAGGACGACTACGCCATCAGCCTGGCCGGGAACAACCCAGGCGGCAGCGGTGACTTTGCTGCCCGAGAGCGAAATATCCACAACGGCCGAACGGACCTGGCCGTGCTCACCGCCACGCGATTGAATGGAATGTGTGACTCCGAGCTTTTCTGCGGTCGCCGGACTCATCAGGGCCGCGTTGTCCCAGGTCAGCTTGGTGACCGGCTTGGCCAATTCCTGCAGCCAGCCGTTGTTGGCGAAGCGACCGTCGTAAATCGTGGGATCGGGCCGGAACAGGAATTCCAGATCGCTGGTGGCTTTGGCCGCAGGCAGGCTGGCCAGCGTCAGTTTGGCTGAAACATTGATTGGTGCAAAGGCGGAATTGGCCACAAATCCGTCGTTCAACGACTTGCGCCAGAATTTTTCGGCGTCCGCGCCGCCTGGCGTGCTCTTCATGCGCTCGCGAATCGCATCGAAAGCGGTCGCTCCGGGTTTGTCGCCAAAAGCCGCCAGCACTTCAAACGCGGTGTGCGCACGATAGAGCGGAGCGATCAGGGGTTGAATCACGCTGTAGGTGCCATCAAACGCTCGCGCATCGCCCCAGCTCTCCAGGAAGTGCGCTTCCGGTATGTGCCAATGCGCGTATTCGCTGGTCTCGTTGTGATGCGAGGAAAGATAGACGATCGTGCCAACCTTCTTCAACTTGGACACAAAGTCCCAATCGTGCGGCGCGTCGTAGACCGGATTGCCGCCTAGTATCAGCAGCAGGTCCACTTTGCCCTTGTACATGGCCGAGCAAAGATCCTGCAGCGATTCGCGCTGATTAACAGAGCTCGCTTCTACAGGCTCGGTGTAATAGACCGTCGTTCCAGCATTGCCGAGCTGAGCGTTCAACAAGTGCGCCAGTGCGTGAACTTCGGCAGGCTGCTGTTCGCCGGCGACGACTAGAGTGGCGCCTTTGTGCTTTAGCAAGTCGGAAGCCACAGCGTCGAGGAATTTTTCGGAACCCGCAGGCGCCGGCGCGGATGCGCCACCCGGACCGATCTTTGCCGCCAGAGCCCGAGCGAACAGTTCAACATCGTTTGATTTCAACGGCAAACGGTTGTCGGCAGTAGCGCCGGTAACCGAAGGTGTCGGCTCAACCACGTACAACCGGTTCATTTCGTCGTTCGGGCCGGTCAAGTTGCGGCGGCGATAAAACTCCTTCATATAACGGACGTGCCCGGGGCCGCTAGCCAGAAAGTCCGCGTCCAGCGAAAGAATGACCTCGGCCTTTTCGACGCGGTACACCGTATTCACCGCGCGGCCGAACGCGAGCTTGGCGCCTTCGCGGGCGCCGTCACTGACTGCGGGCTCCCACGAGTGCCACTTCGCTTGCGGCAGCGCTTTAAGAACTGCCTCGATCTGAGCGGCAAGCGTCGGCGACGTGATCGTGCCGGTCAGGATGCGCATTCCCGCGCCATTCACGGCCCTTTGCGACGTCGCTAATCCAACCGCCGCGGCCTGGAAGCGTTCCCAAGTGTCCAACTCCCCGATGTGTGCGGGAGCTTTGGCGCGATCGGGATCGTAAAGATCGAGAACTGCGGCTTGTGCAATTGCGTCGGTCGCGCCCAGGCTCGACGGGTGATCCGGATTGCCTTCGATCTTGGTCGGGCGGCCTTCATGGCTCTCGACCAGCAAGCCCAGCGCATCACCGCCGAACGGCATGACCGTCGCATAGTGCTGTGGCTTGCCGAGGATCATTCCTTCCGGCTGGCGGACATACGGAACAATGTGCGGCTCATCCGTCTTGCCGCAGCCGGCCATGCCGGCCAGCGCCAGCGAAGCGCCCATCAATTTCAGGAAGTCGCGGCGATCGACCGATTCATCCCACTCCGCCGCGGCGCGCGGAAATTCGCGGTGCAGCAGGTCCGTAAAATGCGGATTGTCGGCAAGCTCTTCCAGCGTGCGCCAGTATTGCTTGCCCTGTTTGGTCGCCAGTTGCGCGCGCACCGCTGCCAAGTCCAGCGGATAATTCCGCTGCACCTTCTCTTCCGCGGTCGGCGGGTGATTATCTATAAACTTTTCGCGCTTCTGTTCGTAGTCGCTCATACCATCCATTAGCGATGACACGTCGAGCAGTTAGTCAGCTCGCTCACCGTGCGGATATTGCGTTCCTGCTGGAATTTCCTGCCAATGTCCGCCTGCTCCGGACCGGGTTGCCAGCTCATGTCGTACACTTTGTCTTTCGGGCGCAACGCCATCTCGGTATTGCGATGGCAGTCCAGGCACCACTCCATCAGCAACGAGTTGGCCTGAAACAACAGCGGCATCTGGTCCACGCGCCCATGGCACGTCGAGCAGCCAACACCTTTGGCGACGTGAATGCTGTGGTTGAAATAAACGTAGTCCGCCAAGCGGTGCACTTTCACCCACTGGATCGACGTGTCGCTGCGGTAGCTTTCGCGGACCGGCTCGAGATAGCCGACATTATTAAAGAGCACCGAGTGGCAACTCATGCAGGTTTTGGTGGGAGGAATGCCTGCGGTGGCCGAACTTTCCACGGACGTGTGGCAGTAGCGGCAGTCAATTCCGTCGTCGCCCACGTGGTGTTTGTGGCTGAACTGCACCGGTTGGGAGCGCGTGACATTTTGACGGGTGAAATAAGGCGATCGCGCAAGACCCAGAACAGCCGTCAGGGCCAATGCAGCCAGGAAAATGCCCGAAAACAGACTAAACCTGGCGACAAAATTCGTGCTGCGGTGAAAAATCTGGGCCATGTTTTAAGTGTGCAACACAGGGCCTAACCGTGACCCTAAAACCCGCGCTGTGGCTGTCTCCGCGAAGGGTGCGGGAAACCGGAGAAAGCACCGCCAGTCACCGAGCCAGCGCGCACTCGGGTCAAATATGACGCGATAGTTTCTTACAAATCATTTCGAATTGCAACAGCACCACGGGAAAATACTCTTGCTGCCGCTTGATTTTTGTTGTGCAGTTCGTGCAGACAAAATGAACGAAATGAAACACGCGAAGAGTACGCCGAGTTGACGGTGTGAGGTTGCCGATTCGTCTCTAGCTGGCGCGAATTTCCGAGTAAACCGCCGTTGGGCGACGGCGCATCCCGTGATATCCTAGGCGGATACTTCGCGCGCGTTTTTCCGCGAAGGTGAGCCCACTTCGCGCATGCCACCCGGCACCGCGAACCGCCCGCTGGGGCGTGGTCCAACCGGTAGGACACCTCACTGTTAATGAGGATGG